>JBDIVW010000039.1:0-38756 GCA_039794185.1 Candidatus Inralta sp. | reverse complement strand
ATTGGGCGGCTGTCTTTGAACCGGAAGGTTGGGCGTCCGAGCCCGCATGGGAGGGTAACGGTCCATCTTACTTATATACACGTAGGGCTTCGTGTCACCAATTGACAAGAGCCCTATTCATGGGAGGCATGATGAATCAACCACGTCCGAGCGACGGAGCCGACAGCCCGAGCCGAAATCATCTCCCATGCCGGTCTTGTGGGAAACCCGTCAATCTGCAGAGCCGGTCCGCATTCACCGAGCCCGACGGCGAGGCCGCGCGAGGAGGATCGTCCGAGCACGTCTGGCATCGGGAGTGTTTCAACGAGTATTTGGAGCAAGGGGAGGAAACGTAGGACCGGCGGTTCGCGCCATGGGGCCCGTCGGGGGTCTCCGGCCCACGGCCGGCGGCGGCGAGCGGAGCCACGCAGGAGGATCCTGAACACCCGTCCCCTCCCGCCCGGAAGAGGAAACCGACCTTCGCCCAACATTGGAGAAGGGAGATCGCGACATGGAACGGATCCACGTCCTACTTCAACGAGTCGCACGACCTCTCGTGCCGATCATGGCGTTCGGGATGACCGGATGCGATTACTGGCCTCCGGGCCTTCAGAGCGAAATCGCCGACCTTCGGACGGCCCTCAACGAGACGATGGACGAGCGGATGAGACTGGCGCGGGAACTGGCGGATCTGAAGGTATCCCACGAGGCCATGCTCAAGGAGGTCGAAGAAAAGGCCCGCGCGAATCGGGAGTTGCGTGAACGGGTTGCGACGCTGACCTCCGAGCGGGAGTCCCGGAAGACCAAGGCGGCGACTCTGCCCTCACCGGCCGACCGACCTCCGATCGGGTCGGATCGCGTCGCGCGCGTCCGTCCACCCGCGAGATTCGGTCCGGCCGTCAAGCTGGATCGCGCTTCACGGGTGAGAGAGGTGCAGCAGCTCCTGCGGCGGCACGACCTTCCCCTCCGCATCGACGGGGTGTACGGGCGGCAGACCAGGGCCGCGGTCCGCTGGTTTCAACGAACCCGCGGGCTCGCGCCAGACGGGGTGGTGGGTCCGGCCACCTACTCGGCCCTACAACGGGAGGCCGGGGCGACCCGACTCACCAGACTGCTTCGGTTCACGGACCCGGTTCAGACCGGCCGGGACGTCGTGGCGTTGCAACGCGCCCTGCGCCGAGCCGGGCACAGAGTGCATGTGGACGGCCGGTTTGGTCCGGAGACCGACGTGGCGGTCACCCGTTTTCAGCTCACGCACCGGCTCAGTCCAGACGGGAGAGTCGGTCCCAAAACCTGGGCGGCGCTCACGAAGCCGCGTCGCTGATTCGCGGACGACGGGAGCGGGACCGGGTGAGGAGTCTGCCCGGCGAAGCCGCCGTCCTCGCGCCGGAGTGGCCGTCGCTCACAGGTGCGCCATCTCGTCCTTGTCTTCTTTCGTGCCTTTCCAGCGGCGCTCCAGCGCCTCCCTTGCGATATGCCGGGCGCCGAGGCCCACGGCGAGGGCCAGGGCGAGGACCACGCCGCCGAAGAGGATCGAGAACGCCGCCACCACGATCTCCTTGGCAATGCCGAGTTGAGTCAGCACCATGGCGGCGGTGAACAACCCGATCCCCCATCGGACCAAATTGGCGATGAGTCGGGCTTCCTGAATCTGCGCGTTCACCGTGGCGATCAAGGTCGCTTCGGCAAAGAAGTTGGCCAGCAGAATGCCGACGAGGAGCAGAAGCCCCGCCGCCACGACGCTCGGCAGGAATCCCAACATCTGCCCCATGAGGACGGCCGTCGCCGGGAGATTGAGCGCGTCGACCCCCATGAACACGAAGATGATGAAGACCAGCCAGAAGGCCAGGCGCCCCACGACCTCCGACAGCGGTTGCTTGAGTCCGGCGCGGCTCAAGGCGGCCTGGATGCCCCAGCGCTCGCCCAGCAGATCCAGCCGCAGGGCCTTCAGCAACCGTTGGAGGACCGCCTTGACCATGGCGCCGACCAGCAGTCCGAGGAGGAGGAAACTGAGCAGCGCCAGCAGTCGAGGCAGCATGGCGGCGATTCTGATCATCATGCCGCGAAAGGCCTCCACCATGGCATCGCCCCAGAGGTCATTCATCGTCCCACCTCCATCGCTGAGTCAGATACGGTTTCATGCTCTCGAATCGATCCGTGAGCCGGGCGAACTCCTGCGAGACCTGGTCGGCGCTCTGCGCGCGGGTCTCCGCGATAAAGGACGCGGTGTACCCCAGGTACAAGGGGGTCAGGGCCTTGAGCAGGTGTTCGCGATGCAGGGAGCGGTCGTGATAGGCCAAGGCGAAGTCGTACGCGACCTGCACCCAAAGGGACGCCGGGAAGCGGAAGTCCTCACGGTCCTCGACGCCCAATTCCAAGATCTGCTCCAACGTGTCGGCCGCCAGGACGATTTGCCACACGGGAAGGAGATCGCGGAGCCCCTGTCGAAACCCATCCGCCATGCGTTCGGTACGGATCGTCCCGACCTCGCCTCCCAACTCGATGGGCATGCCGACGGTTGGAACGGCCGTTGAGCTCCTGACGGTTTCCCACACGTGCTGATACTGTTCCATCAAGTGAAAGACGCAGCCGACGGCCTGGGCGACGACGGTGGAGAGTTCGACCGCCGACTTGGCCGGCTGCAGGCGCGGGCCGAGCGAGGCATGACAGAGTCGGAAGCGCTCCGCGACCGCGGCGGTCGTCACCCACGCGTCGATCCCGTATCGGGCGATTTCCTCCTCCCAGGGGAGGGCGCGCAGGCGCGAACGGACCAGGTTGGCGGAGAAGGCGTAGGCTCCGCCCAAGTGGTAGGGGGTGCGCTGGCCGTATAGGGCGCTCGTGAGCGGGGCCAGCAGGGTGTTCGTCAGCGTTCCTTCGTACCGATTGCGCCGAAACCAAGGGAGGACGCAGTCGACTCCTTTGTCGAGAATGGGGTCGGCCAGCCATTGCGGCCATTGCCCCGCGTCCGATCGGAGGTTCCCGTCCACGACGAGGCAGACCGCCGACTCGATCGTGTCGGCGACGTGAACCAGGGTCTGGATCGCCGCCTCGCGTCCGGGCACGCCGGAATCCGAAATCGGCGCCGCCCAGGTGCGCGACACCGGATGGTGAATCGTCCAGACGGGCACCTCCGGCCGAACCGCATCGCGGAGCAGGCGCGACGTGTCGTCGGTCGATCCTCCGTCGCAGTTGACCACGAGCAACCGTCGGTTGGGAAACGCGCGCTCGCAGCCTTCGACCAGAGACCGGACGAGCTCCGGGGCCGTGGCCCGATCGTTAAAGGTGAGGGCACCGATCACGATATCGGCGGCTTGGGCCGATTCCAGAAACGGCGCCGCTGCGTCCTGTATGCCGGAGGCTCCCATGTCGTTGATCCTGGCGCCCGGGAGCGCGGCAAACCGGGCTTCCCGGGGTCCAATCGCTAGTCGGGGCTCAAGAGTTTCAGCATCGTGAGGTAGTCGCTCAGATGCCGGGTGATGAGAAAGTTGCGGCGCACGTGCTCCCTGGCCATGGCTCCCATGCGGCTCATCGCCGCCGGGTTGTTCAGCAGATAGTGGATACGAAACGCGGCCCCTTCGACCGAATGCACGACGAATCCCGTGACCTCGTTGACGATTTGCGCGGCGACCCCTCCGGCGGTACCGCCGATGACCGGTTTGCCCTTCCACATGGCCTCTGAGACGGCCACCCCGAACCCTTCCTTGAGCGCCTTCTGAACAACGATCGAGGCGGCCCGTTGGAGGGCGTTGATCTCCCGATCGGCCTCCGGGGGGAGCTGGAGAATGTGGATGTCGGGGTCGTGATCGGCGGCCTGTTGGACCTCCGCCAGCACCGCCTCCCCCTCCGGATCGTGCAGGACGCCGCTGCCTGCCAGGACGAGCTGGCAATCATGGCGGCGCTTGGCCATCCGGTAGGCGCGAATCGTGCCGACCTGATCGGTGAATCGGTCGAACCGGGCGACTTGCAACAGGAGGGGTTTCCCGCGCGGGATGCCGAGGTGATCGAGGACCTGGCCGATTTCGGCGCGAGACAATTCGCGGTTCTTCTCCGTGAGCGGATCGATCGAGGGAGACACCAGAAACTTGGGGATCGGCAGTCGCTGGGCGAACCCGGGCAGAGAGAAGACGGCGGCATCGTACTTCAAGACGTGGCGGCGGAACAGACTCCAGATGGCGCGATGCGGCTGGCCGGCGTCCAGGTGGCACCGCCAGACCCAGGTGCCGCCCTTCCGATGGTCGATAAGCGCGGCGGGTTGCGGATCGTGAACCAGGACCAAGTCTGCGTCAAGGTCCAAGGCTTTGGCGTTCCGTTCGCTCACCTCGAGGTACGTGCGGTACATCTCGTCCGTGATCGCGACCACGCGACCTTGCAAGCCGTCGGAAATCCGCCACGTGATGTCGGCGAACTCCTGGGTGCCGGCGATGACGTCCCACCGGGCGTCGATCCCCAGACTCTTCATGGCGGGGACCAAGCGCCGGAGAATCTCGGTCGTGCCTCCGCCGTACCGGACCGCCGTGATGTTCAGGAACCGTTTGCCCTGCACCATCTCGCTCAAGCGGTGCAGCAAATCGATCGTCCCCTTGGGGGCGAGTTCTCGATACGGTTCCAGCTCGCTCGTCATCATACCCGTTCACCCACGGGACGTCCGCGCCTCCATGGTCGCCCGCGCCTCGGATGAGGCGTCAGAGGGCCGATTGTTCGATGCCATATAAGTCCGCTCCGGCGTGCGCCTGGACCAGATGGAGCCAGTAATACCCGTACGGAGCCATGGTCAGGACGTAGGGCTCGGCGGTGACCGAGGGAAATCGCGAATCGCCCAGGAGTTCGATCGGGGTGGCGCCGGCCCATTCCCGGAGATCGAGCGTCACGGATTGGGCGGATCCGGCCAGGTTGTGGACCAAGAGCAGCACGACGTCCTCGTATTGCCGAAGATACGCGAGCACCTTGCCGTTCGCCGGTCGGAGGAATCGCATCGTGCCTCGCCCGAACGCTCGAAATCGCCTCCTGACCGCGATCATGCGCTTCATCCACTGGAGCAGGGAGTGCGGCATGGCCTGTTGCGCTTCGACGTTGATGGACTGGTACCCATACACCCCGTCCGAGACCACGGGCAGATACAGCCGCGTGGGATCGGCCGTGGAAAATCCGGCGTTGCGATCCATGGACCATTGCATGGGCGTGCGAACGCCGTCCCGGTCCTTGAGCTGGATGTTGTCGCCCATGCCGATTTCGTCTCCGTAATAGATGATCGGACTCCCCGGCATGGTGAACACGAGGCTGTTCAGCAGTTCGATCTTGCGGCGGTCGTTGTCCAGCAGCGGCGCGAGCCGGCGCGCGATGCCGATGTTGCGCCGCATTTTCGGATCGCGGGCATAGGAGTAATACATGTAGTCGCGCTCCTCCCCCGAGCACATCTCCAGGGTGAGCTCGTCGTGGTTGCGGAGAAACAGGCCCCACTGACAGTTCGGGGGAATCTCCGGGGTATGGGTGAACATGTCCAGGATCGGATCCCGCGTCTCGCTGCGGACGCCCATGTAGAGGCGGGGCATCAACGGAAAATGAAACGCCATGTGGAACTCGTCTCCGTCCCCGAAATAGGGGCGCACGTCCGAGGGCCACTGGTTGGCTTCCGCCAGCAGGATGCGATCGCGGAACTGGTCGTCGATGCGCCGTCGAATTTCCTTAAGGTACGCGTGCGTGTCCGGCAGGTTTTCGCAGATGGTCCCCTCGCGTTCGAACAGGTACGGGACGGCGTCGCAGCGGAAGCCGTCCAGGCCCTGGTTCAGCCAGAACGTCATCGTTTGCAACATGACCTCCCGCACCTCCGGATTGTCGTAGTTCAGATCCGGTTGGTGACTGAAGAACCGGTGCCAATAGAAGGCTTTGGCCTCCGGATCCCAGGTCCAGTTGGACTTCTCCGAGTCGATGAAGATGATTCTCGCCTTCTCGTACTTCCGATCCGTGTCGCTCCAGACGTAATACCCGCGTTTGGGCGACTCCGGCGATTGCCGGGATTCTTGAAACCATCGGTGTTGATCGGACGTGTGGTTCAACACAAGGTCGGCAATCACGCGCATCCCCCTGCGATGGGCCTCCTCCAGCAGGCGGCGGACATCCTCGGTCGAGCCGTACTGCTCGGCCACGGAGAGAAAATCAGACACGTCATACCCGTCGTCCTTGAGCGGCGACGGGTAGAAGGGGAGCAGCCACAGGCAGTCCACACCCAACCATTGGAGGTAGTCGAGCTTGCCGAGCAGGCCCTGAAAGTCGCCGATTCCGTCACCGTTCCCGTCGGCGAAGGCCTTGACGTGGATTTCGTAGAAGACGGCGTCTTTGAACCACAGAGGGTCGGTGTTCAGCACGGCGTGACTCCGGACGTTAGACATGGCCCGCTTTCGCCAGGTACTCGTCGCACATGGTCAGTAAGCTCGATCGCAGGCGCTCCAGGCTTCCCAAATAAGGATTGAGGTTGCGGATGCGATCGGCCAAGTCCGGCAGCCCCAGCGAGCCTCTGATCCAGGCGGAGAAATCGTTCTCTTCGCGCTGGAGCCGCAAATGGGCCTCGAACACGTGAAAATAAATGGTGCTCACCTCGACCTGAGCCAGCGCGTTGCGGAACTCGAGGAGCGAGGCAACCTTGATGCCGGTCGGCACCTCCAGAATCCGGGAGCGATTGAAGTGAAAGGCGCCCCCCATGTGCGCCCGCGGGACGCTGGCCATGGCCGACAGGTGGTCGTCGATAATGGAGATCAACTCTTCCCGCAGCGCGTCCAGACTGACGAAGTCGAACGGATCGACGACGGCCAACCGCTCGGCCAACACATGGTCCCGCACCTGTCCCGCCGCCCATTCGGCGAAGTCATTGGGGTAGGTGCGCTCGATGAACCGATGGCGCAGGAAATAGCTATGTGTGTGGTAGTACACGGAATCGAGCGGCACCTCCTCGAGCAGATCCACGAGGGTCCGCACGTCCTCCGCCTGCTTGCCGAGGAGTTCTCGGAGCTCGCTGCAGGCGATAAAGTTGAAGGCCGTCTCCGGCGTCATGTGGTTCCCTGTCTCCCGGGTCACGGCGCGGCGCCCTCGATCCGGCGTCCGGGCTTCCCGGGCGCGAGCACGGCGCGAAGGCCGGCCACGGGGATCGGGAGCCAATCCGGGCGGTTCCGCATCTCGTAGCGTAATTCGTAACAGGCCTTGTCCAACTCGTAGGCTCGAATCACGCGCAGGCTGTCCTCCCACGTGGGCGGAAGGAAGCTTGCTTGGCCGGGAATCGCCGTGGCGCGATATCCGTCCAGGAAAGCCGTGCGGACGGCCGACACCCAGTCACCGGCCCACCCCGGGGCCGCGTCCCCCGGTCCCTGTCGGGCGAGATGGGTGCGCACCGCATAATCAAACGAGCGCAGCATCCCGGCCACGTCCCGCAGCGGACACAGCTTGGCTCGGCGCTCCGCGAGCGATCGCGCCGGCTCACCTTCGAAATCGATGATCACGAAGCCCTCGGCCGTCTTGAGGACCTGGCCGAGGTGGTAATCGCCGTGGTGCCGGATCTTGGTGGCCGGGCCTTGGGTCAAGACACCGAGGTCGGCGAAGCACCCCTGCCCCCGGGTGCGCCAACCGGCCAGTTCGTCGAGCGAGAGGCCGAGCGACGATCGCGACGGGGGATCCACCGTTTCCAACTCGTGACACACGCCGTGAAGTTGCTTCGACATGGCGTTCCGCCACTCTTCCACATCGTCGCGCGTGATCGGTTCGGGCCGAAATGCCTCCGAGTCGGACGTCGAGGCCAGCGCGACGTGGAGATCCGCCGTGACGGAGCCCAAGCGCCTGATCTGGGCCAGATACGGTTCCATCACCGTCGACGGGGCGTCGGCCGAGAACCCGGCGCGCGCCTCGCTCGAGATCCGGTCGAGATGGGACAGTGTGAAGGTCCACCCGTTGCCGCTGTTGGGGACGAACCGTTGGGCGACCGCGACCGCGGTCGGCTGAGACGTTTCGTCGCCTCCCTCCTCGTATGTCATGAGACCGAGGAGCGTCGGGATCGGTGCCGCGGCCGTCCGTGTAGTCAGGAATTCGAGGACCTCGCTTTCGGGATTGATCCCGGCCTCAAGCTTGCGGATCCATTTCAGGATCACGCGACGATCGAATACGACGGAGGTATTGCTCTGCTCGACCGACAGGACGGCGGCGGATCGAACCGGTGCGGCCGCCTCGTCGCGTCCATGCGGGAGGGCCCGCCCGATCAGACAGCCGGCCTGTCCGATCAATTGCTTGTCCTGTCCGATGGCCGCATAGAGCTGCATCCAGGTCGATTCGTCCGTGGTCGCATCGCAGACCCATTCCTGGGCGAACGACTCCGGGACGGGCGCGATGGCCTGCGCGTCGCCGGATCCCTTCACCGGTCTCACGACGAGCGGCATCGCATAGCGTTCCCGTTCGGCCCCGCGATACTCGACGCCCAGAAGGGCGACGCACCGCGGCGGCTCGCCGTCCGGGATCGGGACGGCGTCCAGGACGCGCACGTCGACCAACGGTCTGCCCTTCCCACCGAACCAGCGCTGCCGCTGGAGGAATTCGATCAGGGGCCTCCGGCCGTGCCCTTCGAGGGCGTCGCGCGTCGCCGTGATCCAGGCTGCGACTGTCATCCGTGCCATCGGTCGACTCAGAAAAAGTAATCGAACTCCTGTTCGCGATGCGTCCAGCGCCGAACCGCATAGATGGCCGCGGGCTCCACCTGCGGGTCCAGCCGGACCGTATACCATTCCCCTTTGACGAGGTCGCGCTGGTCGGTGATCAGGTTGTGGAGCTGATACATCTCGTCGGGCTTGATGCCCAGCGAAGCGATCGGAATCCGTAACCGCGCGTCCTGTGTCTGGAACGGATTCAGGTTGACCGTCACCAGCACCGTATTCCTCCGGTCCAGCGTGCTCTTGCCGTAGAACAGCACGTGCTGGTTGTCGGCCTCGTAGAATTCCAGGTTTTCCAATTCGTGGAGCGCGGGGTTCTCGCGCCTGATCCGATTGATCGTCGTGATGTACTCGACCAGGTTGCCGGGGCGGTCCCAGTCCCAGACCTTGAACTCGTACTTTTCCGAATCGAGGTACTCCTCCTTGCCGGGCAACGCGCGGTTCTCGCAGAGTTCGTATCCGCTGTAGATGCCGTACGCCGGCGACAGGGTCGCTGCGAGGACCAGGCGAAATTTGAACGCCGGTCGGCCTCCGTGCTGGAGAATTTCCGGGAGAATGTCGGGCGTGTTGGTGAAAAAGTTGGGCCGGAAATACTCCTTCATCTCGCTCCGGGAGAGTTCCAGAAGGTAGTCCGTGATCTCCTGTTTGAAGTTGCGCCAGGTGAAGTACGTGTACGATTGGGTAAATCCGGCCTTGGCGAGGGCCTTCATCATCTTGGGGCGGGTAAAGGCCTCGGAGAGAAAGATGACGTCCGAGTGGCGCGCTTGCACCTCGCGAATCAGCCAGGCCCAGAAGGCGACGGGTTTGGTATGCGGGTTGTCGACGCGGAAAATTTTGACGCCGTGACCGATCCAGAAGAGGATGACGCGCTTGATCTCGTTCCAGAGCCCGCGCCAGTCCTCACAGTAGAAATCGACGTTAAAAATGTCCTGGTACTTCTTGGGCGGATTCTCCGCGTACTTGATGGTGCCGTCCGGCCGCCGGGCGAACCAGTCGGGGTGTGAGGCGACGTAGGGGTGGTCGGGTGAACAATTGATGGCAATATCCAGGGCGACTTCCATCCCCAGCGCGCGTGTCGCCGCTTGGAAGCGGTCGAAATCGTCGATGGTGCCCAGCCCCGGTTCGATCGCGTCGTGCCCGCCCGCTTCGTTGCCGATCGCGTAGGGACTGCCGGGGTCGTCCGGTCCCGCGACCAGCGCGTTGTTCTTCCCCTTTCGATTCGTGCGCCCGATCGGATGGATCGGGGTCAGGTAGACGACGTCGAATCCCATCGCCTTGATGGCCGGCAACCGGGCTTCGCAGTCCTTGAACGTGGCGCTTCGCCCCGGAACCGTGCCCTGCGATCGCGGGAAGAATTCGTACCAGGCCCCATAGCGCGCCAGCCCTCGATCGACCACGACCTCGAGCTCCCGGTCGTACACCGTCCACGCGCGGCGCTCCTGGTGGCGTTCGAGAAGAGTGGCCAAGTCAGGATTCAAGGCCGCCTCCAGTTGCGTCGCCGCCGGCTCGTCCGGCCGCCACCGGTCGAGCCATTCCTTGAGGCGCTCCCGGTCGCGCCCTGTCACGCGGCGCGCCGTCGCCTCGACGAGGGTGCGGCCTTCCAGGAGTTCGCTGGCGATCGGCTCGCCGGCCTCGTGTTTCTTGGTGACTTCGGTCTGCCACGAGGCATACAGGTCGACGTAGGCCCCGATCGTATACCGGTATCGGGTATTCTGGGTGAGGTCGAACGTGCCGGTCCAGCGGTCATTGCCGACCGGTTTCATCGGAGACTCCTGCCACGACGCCGCATTGACCGGACGGTATCGGAGCACACACGCGAGTTCGTCGTGCCCCTCTTTGAAGATATCGGCCGAGACCTCCAGCCGGTCTCCGACTTCCCGCTTGATGGGATAGCGACCTGCGTCGACCTCCGGTTCCACCCCTTCGATGATCACCGATGCCCATCTGGTCGGTTCGTCCGCTTGCGTCATGTCACCAGTCCTCGCCTCCCTGTGCGTCGCCTCGGCCGTGCGGCTCGTCACTGTGAATCGGCCGGGTTCGGCGCTCCTTCGTTCAGGACCGCCGCCTTCGTGACCTCGGCCGCCTCCTTGATTCGGGACGTCGTCCGTTTCACCGCGTCCCGCGCCTCGGCGCGCAGTCCGTCCCACGAGGCCCTGGTATCGTGCAGCACCCCGTCGAATTCCCGCCTGGCGGCGTCCGCCCCCCGCTGCAATCTCCGCCTGACGGCTGAACCGGACTCGGGCGTCGTCAAGAGCGCGGCCGCCGCTCCGGCCACCAGGCCCACTCCGAAGGCCGCCAAGACCGCCAAGGCGCCGACCGCTTCCCCGTCCGCTGTCTCGCATCGTTGTGCCAATCTCCGTTCCTGTTCCATGGTCCTTCTCCTTGTGTCAGCCCTTGTGTCAGATAGAAGCGTGCTCACCGTCCAGGCTCGAGCGGCCACCCCTCCCATTGCCGCGGCTCCTGTCGCCGCCAGGGCGAGGAGCGCGGTGGAGATCAGGCGCGGGCGCGCCGTCTTCGAGCCGGGCCACCCGTCGGGCAGGCCGACATGCGCCTCTCCTCCCAGCCATGCGGATTCGTTCGCAGCCTTGTCGTCGTGCCGCCCCCTCGTGCCGCGCATCGTCAGGCCTCCTCGACCAGCAAGGCCACGGGCAAGTCCGCAAACATCTGACCGACCGGGAGCCCCGGGCGTCCTTCGGTGAGAACGGTCGAAAGAGTGGCTCCGCTGAACACGTTGCGGAAGCGGCGTCCTTCCCCGACATGCGGCAGGACGATCCAGGTTTTTCCCCAGACCGCCTCGTCCAACGGAGGCGTCTGTGCGTCGGGAATGACCTGCGTCAGCAGCCGCGGCACGGCGGCAACGACGGACCGGTCGGCATGGCTTCGCGCGAAGGCGAACACATGGGCCGCGCGCTCGCCCGTACCCTCGAGCGGGGCATACCTCCCATGGCGAAAGAGCTCCTGGTGCGCGCGGCGAAACCGAAGCCCCTCCGACGTCACGAACAGCTTGATGCGCCCATCGGCGCGGGCGTCCAGCAACGCACGGACCAGCGCGGGGCGTCCGTCCTGGTCCGCGGCGGCCTTTCTGAGGTCCGCCAACATGGCCGCGCGGGCCTGGAAATCGACGGGACGGCGGTTGTCGGGATCCACGAGGCTGAAATCCCACAGCTCGGTTCCCTGGTAAAAGTCCGGCACCCCGGGAGCGGCGAGTTTGATCACCAATTGGGCGAGGGAGTTGTACAACCCGTACTGCCCCACGCGACTGTGGAATGGAAGGAAATCGGCGACAAACGGATTGGCCTCGCTTCGGTCGAGGATGCTCGCGACGAACCGGGAAACCGCCTCTTCATACTCGCGGTTGGAGCTGACCCAACTGGTGTGCTGTTTGGCTTCCTTGACCGCTTTGATCATATAGGCTTGGATGCGGCCGACGAACTGCTCGTATTCCTCTGCGCTCATGGAAGCGAGCGGCCAGACTCCCACCAGGATCTGATAGAGGAGATACTCTTCCGGAGGGCCGGGGACGGGCTCCTCGTCGACGACGGTTTTCCACTTGCGATTGAGCTTCCTCCATCGGGTCACCCGTTCCTTCCACTGTTTCGGCAGCTCCGACAGGGCGTTGAGGCGCGCCCGGACGTCCTCGCTGCGCTTGGTGTCGTGCGTGGAGGAAGTCGACAGCGCCATCGGCCATCGCTCCTGGCGGACTTTGAGCTGTTGATGGACCAATGCCGGGGCGGTGCCGAACAGGTGCGGGTCTGAACCGACCTCGTTCAACGACACGAATCGGTGATACCGATAGAAGGCGGTGTCCTCGACCCCTTTGGCCGTGACGGGGCTGGTGGTTTGCTGGAATTTCATGACGAACCGCAATCGCTCTTCACGATCGAGCTCGCTGCTGTCGCCGGATCGCAGCAGCAGATCCCGCACGAAGTCGAAGACGAGCCGGCTGACCGTGGGATTGCGGCGTTTCGCGAGCGCCACGGCCTGCCAGATGAAGACCCGATCTCGATCCAGCACGCCGTGTTCCTCGGCCGTGATGTAGGTGCGGTACACGGGGAAGCACGCGATGATCTCCCGGATGGCTTGGGTCAAGCTATTGAGGGTGAAATCCCGGCAGCGGCGGTCGCGCTCGGAGAGACGGTCGAGCTGATGGCCCAGGACGTTCAGTTCGCTGGCCATGGACGATTCCATGATCAACTGCTTGCATTGATAGCTCAGCTCGTCGAACGACTCGCCGTCCTTGACGGCGTGGGCGTAAATCGAATCGAAGGCGCGGGCATTGGCCGGGTCCACGAACAGCGTGTTGACCAAGGCCAGGAACTCGTATCCCGTCGTGCCATAGACCGACCAATTCGCGGGGAGCTCTTCGCTGACGCCGAGAATCTTCTCGACCACTACGTAGAGCGGACGATCGGATCCCGGTACCGCGCCCGGCAGCTCCGCCCGGGCCCAGGCTTGCAGTTTCTGCAGATAATCGGCCGGATCGTACAAGCCGTCGACGTGATCGATCCGCAGGCCGGTGACCGCCCCTTCGCGAAGCAGCCGAAACAGCAGCGCGTGGGTCTCCTCGAAGACGAGGGGGTTCTCCATGCGGATGGCGGCCAGCTCGTTGATGTCGAAGAACCGTCGATAGTTGATCTCCTCCGCCGCGACGCGCCAGTATGCCAGACGATAGGCCTGGTCGTTCAGGATCTGATCCAGCAGATCGAAGCTCTTGGGGTCGGCCACGCTCCCGTTGATCAGGCGCACGTTCTCGTCGAGGTGCTGGCGAATCACGGCGCTGCCCTCGTAGAGCGCGGAGAGACGGGCGCGGATGATTTCTTTCTCGCGATACCGTTCTTCGACCAGTTCGGGGCGACGTTCCTGGCGGCTGGGCAGGTTGCGGAGAGCGGTGATGATGCTCTGCAGTTCCATCACGTGCGGGCTGGTGGCTCCGGCCTCGCTCACCAGGGCGTCCAGGCGATGGGCGAGAATCAGCATGCTCGATTTCGGTGCCACGGGCAGAGAGTGGTCGTAATAGCGCACGGTGAAGCGGCCCCGTTCGTACGCCAACTGGAGTTCCTGGTTCTCCAGCACAACCCCATAATGGTCGCCCAGAATGGGGAGCAACACTTTGTCCCGCAATTCCGATTTGACGGGGTCCCAATCGATATCGAAAAAGGCGGCGTAGGGCGAACTGGGGCCATTCTCCAGCACGTCGCGCCACCAGCCATTGATGGCTCGCGTGATCCCCATGTGGTTGGCGACGACATCCAGGAGTTGCCCCATGGCGTGACGGCGGAGCGTCCCGACCAGTTCCTGGTAGTCCTCGGTCGAGCCGAGCTCCGGGTTGAGGCTAGTCGGGTCGACCACGTCGTAGCCGTGCATGCTGCCCGGGACGGCCGTGAAATACGGAGAGCAGTACAGATCCGTGATTCCCAATTCGTGGAGATACGGGACCAGTTGTGTCGCGCGCTTGAACGTGAAGGCACGATTAAACTGCACGCGATACGTGGCCGTCGGGATCGAGGGCCACGCGGACTCACCGTTAGACATGCACACTCCCTTGGGACTTCGGGCCTCCCGCGCCCGGTGTTGGCTCGATGGTTATGTCCGACTGGCGCGATCGCCGAGTGAGCTCAACGCCGTTCCCTCGCCCGGAGTCTCATCCCTCGGCGTCAGCGCGAGCGGCCGTCCCGACAGCCGATGCGTCGAGGCGATGACGCGAGCCGCCCAGGCGATGTCCGTGCCTTGGTCGGACCGGTCGAAGGCAAGGCGGGCCAGGAGGTCTTGCTGGGTTTGAATCTGGGCCTGGAGCCTGCGCACTTCCCAGGCCAGCCGGTCCAGCGACCGCAGCAGATGCCCCTGGGCGCGACGGGAGATCGCGGGACCGCGCCGGCGCCGAGACCGGCGAACGCGCCGTCGAACCGCGCGGAATCCACGAGCCGTGGCGCGACCGATCGTCCTGGAGAAGGCGCCGAGCCGAGTGCCGGCCGTGGCGGCGATCGGGCCGATCCGCCGGACCCCATCGACCAGGATACGGCGCGACCAAGACCAACCGGAGTGAAGGCCGCCCCAGAGTGCGCCGGCGAAGATCACGAGCGTTCGGCCGTCACGGCGGATCCGCTCCCAGACGGGTCGCCAACGCTCCGTGAGCGGAACGAGTTCCGACGGCGCCGTGCCGCCCGGCGCTCCGATGCTTGGACCCAAGGTGACGATTTTCACCGGGCGCGTCATGCCACGTGGTTTCATGGCGTCCTCCTCCTGGCCCCTCACCGCCGCGCCTCGGGGGGAAGCCCGCGCTTCTGTCGCGGGAGCACGACCAGCCCCGACGGCGATGTGCGGTGCCACTTCTTGTCGAGCTCACGTGAGAATCCGATTTCCGTCGCTTCCGGAATCGCGTTGAATCGATCGACGATCACGCGGCGCAACCGCGCCTTGGACCCGATTCGCACCCCGTCGAGGATCACGCATTCCTCGATCCGGGTTCCGTGGTCGATGTGGACATTGCGCCCGATGACCGACCGGCGAATGGTGGCGTCCACCACCAGGCTGCCTTGCCCGACGATGGCGTCTTCCAACGTGGCCCGGGCGAAGCTGGCCGTCGGACCGTCGAAGGTGTCGCTCAGGATCGGCCAGTGGTCATTGCGCAAATCGAGCAGCGGCGTCGGACCCAGCATGTCCATGTGGGCCTGCCAATAAGCCTCGAGGGTGCCGACGTCGCGCCAATAGGCCGGCTCCTCGTACGGTTTGATCCCGCGGACGACGTTGCGGCGGAAATTGTAGGCCACGACCCGGTGCTTCTTGATCAGCCTCGGAAGTATGTCGCGGCCGAAATCGTGCGATCCGGGTTGCGCGGCGTCCTCTTCCAGCACCTTCACCAACAGATTCGCGTCGAACAAATAGTTGCCCATGGACGAGTAGGCGTGGTCGGGATCCTGCGGCATGGGTTTGGGATGTTTGGGCTTTTCCTGAAACCCCACGATGCGATCGTCGCGATCCGCCTCGATGATGCCGAATCCTCCGGCGGCGTGCAGCGGCACGGGGAGGGCCGCCACGGTGACCTCCGCGCCGAGGTCGCGGTGGCATTGAATCATCTGATTGATGTCCATCCGGTAGATATGGTCCGCTCCGAAGACGGCGACCAGGTCCGGCGCAAAGTCGTGGATCAGATTCAGGTTGTGATAGACCGCGTCGGCGGTCCCCTCGTACCAGCCGCCCCGGGCCTTCATCTGAGGCGGGACGACCGTGATGAAGTGTTGTTTGATCCGCCCTCCGATGCGCCACGCGTTGCGGAGATGCTCGATCAGGGACTGCGAGCGGTACTGGACCAGCACGTACACCGCGAGGATGCCGGAATTAAGAAAATTGCTGAGAACAAAATCGACGATGCGATACTTCCCCCCGAAGGGGACGGCCGGTTTGCTTCGTTGCTCGGTGAGCGGCATCAGGCGTTCGCCCTTCCCCCCGGCCATGATCATGGCCAGCACACGACTGGGGCGCGGCACCGTCACTCCCTTATTCATCCTTTTCCCCTCCGATCGTTGGGTTTTCCGGTCATGCGCGGCACCTTGGGACAATCGAATCACGTCCGAAATGCCTGCCCGCCCCTGATGAGGGCCAGCACGCTGCGTTCGAGGTCCCGGACCAAGGTGTCGCGCCGTCGCGTCACGGCCTCCTGCCCCTCGAACAGCAGGTGATAGGTCAGCAACCCGGAGGTATAGGCCGCTAGGGCCGTGGCTGCGTCCCGGGCGTGGCCTCCTCCCGGCGGGATGGCCGGTTTGACCAGGGCCGCGAGCCGACGCAAGTGGCCGTCATACACGTCGCGGAGATCTTTCGCCGCCGCCACCTGTAATTGCATCAAGCCCCGGACCTGGTGGAGCAGCAGCAAAAAGTCGGGATACTTCAGAAAGAAATCGACGCGCGCGCCGAGCATCGCCGTGATGACCTTGCCCGGGGTCGAGGCGGCCCGGACGGCCGCTTCCGTCCCGTCCAGTAATTCTCCGAGGCCCTCCTCGAGGAGCACCCGGATGATGGTTTCCTTCGAGTCGAAGTACTTGTAAAACGTACCCTTGCCGAGATCGGCGCGTTCGGTGATGTCTTCGACCTTGGTCCAGTAGATTCCCTTTTCCGAAAAGAGCCGGCGGGCCACCTCCAGCAGCATCCGTTTGGTCTTCTCTTTGCGTCTCGCCACGCGAGACAGCGGTGCGTCAGCGGGCTTCGCCCTGCTCGGCATGTCCGGCTCCTGTGTGAGGGCGACTGGCTCCGGCGGTTGCGTCGTTCGATCCCACCGTGCGAACCGAGTTGAAGGTCCCGTGCTCATTGGGCACCCGCTGTAGATTCAAGGGATCTTCCTCCCAACGATGCCCGTTGATCACGAACTTATATTGATAGCGGCCGGGTTCTAATCGGACGCGTCCTTTCCACAAACCCCCGGCGTCGCGTTTCAACGGCCGCCGCTGAGGATCCCACCCATTGAAGTCCCCCACCAGGGTGACCACGGTGGCTTCGGGATCGAAATATTCGAAGGTGACCGTACGCTTGGTCGATGGTTTGCGGATGCGCGGTGACCGCCTGTCCGTCCGTTCTTTCATGCCCCCGTCCTCCCTGGCCGTGTCGAGTCTTGTCTCAGCTCCCTGCCATATACACGATGCCGATTCCGACGAGAAGCCCGAGGGCGAGGATCGCGGCCCCCCACACATAGTCTCGTACGGACGACTCGTCTGAGGTGCCGAACCGCCACAAACGCCGTACTTTCGTCGGTCGTTTCATTGCGCCTTCCCGCCCGTTCTCGATCGACCGTCCTTGCGGGCCCCACGCGGAAGAAGCCATTGTCGGCCGATACCGAACCTTATGCAACACCCACCAGGTCGGAAGGGAATATGGGCGCCTTCCCCAACTGCCGCAGGCTCTCCACGATCCGCTCCGGCCGCCCCCAGTCGCTCCATCGTACGCCCTGGAGGTCCAGCGCCGCCAGCCGGTGCGGAGCTTGCTCCAAGATGTCGGTTGAAAAACTGCGGACGGGCATCCTTTCATACAGGCTGCGGAGCAGACGGGGCTCCTCTGGAAGTCCGATCGCGGGCTGGAGGGTGTCGAACAGGCGCATCATAGACGGCAAAATTTGCCAGCCCAACTCCCAGAGCCGTTCGACCTTGGCCACGACGATCATGGTGCTCCACAAAAGATCGTCGCCGTCGAGAACCCGCGCGGCCTGCGACCCGGGCTTCTCGATGAACCGTCCGACCGTCCAGAGAGGGTGCCCCCCGTACGTGCCGAGTTGCCGATCCACCCGGATATATCCGTAATCCAGCTCGCGTCCTTCCGGCCGCAGGCCCACCAGCAGGATGCGCTCGGGAAGGAGGTCGACGGCCAAGGCGGCGTGCCGCACGGCGTCGAGGAAGCGATCCTCGGGATGGACGAAATGGTCGGACGGGAGGATCACGACCGTCGCCGCCGGATCGAACGCGCGTACATAGGTCAGCGGGAGAAACACTCCCGGCGCGGTATCACAATTCTTAGGTTGCACGACCAGCCGCCCGCCCCGATTCCGCAATTGTCGGGTCGCCTCATCACCGTGGTCAGCGGCGATCACCGTCACCCGCCGTTCCGGATCGGTCAGGCCATCCGCCCGATCGACGGTATGCTGCAGCATCGACCTCGTTCCGGTGAACGTGCAGTATTGCTTCGGGCGCTCGTGGCCCAACCAGTGCTTGATCATGGGAGCCAATCGCCTTCCGTCTCCTCCCGAGAGCACGATGGACCAGAGATGGAGCGGTCTCGAATCTTGGGGGTATCCGCGGGCTTCTGTTGGCGCCATGGTCGGGTCTCCTTTCTTCGGCTCCGCCGAATGCGCAGAGCGGCGGGCAGGATGAGCCAATCGATCCCACCTGGCGGGAAGGATGGGCGCGCTCAACCGGTCTGTCGATCAGCTACGGTGGTGCGTGCGGTCCGGCGCGACTCCGTGAGTCCCCTGCTCATGTTAGGCCGACGGAGGGGGAGGCGCATGCCTCGGAGGCTCCGCGGGTCGGTCCCCTTGCGACGCCGCGGGTCCCGGCGGATCCGACGCGGTCGGTGTGCCGAGTTGGGCGGCGGCATCGCGCTCTTCCGGCTCCGCTTCATGCACCGATTTCTTGAACCCCTTGATGGCCTTTCCGATCCCTTCTCCCAATTGCGGGAGCTTCCCTGCCCCGAAAATGATCAGGACGATGATCAGGACCAGCAGGAGTTCCATCACGCCGAACGATCCGAACATGCAGGCTCCTCCGACCGGGGCGACAGGGCCCCCGGTCGCTCGTGCGAGAGCAGGCCCTTACGCGGCGACCAGTCGTTCCCACAAACGACGATCTCGCGTCCGCCCGCGATAGGGCTCCGCCGGCTTGCGCGCGCGATGCGTCAACACGACGGCATCGATAATTTCGCCGCAATTCACACAGCGCCACGCGTCGAAGGCGATGCGCCCCGTGTCGTCCCGCAGATCCATACAGGTATCCTCGATCATGCACCCCTGGCACCGTTGACAACGCATGGGTCCTCCTTTCTTGCCTTGCCGCTTGCCTGCTGCCGAGCAGCCGATTGAGCCGGGTGATCGGGGGCTCACCCGGTCGCCAGACTTCGGCCGCGCTCCACCATACGGTGCATGGCCTCCGAGGTCTCATCCGCAAGCTCGCCCGCCCGCTCCTTCATGTCTTCGGCCAGATGCATGAGCTGGCGCCGGGTCCGAGGACCGGACTGCGGGGTGAGCAGGACTCCCGCCGCTCCTCCAACCACCAGCCCGGCGGCAAACGAAAACAACCCGGTCAGCATCACGTTGCGTTCGTTCATCATGGTGTACCTCCCTTTCTCATCGACTCGATTCATTGGTGGTCCGGGTTCGTCGATCACGACGGGGTTCCGGCTCCTTCTGCTGGTCGCGCCAGGCCTCCCTGCGGCCAGACCAGGCCTCTTCGGCCCATCAGGTACCGCACAGACCGTGTCCGCCCCTGTATCACCCTCACCTGGCGGAGGCCGTCGCGGGCGTCGGAACGGGGCACGCCGATCAGGGTGAAGCCCGAATCCGAACGGCTGCCGGGTCGTCGATTCGAGTGCGATCGCCGTCCGATCCGCCCCGGTTGGATGGGGCCCCGGAGAAGATTCGGTCGGAATGTCCATGTCGCCGTCGCCATGCTGACCTCCGTTCAGACGGTACGAGCATAAGTGACCAATAAGCCAGTTGTGACTTGATGGTCATTTTATGGAAATCGTAGCGCCGTGTCAAGGGCGATCTCCCGCCTGAGGCCCTTCGGGGTCTGGAACCAGCCCCGGGATGGTAGTCTCGTGAGAAACGCCGCCGGGAGCCGTTGCCGACGGGGCGTATCAGGCGAACGGGTCGAGGATTCCGAATGAGGCCGACGTCCGAGGGCCACTGACCGTGGTGACCCGCAGGAAGATCGGGAACGGCCTGGGGTGGAAAAGATGGGATCGGATTCCCGTTCGTGGGACAAGGTGCGGAAGGGACGGCTCCGCCTCTGGTTCGGCGGCCATCCTCCACGCCATCCCCGGGGAGACGATCAGTTTTCGGGCGCGGCCTTATGACGGTCGTAAGCCCAGCCAACCTCGGCTCCGAGGACGAAGACCACCGACACGTAGTAGAGCCACACGAAGAGGAACATGACGCCCCCCAAGGCTCCGTAGAGCACGAGGCTGTCCTGCGCCAAACCCGCGTACCACCGAAACGCCCACTTGGCGAGTTGAAAGAGACCGGTGCCCGTGAGGGCAGCGATCAGTTCTGCGCGCAGGGAGAGGCGGGTGGCAGGGGCGAAGCGATACAACACGAAGAATAAGAGCGCGGTCAACAGCACGCCGAGGATCTGCGCGAACGCGGGCAACCCGGGCACCACGATGGTCCCGAGAAACGGGTACCGTTCGGCAAGATTCCCGATCAACGTGAGGGCCCACGTCGAGGCCATCACCAGCAACACCAAAAGCAGCGACAGCCCGATGAAGAGCAGGTCGATCGCCATCCCGGCCATCACGGTGCGCTCGTGGCGCACTTCGAACACGCGATTCAAGACCGTCCGGACCGTTCCGAACAGCAGCGTGCTGAAGACGCCGAAGGAGGCGACGCCGGCGAATCCCAGCAGGCCGCGGGCGGCGACGACGGCCGTCAGGTTCTCGACCAGGGCCTGCTGAGAACGGGGCAGAAAGGCCTTCAGCACCGACTGGACCTCGCTCATCGCCCGCTCGGAGTCCAGGACCGTGTACCCCAACAAGGAGATGATGAGCAGAGAGAGGGGAATGAAGTAGAGCAGCAGATTGAATGCGAGCGCGCTGGCCAGAAACAACCCGTTGTCCGCGCGAAACTTCTTGAGCGCGGGCGCCGAAAGCGACCACGCGCGACGCAGCCAGTTGGGGAGCGGAGGTCTCACCGGCTTTCGTGCGACACGACCAGATCTGCGGCCCGTGTCCGGTAGCTTTCCAAGAGGGCCATGCTGATCGCCACCACCAAGGGGCCCATGACGATGCCCACCAGGCCGAAGAACTGGAGGCCGCCCAGCATGGCGAAGAAGGCCAGCAAGGTATGCATCTTGGAGGCCCCCCCCACCACAATGTTCCGCACCACGTAGTCCAAGATCGCGATGAGCATCCCCGCCACACAGAGGATGACGACGGCCCCGTATCGTCCTTGGATGAAGAGATAGAGGGCCACCGGGCCCCACACGATCGCGGCCCCGACGAGCGGAAGATAGGCCAGGACCGCCATCGTGGCTCCCCAGAGCAGCGGCGCCGGCACCCCCGCGAGCGCGAACGCCAGGCCGCCCACGATTCCCTCGAGCGCGGCCACGAGCGTGTTGCCGAAGATCGCCGCCTTGATGACCTCATCGAAGCGCCGGACGACGAGCTGTTGCCTGGCCTCCGTCAGCGGCAGCAGCTGCTTGAGCCATCCGATCACGCGCTCGCCATCGCGGAACAAATAGAACGTGGTGAGCAGGATGATGCCGAGTTCGGTCAAGCCGGCCAGGATGTTTCTCGCGACGTGCGTCAGTTGCTCCACGAGTGTGCTCCCGAGTTGGGCCAGGTTATCGACCAACACCGAGCGCAAATCGGTCCCGGTCAACCGTTGAAATTCCTGGAGTTGATCCGCGAAGGCCGCCACCCAAGGATGCCCCAGCCACTGTTCAATCACCCCGGGACCTTGCTCGAGGGAGGAAACGAGCGACAGATAGGTCTTTGCCACCTCCTTGCCGATCAGGAATGAGACATAGGCCAATGGGAGAATGACGCCGAGCGTGACCCCGAGGCTCATCACGACGGCGCTCATGGAGCGTCGCTCACCCGTGGCTCGAGCCAAGCGGCCATAGACGGGATAGAGTCCGTAGGACAGCACCGCCGACCAGATCACCGCAGAGAAGAACGGCCGGAAGGTGGCGAAGACCAGATAGCCCAGTCCCACCAGCCACACCAAACTGGTGAGGCGTCCCAAAAACTCGCTTGAATTCGGTGCGGTCGCCTCGTCGCTCATCCCGCCAGGCCCCCGGGGCCCCCCGGCCCACTCCGTTTCCGCTCCGTCATCGCCGATTCCCTCTTTCATAGCACGGCATCCCTCCGTAGGATAGACGCAACACCCCATGCCGGAAGGAGGAGTCGATGCTACCCATTGAGCACATCGAGAGGCTCGTGAACGCGGAACATTGGAATCCCGCTGAAGTGCTGGGGCCTCACCCGACTTTCGGCAACGGTCGCCATGGCGTGACGATTCGGGCGATGGCGCCCGATGCACGGACGGCGCGCGTGCTGGTGGACCTCCCCGGCCTCGACTCCGTGCCGATGCGCCGGGTGCACGAGGCGGGGCTGTTCGAAGCCGAGGTGCCCGAAGCGATCGCGGCTCCGACCTATCGGATCGAGCTGACGGAGGATGACGGCACCGTGGTGGAGCGCCATGATCCCTACGCCTTTCCGCCCGTGATCAGTGATCACGACTTGCACCTGTTCGCAGAGGGCAAGCTCTTCAAAGCGTACGACACGATGGGGGCCCATGTCAGGACGGTCGATGGCGTTTCCGGGGTGCATTTCGTCGTTTGGGCTCCGAATGCGGCGCGTGTCAGCGTGGTCGGCGGGTTCAATCGATGGGACGGGCGTTGCCATCCGATGATCAGCCGGGGAGGGACCGGGATCTGGGAACTCTTCATCCCCGACCTGCCCGAGGGGGCGCTCTATAAATACGAGATTCGGCCGCGGCACGGGGGCACCGCCTTCACGAAAGCGGACCCCTATGCGTCTGCGGCGGAACTTCGTCCGCGCACCGCGTCGATCGTGCATGATCTCTCGGGGTATCAATGGAGCGATCGGGCGTGGATGGAGGCGCGCGCGGCTCGGAATCCGCTCTCCGCCCCGATGTCCATCTATGAGGTGCATCTGGGCTCGTGGATGAGGGTCCCCGAGGAATCGAACCGCTGGTTGACCTACCGGGAGTTGGCCGACAAGCTGATTTCCTACGCCCGCGACATGGGCTACACCCACCTTGAACTGATGCCGGTCACGGAACACCCCTTCGATGGATCCTGGGGGTACCAGGCGACCGGCTATTTCGCCCCGACCAGCCGGTACGGATCCCCGGAGGATTTCATGGCCTTCGTCGATGCCGCCCACCAGGCGGGGATCGGCGTCCTCATGGACTGGGCGCCGGCCCACTTCCCTGATGATCCGCACGGACTGGCCTGGTTCGACGGCACCCACCTGTACGACCACGAAGATCCGCGACTCGGCTACCACCCCGAATGGAAGAGCCGCATTTTCAACTATGGCCGCCTGGAAGTCAGGAATTTTCTGCTCAACAGCGCCCTGTTCTGGTTGGACCGCTACCACATCGACGGTCTGCGGGTCGACGCGGTCGCCTCGATGCTCTATCGGGACTATGCCCGGAAGGAGGGCGAATGGATTCCCAACCAATTCGGGGGCAACGAGAACCTGGAAGCGGTGTCGTTCCTGAAGGAATTGAACGTGCTGGTGCACCAGGAACATCCGGGCGCCATCACGATCGCCGAGGAGTCCACCGCCTGGCCCGGAGTCAGCAAGCCTACCTACGCGGGCGGCCTGGGCTTCACCTTCAAGTGGAACATGGGCTGGATGCACGACATGCTGGACTACTTCCAGGAGGATCCCGTACATCGGAAGTATCACCAGAACCGGATCACGTTCGGCCTGATCTATGCCTTTCACGAGAACTTCGTCTTGGTGCTGTCGCACGACGAGGTCGTGCATGGGAAGAAGGCGCTCCTGGACAAGATGCCGGGGGAGCACGGGCAGCGTTTCGCCAATCTGCGCGCGCTCTACGGCTACATGTACGGACATCCCGGCAAGAAGATGGTCTTCATGGGCGGAGAATTCGGCCAGTGGTGGGAATGGAATCATGACGACAGCCTCCAGTGGCACCTCTGCCAGTACGAGCCGCATCAGGGGCTGCAGCGGTACGTGCGCGATCTCAATCGCCTGTATCGTGAGGAGCCGGCGCTGCACGAAGTGGATTTCGACTGGACCGGATTTCAATGGATCGACTTCACGGATCAGGACAACTCGGTGATCGCTTTCCTCAGAAAAGCTCGGGAGCCGCAGAACGTGATCGTCTGTATCGGCAACTTCACGCCCATCCCACGAAGGGAGTATCGGATCGGGGTTCCCCGTCCCGGCTGGTACCGGGAGATGCTCAACAGCGACGCCGCCGCCTATGGCGGCGGGAACCTCGGCAACGGCGGGGGCGTCATGGCGGAGCCCGTGCCCTGGCACGGGTTCTCCCACTCGTTGTCCCTGACATTGCCGCCGCTCTCGGTGCTGTTCCTGAAACCGGGCTGACGGCGGTCCCGGTCATCCCTCGTTGCGCGACGAGGATGCCGCCGAGGGTTCGGCAGTGGTGCCGGTCCGGCTGGCGTCGGACGGAGTCCCCCCAGCCGGGTGCGAGTCCACGCCGACTCGGCTCGGGACCGGCAGGGTCCGGTCGGAGGGGGTCACGGGCGGGTGCCAGCGCAGCGCGAGATCGAGAATGCGCTGCAGGAGAATCTGATATGGAAGCCCGCCCCGCTCGGCGGAATCGGCGAAATCCTCGCCCTTGGCGATCTGGGGATTCGGATTCGCCTCCAGGACGTACACGTGGTCGCCGGCATCGAGGCGCAGGTCGATCCGGGCGTACCCGCTGAGGCCCAGGCACCGGTAGACTCGCTTGGCCAACTGCTGGATCGCGGTGCGCTGGTCGTCGGACAGGTCGGCGGCCTCGCCAGAGGTGACACCGTACTTGCGCTGGTACCGGTCGTTCCATTTGACGCGCGCGGTGGCGATGCGCCGCGCCTCGTCCGGGAGCTGGCTCAGATTCAGTTCCCACACCGGGAACACCCGAAGCCGGTGATTCCCCATCACGCCGACGTACAGTTCGCGTCCCTCGATATACCGCTCCACCATGGCGCCGGTCCCCACGCTCTGGTGGACGAACTTGACCCGCTCTTGGAGCTTGTCGTCGTCGTCCACGATGGACGCCTGCGAGATCCCCAGCGAGGCCTCCTCGGAGACCGATTTGACGATCAGCGGAAAGGGGAAGTCTTTCGGCCGCCTCACGGAACGCCCCAGCGGCACGGTGATGAATTCGGGGATGGGAATGCGGTGGTAGTAGAGGATCTTGTGCGCGACCCCCTTGTCGCGCGCGAGGATCAACCCTCTCGGATTGCAGCCCGTATATGGCACCTTCAGGAGTTCCAGATACGACACGACGTTCTGGTCGTACACGGCCACTCCGCTGAATTCTTCCAGCAAATTGAACGCGACGTGCGGTTTCCAGTCCTCGACCGCGGTGCGGATCACCGCCAGATCGTCGCGCACGCCGAGCGGACGCACGTCGTGTCCCATGGCCCGCAGCGTGGAGACGACGTCGTACTCCGTGCGCCAGTCGGTCTTGGTGGTGTCGATCCCCTCGACCTTCTCGGGGGGGACCAGATCTTGGTGCATCAGGGCCAGGATTCGGAGCGGTCTCATAAGGCGACTCGGTGGTGCCCGCCGTGCAAATAGTTCATCGTTTGCACGGTGAGCAAGAGGGTAACGTCGAGTTTGGCCTTCGCCTCCGGCACGGCCAGGCGAAGCTGCTGCTCGCGGCAACGCGACAGGATGTCTTCGAAGACGCGATCGATCGTGTATTGGTACTCCCCGGTCCACCCCGCCACCTCCCGGCGCACCTCCTGCCGGATGCGCGCCAGGAATTGGACTGCGGTGGGGTTGGCGCGGTGGGCCGGGGAGTCCGAAAAGATGCGCCGCAGGTCGCGGTCGTAGATGGCCGGATGCGGCGTGCCGTAATGCTCGCGCTTTCGCGCATAGTGTTCCCGCAGCGTGCGGCGCAGACGCGGGAGGGAATCGACCCGTTGCTTGGTCGTCACCGACGGCCGGGCCCCCGCCAAGGCCCCCAGTACCCGATCCACGTACTCCAGCTTCTTCAGGGCCGGCCAGTCGGCGTACCGGTCGCGCCACTGCGAGTCGGGGTTCAACCAGACGGCGAACGTTTCCGCAAAGTCCTCGTCGGGATGACTCTGCGCGTACCACATGTCCAGGTGCAGCACGTAGTTCTGACTGTAGGGCTTCGGCTTGTAGAACGTGGGATAGGGTTGGGTCGAACTCCCGAAGATCGCTTGCCGATCGCGTCGCCGACGGAGTCGATAGGCATTGTCGAGCGCATGACCGGCCTCGTGCCGAAGGATGCGCAAGCACCAGTCCGGCGTGCCCCCTTCCACCTCCAGCATCTGCGCGAGCTCCAAGCGCATCAGCCGGGGATGCGCCAGGTAGAAGGGGATCGCGATGCCGGGCACCCCGTCCGGGGTGAACCATTCGTCCGACAGCCAGAAATGGGGTCGGAACAGCAGACCGCGGGCGGTCAATTCTTCTTGGAGGCGGCGGATCGGCTCGGCCGCCGCGCTCTCCTCCACGGTCAGGCGCAGATCGCACAGCCGGAGGTCGAGCAACCGCTCGTCCGGCCAGTCCGCCCAGTCGGGCTGGCCGGCGGGCTGTGCCTCGGTTCCGGCGTCCGGCGGGGAGGTGTGTGACATGGGCGTCGGTTCCGCTGGTGAGGTCCGCCGAGCCGTTAGGCCACATTATTCATGACGGTTCGAGACGAAACCGCCCAGACGCCACGCGAGCCTGCCCGCTGGCATGCTCCAAGGCTGCATGCCAGCTTGTCGTAGCGGCGTATCGGCGGTTGCAGTAGAAGCCGTCATGAATAATGTGGGTTAGGCCGCCTGCGTCGGCGTCTGCTCTTGCGGCCAACCGGCCACGCGCAAGGGAGGCGCGGTGCCGGTCTTCGGCTCGCCCCAGTAGATCGTGTGGTGCGGGTAGGGAATCTCGATTCCCTTGGCATCGAACGTGTTCTTGATCCGCCGGTTCATCTCGCGACCGATCCGCCACTGTTGGATCGGCTTGGTCTTGATGCGGCACTTGATGATGACGGCCGAATCGGCGAACTGATCCACGCCGAACATCTCCAGCGGCTCGAGAATGTCCTCGGCAAACGCCGGGTCGCGCCGCACGTCCTCGGCGATGTCCTTCAGGACGGCCATGACCTGGTCCACGTCTTCGCGATACGCCACGCCCACGTCGAAGACGTAGTATGAATACAGTTTCGTCATATTCTTGACTTTGTCAATAGTTCCGTTGGGAACGACGTGCACGCTCCCCGACAGGTCCCGCAGCGTAATGGTCCGGAGCGTCACTTCCTCGACCAGACCCCCGACACCCGCGATTTCGACCACGTCCCCGACTCGAATCGAGTCCTCCAGCAGGATGAAAAACCCCGAGATCATGTCCTTGACGAGACTCTGTCCGCCGAACCCGATCGCCAATCCGCCTAAGCCGGCGGCGGCGAGCAGCGGTTTCAAATCGACGCCGAGTTCGGAGAGGATCATCATACCGCCCAGCCCGACGATGAAGACCCTCGCGACGTCGCGCACGACGTGCGTCAAGGTGTCCGCTCGTTTCCGTTGGCCGGGGCTGGGCAAGGCGCCCTGATACAAGCGGCGGAGCCGTTCGACGATGCGCCGGCTCAACGACAGCAGGACCGCCATGACGATCAGAAGGACCACGACTCGTAGCCCACTGGTCGACAGCCACAGGATCGACTGCTCGACCATTCGGTTCATGTGAGATGCCCACATCGTGACGCCTCCTCTCCGTTCTGTGGCACAACCTGAGTCCGCGCCGTGCGCAAACCCGTTTCTCCGTCGAGATGGCGGGCTAGGCGTGGGAGAACAGCAGCACGCAGGCGGCATACGACGGGAGGCTCACCGTGGTCCCCTCGGGGCGAATGACCAGGTGCGGGTCCACTGAGGGAGGGCCCGACCCGCCGAACTCGCCGCTTGCGGAGTCCAACCTCAGCTGCCAGGTCCCGACCGGTTCGCAGAGGGTCAGCCGCACCGGAGCCTCGTTGAAACCCAGGATCACCAGCGCCCGTTCGCCGCCGTCGACCCACCGGTGCAGGAGCAGGACCTGCTCCGTTTCCAAGGCGAGAACGGAATGGTGCGTCCGCAGGCCGTCGCCGACGCCCAATGAGGGGACGGTCTGTCGCAGCCGAGTCAAGGTCCTCGTCCAACGAAGCAGGCCCTGCCGGCGAGGGTCCATCCGCTCTCTCGTGAGCTTGGACCGTAGGAACGTGGCTTCGTCCTGGGGATCCGGGATTTCCTCGGCTTTCCAGCCAAAGGCCGCGAATTCCAGCCGGCGGCCTTGGCGGACGGCTTCGATCAAGTCCGGGTCGCCGTGCTCGATGAAATATTGGAACGGCGCCGTCTCGCCGTATTCTTCGCCCATGAACAAGAGCGGAAGGAAAGGCGAGAGCAGCACGGCGGCCAGGGCGACCTTGAGCGCGTCATCGGGGAGCCGCGCGCTCAGGCGGTCCCCTATGGCGCGATTGCCGATCTGATCGTGGTTTTGAGAGAAGACGACGAACTGGGACGGGGCGCAGTGTTCGGAAGAACTGCCGTGCCGGCGCCGCCGGTACGGCGAGTACTGCCCGCTGTGCACGAACCCCCGGCGCAGGGCCGTGGCGAGGTCCTTCAACCCGTGGAAGTCCTCATAATAACCGTTGTGCTCGCCGGTCAGGACGACGCGCAAGGCATGGTGGAAGTCGTCGTTCCACTGGGCGTCCAGTCCGTACCCGCCTTGTCGCGGGGGATCGATGATGCGTGTGTCGTTCAGGTCGCTCTCGGCGATCACGTGAACCGTTCGATTCAGTCGGGCGGCTTCCGTGTGAACGGCCAAGGCGAGGTCTTTCAGGATGTGGCTGGCGCTGAAGTCGAAGATGCCGTGAATGGCGTCCAGCCGCAGGCCGTCGAGGTGATATTCGATGATCCAATAGAGCGCGTTGCTGATGACGTAGTGGCGCACGGCGTCGCTGTCCGGGCCGTCGTAGTTGATCGCCGATCCCCACGGAGTGCGATAGCGATCGGTGAAATACGGTCCGAACTCGCCCAGGTAGTTGCCTTCCGGGCCCAGGTGGTTGTATACGACGTCGAGAAACACGGCCAGACCCGCGGCGTGACAGGCGTCGACCAATCGCTTCAGCCCGTCGGGACCTCCGTAACTGGACTGCGGGGCGAACAGGTGGGTCCCGTCGTATCCCCAATTGCGCCGTCCCGGAAATTGGGCGACGGGCATCAACTCGATCGCGGTGATCCCGACGGTCTCCTGCAAGTACTGCAGGTGCGGAAGGATCGCCTCGAACGTGCCCTCGCGCGTAAACGTGCCCACGTGCAGCTCATAGAGGAGCAGGCGATCCCGTGAGATCCCGCTCCATCCCGCGTCGTTCCACCGAAAGGCGCGCGGATCGACGACGGCCGACGGCCCGTGCACCCCGTCGGGTTGAAAGCGGGACGCGGGGTCCGGCCGACGGGACCGGTCGTCCAGCACATAGCGGTAGCGCAGCCCCGCCTCGACGCCCTCGACCGTCGTTTCGAAATAGCCGCCGCCGGAGGGTCGCAGCGGAACGACGCGGGGCTGCGCGCCCTCGAGTTCAACGGCGACGGTGCGCGCCGACGGGGCCCAGACGGTGAAGCGAACACGGTCGGGCCCCTCCATCCGAGCCCCAAGGTCCAATTCCCACATCTCCGCCACGGAGCCTCCCCGTTCAGCCCCCAACCATAACGGTGATCCCCTCGGTAAACAAGCGGCAAACAGGATGGAGCCGGAGAAAAATGTCCCTTGCATAACCAGGCGAACACCCCTACAAGACATGGGCGAAAGGCCGGGTACGTTGTGAACGCGCTGTCCGACTCCCCTCTCGCGTGGGCGACGCACGTCGATGAACGCATCATTGAGACGGCGATCCTCGCCCTCACTCTCCTGGCGGCCACGCGCCTCGGCGAGTGGGCCGTGGCCCGCGCCGTTTCAGACGAGCGATGGCGCTATACGATCCGGAAGATCATTCGGTATGGAGCGGCGAGCGTGTTTCTCATCACGGCCGTCGGCTTGTGGGCTCAGCGACTGCAAGGGTTCCTGCTGGTGCTCGGGGCGACGGGGGCCGGCTTGGCCATCGCCATGGCGCCGGTGCTGGTCAGCATCGCCGGCTGGGCGCTGGTGCTCTCGTCCGGGTTGTACAAGGTCGGCGACCGCGTCCAGCTCGGCGGAGTCATCGGGGACGTGACGGACATCGGGCTCATCCGCACCGCACTCCTGGAAATCGGGAACTGGGTCCAGGCCGATCAGCCGACCGGCCGGGTGGTGGCGGTGGCGAACGCCGCCGTGTTCAAGGATCCGGTGTTCAATTATACTCAGGGCGCGCCGTTCATCTGGGACGAGTTCACGGTTCCGGTGACGTACGGGCCGCAGTGGGAGCGGGCGCAAACCCTGATCCTCGAAACCGTGACCGCCGCCACCCGCGAGGTCGAGGGCGCGGCCAGGCGTTCGCTCGAACGCCTGCCGGGGATGTCCCTGTTGGGCGTGCCGGATACGCAGGCGCAAGTCTATGTCTCGATGACGGAGCATTGGGTCGCGTGCACGGCGCGCTACGTCGTCCATGCAAGATCGAGGCGGACCGTGAAGCATCGCCTGCAGGTCGACACGCTCAAGGCCCTGGCCGGGGCCGGGATCGAAATCGCCTCGCCCGCCCTCACGGTGGTCCGATATCCGGCTGAACGATCGTGGAAGGAGGAGTCATGAGAGTGTGGCCGGGGAAACCGTATCCGCTCGGCGCCACCTGGGACGGGGAGGGCGTCAACTTTTCCCTGTTCTCGGAAAATGCGACCGCCGTGGAGCTGTGCCTGTTCAACGGCCCGGAGGGAGGGACGCCGACGCATCGGATTCGCATGGAGGAACGGACCGACCAGGTCTGGCACGTCTATATTCCGGGTCTCTGGCCGGGCCAGCACTATGGGTACCGGGTGCATGGGCCGTACGAACCCGAGGCCGGACATCGGTTCAATCCGCACAAGCTCCTGATCGACCCCTATGCCAAGTCGATCGCCGGGACAATCGAATGGTCCGACGCCATGTTCGGCTATCGAATCGGCGATCCCCAGGCGGACCTTTCCTTCGATACCCGGGACAACTCCGGCAACATTCCTAAATGCGTGGTCGTCGATCAGGCCTTTACCTGGGGCGGCGACCGGCTGCTCAAAACGCCGTGGGATAAAACGGTCATCTACGAGGTCCACGTCAAGGGATTCACGATCCGTCATCCCGACGTGCCGGACCATATGCGCGGGACCTATTCCGCGCTCACGACCCCCGCCGTGATCGACCATCTGGTCGACCTGGGCGTGACCGCCGTCGAATTGTTGCCGATCCATCAGTTCGTGCGTGACAAACACCTGGCCGACCGCGGGTTGGCCAACTATTGGGGCTATAACACGATCGGATTCTTCGCCCCCGACATCCGGTATGCGGTCTCCCCCGTACGCGGCCGCCATGTGCGCGAATTCAAGACGATGGTCAAAACCCTGCACAGCGCCGGCATCGAGGTCATTCTCGACGTGGTCTATAACCACACGGCCGAAGGCAACCAGCTGGGGCCCACCTTGTCCTTCCGCGGGATCGACAACGCCTCCTATTACCGGTTGGTCGATCAGGATCGACGGTATTACATGGACTACACCGGCTGCGGGAACACGCTCAACGTGACCCACCCGCGCACCCTGCAAATGATCATGGACAGCCTGCGGTATTGGGTGACGGACATGCACGTGGACGGCTTCCGCTTCGATCTGGCGTCCGCGCTCGCGCGGGAGCTGCACGCCGTCGATCGACTCGGCGCCTTCTTCGACATTCTGCACCAGGATCCGATCCTCTCGCAGGTGAAGCTCATCGCCGAACCGTGGGACATCGGCGAGGGCGGCTATCAAGTCGGCAACTTCCCGGTCGGGTGGGCCGAGTGGAACGGCAAGTATCGCGACACCATCCGCAGATACGTGAAGGGGGACGGCGGCCAGGTGGCCGAACTCGCGTATCGCCTCACCGGCAGCAGCGACCTCTACAGCATGAGCGGCCGGCGACCCTACGCCAGCGTCAACTTCATCACGGCCCACGACGGCTTCACGCTGCACGACCTGGTGTCGTACAACGACAAGCATAACGCCGACAACGGCGAGGACAATCGGGACGGGAGCGACGACAACGAGAGCTGGAACTGCGGTGTCGAGGGGCCGACCGACGACCCGACGATCGTCGAATTGCGGGAGCGCCAGAAGCGGAATTTCATGACCTTGTTGTTCTTCTCGCAGGGTGTGCCGATGATCTGCGGCGGCGACGAGATCGGCCGGACGCAGCGAGGCAACAACAACGCCTATTGTCAGGACAACGAGATCAGTTGGTTCGATTGGAAGCTGGAGCGCGCGCAACGCGATTTTCTGGGATTCGTGCGCGCCCTGATCGACTTTCGCAAGCGGCACCCGGTCCTCCGGCGGCGCCGCTTTTTCCAAGGGCGGCACATCCGCGGCTCGGAGGTGAAGGACATTTCGTGGTTTCGGCCGGACGGAAAGGAAATGACGGATGAGGACTGGAACGCCGGCTACGTCCGGTCGCTCATGCTGCGGCTCGCCGGCGACGCGATCAGCGAAACCGACGAGAAGGGCCGGCCCATCGTGGACGACACGTTGTTGGTGTTGTTGAACGCCCACCATGAACCGCTGCCGTTCACCCTGCCGGCTCACAAGCGGGGGGTCCGGTGGTTACCCCTCCTCGACACGGCCGTCCGGCCGGGTATCGAGAAGCCCGTGTCGACCCTCAAAGGGGGCGAGCGGTACGAGCTCGAAGCCCGGTCGATCGTGGTCATGCGGCTGAGCGACAAGCACGAGCCGTCGTAAGGCCTCGCGCGATCCACGGGCGCGCGCCGTTCGTCTCCTCGCCCGATCCTGCCAGGGCCGGGCGGGGGAAGGACCGTCAGCCGTGCCGCAGCGGCGCGGCGGCTTCGACCGGTTCCTCCGCCGACAGCGGCCGGTCGTGTTTGCGTCCTTCGATCCATTCGTAGAGGACCGGCAGGACCACGAGGGTGAGCAGCGTCGAACTTATCAGTCCCCCGATGACGACGACCGCCAGCGGGCGTTGCACTTCCGACCCGATGCCCTGGGCGAAGGCCATGGGCACCAACCCCAACAGGGCCACCAAGGCGGTCATCAGCACCGGTCGGAGCCGCAGCAGGCAACCCTCGACGACCGCCTGGCCGACGTCCATGCCGTCGCGTCGGAGCGCGTTCATGTACGAGACGAGCACGATGCCGTTCAGCACCGCCACCCCAAACAAATTGATGAACCCCACCGAGGCCGGCACGCTGAGATACTCCCCGGTCACCCAGAGGGCGATGATGCCCCCGATCATGGCGAAGGGGAGATTCAGGAGGATCAACGCGGCCTGCTTGATCGAGGAAAAGGAGGAAAAGAGCAGCACGAAGATCACGGCGATCGTGAGGGGCACGATCATCTGCAGACGCGCCATCGCCCGTTGCATGTTCTCGAAGGAGCCGCCCCAGGCGATCGTGTAGCCGTGGGGAAGCGAAAGGTCGCGCGCGATGCGCTCCTGGGCTTCGGCGACGATGCTGCCGATGTCGCGGCCGTGGGTATTGAAGCCGACGGAGAGGAACCGTTGCAGCCCTTCCCGGCTGATCCGGCCCGGTCCCTCGTGCATGCGGATGGTGCCGAGCTCGCTCATCGGAACCAGGACCCCATCCACCCCGGTCAAACGGATATTGCCGATGGCCTCGATGCTGTTGCGGTCGCTCTCCGGATAGCGCACGATGAGATCGAACCGCCGGTGGCCCTCGTACACGCGGGTCGCGGCCTGACCGCCGATGGCCGTGGCGATGACCTCCCGGACGTCCGCGACGTTGATGCCGTATCGGGCGATCTTGGCGCGATCGATGTCGATGGTCAGGTACGGCTGGCCGAAAAGCTGCTCCACCTTGACGTCCTTGACCCCGCGGATGCCGCTCAGCACCCCGGCCAGCTCATCCCCCTTTTCGCGCAGGATCTCCAGATCCGGACCGACCAGCTTGGCCGTGGCTTCCGTGCGGACGCCCGAAATCAGTTCATCCACGCGTTGCTGAATGGGTTGGCTCAGGAGGAAGCTGGCGCCGGGGATCTTGGCCAGACGCTCCCGAATCCGTTCCTTGAGTTCCGGCATCGTCGAGGCCGACGTCCAGGTGTCCATCGGCCGCAGCACGACGACGGGATCGCTTTCATTGGGTTCCTGGGGGTCGTTGCCGAGCTCCGTGCGGCCGATCTTGGACACCACGGACTGGACCTCCGGAAATTCCATCACCGCGCGCTGCATCTCGCGCTCGATTTTGATGGACTCTTCCAGGGAGATGCTCGGCAGCCGGATGGTCTGCGGCGCGAGCGAACCCTCGTTCAAGATGGGGATGAATTCGGATCCGAGAAACGGAAACAGGGACACGCTCGCGAGCAGGAGCGCCACGGCGGATCCGAGGACCACGGGCCGGTGGGCCAAGGCGCGTCTCAGAACCGGCAGATAGGCCCGCTTGGCCCAGCGCAGGACCGCCGGTTCCTCCTCGCGCCCCCTGCGCAAGACCAGGGAACAGAGGACCGGAGAAAGCGTGAGCGACAGGACCAGGGACACCGTCAAGGCGATCATGATCGTGTAGGCCATCGGCTTGAACATCTTGCCCTCCATGCCGTGCAGGGACAGCAACGGGAGGAAGACGATCGTAATGATGACGATGCCGAACACGACGGGACGTGAAACCTCCCGCGCGGCCTGAAGCACGATGGCCACGCGCGACAAGTCCCCTTCCCGCCGGGCCATCAAATGGCGGTGAATGTTCTCGACCATGACCACGGAGCCGTCCACCATCATGCCGATGGCGATGGCGAGTCCCCCCAGCGACATGAGGTTGGCCGTCAGGCCCACCTGGCCCATCACCAGGAAGGTCGCGAGCGGCGTCAAGACGAGCGTGCCCGTGACGATCAAGGCGCTGCGGGTGTCGCCCAGAAAGACGAACAGCACCAGGACGACCAGGAGAATCCCCTCGCCGAGCGCCCGGTAAACGGTGCTGAGCGCGGAGGAAATCAGCTCGAGCCGGTCGTAGAACGGGACGATCCGCCAGCCGTTCGGAAGCAGCCCGCTCTGATGGATCTCGGCGACTTTTTCCTTGATGCTTTCCACGACGCGGCTGGCGTTGCCCCCGCGAAGCATGAGGACGATGCCCGTGACGACCTCACGATCGCCGTTCAGCACCGCGGCGCCGTGTCGCACCGCGTGGCCGATCTGCGTCGTGGCGACGTCGTGGATGTGCACCGGGGTCCCCCCCACTTCCTTGACCACGATGTCGTCGATGTCGCTCAGATTGCGGATCAGCCCGACGCCGCGCACGATGTATTTTTCGGCGTGTTTTTCGAGGATGTTGCCGGCCGCGTTGGCGTTGTTGTTGGCGACCGCGGTGAAGACGTCGTGCAACGTGAGATCGTATTTCCGCAAGAGCGCCGGTTCGACGATGACCTGGTACTGTTTGACGTAGCCGCCCAATGAATTGATGTCGATCACCTCGGGCACGCTTTTCAAGATCGGCCGGATCAGCCAATCCTGAACGGTCCGCTGCTCGATCAATTCGCGCTCCATCGAGGCGGGGTCGGCCTCCGGGCGCGGGGGGCCCTCCAAGTAATACTGATAGACTTCTCCCAGACCCGTGCTGTTCGGCACCATCATCGGATCGGATCCCGAGGGCAGGTTCTCCCGCACTTCGATGAGCCGCTCCAACACCATCTGCCGGGCCAGATTGGTGTCCATCTCGTCGTCGAAGACGATGGTGATGAGCGACAGCCCGACCTTCGTGAGGGAACGGAGGTCCGTCAGGTGGGGCACGCCCGTCACTTGCTGTTCGATCGGATACGTCACCAGCCGTTCGACTTCCTCCGGCGACAACCCGGGGGCTTTGGTGACGACCTGGACCATGACGTTCGTCACGTCCGGAAAGGCGTCGATGGCGATGGTCCGGAAGGCATAGAGGCCCGCCAGCCCGAGGAGGCCGGCGAAGGTCAGGATCAGAAACGGGCGGCGGAGCGACGACTCGATCAGTGCGTTGACCATGGGCTAGACATCCGGTTTCAAGAGTTCGGCCTTGAGGATGAAGGCGCCCTGCGTCACGATCGGCTCTCCTTCCTCCAGGCCTTCCAGCACTTCGACCATGGTCCCGTTCGCTCTCCCCAACCGGACCGGCCGCGCTTCAAAGGCGCCCTCCTCGCGTTGGACGAAGACGAAGCTGCGGTCCCGGTCGTGTTGCACGGCGGCTTCGGGGACGGTCAGCATATCCGGCGCCGCTTCCGACGCCACCCGGATGGTGGCGAACATTTCCGGCTTCAACCGCCTCTGCGGATTGTCGAGCGTCAAACGCAACTGCATCGTGCGGGTTGCGGGGTCCAGCACGTCGCCCACATAGGTGATCGTGCCGTTCATGACCTCGTCCGGATAGGCGGCCAGGCGGACCTCCACCGGGTGGTTCGGGATCAGGGCGGCACGCTGGACGTAGGAAATGTCCTTTTCCGCGACGTTGCCCACCACCCACACCGTCGAAAGGTCGGCGATCACGAACAGTTTTTGGGTCGTTTCCACGACCTCGCCGATGGTGATATTCCGCCCGATGACGCGTCCGGCGAAGGGGGCGATCAGCGGGACTTCGGAGTGGATCTTCTGCGTGCGTTCGAGCGTCTGGATTTCGGCTTCCGACATCCCGAGCAGGCGCAGTCGGTCCTGCGCCTCGTTGGCTTCCGCCCGGATGCTGATCATCTCCCCTTCCCGGCGTTGCGCCTCGGCCCGGCCGATGACCTTCTCCTTCAGGAGGAAACTGGCCCGTTGGAAGGCTTGTTCCGCGACGTGACGCCGCGCGCGGGCTTTGAGATACCCGGATTGGGCCAGCCCGAGATCGCTGCTGTAGAGCATGGCCAACAGGTGCCCGCGCTGGACGGACTGCCCCAAGTCGGCATGGACCGCGACGACGCGCCCGCGAACGAGGGTGGTGATTTCCGCCAGAGCGTTTTCGTTCGGACGCACGATGCCGGGGAAATCGCGATAGACTCGGAACTCCGTCCGGGTCGCCGGCGCCACCGTGACGCCCGTCCGCCGCATGTCATCCGGTGTCAGGCGAACGAGCCGCGCCTCCCCCGGCGCATTGGTCGCCGCCTGCCCCTGGGCCTCGGTGGGGGCGCGATCACAGGCCGCCAGCGCCCAGGCGAGGCACAAGATCGCCCCGAGGCCGAGCGGCGCGCGGCGTCGGGAGGCGACCCGGCTCCGGCCTGCCGGCTGAAGGCCAGGGCGGTGTGAAAGTCTGAACGGGACGGACATCGTGCGCTCTCCTTCGGTTCTACACTGTTCCGCCGACGGCACGCTCCAGGCGCGTCAGCGCCAGGCTGAGTTCGTACCGAGCCTGGTTGTAATCCACCACGATCTGCCGCTGGACGCGTTGCGCGTCGAGGACCTCCAGTAGACTGGCGGCGCCCTGTCGGAAGCTCAACTGGGCGATCCGCAACGCCTCCTGGGCTTCCTTGAGCAGGCCCTGTTCGTAGACCACGATCTGCTCTTGCGCGGTCTCCGCCTCCCGGGCGTGCTGGTTGATCGCGCGCCGCAGCTCGTTGCGGATGCGAATCAGCTCCGCTTCTTCCCGGCGCTGCGTTCCCAGCGCCCCGGCGATCTGCCCCTGCTGGCGGTACCAAATCGGAGTCGGCAAGCTCACGCCGCCGATCACGGCCTCTCGACCGACCTCGCGCGCAAACCCCCCGAACAGAGTCACGTTCGGGACGCGGGAGTGTCGTTCCTGGGAGACCGTGAATTCAGCCTGTTCGACCAGTTTCTGCTGGCGTCCGACGGCCGGGTGTTGGGATAAATCGCGGGCGGCGACCTTCTCGGGACTCAGTCTGGCCGGATAGGTCCTGAAGTCGCCGACCACCTGATAATGCGCGCCGAGCGCCCCGGCCGTCAACGTGTCGAGCACGACGCGCCGGACGCGTACGACATTGGCCGCCTTCATCAGTTCCTGCTTGGCCTTGAGCACCTCCACCTCCGCCTTGACCACCTCGAACTGAGGGCCTTCACCCGATTGGACCCGGGCCCTCACGATCCGGGCCACTTCCGTGACGATGTCCAGATTTTGCTGCAGCAGGCCGACCGTCTGCTCGGCCAGCAGGAGATCATAGAAGGCCGCCCGCACCTCGGCCACGAGGTTCAGTTTCACCTCCTCGAATCCCACGGTGGCGCTGGCCAACCCGGCCACGGCCGCATCGTGTCGGGCCGCGCGCTTGCCGGTCCATTCCAGCGGCTGGCTCAACGTGACGCCATACTCAATTCGTTGGGTGTCGGTCCTGGGGTCGCGGATGGCTGCATCCCCGGTTTGAGCGGCGATCGTCGGATTGAGATAGGCGTCCGCGGCGATGCGCCCGCCTTCCCGCTGTTCAATGGTGCCGATCGCGCCTTCGATCGCGGGATTGCGCTGCAACGCGAGATCGATGATGACGTCGAGGGAATAGGTTCGGACGTCCTGTTTGGGCGAGCCGAGCCCCTGGGCCGAGTCCCCGCCGGCGAGCGCACCCATGGCGGCCACGAGTAACAATACGTTCCATAATCGAGCGGGCATAGCCTGCCTCCACAATCATGCAATCACACACGCGAGGATGTCTCGCCAGTGACGGTCGTATG
>JBDIVW010000038.1:0-41675 GCA_039794185.1 Candidatus Inralta sp. | reverse complement strand
GGCAACTTGACGTTACGGACCGTCTTGTCGTCGTGGTGCTGCGCCGTGATGGGAATCCCGTAGTCGTCCGGCCGGACGTACGGGTTGGTACTGAAGATGGCGTTCGGCAGATACGGTGTGGCTTCCGGCCCTTCACGGTGGACGATGAAGTTTTCGCCGTACTCGATCGCCTCCGGCTCCGTCCGGTAGCTTTCCAGCCGGCCGGATCTCGTCCAATGGGGCTTGCTTTCGCTGGTTTCTTCCCAAAGGGGGTGGCGCGGATAGGTCCGCACCATGACCATCCAGCCCTTCTCGCTCTTGAGCAAAATATCGGCGCTGTAGCCGTAGAAGGTCGAAGAACTGTCCAACACGCGCTGCGCATAGACGTCCACTCGATTCCGATAAACGAAATGGAATGTTTGACGCATGCGATCGTCGCCGGTCAGCTCGGCCAATTTGGCCGCCACACCGGCGAAGGTGTCGAGGTCGTTGCGCGTGTCGTACAACGGCCGAATGCCGCCCTTCCAGATCTGCACCCATGGGTTCGACACGGTCGCGGTCATCTCGGGATAGGTGAACTCCATCCACGAATTACACGCAAAGGCAATATCCGCGTGATTCACGTCGGAGGTCATTTCAATATCCTGCGTGACCAGACACTCGATGTTCGGATCCACGTTCTTCACCATGTCATAGTGGTGCTTGGAATTATTCAAGATGTTGACGTTGACGACCCACCGCACCTTGCTTGGGGTCGGCATGTGAGTCTTGCCGGTGAACACCTTGCGTCCATACTTCGGCGTATTCACGATGAGCGCCGTGTCACCGTGGTTCCAGTAACCCGGCTCTTCACCATAGTAGTATTTGCGGTATTTGATCTGCTTGCCATGGGTGTCGGCGTTGAGATTCATGTTCCAGGGATCTTCGGCCAGGTGCGTGGCCGCCCCGACTCCCGACCATGGTGTCGCGTTCCAGATGCCGACCTTATAGTTGCCGGACCATGTGTGACAGCCCGTCCCGAACTTGCCGACGTTGCCCGTGAGCATGAGCACCAAGGCTGCCGCGCGGCCGTTCTGGGTCATGTGAAAATAGTGACACACGCCTTCCCCGTTATGAATCGCGGCGGGTCGAATCGTGCCCGAATCACGCGCCCAGCGGACCAATAGGTCCTTCGGCGTGCGGCAAATCTGGTGGACGGTGTCCAGGTCGTAGTCCTGCAGATGGATGAGATACAGGTTGTAAATCGGCATGACGTCGGCTTCGCGGCCGTTCAATAACTTCACGCGATAGGTTCCGGTCAATGCCGCATCGATCCCGCTGTTCACATAATGGAACCCCACCTGTTCACGCTGGAGGGGGACCGCCTGTTGTTTATTGAGATCCCACACCATCGCGCCGCCCAATCTCGTCAGGTCGTCCTGCTTCAACTGCTGAATCCGTCCTGAATAGGCCCGAGAGATATCCGGGAAGCTGTAGTCTTTGATCACATCTCTGGGATCCAAGTACTGGAGAGTATCCGTCCGTACGAGGAGCGGCATGTCGGTGAACTGCTTGATGAAATCGATATCCTGCATGTTCTCATCGAGGATGATGCGGCAGGCTCCCAGGAAGATCGATGCGTCCGACTCGGGCCTGAGCGGGAGCCAGTAGTCGGCGCGGCTTGCGGTCGGATTATATTCTGGCGTAATGACGGCGATCCGGGCTCCGCGCTCGATCGATTCGAGCTTCCAATGCGCCTCCGGCATCTTGTTCTCGACGAAATTCTTGCCCCAGCTGGTGTTGAATTTCGTGAATCGCATATCGTTCAGGTCGACGTCGCAATTCTGCGTCCCGTTCCACCATGGCTGGGAGGGGTCTTGGTCGCCGTGCCAGGTGTAATTGTTCCAATATCGTCCGCCTTGCGCCTCATCCGGCCCGACTTTTCGAACGTAACTATCGACGAGCGGCAAAATGCAATTATTGAATCGGGTGTTACCGTGCTTGCCCAGGAGTCCAAGAATCGGCATGCCCGCGCGATGCTTGAAGCAGCGGGTGCCCGCGCCCTTCATCATCTCGATCATCTCCGGCGGATAGCCCTGCTCGCGCAACCGCCGCGCGCCCGCCTCGCCGCTGTACCGGGTCGAAATGACGATCAGGGCTTTGGCCAGGTAGGTGAACGCCGTGTCCCAGGACACGCGCATGAGGTCGTCGAGGTAGCGGCTCTCGAATTTGTACTTGTGCTTCGTCTCCGGGGTAAGCTCCGGGGACCCCGCGTCCATCCACTCCTTCCAGCCCTTGCGCATCAACGGACCCTTCAACCGATACGGGCCGTACACGCGGCGATGGAAGGTGAATCCTTTCAAGCACATGCGGGGATTGTGCGCGAACGTCCCGCGGTTGCCGTAGAGGTCTTCGTAGGTCTGGTGATCGTAGTTCTGTTCGACCCGCATCACGATACCGTTGCGGACAAACGCCCGAATGCGGCAGGCGTGCGTATCGTTGGGGGAACAGACCCACGTGAACGAACTATCGTACCGGTACTGATCGTGATAGACGCGCTCCCACGCCCGGTCCGGATAATCGCCCAATGGATTGTCCACCTCAATCACCGACTGCAGCGCCGTTAAGGCCAGCGCTCTATCCGCGATGGCGGCGGCGGCGACCGTACCCGCGGATACCTTCATGAACTGCCTGCGCGATAGGAACATAATGAATACCTCCAGCAACGTTAAAAGGACGATGCCTTATGCCTGTCTGCGAGCCGAGCGTCGGGATCATGTTGTGCGTGATCCGCGGCTGATCCCGCAGGGGCGCAGCGGGAAGACTTCACATCCATGGGTGCAACGAGTGTGCCGTTGCTCGGGACTTCGATGGGGGACGAAAAGTATCCGCGGGATCTACAAAAGCGGCGTGATGCGATGCGAACGGGCAACCGTGCGAACCGTCAACCCACTACCGAGGACGGCCTGAAGCGGAAAATCCGTCATAAACGACGGCCGGTTCACCCTGAATGGCAGTTTCGGCAAACCTGGCCGGGCGTGTGATGCGAAGTTTTCGCAAGCGCCCGCGAAGAGTGCTCGGGTTGAGCCCCAACCGGGCGGCTGCTCCCCAGGGACCTTCAATCCTCCATTGGGTCTGCTCCAAGACATGGAGGATATGCTCCCGCTCGACGGCGTCGAGGGTCGCGGGCTGGATGATCGATGGTCCCCCGCCATTCTTCTGCGAGGCTGTCGAACCATGGGCGGCCGGACCGGGAGCCGGAGGTGAATGCGCGTGTCTCGTCTTCCCATTGGCACTGATCAAGGTGCGGGTGATGTCCAGGACCGACGATGGGCTCAAGATCACCGCTCGTTCGATGACGTTCTGAAGTTCGCGAACGTTCCCCGGCCACGGGTACCGGACGAGCTGCGCCATCGTGGAGGGGTCGATCCGGTCCAGTCGTTTCTTGAGGCGTTTAGAGGAGTGGGTCAAAAAGTGAGCCGCCAACAATTCGATATCCTGAGGCCGTTCCCGAAGCGGAGGGATTTCGATGGGAAAGACGTTGAGGCGATAAAAGAGATCCGAGCGGAATCGCCCTTCGTCGATGGCCGCGGAGAGATCCGCGTTCGTGGCCGCGATGATCCGCACATCGACGGGAACAGAACGGGTACCGCCGACCCGATCTACGTGCCCGTCCTGCAGGACCCTCAGCAGTTTGGCTTGCGCTTCCAGAGGAAGTTCGCCGATTTCGTCCAAGAATAAGGTGCCGCCGTGCGCGAGTTCAAAGCGGCCGGCCCGGCGCTGGTCGGCCCCGGTAAAAGCGCCACGTTCGTGCCCGAACAGCTCGCTTTCCACCAGCCCGGCTGGCAGCGCGGCACAGTTCATGCGGATCAGAGGCTTGGCACGGCGCGGGCTCCATTCGTGAATGGCATGCGCCAACAGCTCCTTTCCCGTGCCGGTTTCTCCGGTGATCAAGACCGTGGTGTGAGTAGGCGCCACCGCACGCGCCAGCGTCAGCATGCTTTGAAACGCTTCGCTGACGCCCACCATGTCCCCGACATTGTGGTTGCCTCTGAATTCCTCGACGAGGTAGGCGTTCTCGCGGGCGAGCTGGTCGCTCAATTGACTGATCTTCTCATACGCCTGCACGTTATCTATCGCGATAGCGACCTGGGTGCCGACCTGCTCGAGAAACGCCACATCCTCAGGCGCCGGCATGCCTTCTTCGACGCTGGCGATGTTCAATGTCCCCAAACAGTTATCCTTCACAATGAGGGGAATATTGATGATCCTCCCCAACCCCTCTTGATAATAGAAGGTATCCTCCAGAAACATCCGTTCCCGTTTCAAGAACGGACGCACGTGAGGCCGCCGGTGATCGTAGACCCATCCGATCGCGCTCCCCTCTCGAGGAATCACGGCATCGCGTTTGAGCAGCGGAGCAGACAGGGACGTCTCGACCGCGTAAAATCGGAATGCGTCATCCGCGGGGTGGTAGAGGGTGAGGCCGGCTCGTTCCCACGAAATGACTTTGCCCAGTTCTTGTGTGATGGCGCGCCAGAGACTATCGGTGTCCCTCTGCGAATTGAGGACGTTGGTGACCGTGAGTAAGACAGCATACCGATTCTCGGTCGTGATCACGCGGATCCTCCGATAGTCAGAACGTTACGACACTGTTACCCTATGGCGCGTCGGATCGGGAGGGAATAGTCGCACTCGAGACTCATCGAGCACTTGGGCATTCGTGCAGCCCACCCCGCTCTCGAGCGCTACGCAAACGAATACCTATGACTTCTCGGTCGCGCCACCTCATGTCATCATTATCGCAGGGTCAGCATAGGAACGGACCTCGGCAAAATCCCAGGGTCCTATGCTTCGTGACATAGAGCGGTTTCCTCTTTGCAAGAGTGCACATGACAACGCCCGCGATGAAGGTTCCGCTCTGTCCCCGAACTTGTTGTCGATTCACCTCCTTTCCCCCACTCCCGATGTCGAGGGAAGAGTGGCCCGACTCCGGTGCCCGACGACATCGCTGAAAATGGATCGCGATAATCGCGACGAACTGCGGCGCCAGCCGAAGGCGAGCCTACGCCGCGTCGCCGGAAGGAGGCAGTCAGGCGGGGTGTGCTTGCCGAACGGATGAGATTCACGGAAGAGAGACCGATGAGGACAGCACAGGGGGGACGAGGGGGAAAGGAACCTCGACTGGGTCTTAGAGCATCAACCGAAACCGGACGATGTCAGGATCTGCCGGCCATGAGAGAGGGCTGCAGGGCCCCATCCGGATGCCAGTCAGTCATGGTTTTGTTGCCGACGTTGTTCGCAAGCGGCCGCTCGTGGACTCGGGCCAAGCCTCCACCGATCGTACCGATCGCCAGCGCCGGTGGCTGGAGGTGACGGGGCACCGCCTGCGCTGGTTCATGGTTGGGCCGATGGCTGCGGCGCCGTCCCCGACTCGTGCCGACTCCGCGTCCCGATCTTCGGCTCAGTCCCGGCCCACAGCCGTGCCATGTTCGCGCGATGCCGGTAAAGAATCAGCCCGCTGACGCCCAGGCTGAACACGAGAAAGGAAGGCTCGGCCTTCCAGAGGGCGATCACGGGTAACAGCACGAAGGCGGAAATCGCCGCTCCGGACGAGTATCGCCAGACCGCCGCCACCACCAGCCAGGTCCCCACGAGCACCCCGCCGATGGCCGGAGCGACTCCGGCAACCGCGCCCAAGGCCGTCGCGACCCCTTTTCCGCCTTTGAAGCCCAGGAACACCGGAAACAAGTGACCGAGCACCGCCGCAAACGCCACCGCCAGCACCGCCCAAGGATCCCCAATCCATTGTCCTGCCGCCCACCCGGCCAGCCAGCCTTTGCCCATATCACCCAGGAGGGTAAGCAGACCGGCCTTTTTCCCGGCCATGCGCAGGACGTTCGTGAACCCGATATTGCGACTGCCGGCCGTGCGCGGATCCGGCAGCCCCATGACTCGGCACGCCACGACTCCGAACGGCACGGCGCCGATGAGGTACGCGACGAGGAGGAGCGAGAGCAGGATGGCAAGTCCGTCCATAGCAGGGATGGCGGCGATCGGAAGGCTCCGACGCACAACGAATACGCCCGGGCCACGGCGGGACGCCGGTCGGCCGAAAACGAACGCGGCTACAGTCCGCGCATGGTCACCTGGCGCCAGAAACTGGCGAGATAGTTCCCGCCGGACACCAATGCCAAGGTCAACGACCCATACAGCAAAACCGTCCCGACCTGATGCAATCCGATCGGCATCGGAAGAAAGTCGTTCTCCAAAATCAACATGACGATCGCGATCACCTGCAGCACCATCTTGTACTTGCCCAGGCTTTCGGCCGCCAGAACGATGCCTTGCGAGGCGCCCACAGCCCGCACCCCCGTCACCGCCACGTCGCGGGCGATGATGAGAATCGCAATGACGGCCGGAACCCGATCGTACTGGACCAACAGAATCAAGCCCGACAACACCAGGAGTTTGTCCGCAATCGGATCGAGCAACTTGCCCAGGCTCGTCACTTGGCCGCGCCGCCGCGCCAAGTACCCGTCCAGGAGGTCGGTGACCGCGGCCACGACGAACACACAGGCCGCCACCAGGGACCGCAGTGGCGTCGGTTCGGCGAACAACACGACAAACACCGGGATCAGAAGAATCCGGCCGATGGTAACCAGGTTGGGGAGATTGACGCTTTCCCCGAGCAAGGTCCGCATGTGCAGTTCGACGGGCTTCATGATCCCCCTATGCCACTCCGCTCTTCAGCAGATCGTGGAGATGGATGACCCCGACGAGAGCCTGCCGCCCCTCGACCACCACCAGCGACGTGATCGAAAATCGCTCCATTAATTCCAGCGCCGCCGTTGCGAGGGCGTCCGGGGTGATCGTTTTGGGTGACTTCGTCCCGAGATCCCCCGCCTTGGCCTTGCGGAGATCGACGCCCCGCTCGAGCGCCCGGCGCAGGTCGCCGTCCGTGACCACTCCCACCAGTCGACCCGCTCCATTCACGACCGTGGTCATACCGAGTTTCTTGCCGGTCATCTGTAAAATCGCCTCTCGCGCGGGGGCCGTCGCCCGGACGCGGGGAATCGCGTCACCATGATGCATGACGTCGCTGACCTTGAGCAAGAGCCGACGGCCGAGCGTACCTCCCGGATGGACCAAGGCGAAGTCCGCTTCTTTGAATCCGCGCCGTTCGAGCAAGGCGATCGCCAACGCATCACCCATGGCCAACGTCGCGGTGGTGCTGGCCGTGGGCGCCAACCCCAGCGGACAGGCTTCTTCATCAACCGAGACGTCCAGGACCACTTCGCTGTGCTTGGCCAACGTCGAATGGGGCTTCCCCGTCATCGCCACGACCGGGATATTCAATCGTTTGATCACGGGCAACAGTTTCACGACTTCCTCGGTCTCGCCGCTGTTGGAAATGGCCAGCACGACGTCGCCCCGTGTCACCATCCCCAGATCCCCATGGATCGCTTCGGCAGGATGGAGAAAAAACGCCGGGCTTCCGGTGCTGGCCAAGGTCGCCGCGATCTTTTGACCGATCAATCCCGACTTGCCCATCCCCGTCACGACGACCTTGCCGCGACAGGCCATCAAGGCCGTCACGGCGTCGTCGAAGCGACGATCCAAGCGATCCACCAGCGACGTGATGGCGCGGGCCTCGATTTCCAGCACCCGCTTCCCACGATCGACGCTCATAACGCAAACTCCGGCCCCTTCCCGGCCGCCCGGCAGATGCGAAGCACTCGTTCGAGCAGCCGCTTGATCTCGGGAAGGGGAACTTGAGTGGGGCCGTCCGAGAGGGCCACCGCGGGATTGGGATGCACCTCCATGAAAAACCCGTCGCAGCCGGCCGCGGCCGCGGCCGAGACCAGATGCGGAACGAACTCCCGCTGGCCGCCGGACCGGGTTCCCTCGCCGCCGGGAAGCTGCACGCTGTGGGTCGCATCGAAAATGACCGGATAGCCGAGCCGGCGCATGATCGGAAACGCGCGCATGTCCACGACCAGGTTGTGGTAGCCGAACGAGACGCCCCGTTCGGTCAAAAGGATCCGGTGCGTCCCCGCCTCCTCCAGCTTCTTCACGACGTTGCTCATATCCCAGGGGGCCAAAAATTGCCCTTTCTTGACGTTCACCACGCGACCCGTCTCCGCGGCCGCCACCAGCAAGTCGGTCTGCCGGCAGAGAAACGCGGGAATCTGCAGCACGTCCACGACCTGTCCGGCCTCGCGAGCCTCGTCCACCGAGTGAACGTCGGTCAGCACGGGGACACACACCTGCTCCTTCACCCTGCGGAGCACGGCGAGCCCGTCGCGAATCCCCAAGCCACGAAACGACCGGCTGGAACTGCGGTTGGCCTTGTCGTACGACGATTTGAAGACATAGGGCATTCCGAGCGCCTGGGCGACTTCCCGAAGGCGCGCCGCCGTTTCCATCGCCATCGCCTCGTTCTCGATCACACAGGGCCCGGCGATCAACAGGTGGGGCCACGCCCCCCCGACCGTCACAGGTCCGATGGCGACGTCACGCACCGTGAGCGGCTGAGTGGACATCCGTGCCTCCTCCTATCGACCGCACTTGCGCCGGAGCGCGGCGGCCACGAAGGAACTGAACAAGGGATGCGGATGATGCGGCCGCGACATGAACTCCGGATGGAACTGTGTGGCGAGGAACCACGGATGGCTCGGCAGTTCGACGATTTCGACCAACCGCCCGTCGGGAGACACGCCGCTCAACACCAGACCGTGCTTCGCGAGCACCTCGCGATAGGCGTTGTTGAATTCATACCGATGCCGGTGGCGCTCCCGGACTTCGTGCACGCCGTACGCCTTGTGCGCCAGGGTCCCGTCCTGAATCGTACAGGGGTAGGCCCCCAACCGCATCGTCCCTCCCTTGTCTTCAAGGGCGGCTTGGTCGGCCATCAGATGAATGACCGGATGCGGCGTGGCGGGATTGAACTCCGCGCTGTTAGCCTCCTCGAGACCGGCGGCGTGGCGGGCCAGCTCAATGACCGCGCATTGCATCCCCAGGCAGAGCCCGAGGAACGGAATGCCTTTTTCCCTGGCGTAGCGGATGGTTTCCACCTTCCCCTCGATACCGCGGACACCGAACCCGCCGGGAATCAGAATGCCGTCGGCTTCCCGCAGCAACTGCTCGGTCCCCGCCCTCGTCATCTCTTCGGATTCGATCCATCGGATTTGAACCCGGGTGTCATGGTCGATCCCGCCGTGGACCAGCGCCTCGGTGAGGCTCTTGTAGGACTCCTTGAGCCCCACGTATTTGCCCACCAGGCAGATCGACACCTCATGCTTGGGGTACTTGATCTTCTGCACCATCGCATCCCACTGCCGCAGGTCGGGCGGGCCCGTGTCCAGGTGCAGCATCTTCACGATCAATTCGTCGAGGCCTTCCTTGCGGAAGACGATCGGCACTTCATAGATCGTCTCCACGTCTTTCGCCGTGATGACCGCATCCTTCTCGACGTTGCAAAACATCGCGATCTTCTGCTTCAGATCCGGCGGCAGATACCGATCGGTGCGGCACAACAGAATGTTGGCCTGAATACCGATTTCCCGCAACTTATTGACCGAATGCTGTGTCGGCTTCGTTTTGAGTTCGCCCGCGGCGCTGATGAACGGCACGAGGGTCAGATGCACGTACAGGACGTTGTCACGCCCCACGTCGTAGGGCATCTGGCGGATCGCTTCGAGGAACGGCAAACTCTCGATGTCGCCGACCGTGCCGCCGATTTCGACGATCGTCACGTCCATCTCCTTCGAGGCGCGGAGGATCACCTGCTTGATCTCATCGGTGATATGCGGCACGACCTGAACGGTGCCCCCCAAATAGTCACCCCGGCGCTCCTTCGTGATGACGCTGTGATAGATGCGCCCGGTCGTATAATTGTTCTCTCGGGTCAGCGTCAGGCTCGTAAATCGCTCGTAATGACCCAGGTCCAGGTCCGTCTCGGCCCCGTCGTCGGTCACGAAGACCTCTCCATGTTGATAGGGATTCATCGTGCCGGGGTCCACGTTGATGTAGGGATCCAGCTTGAGGAACGTGATCTTGAGGCCGCGGCTCTCCAGCAGGTTGCCGATCGAGGCCGAAGCCAAGCCCTTTCCCAACGAGGAGACGACCCCGCCCGTGACGAAAATAAACTTGCTCATGACATCACCCCTGTCCGTCGTATTCCGGCATCACGCCGAGCCGACCTGCTGTCGACGTAACGCCTCCGCCGCTCGCTCCAGATCCTCCGGTGTGTCCACGCGCAAGGAGGCGTGGGCGGTGTCCCACACTCGAATCGGGATCCCGTGCTCCAAAGCACGGAGCTGTTCCAGTTTTTCCGCGTCCTCCAGGCGCCCGGTCGGCAAGGCGGCCAATCGCGCCACGGTTTCGCGCGTGTAGATATACAGGCCCAAATGAATGCCGTGCAGTGTGGGGTCCAGCATACCGTGCGGTCCGTGATCGCGCACGAAGGGAATCGGGGCCCGGGAGAAATACAAGGCGTCACCGCCGGCATCGGTGACCACCTTGACCACACCAGGATTATGCAGTTCGGCTTCGTCAGTCAATGCCCGTTTCAGCGTTCCCATCGGGCGGCCGCTGGCACGAAACGGCTCGATCAAGTCGGTCAGCAAATCCGGGTTGAGGATGATCTCATCGCCCTGCAGATCGAGGAAACACTCGCCGTGCACCTCGCGCGCCACATCGGCCACCCGATCGGTGCCCGTGCGCAGCTCGGTCCCGGTCATGACCGCCTCGCCGCCGAATTCGGCCACCGCCGCTTGAATGCGGGCGTCGTCCGTGGCCACGATCACGCGGTCGACCAGGCGTGCCTGGCGAGCCCGCTCATACACGTGCTGAATCAGCGGCCTTCCCAACAGGGAGACCAACGGCTTCCCGGGAAAGCGCGATGAGCCGTAGCGGGCCGGGATGACGACCGTGACCCGCGGTTCGCCCTTACCCATGGATCAGCGAGTCGCTCAACTGCTTGCGCGTCACCGTGGCCGTGCCCACCAGTCCGACGACGATGCCCGCCGCCTGATTCGACAGCAGCGCCGCATCGCGAAGATTGGTTCCCGTCGCCAACGCGAGCGCCATCGTCCCCACCACCGTGTCACCGGCGCCGGTCACGTCGTAGACCTGACGGGCGCGGGTGGGAATGTGCCACTGCACACCGTCTCCCTCGAACAAACTCATGCCCTTTTCCCCGCGGGTGACCAACACGGCCTGGCATCCCAGTCGCTGCCGAATCATGGTCCCGGCTTCGTACATGGCCTGGTCGTCGTCCCCATGGAGGCCGGCGGCCTGTGTCGCCTCGAGATGGTTCGGTGTGACCAGGGTCACGCCTTTGTAGTAGCTGAAGTGTTCGACCTTGGGATCGACGAGGATGGGGATCCCGCGTTGGGCGGCCAGCCGCGTCAACTCGGCCATGAGCGTCGAGGTCACCACGCCCTTGGCATAATCGGATACCACCAGGCAGGAGATTTCCCGCAGGCGGGACTCGACGTAGCGGACGATCCGCCGCTGCAGCATCGGCTTGAGTTCATGCCGTTGTTCGACGTCGAACCGCACCACCTGCTGGTGGTGCGCCACCACACGGGATTTCCGGCTGGTCGGTCGATCCTGATCGATGATGACACCGCCGCGTCCCTTCCGGCGCAGACCCAATTCCTGAAGCAGCCGGCGGCCGCTCTCGTCGGCTCCCACGACGCCGCAAATGTCGGCCTGTCCGCCCAAGGCATGTATGTTATTGAAGACGTTGGCGGCGCCGCCCAGTTTGAACTCCTCAGAGGTGACGTGCACCACCGGGACCGGCGCCTCCGGCGAGATTCTCGTGACCCGTCCCCACACGTAATGGTCCAGAATCAAATCGCCCACCACCAGGACCGAGGCCTGGGGAAACCGCTCCACATACTGCTGTAACAGCGGGGCGCGGTGTTGCAGATCGTGTTCATCCGACTGCGCCTCGACCCTCGCACGGCCGCCCCGCGAACCAGGTTTTTTCATCGAATCGCCTTTCCCAGTCGTTCCCACCGGACCCACTCGCTCCAATTGCCCTGCCCGCTCCACGACCAGTAGATGCGGAACGCTTTGCCCCGGATCTTCTCACCGCGCACAAACCCCCAGAATCGGCTGTCCAGGCTCTGGTCTCGATTGTCCCCCATGACGAAATAGGAATCCTCGGGCACGGTGACCGGACCAAAGTTATCGCGGGGGCTGATGTGCCCGTCGATCACTCCCGGGTCGACCCGCTGCGTAAATTCGTGGTCGTCCAACGGCGCGCCGTTCACGTACACGGTTTTGCCCCGGATCTCGATGGTGTCCCCGGGCGTCGCGACAATCCGCTTGATGAAATCCTTCTCTTCATCCTCGGGGTACCGGAACACGATGACATCGCCCCGCTCCGGTTTGCTGAACGGCAACAGGAAGGTGGAGGCGTAGCAACTGACCGGCGGCAGCGCCAATTGAAGTCTGCAATCGGTCGGCCACTGGACCCCATAGGCCAACTTGCTGACCAGTATATGATCCCCGATCAGCAACGTCGGAATCATCGAACCGGAAGGAATCTTGAAAGCCTGCACGACGAACACACGGATGGCGAAGGCCAGGACCATCGCGACTACGATGGCCTCGGCGTATTCGCGGACGATCGACTTTCGATTCACGCCCGTCACCTCGGCCGCCGGGACCGTCCCCACGGCGGCCTCGCCCAGGCGGGCGGAGGAACCGCCCTCCAGGTTGGAGCGGCCTGGCTCATCGGTCGTCGGAGGATTGCCGTCCATTCTCATCTCGTGTCCGGTCCGCCGGCTGAGCCGGGCGGCAGTCCGGCCTCTATTCGTCCTGCACCTTGAGCAGCGCCAGGAAGGCCTCCTGGGGAAGTTCGACGCGACCGACCTGTTTCATCCGCTTCTTGCCTTCCTTCTGCTTTTCCCACAGCTTCCGTTTTCGGGAGATATCCCCGCCGTAGCACTTGGCCGTCACGTTCTTCTTCAGCGCCCCGATGGTTTCCCGCGCAATGATCTTGCTGCCGACGGCCGCCTGAACCGCGATCTCGAACATCTGTTTGGGAATGGCCTCTTTCAGCCGCTCCGCCAACTGGCGCCCGCGTGATTGCGCGCGGTCCTTGTGCGTAATGAACGACAAGGCGTCCACCGCCTCGCCGTTCAGCAACATGTCGAGCTTGACCAAGTCCGCCTCCCGATAGCCGATGAACTCGTAATCGAGCGACGCGTACCCCTGCGTCTTCGACTTGAGACGGTCGTAGAAATCGAGAATGACCTCGTTCAACGGGATTTCATAGGTCAGCATCACCCGGGTGGGGTCCAGGTAGTGGAGCCCCTTTTGGATTCCACGACGATCCTGACAGAGTTGGAGCAACCCCCCGACGTATCGTTCCGGCGTGATGACCGTCGCCTGAATGATCGGCTCCTCCCACCCTTCGATCGACGACGGCGGCGGCAATTTCGCCGGATTATCGATTTCCAGCACCTCGCCTTTCGTTGTCAGGACGCGATAGACGACCGTCGGAGCCGTCGTGATCAGCGACAGTTGATACTCCCGCTCCAACCGTTCCTGAACGATCTCCATGTGCAGGAGGCCGAGGAATCCGCAGCGAAATCCGAATCCGAGGGCCAGAGAGGTCTCCGGCTCGAACACGAACGATGAGTCGTTCAGGCGAAGCTTCTTCAACGCTTCGCGCAGATCCTCGAATTTGGACGTATCGGTCGGATAAAGGCCGCAAAAGACCAGCGGCTTGACGTCCTTGTAGCCGGGAAACGGCGAGTCCGTCGGATTCGCCGCATCCGTGATCGTGTCGCCGATCTTCGTGTCCCCGACCGCGCGCACGCCGGTCGCGACGTACCCCACTTCCCCGGCCTGCAACCACGCCAGTTTCTCCCGCTTCGGCGTGTACTTGCCGACATCCAACACTTCGAAGCTGTGCTTGTTGGACATCGTGTGCACCTTCTGGCCGGGGCTGATCGATCCGTCGATCACCCGCACCAGCACCACGACGCCCTGATAATTGTCGAACCAGGAGTCGAACACCAGGGCTTTCAGCGGCTTGGTCTCGTCGCCCGAGGGGGGTGGTATGCGGTCGATCACGGCTTCGAGGACCGCTTCCACACCCAGGCCGGTCTTGGCGCTGATCAGAATGGCGCTCTCCGCCTCGAGGGTCAACACGTCCTCGATTTGATGCTTGGCCCCATCGACGTCCGCACTGGGAAGGTCGACCTTGTTGATGACCGGCACGATGGCCAGGTGATTCGCCATCGCGAGGTTGGCATTCGCGATCGTCTGGGCCTCGACACCCTGGCTGGCATCGACCAGCAGCAGCGCGCCCTCGCACGCCGCCAGGCTGCGCGAGACTTCATAAGTGAAATCGACGTGCCCCGGCGTATCGATGATGTGCAGCGCGTACGTCTGGCCGTTTTTGGCCTTATATTTCAAGGCCACGGCGTGCGCTTTAATGGTAATCCCGCGCTCCCGCTCGAGATCCATGGCGTCCAGAATCTGGTCGCGGGACTCTCGGGAGGTGATCGCGCCTGTCAGTTCCAGGATTCGATCGGCTAGCGTCGATTTACCGTGATCGATGTGGGCGATAATGGAGAAATTTCGGATGAAACTTTGCACAACCCTGCTCATCCCAGGAGGAACGGGTCATTATAGTAACAGCCCCATGCATTGTCAAAGCGCGACGGCGTCATTATAATCGCTGCCGCACGCCGCCCTGCGCTGTCTCGGGCACGGTCGCACCGCTCCATCTCGACCCAGGCACCCATGCGGTCACACTCGTCCTCCGCCGTCACCCTCGCTCAGTGGGACCACCGGTATGTGTGGCATCCGTTCACGCAGATGCGGGACTGGGTGCGGCAACCGCCGCTGATCATCGAGCGCGCCAAGGGATGCTACCTCTATGATACGGAAGGCCGCCGCTATCTCGACGGCGTCGCGTCGATCTGGGTCAACGTGCACGGCCACGGGCATCCGCTGCTCGATCGCGCGTTGCGGCGCCAGCTCGGGAAGGCCGCGCACACCACGTTGTTGGGCGCCGCGAGCCCGCCGTCGATTCTGCTCGCACGGGCGCTCATCCGACTGGCGCCCATGGGGCTCCGGCACGTGTTCTTTTCCGACGACGGCTCCACCGCGGTCGAGGTCGCCCTCAAGATGGCCCTTCAGTACTGGCAGCAGCGCCGCCCCCGGGCCGGTCCCAAGCACACGTTCGTGCGGTTCGCACAGGCCTATCACGGAGACACGGCGGGCGCGATGAGCGTCGGCGGCATCGAATTGTTCCATGACCGATTCCGCGCTCTACGCGTGCCCACCCTCGCGGTCGACTCGCCGTATTGTTATCGGTGTCCCCTCGGCCGCACCTACCCCGCCTGCCGGATCGCCTGTCTGGATCCGCTCGAGACGTTGCTTCGCCGGCGTCATCGCGAGGTGGCCGCCGTGGTGCTCGAACCGGGCGTGCAGGCCGCAGCCGGATTGATCACGGCGCCGCCGGGACATCTGTCCCGCGTCCGCGACCTGTGCACCCGGTACGGCGTCCTGATGATCGCCGATGAGGTAGCCACGGGATTCGGCCGCACCGGCAGGATGTTCGCCTGTGAGCACGAACACGTGACGCCGGATTTGATGGCGCTCAGCAAAGGGCTGACCGGCGGGTATCTCCCGCTTGCCGCCACCTTGGCCACCCGTCAGATTTACGAGGCGTTTCTCGGCCGCTACGATGAATTCAAGACCTTCTTTCATGGACACAGCTACACGGGCAACGCGCTGGGGTGTGCGGTGGCGCTGGCCAACCTCGACGTCTTCCGTCGGGAACGTACCCTCGTCCACGTACGCCGGAAGGCTCGCCGCCTCGCACGGCTGCTCCGTCCGCTGGCCGACCTCCCCGCCGTCGGCGACATACGCCAGCAGGGACTGATGGCCGGCATCGAGCTGGTCAAGGACCGTCGGACGCGGGAGCCCTATGCGCCTGCCGAACAGATCGGGCATCGCGTCGCCGCGGAAGCCCGGCGTCGCGGCTTGTTGCTGCGTCCCCTCGGCCACATCATCGTCCTCATGCCTCCGTTGGCGATCACGGACCGAGACCTGGCCCGGATGGTGACGATCACAACATCTAGTATTCGTCAAGTCACCCGCCCCGAATCTCGTTAGCGGAAAACGGCTCCCAGCTTCGTTTTCCGCTCTGCGCGTCCCCTCCCGTATTCCAATTCCAACACCAGAGCCAAAATTTGTGTCCGCCGCCGGTTTGTGTACGGCAAGACCGGCGGCATCCGACTTTCCTGGCCGGCGGGCAGTCGCTTGGACGGCGCCCCATACGGCCTGCGATTCGCCAACAAGCTCGCGGACTTTCGAGCTGCCCACCCGCACAACCGGATCGATCGACATCCCGGCAAACCGTTGCCAATCCTTGCGTTGAGCCGGGTGCGCAACTTGCTGAACTGTATGTTTGAAACATTAGAAATACCGACAACGCGGGAACGCCATGCCCCACCGGCCCTCCCTGGTCGCCCTTTTCGCCGCCGTCTTGATGTTCCTGCCCCAGGCGGCCGAGGCCGACAACGCCGGTTCGGGCCTTCCAGCCCTCCACTCCATCGACCAGGTCCTGGCTCCCCAGGTGGGAAGCGCCTCCGGCTTGTTCCCGGATTTCGTCATCGGAAAACCGACCGTGACAAGGACGGGATTCGCACTTCAGGCACCGTACATGCGACTCAAAGACCTTCGGCCCGACTCGGAAATGCCGACCACCAGCGGGCTCCAGCTCTCCGCCCCTCTCTTCAAGGGACAGGTGATGGCCGAGAGTGAGATCGCGAACAATCACGCGGACACCGACACCTTGATCCTACGCAACCGGGCCGCGAAAAGCATGCTGCGGTTCGCCCTTTCCACCCACCACGGGCCGTTCCGCTACGGCCTCACGTACCGACTGGCGGACCAACAGTTCTTCAATTTACCGGACCAGGAGCTTCGCGAGGTGTGGGGCGAATGGAGTCTGGGCAGCCTGCGCCTGCGCAGTTCGGTCAGCGAGCTCTTCACCAATGTCGAGGCGAACCCGACCGTGCCCCGATCCGCCCAGACCGGAGGTCGGATGATGGTGGCGCTGGCCCACCCGTCGTGGCCGGAGCTCTCCGTGACCTACGCCCGACAGTTGATCGACACGAACGCGCTCCAAAGCGGCCTGTTGCCGCAGCAGGTGATCGCCGATAGCGTCGAAGGCGCCCTCGCGCTGACCCGGGGGAACTGGAACGCCCGGTTCTCGTCGAGCTATAGCCTGCACGCCAACCGGCGCCAGTCGGGCGAAGAGACCGTCTCCTATGCCCATCTGTTCAGCGGCGTCTTCCGGCCGATTGAGCCGCTCAGCATTACGTCGATCATCAGCTACCGGACCGACGTGCAGCAGTGGACGGGGGTCAAGACCGATAGCCCCCTGGCGCTCCTCACGGTCCAGTACCGGCACAGCGCCAGCCTGATGATCAGCGCGCTCGGGGGCTACAGCGGGATCCACAGCAGCGACGGGATGACCGCCAACGAGAGCCTGAACAGCAAAGGAATCCTCACCTGGTCCCCTTGGGGGTCCTCGTACACGCAGGTCTCACTTGAAACCGGGTACACTCGCACGGTGATCGGGGGCGCAAGCGGGGGCGGGATGGTGACCGAGGATCTGTCCGGGCTCGTGCGATTCCGGCTCACGCAGTTTTAGGTCGCCGCGGCAAACTCGCGTGGGGTCTCGCGACCACGCGCCGCCGTCCCGCCGGCGCGTCGCACCTCCGAAGGGCGCCTGATGAGGGACGAGTGCCGACGGTCGTCCCTTCTCCAGGGGCCCCTACCGCACCTCGACCGGATCGCCGATCCCAAGCCCGAGCGACTCTGACGCGCGGCCTTCCTTGAGAAAGATTTCGACCTGGCCGTTACTGTTGATCAGCGCCCGCGGTTGATCCGCATCCCCGTCCGCGTAACAGCCGACCAGTCCCCGGATGGTTTCCGACCCCGCCGCCAGCACCATGTCCCCTTCGGCTCGCTTGGTCGCCCCGCGCCACTCGCGCAGGTCATAGGGAGTGATGTTGGAAATCAGATTGCCGAAGCGATCGACGTACACGACCCGCCCCTTGAGGACCCCGGCGCGCAGTTCCGGCTTGAGCGCCGGCAGGCGAACGTAGTCCTGAATCAGACGACCGTAGGAGCCCGGTTGCTGACCGCGGGTCAGCCAGGCGGCGCAGGGGGCGAAGAGATCCCGGCCGTCGAACGTGGCGCCTTCCGAATCCAGGCGATACTGCTTATTCTCGATGTGACGGACCTCCACGCCCACCTCATCCTCCATCACGTAGCTCAGCACCCCGTTGTCCGGCGCGACGAAGAAATACCGCGAACTGGTGACCAGCAGCGGCCTCCGCGCGCTCCCCACCCCGGGATCGACCACCGCGAGATGGACGGTCCCGTCCGGAAAGTATCGATACGCGGCTTTCAGCAGATAGGCGGCTTCGTCGATCCGGTGGGGAGCGACGTGGTGGGACAGATCGACGATGCGGGTCTGCGAGTTGATGCCCAAGATCACGCCCTTCAGGCTGGCCACGAAGTAGTCGCGGTCGCCGAAATCCGTCAGCAGCGTGACCAGCGAGATGGCGCGAAGGCTCACGATTCCTCGAAACGGATCTCCAGGACTTCGTATTCGACGATGCGGGCCGGCGTCGTCACTTCGACGAGGTCGCCGACGCGCCGACCGATCAAGGCCCGCCCCACGGGCGACTGCACGGAAATCTTGCCGTCCTTGAGATCGGCTTCGTCCTGACCCACGAGCATGTATTGCTTCTGCTGTTGGGATTCCTGCTCGATCAGCACGACGGTCGCCCCGAACACGATGGTCTCGCTCGTGCGACCGGCCACCTCGATAATCCGGGCATCCGCCAGTTTACTCTCGAGTTCGGCGATACGCGACTCGATGAATCCCTGACGCTCCTTCGCCGCATCGTACTCGGCGTTCTCGCTCAAGTCGCCGTGAGCGCGCGCCTCCGCGATCGCCTCGATGACGCGCGGGCGCTCCACTTTCCGCAGACGGTCCAACTCGGCCTTGAGCGCTTCGTAGCCTTTCTTGGTAATCGGTGTGGGCATACCTGGTCCTTCCGCACTCCTTCATTCTTGCAATATGGGGTGGTGATGCTCCTGCAACGAACGAATCGTCAGCGGCCGGCGGAGCGTCGCCTCGATCCCCATCACGGCGGCGAGCGCGCCCCGCATCGTCGTATAGTACGGAATCCCTCGATGCAACGCCTCCCGCCGAATCGACAGGGAGTCGGCCTTGGCCGTTCCCGTTCCGACCGTATTGACGACCAGGGCGATGTCGCCGTTCTTCATACGATCGACGACATGCGGCCGTCCCTCGTGCACTTTATGCACGGTGTCGACCTGCAGCCCCTGCTCCCGCAAAAACTCCGCCGTCCCGCTGGTGGCCACCAGCGCAAATCCCAGCATGTGCAAGCGCCGCGCCACCTCCACGACCACCGGGCGATCCTTCTTCTTGACGCTGATGAAGGCCTGGCCCTGTTGGGGCAACGACGAACTCGCGGCCGCTTGCGCCTTGGCATAGGCCCAGCCGAAGTCCGCGTCGATCCCCATCACCTCGCCGGTGGATTTCATTTCCGGGCCGAGCAAGACGTCCACCCCCGCAAACTTGTTGAACGGAAACACGGCCTCCTTCACCGAGACATAAGACGGCCGGCGCGCTTCCGTGAAGCCAAGGTCCGTGAGCTTCCGCCCCATCATGACCCTCATGGCCAGCTTGGCCAAGGGCGAGCCGATCGCCTTGCTGACGAACGGCACCGTTCGAGACGCGCGCGGATTGACCTCCAACACGAACACCGTCTCGCCCTTCACCGCAAACTGGGCGTTCATGAGCCCGACGACGCCCAGCTCGATCGCCAGGGCTTTCATCTGCCGCTCGATTTCGGCGATCACCGCGGCGGACAGCGTGTAGGGGGGCAGGGAACAGGCGGAGTCGCCCGAATGCACGCCGGCCTCCTCGATATGTTCCATGATGCCGGCCACGACGACGTGCTCGCCGTCGGCAACGGCGTCGGCATCCACCTCGATGGCGTCGTCCAGGTACTTGTCGATCAAGACCGGATGATTCGCCGACGCTTGAACCGCCGACGCCATGTATTTCAGCAACTCGGTCTCGTCGTAGACGATCTGCATCGACCGACCACCGAGCACATAGGACGGCCGCACCATCACCGGATAGCCGATTCTGGCGGCAATCGCGGTCGCCTCGGCCACCGAGCGGGCCATCCCGCTGTCGGCCTGTTTCAGGCCCAACTTCGTCAGCAGGTCGCGGAACCGTTCTCGGTCCTCGGCTCGATCGATCGCATCCGGGCTGGTCCCCAAAATCGGCACCCCCGCCTGTGCCAACGGCACCGCCAATTTCAGCGGCGTTTGCCCCCCGAACTGGACGACCACGCCGAGCGGCTGCTCGAGGCGCACGATGTTCAGCACGTCCTCCTCGGTCAGCGGCTCGAAGTACAAGCGGTCCGAGGTGTCGTAGTCGGTGCTCACCGTTTCGGGGTTGCAGTTCACCATGATGCACTGGACTCCGTCCTGCCGGAGGGCCATGGCCGCATGGACACAGCAGTAGTCGAACTCGATGCCCTGCCCGATCCGATTGGGTCCGCCTCCTAAAATGATGACTTTCTTGTCCTTCGTGGGACGCGCCTCGCAGTCCCGTCCGTAGGTCGAATAGAGATACGGCGTCTGCGCCTCGAACTCCGCCGCGCACGTATCGACCCGCTTGTAGACCACCCGCACGCCCGCCTTCGCCATGGCGGTCATCCGAACACGAGCAATGACGGACGCCGGCACGCCGACCAACATCCCGATCCGCTCGTCCGAAAAACCCAGCTCCTTCGCCTCCATGAGATGATCCAGGAGGTCCGACGACATCGCGTCCGGCCTGCCGGCGCCTGCCAAGAAGGCTGCCCACAGCGCCGCGTCCCGCACCAGGACTTGTTCATACGCGACGAGTTCACGCAGCTGATCCAAAAACCACGGGTCGACCTTGGTCAGCGAAAAGAGCGTCGCCCGGTCGATCCCGATCCGCATCGCATCGGCCAGCCGCCACAGGCGATCCGGATGGGGCGTCCGGAGGGACTGCAACAGCTCCCCGATCACGCGCTCGCGGTTCAGGTCGGGCGGCACCCCACGGTCCAGGCCATACCGGGAGACCAAGCCGTATCGATCCACTTCGAGCGACCGGATCGCTTTGTGCACCGCTTCCTTGAAGGTGCGTCCCATGGCCATGGCTTCCCCGACCGATTTCATCTGGGTCGTGAGCGTCGGATCCGCGCCGGGGAACTTCTGGAAGGCAAACCGGGGGATCTTGACGACGACATAGTCGATCGTCGGTTCGAACGACGCCTTGGTCACCTTCGTGATGTCGTTCGTGATCTCGTCGAGCGTGTACCCCACCGCGAGCTTGGCCGCGATCTTCGCAATCGGAAATCCGGTCGCCTTCGACGCGAGGGCCGAACTGCGGGAGACCCGGGGATTCATCTCGATCACCACCAGGTCGCCGTTGTCGGGACTGACGCCGAACTGAATGTTGGACCCGCCGGTGTCGACGCCGATCTCGCGGATGATCCGCAGCGCCGCATCGCGCATGCGCTGGTATTCCTTGTCGGTCAACGTCATCGCCGGCGCCACCGTGATGCTGTCGCCCGTGTGCACCCCCATCGGGTCGACGTTCTCGATCGGACACACGATCACGACGTTGTCCTTGAGATCGCGCATCACCTCGAGTTCGTATTCCTTCCACCCGATGACCGATTGCTCGATCAGCACCTCGCCGACGGGACTCATGGCCAGGCCCCACTCGATGACCTGATCGAACTCCTCGCGGTTGTATGCGATGTTCCCGCCCGTTCCGCCCAGCGTAAAGGAGGGGCGCACGATCGCGGGAAATCCGACGGACCCGAGGATCTGGAGCGCCTGCTCGCGGCTCTTGGCGACCCCGCTCGTCGGCGTTTTCAACCCGATGCGGTTCATGGCCTGCTTGAAGGCCTCCCGGTCCTCGGCCTTGTGAATCGCCTCGGCCGACGCCCCGATGAGTGTGACGCCGAACTTCTCCAGCACCCCCATGCGCACCAGGTCCATCGTGACATTGAGCGCCGTCTGCCCTCCCATCGTGGGCAGGAGCGCATCCGGCCGTTCCTGCTCGATGACCTGCGCCACCACCGTCGGCGTGATCGGCTCCACGTAGGTCCGATCGGCCAACTCGGGGTCGGTCATGATCGTGGCCGGATTGCTGTTGATCAGGATGACCCGATAGCCTTCCTCGCGCAGCGCCTTGCAGGCCTGGGTGCCCGAGTAGTCGAATTCGCAGGCCTGCCCGATGATGATCGGGCCGGATCCGATCAGCAGGATGCTCCCGATGTCTGTGCGTTTGGCCACGGTCGACGCGCTCCTTCTGGTTCAGGATCCTTGAATGGAAATCTCCGGGAGGACGGTTGGGGGCAACTTGACGGGCGCCTCGGACGGCCCGCCCGGTTTGCCGGACGGGTTGTAGAACCGGAGCGCGTCGGGGATCCAGGCCTCGATTTGACTCATGCGGGTCACGTCCGACGGGTGCGTCGAGAGGAACTCCGGAATCGCCGCTTGTGACCGAAAGCACAACTTGCCGATCAGGTTGCGGGGGCAACCGCTCATCCGCTCCCAGAAGGGCAGCGCCTCCCGCGGATCATACCCCGCGGCCGCCATGAGGCGCAGCCCGATATAGTCCGCCTCCGATTCCTGGCGGCGGTTGAACGGCAGGGAGACCCCGACCCCGTAGGCGCTTTGCAGCCCGATCATGGCGGCGGGATTCATGGCTCCGCTGGCCGCCGCTGCGATCGACCCCACCGCGGCAATCTGCTCGAGAATGCCCCGACTCATGCGTTCCGCGCCATGCCGCTGCAGCGCGTGGGCCACCTCGTGCCCCATGACGGTGGCCAACCCGGCTTCGTCCTTGGTGTACTGGAGCAAGCCGGTGAACACCGCGACCTTGCCGCCGGGCAGCGCAAAGGCGTTGATCGTCCGATCGTCCTGGATCACCGCGAATTCCCAGTGGTACTCCGGTTTGTTGGCCGCCTTGGCGATCCGTTCGCCGACACGATGAATCATTTCGTTGAGCTCCACGCTCGGGCTCAGCGGCGCCAGGCGCAGGACCTCCCGAAACGACGACGCGCCCATCGCGATTTCTTTTTCCTCGGAGAGAAAAATCAACTGATCGCGCGCCGTGCCGGGAGCCTTGACGCAGCCGGGCAGCGCTCCGACCAGGCTCCCGACCGCGTAGACGGTCATGGCCCGCGACACCAGGCTCAAAAACCGGCGCCGGTCCATCGGCGGGCAGGCGAACAGTCGGAGCCATTCCGGCATGGCAATCAGTGCGTTCACGGCATCCACAGATACATGAACTGCGGCGATCCGCCGCGGACCAGCGACAGCAGGTCCATCGACGGAAAGCCGGCCCACCCACCCGGCTCGCCGAGCATTCGTGAATAGATGTTGTTGCGATATTCACCGGGGCGGCGGTAGGTCACCACCCGGGCCTCGCCCAGCCCCGCCCGTTTCTGCACCATCGACACCGCATCGTCCAGATAGCCGATCTCGTCGACGAGCCCAGCCGCTTTCGCCTGGTCGCCGGAATAGATCCGCCCGTCGGCCAACTTGCGCACCTGGTCCGGGGACAGGTTGGGCCGGCCCTCGGCGACCACGCCGAGAAACCGCTGATAGAAGTCGTCGATCACGCTTTGAAAGATCGCCCGCTCCTCGGGATTCATCGCCCGAAACGGCGAGCCCATGTCTTTGCGGGGTCCCGATGTGACGGCGTTCGCCTCGACGCCGACCTTTTCCAGCAACCCGCGCGCGTTCATGGTCAGCATGATGACCCCGATGCTGCCCGTGACCGTCGACGGATGGGCCAGGATCGCGTCCGCCGCGGATGCCACGTAGTAGCCGCCCGATGCCCCCACGTCCATGATGGAGGCGACGATCGGCACGCGCCGCGACTCTTTGAACGCTCGAACTTCGTGATACAGGATGTCCGACGCGGTCACGGTGCCCCCCGGGCTGTTGATCCGGAGCACCAGGCCTTTCACCCGGCGATCCTTGGACGCCATCGAAAGCTGTTCCTTGACGTCGGCCAGGAGACTGGGACGGCTGAACAAACCGTCCTTCTCCTGTGAACTGATGACGCCGGAGAGGTCGAGGAGGAGGATCTTGTCCTTCCCGGTCCCCGCCACGGTCTCCTCCTGCAACGCGCCCTGGCCGGGCCCCACGTTGATCGTAATACACCCGCTCAGGCACACGAACGCGACGACCAGGAAGGCGGCCAGAGAGCGCGACGATCGATCAGGCATGGTGGTGCTCCATCAGGTGAACAAATTCATCGAATAGATAGGCGGCATCGTGAGGCCCCGGAGACGCTTCCGGGTGGTATTGGACCGAGAAGACCGGATGATCCAAGGCCACCAGCCCCTCCACGGACCGATCATTGAGACTGACATGGCTGATCTGCCAACGCCCCATGCCCGTCTCGACGGTCGACGGGCCGGTTGTTGCCGCCGCTGCGTCGGCCGGCGCCTCCACCGCGAAATTGTGGTTCTGTGAGGTAATCTCCACCTTGCGGGTCCGAAGGTCCATGACCGGATGGTTGGCGCCGTGATGGCCGAACTTCAATTTGTAGGTGCGGAGCCCGGAAGCGAGGCCCAGCATTTGATGGCCCAGGCAAATCCCCATCATGGGCCGCTTCCCGATGAAGTGCCGCGCCGAGGCGCTCGCATACGGCACTCCTTCCGGATCGCCGGGACCGTTGGAGAGAAAAATACCGTCCGGATTCAGCGCCTCCACGGCAGCCGGCGCCGTCGACGCGGGCACGACCGTCACGCGGCAGCCCACGTCCACCAGCCGCCGCAGGATGTTCTGTTTGACCCCGAAATCGTACACGACGACGTGAAAGGAACGGCGTTCGCGTGCCTCGGGCCGGTTCCGATCGTGCCGGAGCCGTCCGTCCGGCGGCCAATCACCGGATCCCTCCGTCCAGGCGTACGGTTCGGGACAGGTGACCTCCTTGACCAAATCCCGGCCCAGGATGCCCGGCGCCGCGCGAGCCCTCTCGATCGTCCGGCCCGGATCGAGATCGAGCTGGGAGATCACGCCCATCTGCGAGCCCTGATCCCGCAGATGCCGCGTCAGCACTCGGGTGTCGATCCCTTGAATTCCGACGATCCCGGCCTCCCGAAGATAGGCGTCCAGCATCCGTTGGCTCCGCCAATTACTGGGCTCCAGACAGGCCTCCGTCACCACGAAGCCTTCGGCCCACGCGCGGCGCGACTCGACGTCCTCGCCCGTCACCCCATAATTTCCGATGTGCGGACAGGTCATCGTCACGATTTGTCCCTTGTAGGACGGGTCGGTCAGAATTTCCTGATACCCCGTCATGGCCGTGTTGAAGACCACCTCCCCGACCGTGTCCCCTTCGTAGCCCAACGCGCGCCCGTGGAACACCGTTCCATCGGCCAACGCGAGAATCGCCTTCTTCATATCGCGGCCTCACCGTGATTGAGCCAGGACCGGACCTTTGCGCCAAGCAAGGCCACCCCCAGCACCAGGTTGATCATATACAGCACACGGATGGGCTGGTGAACCCGAAAAAACAACTCGAGCGCGGCCTTCCGCGCCGCGGCATCCTTGAGCGCAAACGCCTCGGCTTGACGGGCCGCGGCTTGGGGATGGGCCACGAAGATGATCCCCAACGCGATCACGACCATCGCCGCGAGCAGCACCCCCTCCGCCCGCGTCACCCGCCAGACCGGCCGACCGCCGCGTGCGGCGAGCCATCCGCGCCACAGCCCCCCGAGAATGAGGATCGTCATGGCCCCCAGGACCAGTCGATTATACCCTTCGAAGGCCCGCGTCAGCAGTATGCCGCCCGCATCCTGTCCCCCGAGCGTATTGAACACGGCGGGAATCACCGCCCCCACCAAGACTCCGAGCCCTCCGACCCACACGCCAACCGCCACCAACTCCACGGTGACGCACGCGAGCAACCCCCACCGGACGGCGCGCGACTCACGGCGATCAACGGGCATCCTGATCAAGCTCGTAGACCACACGGCCGCCGACAATGGTCCGGTGGACCCGCCCTTTCACCTTCCACCCTCCAAAAGGCGAGTTCCGGCTCTTGGAGCGGAACCGCGCGGGATCGATCTGCCAGGCTTCGTCCGCGTCCAGAATGGCCACATCGGCGTCGGCCCCGACGGCGAGCGTGCCCTTGTCGAGCCCGAACACCCGCGCCGGCTCGCGCGTCAACTTGGCGATGGCCTGCTCGAGCGACAGCACCCCTTCCTCGACAAGCCCCATCGTCAACGGGAAGGCCGTTTCCAGCCCGATGATGCCGAACGGCGCATCGGCGAACTCGAGTTGTTTCTCGTGCGGCGCATGCGGCGCATGATCCGTGGCGATGGCCTCGATGGTGCCGTCCTGGAGCGCCTCCTTGATCGCCTGGACGTCCTCCCACGTGCGCAGCGGCGGGTTCATTTTGGCATGCGTGTCGTAGCCCCGCACGGCTTCCTCCGTCAACGTGAAATGATGCGGGCAGGCTTCCGCCGTGACCCGCACGCCGCGGCTTTTCGCCTCTCGCACCAGGCGCGCGGAGCCGGCCGTGCTCACGTGCGGCAGATGCAGCCGCGCTCCCGTCAATTCGGCCAACATGATGTTCCGGGCCACCATCACTTCCTCGGCGGCCGACGGAATGCCGGGCAGCCCCAATTCGGTCGACACCGCTCCCTCGTGCATGCACCCCCCGTCGACCAGATCGGTATCCTCGCAGTGGTCGACCACGGGGCAGTCGAACGCCTTCGCGTATTCAAGCGCGCGCCGCATGACGGCGCTGTTCATGACCGGCCGGCCGTCGTCCGAGATGGCCACGCACCCGGCCGCCCGCAGCTCGCCCGTTTCGGCCAGTTCCTTCCCTTCCGATCCCTTGGTGATCGCCCCGATGGGAAACACGTTGGCCAGACCGGCGGCCCGCGCCGCGTCCAAGATGAACTCCGTCACCGACTGATTGTCGTTGACCGGCTTCGTATTGGGCATGCAACACACGGACGTGAAGCCTCCGGCCACCGCCGCTGCCGACCCGCTTCGAATGGTCTCCTTGTATTCGAATCCCGGCTCGCGAAAATGCACGTGCAAGTCGACGAAGCCGGGCACGACCAGCTTGCCCGAGGCGTCGATGCGCACGAGGCCGTTTGCGGCGCCGCCTTTGGCCGCGGCGCCTTTCGCACCGCCGGGCACGATCTCCGCGATCCGCCCGTCCTCGATGACGACGTCGCCCCTTCCGTTGAACCGTCCGGGATCCAGCACCGTGCCGCCCACGATCACCAGTCTCATCCGCTTCACATCCCTTCCTGTGTAAACCGCACTGTTCTCAAGCCTCGTGCCGCACCCCGCTTCGGTACCAAGTCACATCATGGATCGCGAGTTGCGATCCGTCCCTCGTGCTTCGTCACGCGAACCGGCTCGAGAAGCCCGTCGGGCCGGCCCGCCCGAGGGCTCTCGTGAAGGCCGGCGATGGCCGCATGACGTCAGGTCCTCCTTCCTGCTATTCGCCGCCGGAAAGGAGATATAAAACTGCCATCCGAACCGCAACTCCGTTGGACACCTGGTCCAGGATGACGGAGGAGAGACTGTCCGCCACCTCGGACGAGATCTCCACACCGCGATTGATGGGACCGGGATGCATGACCAACGCGCCCGGCGCCGCGACCTTCAGCCGGTCCGCATTCAACCCGTAGAGGCGGGAATATTCCCGGATCGTCGGGAACAGCCCCCGGCCTTGCCGTTCCAACTGCAGCCGCAACATCATGATCACCTCGACGCCCCTGAGCGCGTCATCGAAGCAGGAGTACACCGACGCCCCGAGCCGCTCGATGCCCTTCGGGATCATCGTGGGAGGACCCACCAGCCGCACGTCGGCTCCCAGCTTGGTCAAGGCATGCAGATTGGACCGGGCGACGCGGCTGTGGGTGATATCCCCGACGATGGCGACCTTCAATCCCTTGAACTGGAGTTTCCGCTCGCGCAGCGTGTAGAGATCCAGCAACGCCTGGGTCGGGTGCTCGTGCCATCCGTCGCCCGCGTTGACGACCGACGACTTGACGCCGCGCGCGAGGGTTTCGGCCGCGCCGGCCGACGGGTGCCGGATGATGATGACGTCCGCTTGCATCGCCTCGATGTTTCTCGCCGTATCCAGGAGGGTCTCGCCTTTGACGACGCTGCTGGAACTCGGGGAAAAATTGATGACGTCCGCGCTGAGGCGCTTGGCCGCCAGCTCGAACGAGGTCCTCGTGCGAGTGCTGGGCTCGAAGAACAGGTTGACGACGGTTTTCCCGCGCAAGGCCGGGACTTTCTTGATCTCGCGGCCGCTGACTTCTTTGAAGGAGTCGGCGGTCTCGAGGATCAAGGTGATGTCCTCCGCCGACAGCGTCGCCAGGCCGACCAGATCCTTGTGCTTCAGGTTCATGGGGCGCCTCCCCCCAGCGGTTTGAGGATCAGGACGCGGTCTTCCTCTCCTTCTTCCTCCAAGAAGACCTGCACGTCCTCGTTCCGCGCCGTCGGGATGTTCTTCCCGATGTAGTTGGCTTTGATGGGCAATTGCCGATGCCCCCGGTCCACCAGGACCGCCAGTTGAATTTCCTCGGGGCGCCCCAAGTCCATCAGCCCATCCATCGCGGCGCGAATGGTCCGACCGGTAAACAGCACGTCGTCCACCAGCACGATTTTCCGATCCGCGATATTGAACGGGATGGACGTCTTCCGCAGCACCGGCTGTCCCTTTCTCAATCCGAGATCGTCCCGATAGAGCGTGATATCCAACTCGCCGTTCGGCACGTGGACCTTCTCGATCTCTTGGATGCGACGCACGATCCGTTGAGCCAGATACACGCCGCGCGTCCGGATTCCGACGATGGCCAGGCGCTCGGTGCCCTTGTTTCGCTCCAGGATCTCGTGCGCGACGCGCGTCAAGGCCCGACTGATCTCGTGCTGATCCATCACGAGCTTGCCGGATTTCCTGTCTAGCTTGCCTTCAGTCGGCATGTCGTCACTCACCATTTCGTTCTTAACGAAGGAGCCGCCCCCATGCCAATGCGCGATACCGAGTGTACCGCTGATAACCGCTGGGCGCGCGACGGATGACGACCGTCCGGAGCGCGGTGAGCACGAAATCGGCGGTCTGTTTCAGGGGTTCGCAGGCATAAAAAAACCTTCTCGGCCAAGAAAGCCAAGAAGGTTTGATCGCGCCCGTGGCGATTCCCGCCACCCATGGTGGGGTGCTCCTTGCTCACCTCGCAGGATGAGCGTTAAAGGTTCCCCCACAGTACAAAACGCGGGTCGCCGATGTCAAGATCCGAGCCGATCGGGCACGACTCACCCGACGCGCCTCACACGATCATGAAACCTCTATGGATGCTTGAGCTCTTCGAGCATAAATTGGCGTGGAAGAAGGACGGGCAAGACGATGCCGATCGGGTCTCCGCGCTTGATGGTGGTCGGCTTATGAAGCTGCAAGAGGAAATTGGCGGTGAAGGCATCGTAGTCCTCGAGCCAATCGTAGACGTTCGGCGTTCGTTTGTATTCCTGGGTCTTGATGCCCTCCCAGCAACTGAAGGTCCGTTCCGGATAGTGATAGAAGTGGTTGGGGAGATCCTTCATCATGAGGCCGACGTCCTTAGGGTAGTAGAACCGGATGCCGCAACAGAGCTTGGGATAGCCGCTGTTGAGAATGAGATCGACGTAGGTTCCCGAGAACGATTTGTATCCCAGCAGCCGCTCTTCCGGAAGGATCGGCGGCGCCTGCCATTTGACGCCGTCGGCCGTCCGGCGGATCCTGCAATCGGCCGGCGAGCGGATGAGCCACCCGTAGTTCCCGACCGTGCGCACTGGCCCGCAATCGTCGGGCAACACCTTGTAGCCCTCCATCGCCACCGTCCGTTGCTCGTCGAGCGTCATGCCCGTCAGGAGCGGACGATGCGGGTGAAAGTCGAGCTTGAGCCGCTCGGGCGGGATCGCCGTCGAATATTCACGCTCCCAATACACGACCACCTTCGGCTCCGGCTCGCTGTGGGATTCGGTCACTGCGTCCTCCACCGTTAGTGCTTGGCGACCAGGAACAACGTGAGTCCCTCTCGCAGGCGCGCCCTCGGCAAGATCGTCCGATGCATGCGAAACGTCGGAAGCGAGGCGACGGGCAAGGCCTCGAGCAGACGGTTCCCCGGACGCGTCCAGAGGGGGCGGCTCGCGGCCGGACCCACCACACAACCGAGGCCGCCCGGGCCCAGGCTCCGACAGATCCGATCCGCCGACGCGGCCCAGCGGTCGGCATCCTGACCGCCGACATCGACGAGCCAATCATAAATCACATCATAGGCCTGCTGGTAGATCGCATCGCCGTCGGCGGGAGCCGTCTGAAGCTTGATCGTCCCCCACCAATCCCACCGCCCTTCCCGCGCGGCCTGAGCCCACAAACGCTGCGCTTGCCGTTGCGCGAACGCGCCCGAGCGATAGACGACGCGGATTGCCCGGGGGCGGTCCGTCGGAATCAGCGTCGTCAGCACGGCGTCGAAGTTATGGATCAGCATCGTGCGCGCCCGCCCGACCATCGGCCAATGGGCCGGTTCTTGCTCGAACAAATCGTGAAGGTAGTCCGCCACGAACGGTTGGCTCGCCAACGGCCCAATCTCCTGCTCGTCGTCGGGGTACAGCAGGACGGCCCCGAAGGCCGCGGCCGGTTCCACGGCGGGAGCGCCGCCCGCGAAGAGATCCCGCCAATCCGGAGCCGCGCCGATCCGACTCGGCGACGGTGGGACCGCGCGCGCGGTGAGGGACCCCCAGGACGGATTGAGCGGCACCCGGCGTTCTGTTTCCCCTTCCCGCAAGCACACCGCCCCTCCCTCGATCGTCACCGACCGTCCGTAGACCGCCGCCCCCGCCTTGTCCGGCGGACCATACGACAACCCGGCGGGATCGTCCCTGAGGGTGGCCTTGGTCACCTCGGTCCCACGGAGTGTCAGGCAGAGCCCCGCCGCATGGTCGCTTACGCGCCTGAGCGGAGAGGGAGCGGGCAGCCAGATCACCTCGTGCGAGCGCGGCGGGTCCATGAACAGGGGCACAGGGTCGGCGCCGGACAGGCTGCGGGGGGAGAAAAACCCGCTGAAGAGACCGAACGCCGCCTCCGAGGGATAGGTCGGGATTCCCCGATACCGGAGCGGGCGATTTCCGGACGGGCACTGGTCGTCGTACAGCTCTCGAATCAGCTCCAACACCGCCGAGCCCGTGCCGGGCAAGAGCGATTGAAAGAGTTCCACCACGGGAAGGAAATCAATGTCCGCCCAGTGCATGGCCCCCATGCAGGCCATGAAGCGCGCCCCGTCGAACCCCCCGCCCGGCAACAGGTACAAGGCGTCCTTGCGATGGACGATCGTGGCCTGTCCGCGGGGGTCGATGCGAAGATCCTCGTCGGGATAGAAGAACTGCATCTCGCTCAGCGGAACGCCGATGGCTCGGGCGGCCATCTGCCGTAGATCGTCCGGCTTGAGCCGCTGCCAGCCCGGCCGGGTCGACAGGTCGATGCTCGTGGAGTTCACCAGTCCGCCCGGCACGATCCCCACCCACTGATCCCAATCCAGCCACACGCGCGCACGCACGAGTCGCGTCGAGCCATCGGCCGAGGAAGCCCACTCGCATTCGTGCAGGGCCTGTCCGTCGGGATCGACATAGAGCAAGCGCCGGCCTTCTCGTCCGAAAAAGACCCGATGGCCAGAGGGCCGCCGGACGACACGCCCGCCGGCCTGACTCAGATCATGGCGATAGAGGCTGTTGGAGGGAAGAAGGAGGGTACCCGGCTTCGCGAGGATGGCGCGGGATTCGGGGTCCGCAGACATTTACTCCCGGATCTGTCCGCTGCCGAAGACGATAAACTTGGAACAGGTCAGCTCTTCCAGGCCCATCGGCCCGCGCGCATGGATGCGCGAGGTGCTGATGCCGATTTCGGCGCCCAAACCGAACTGAAACCCGTCGTTGAGGCGCGTGGAGGCGTTGACCAACACGGCGCTGGCATCGACCTCCTTGAGGAACCGCATGGCTCGACCGTAATCCTGCGTGACGATCGCCTCCGTGTGGCGCGAGCCGTACACCCCAATATGCTCCACCGCCTCCTCGAAACTCTTGACCACCTTCACGGCCAACACGGGCCCGAGAAACTCCCGGCCATAATCGTCGTCCGCAGCCGGCTTGATGTCGGGACAAATCTGGAGGGTCTTCGCACATCCCCGCACATCCACCTGCCGGGCCTGGAGCGCAGCCACGAAGCCGGGCAGAAACGGCCGCGCCGCAACCTGGTGCACCAGCACCGTTTCCATGGCATTGCACGTGCCCGGACGTTGCACCTTGGCATTGACGCAGAGGCGGGTCGCCATGTCGATGTCGGCATACTGATCGACGTACATATGGCACACACCCTGGTCGTGCTTGATCACCGGAATGGTGGCGTGCTCCGTCACCGTCTTCATCAAGGATTCGCCGCCGCGCGGGATCACCAAATCGACCCAGCGATCCTGCCTGAGCAAGACGGGCACCACTTCCCGATCCGGTCGATCGACGAAGGTGACCGACCCCGCCGGCACGCCCGCTTCCTCGGCGGATTGGGCCAGAATCGACGCGAGCATCCGATTCGAGTGAATGGCTTCGGACCCCCCGCGAAGGATGGCCACGTTGCCGGACTTGAGACAGAGGGCAGCGGAGTCCACCGTGACGTTGGGACGGGATTCATAAATGATGGCGATGACGCCGATCGGGACCCGCATCCGTCCGACCTGCATGCCGTTTGGACGCATCCACATCTTGGGCATCGAACCCAAGGGATCCGGCAGCTTCACCACTTCGCGCACACCCTGCGCCATCTCCTGAACGCGATCGGCCGTCAGGCGCAGCCGGTCGGCCATGGCCTGCCGCGCCGGATCGTCACCGAACGCCTCCAGGTCCTTCTCGTTTTCGATCAGGATCTCGTCGACGCGAACCTCCAGTTGGTCCGCCATCGCGCTGAGGGCTCGATTTTTTACTTCGGTCGGCAACGAGGCCAGCTTCGCGGCGACGGCCTTGGCCTTGCGCACGAGGCCGTCGACGTATTCAGGGATCGGGACCTCGGGCGGTTCTAGCTGTTCGGGCTCAATGACGGACGGACGGTCCTCGGATGTCGCCACGGTGTGGGCCTCGCTGGTTCACTCGGTCTGGAATTGTGGACAATACCGTGCCCGCGCCGAAAGCGTCAAGGGCACGAGGACCGTCCTCGTGGATGGCGCTCCACCTTCTTATGCTTATGGCGCAGAACTGGATGGAGGGGGAGTCTCGATCAGGGGTGGGATCGGCGCCTGGCCATCCGGAACGTCCGCAGGGGGAGACGGAGCCGGCTGAGTCGGGAAGCCGGGCATGGTGTGCTCACTGCCGGACCCCGACGGGGACGGGGCCATGGGACCACCGGGGACGGCTGGGCCCGTTGCCGACGGCTGAGGCCCCGTCACTGCCGGAGGCCCCCCCGCGACCCCTTGCAGCGGCCAAGTCGAGCCCGACGCATTGGGATGCTGAAATACCCAATCACGATATCGCTTCATGCCGTCGAAATGACGAACGGCATCCGGGAATTCGTGCTGTCGGATCGGCTTGGTCACACTCCGGCTCCGGACCCCCATCACGCCGCCGGTCGGCGCGCGCACCAGCTCGAAGGGGCCGCCGGTCATCGGGTCGCGATACACCTTTCTGAGCAGTGGCGCCGGTTGCCGGGTCAACTCATCCAAGGTGTGGGGATACACTTCCACCGGCATGACACGCCCGGCCTTCATCCTCGTGGAGTAGGCCCCGATGGCTCGCTGAATCTCCATCCCGTACGCGAGCAGGTCGGCCTCCCGCTCCCGTTGCGCCACTCGTTTCCATGGTTGAACGGATGCTGAAAGCGTGAGACCGATCAGGGTAATCGAAAACATGAGCGAGAGATATGTAAGCCCTCTATTATTTAGAGATTTGTTAGACATGATCCCAGCAGACTCGCAGGCACGGCTCCGCCTACGACGGGGGCTCGTCCGGGGCCAGCTCAACGACCGGCAGCCGCTGCTCCTTCTGGGAGCGGAGTTCCAGAACCGCAACGTAGTCCGGTGTGATCTCCCGAACCACGGCATGGTCGGCGAGCGTCTCGCCGGCGTGCACCATGTGAAGCTCCTCGCCCTCCGCGATGACTGCGACCCTGCCCCCTCGTCCGCTGGAGGCCAGCGCGACGAATCCCAGGTAACGCAGCGGCGCATCCGCGGCTCCGTGCGCCGACTCGCTCGAAAGCGGAGCGCCGGCCACAGATGCGCCATCGGCCCCTCCGGCCACATCCTGCCGTTCAATCGGGATGATTTCCGTCAGCCCCGGGCCGGTGCCGAAGATATTCCTCGGGGGGGTGAAGCGCCGGGCACGTTCGCTCCGGCTCGCCTCGAACAGGGTCAGATCCACCCGCAAGCCGGGGGACCGCGCGCCGCCTCCGGCATCCCCACGCGATGCGCCCGGCCCCGTGACGTTCTGCAAGGGGACACGTTCCGGCTCGGACGAGAAGCCGAACACCCCCAGGGCGATGATCGCCCAGAGACTCAAGAGACCGAAGAGGAAGCGAATGCGCTGGCGATGGGTCACCGTCCGATCCTCATGAGCGCACGGCTGGTTCCGCCGACGTGCGTAAGAACGTCACGATCCGAAGATTGACCGTCAAGACTTGATCCGCTTGCCGCGCCCGATCGACCTCCACGTTTTCGATCAAGAGCAGCTCCTCCGCCGTCTCCAAGTTGTGAATAAAGAGGCGGATGTCTTCGTAACGACCGGTGGCCGCCCCTTGCAAGACGGCCTTGCTCACGCCGTGCATGTCGGTCTTCTCGACCTGGTACGTGAGCCCGGGAATCTTGACACGATTGCTCTTGGCCTGCTCCGTGAGCCCCAGCGCCAGGGGGGCGAAGTCCCGCCGGACGGGCAGCGCGGCCAGCACGCGGGCCATGTCCGCGCGAGCCCGCCGCGCTTCGGCATGTTGGGTCAGATGGAGCCGCGCCTCGTTCCGCTCCTGCTCCAGCACCGCGCGCTCCGCGCGGTCGCGCTCCAAGACGACCCCGTGCAGGAGGCCCCACGCCACGACCAACGCGACCACCACGCCGGCCCAGGGCATGACCAGCGCGTACGGTTGATAGAAGAGGCGTTGGGCGAACTCCAGTTCAGCTCCGCGTGTCATGGCTGCGATAATGCAGGGTCAACTGAAACTCCACCGAACCGTCTCCGCGATCCTGATGTTGCTTCAGCACCGGATCGTGAAACTCGGCATGGTCGTGGAGCAGCGTCAGAAACGCGGTCACGTCCTCGAACGTCCGCGCCGTCCCGGTCATTTGGATCACCGCGCCGTTGGGGTCCAGGCGGATCGAGGACACCCCGACCCCCGCCGGGACCGTCCCTTCCAGCTCGCTCAGGAAATGGGTCCAGGAGAACGTCCGCTTCTCGACCAGCCGATTCACGAACTTGACCTCGGCCGGGAGCCTCGTCAACGCTGCGGCGGACAGGTCCATGCCGTCCCGGGCCGCCTCCGCCAGGATCCGCCGGTCCTGCTCTCGCAACCGCGCCGCCGACCGCGCAAGACCACCGAGCTCGGAACGGAGTCCCCACCAGTCAAGCAGATCCCACGCGATCCCCACCAGCAGCAGCACCGTCACCCCGATCAGCGCGATCCGAAGCCAAGCGGCGAACGGCGTCCAGTACGGGCTCACGTTCAGCCGAAAGCGAGGGCGCGGCGCAAGAACCTCATTGAGGTAGTTCTGAAGCATCAGCATAATCCCGCGACCGCCGGCATCGCGTTCAATGGCAACTGCCCCATCCGTTTGGTCCACCCAAGCCGTCGAAACAGCGTCCAATCCAGGAGATGAACGGGCGTCTGAAGCGACTCGTGGAGCTCGCGCACCAGCTCCGGCTCCGCCTCCTCCGCCGCCACCACGACCCAGGGCATCGGCCCGTCCGACGCGGCCTCCTGCCAGATCCGCAGCGAAACGGCCGACTCTCGGATCGTCCAGGCGATCTGATCCGCCGTCAATCGCTTGCTCGCTGCTTCGCCCTGTGCCGAGACCAAGCCCTTCGAGCGGGTAAAAGCCGGGCGGCCCTGCCGAAACGCCACCACGGAGAACGTCCGATCCAGGAGGCTGATCAACAGGACGTCGGCCCCGGAGCCCGCTCGCGACAGGCACGGCTGGCTCTCCAGCCATAGGTTGCACAACTGGAAAATCGGCGTCGTCATCACCAGCGGGACCAACCCCGACGCCATGCACAGCGATTCATATTGCTCCAACACGGTCTCATGAATGGCGGCCGCGAGGACCCTCGCGCGGCCCGTCGGCTCCTTGGGTCCGAACGCCGAGAGCATCTGGTAGACGACCTTGGCGCCTGCCAGCGGGAAGAGGTGATCCTGCCCGAACCGCCACCGCACGAGGGCATCGCGCTCCTCCCGGCGGCGGGGGATCCGATCCAGCTCGAAGACCGCCGTCCTGAGACAGACATCCGGCAGCAACAACACGATCGGCCGCGGCACTACGGGTGCGAACGCCCGGCCGGCCATACGCAGCCGCCGAGGCGCGCCGACGAGGCTACGCACCTGTTCCTGAATCGGTCCGGGCTGAACCAGGTTCGGCTCCGTCGGGGAGACGCGGATCAGCCCCGGGTCCAGCGACCGAATGACGCACCGGTCGTGCCGGCGTCCCGTCCACCCGCGCTCAAGCTCCGCCCACACCAGGTCGTCCGGTCCGATCTTCAAACAATGGCGCGGCCGACTACCCCACCACATGGACCCCTCACGACCGCTCGGCAAACGTGACGCGGTTGATTTCCCGCAACGTGGTCTCACCCCGGAGCACCTTGATCAAGGCCGACTGCCGGAGCGTCGTCATCCCGTCGGTCATGGCGCGATAGCGGATATCCGCGACGGGGCGGCGCGACAGGACCATTTCCTTGATCTCATCCGTCAGGACCAGCAATTCGGTCAGGCACTTCCGGCCCCGGTACCCCGTCCCGAGACACTCGCGGCAGCCGCGCCCCTGAAACAGAATCGCGTCGCGGTACCGCTCGAAATCCAAACCGGATTCCTCCGCCAGCGCCTGGTCGAGCTTCATCGGCTCCCGGCAGACCGGACAAATCGTGCGGACCAGCCGCTGCGCCAACACGCAGTTCAGGGCGGACAGAAAGGTGTACGGATCGATCCCCATGCTGGTGAAGCGGCCCAACACGTCGAAGACGTGATTGGCGTGGACGGTGGTGAACACCAAGTGTCCGGTCAGCGCGGACTGAATGGCGATCTGAGCGGTTTCGGCGTCCCGGATCTCTCCGACCATGATCTTGTCGGGGTCGTGGCGCAAAATCGATCGCAGCCCCCTGGCGAAGGTCAGCCCCTTTTTCTCATTCACGGGGATCTGCACGACCCCCGGCAACTGATACTCGACCGGATCTTCGATGGTGATCAGCTTGTCCTCCGGCGAATGCATGTCGGCGATCGCCGCGTAGAGCGTCGTCGTTTTTCCGCTTCCGGTCGGTCCGGTGACGAGGACCATGCCGTGCGGCGCCACGATCGAACGGCGAAACCGCTTCAGGTCCTCGGGGTTGAAGCCCAGCCGGTCGAGCTTGAGATCGGCCAGCCCCGCGGTGATCGAGTCGCGGTCCAGGATGCGGATGACGACCGACTCGCCATAGACGCTGGGCAGGATCGACACGCGGAAGTCCACCGTGCGGCGTTCGATGCGCAGGCGAAAACGGCCGTCCTGCGGAACGCGCCGTTCGGCGATGTCCAGTTCGGACATGACCTTGAGCCGGGACACCAACGGGGCGTGCACCTTGAGGTCGAGCGGCTCCATGGCCGGGAGCAGAATGCCGTCCACGCGGAATTTCACCACGGAGGTGCGGTCGTTGGCCTCGATGTGAATATCACTGGCGCGCCGCTGCAAGGCGGTCCGCAAAATCGTATCGACCAGCTTGATGGCCGGACTGTGGTCGTCGGCCGTTTGGTCGACGGTCACGACTTCCTCGCCGCGCTCGTCCTCTTTGACGAGCAGGGAACGGTATTCGGCCTCGAGCTCCTTGAGCGCATGGTTCGCCCCGTCGCTTCGGCCGAGCGCCGCGAGAATGGCCGCGCGCGGGCTGACCATCAGCCGGAACGCGCGGTTCAACAGCAACTCCAATTCGTCCAGCGCGAGGACGTTGGAGGGGTCGGCGACGGCGATGGTCAAGACGCCGTCCCGCTCGGCGACGGGCACGAAGGGGTAGCGTTGCATCAGTTTGACGGGAATGGTTTGATAAAATTTCGGATCGACGGCGAAGCCGGCCAGCGCGTCGAATTCCAAGCCGAACTGCTCCGCCAACGCGCGCCCCAGTTGCTCCTCCGTGATCAGCCCCGCCGCCACCCACGCGGACCCCGTCTCGCCCGGACGATCGCGAATCGTGTCCGTCACGCCCTTGAGCGCGGACTCGTCCAGGGCCTGCTGCCGGACCAGTATCTCGCCCAGAGAACCCGGTGTCATTCGCGCGTCCATTGGGTAGGCCGTCGATCCTCCGGTCGCCGGAGCCCATTCGGCGCTCCGGTACGACCTTTATAAATTTCCGGCCAGTTGAAAGATCGGCAGATACATGACGATCACGATGCCGCCGACCAACACGCCCATGAAAAGCAGCAGGACCGGCTCTATCCAGGTCGTCAGTTGGGTCAACTGCATATCCAACTCGGACTCGAAGAATTCGGCGACGTCCTTCAACATGGACTCCAGCGACCCGGTCTCCTCCCCCACCGCCAGCATTTCGATCGCCAGCATGGGCAGCACGGCCGGTTGGCGCAAGGCGACCGCCAAACTCGTGCCCTCGCGAATCTGCTCGACCGTCCGACGGAATCCCTGGGCCATGAACCGATTGGATACCGCGCTCCGCGACACGTTCAGCGCCTCGACCAACGGAGTCCCGCCTCCGAGAACGGTGCTCAAGGTCCTGGTCAATTGCACGGTGCAATGACGCACCACCAGGCCTCCGACCAACGGCAGCCGCACGAGCCATCGATCGACCGCCAACCGGCCGGCCGGAGTCCGATACCAAACACGCCCGGCGAGGAGGAGCGCTGCGGCCAGCACCGCGCCGGGCACGAGCACCACGTCCAATCGATCCACGAAGGCCAGCAGCCATTGCGTCGCCGCCGGCAGATGCCGGGCCTGTTCGGCATACACCGAGACGAAGGTCGGCATGACGTAGAGGGCGAGGAAGCCGACGACGGACAATCCCACGACGATCAGGAACAGCGGATAGGTCAAGGCCTTCCAGACTTTCTGCCGCAACCCGTTCATCATCTTCAGATAGCCGATGTACCGCTGGAGCACCTCCGCCAGGTTGCCGGCTTGCTCGCCGGCTCGGAAGGTCGCCACGTACAAATCGGGGAAGAAACGGGGATGCCGGGCCAACGCATCGGACGCGGAGGCTCCGCCGCGAATGTCCTGGCGCACCGCGCGAAGGGCGTCCTGGAACGCCGGCATGGGAGCGCGCTCAATCAACAGATCCCAGACTTTCAGCACCGGCAATCCGGCCCGGATCAAGGCGAGCAACTCCTGATTGAAGACCAGGAATTGGTGGGGCGGCAGCCGCCCCCAGTGGCCCCAGCCGACGCCGACCTTGGCCAGGCCCGGCCAGGCACCTTGCGGTTGCAGGCGAAACACCAGCAGGCCGCGGCCTTCCAACTGAGCGCGGGCCTCGCCTTCGCTCTCCGCTTCCAACTCGCCGGCATAGGTCCGCCCGTCGATTCGAGCCGCTTTGTAGGCATACATCGCCATGTGTGGACCGTCATGACTCCACAAAGGAAGTCCGATGCGAGGCCGGTCACCCGAGGCGCATGACACCGTCGCCGCCCGGCTGTGTCCCTCTCCGGCTACCGCCCGGTGCGGTCGCGAGAAGGAGGCAGGACCAGCGCCTGCCCGACCAGAATGCGATCGTTTTCGAGTCCGTTGGCCGCGCGCAACTCCCGCAAATCCACGCCATATCGCCGGGCGAGGCTGTACAAGGTATCGCCGGCTCGTACGGCCACGCTGCGGATCAAGGAACCCACGAGGGACGATTCCGCAGACGCCTCGGCGGGATCCGCCGCCGGGGTCTCAGGATCGCCCGGTGGTGGCGTCACCGCGCGCGGTTCGACATCCGGGACCGGCGGCATCGACGGCACCGCCGCGCCAGACCCGTCGTTCGCGGGCGGGAAGACCGGCGGCGGGATGGGAACCGAGGAAGGCGCGACGGCCGCTCCACCGCGCGACGGTGACGGGGTCGACTTCGGCTTGGCCTTGGACGGGGATCGAAACCGGCCGGAGAGGAGCCGCTCGCGTTCCGCGCGACTGAACACCAGTTCCTCACGTTGCAGGTCGATAATGTGACGGGCCTCGGTCAGGCGGCGCTCGACGTCTCGAAGGCGCCCCTCCAGATGCGCTTTGGCCACCAACGCCATCCCGAGCTCCTGCCGCCGCGTCTCGAGCTCAGCCCGCAGCTCGGCCATGACGCGCTCATTCTCGCGGATCACGCCTTGGAGGCTCCCGACCATGAGCTGCGTGTCGGTGGTCTCCAGCTCGGCCATCGGCTCAAGTTCCGCGCAGCCCGCCAGAAGGAGCCCAAGCCCCGGCAGGAGAGCTGATCGGCAGATCGAGCGCCACCACTCCCCGGCGAAGGACGCGCTCCCGCAGGGGGCCCGCGCATAGGTTCGCGCTTCACGTCTCACGGAATCGTTTCACCACCGGTTATACGGAACCCCGTTCGTGCCGACGAGATCGGATCCCGAAAACACATCGAAAATGCCGCCCTCGGTCGGCTCCAGCATCTCCTGCCACGTCGCCTCGGAGTGCGTGAAAGGGTCGACCGGGATGGCTCGGAGATAGCCCGCCGTCACCAATTCTCCCAGCGCCATCGGGTATTTCCCCTGGTCGGCCCGGTGTTGGTCGATGACGTCGCGCAGCGTGAAGAGATCCTGGCGCAACGTGGCTTCGCGGGCTTTCAGCACCGCCGACTGATACGAGGGCACCGCCAGCGTGGCGAGGATGCCCATGATGGAGACCACGGTCATCAGCTCGATGAGGGTGAATCCCCCCTGGGAGCGGGCGCCCCCTCTACCACTGACGATACGGCGTGCCATCGAGCGCGAGTCCTTCACTCAAGGTCGAGACATCGTAGACGTCGGTTCCGCACCAGTCGTCCGCCGTCGGCGGGTCCTGATAACAGCGCAGCCGCCACGTCGGCTTGCCCGTCACGGGATCGACGGGGATGCCTCGCAGATACCGGCGAACCTTGATGCCCTTGATGCTGGCTTCCTGCCCGGTCAGTTGAACCGCCAACAGGGTCTCCAACGACTTCGGGTACCCGTGGGGGCCAGCCACGTCTCTGCAACTGAGACGATTCTTCACGCACAAAGTTCCCAGCAGCGTATCGCCTTCCCGATTCCACTCGGTCTTGAAGGCATCGATGGCCGCGCGCATGACGCGCAGGTGCTGGCGCAGCTCGATCTCCTTGGACCGGGTTGTGGAGACCCGGTGGAGCGGATACGCGACGGACGCCAGCACCATCATGATGGCCAACGTGACCAACAG
>JBDIVW010000037.1:0-44422 GCA_039794185.1 Candidatus Inralta sp. | reverse complement strand
GTGGCTCCGGTTTAATCTGTTGACCTATCGAGATCTGTGGGCGTGGCTCAATGCGCCATTTCGACATCCCGTGATCACCCCAACGCCCCTGCAAGCGACGCTCTTTGCCACATGATCTTGGACAGCAACAGAGGGAACCTCATTCGAAAACCGGAACCTGAGCCGTCTAACAAGCACAATTTACGCGGGAAGGATCCAGAGGGGCAAGAGTATCTTGGACAGCAGTGGGTCGGGAATCTTTTATTGACACTAGGAGGGCGCCTTCGATAGAAGAGCGCCCATGCCTCGTCGTCCCCGCCTCGCGGCCGGCGATCTTGCCTATCATGTCCTGAACCGCCGGGTCGGGCGCCTGCCCCTGTTCGAGAAACCCGCCGACTACGCCGCGTTCGAAGCCATTTTAGCGGACGCCCATGAGAGCACGCGGCTCCGCATCGTCGCCTATTGTCTGATGCCCACGCATTGGCATCTGGTGCTGTGGCCACGCCAGGATGGCGAACTCTCGGACGTGCTTCGCTGGATCACCGTCACGCACACGCAGCGCTGGCACGCGCACCACCGGAGCGCGGGCACGGGGCCGGTCTACCAGGGCCGATTCAAATCCTTTCCCGTCCAGGTGGATGCGCATTTGTTGACCGTCGTCCGCTACGTGGAGCGCAATGCGTTGCGCGCGAAGCTGGTCGAGCGAGCCGAGGACTGGCCATGGTCGAGCCTCTGGCGGCGCCTCCAGCCCGATCCCCGGCTCACAGCCTGGCTGAGTGATTGGCCCGTCGAACGCCCGCGCAACTGGGTGACCTACGTCAATCGCCGGCAGACCACCGCGGAGTTGGACACGCTCCGGGTGAGCGTTCAGCGAGGTCGTCCGTTCGGCGACGACCGGTGGGTGAAGCGGATGGCGACGCGCTTCGGGATGGAATCCACGCTCCGGCCGCGAGGACGTCCCAAAGGGAGCTAAACCATAGACTCCCGACCCGTTTACACGACCCTGTACACCCCCACGTCCGAACGTGTCCCTCGCTGGGTCACTGCCCTGGAGCCTCGCCTCGTCCGTAGGCGTCGCTTGCGCGGAGAAGTCTTGCGTTCGCCGGCAGTACCTGACTCGACGGAGAAGCGGAGGTGCGGACGCCTCGGTGCGGAGAGCAGACTATGGCGTCGCGACCCAAGCGGCACCGTTGTCGCAGCCGGATCGCGAGAACCTGCCCCGCAGCCGCTCGAACCGTGATAAGTTCGGCACCCACAGGGACCCACTCGCCTGAGGGGTGGGGTGACTACCTCTGATTTCTCGATTCTTTATTTCACCTTGGCTAGGATGGCGAAGTTTGCAAGGGCCTGGTTGCGTTGGCCCGGGGAGGTTTCGATGAGGCAGTGGAAACGCATCGCGATGATGGTCTTGGTCGTGACGGCCCTTCAACCCATGGCAAACAGTGGGCAGGCCGGTCTCCTCGAGACGGAAACGGTCGGGGAGCGATTTCGGAACGCCCTCAAGGCCATCGAGGCTGCCTGCCAGAGCCGCAGGCTGGAGCCGAATGAGGTCTGCGGCGCGGTCACACGGCTCCAGCCGGCCGACCCTCTCGCGACCGAAGAAGGCCGGTTCGCCCACTCGATTAAGATTCCCAACCCCCTTCCCCCTGATAGCGGCTACAAGCCAGGCATGACCTCACAGGAATACTTCGATCATTTGTGCAAGACCGAAGCGGGGGAGTTCATCTACCGGACGGTCGACAACGTGGAAGGTATCTACATGATGCGACCTAGAACGCAAGCGTCAGATGACATGCAAGAGCACCTGTACGCCATGGAAGACCCATATGGTTACACGGATGCTGAGGCGCAAGACGCTGAATTCTTTCTGGTTGCCCCTCTCAGATACAAATTCCTTGAACTTCCTCGATTGCCAGGAAAGCGAAGCAGCTGGGGTAGGCAGTTTCTAGACCCGTCTTACTTTATGTCTGCCGGCGAACAGTCCAAATACGAGCGTTATTCCGGATCTGACGGTCGAGATCCAAAAACGATGACCAAAGGCTATGACTCAGCGCTTCGAAGCCGGTACGGATACACGTGGCGGGGTGTCACGCGACCCAACGATCGCGAACTTGGAATCGCGGGCGGGGAACTGATCGTGTTGGATCTGAGGACAAAGGAGGTGCTGGGAGTTAGGCGTGGATATGTCAAGACGGGCAACGTTCGAAACAACCTAACAGGAGTGCGGTGGCTTACTGGCCAAGCTTGCCCCAGGTATGAGTTAAGGGGAGGAAGGAGTCGCGATTTTGACTTTGTCTATTGGTTCATCGGAAAGGTCTTAAAGCCTGTCCATTATGAACAAAGCTTCAGGGAGTTAGCCGATGGCAAATAACTTGGCTGCGTGGCTAGACTTCGCCCTCCAGCAAATGGCTGCGGAGTCATACTTGCAGGATATCGATCTGAACACTCCCCTTCAGGTTCGTTCTCGTTTACTGCTTGGAGCCAATAATGTCGTTGGAACAAATCCGACGGATCCAATTTTGAACGGCAAGACTCGCTTCACTAATGTGCTGGCCGACCGTTTTCTGGAGCGCTACCGCATCCTCGACCACCACGCCAACGACGCGACGGGATTCTCCGCGACCCTGCTCTTCGATACGCAGACGAGTTCCTATACCCTCAGCTTCCGCAGCGTGGAATATCAGAATGAGAGCGACGGCGGAGACTGGCATCGGGACGGCCTGCCGGGCGCCGCCGGGGAAATTGCCGGGACGGGCTTTGCCTTGGCCCAGCTCGTGAGCATGGAGCGGTACTACCGCGATCTGAAAACCTCGGGGCTGTTGCCACAGGATGCCGTCCTCAATGTCACGGGCTATTCGTTGGGTGGGCACCTCGCCACGATCTTCACCGAGCTTCACGCGAGCGACCTCACTCATACCTATACCTTCAACGGGGCTGGGCGAGGACGCATGATCGGGGGGACGGAGGGTTTGACGGAAGCCGATCGTATTCTGGAGATGCTGCAAGACGCGGAAGCCCGGCTGGCAGCCATCGATCCTTCTTGGTTTGTGAGCGGAAGCCCGGGGAATATTTACGGAGATGAGCGATATCGCGACGCGCGGCAGGACACCATCCTGGCTTATCACTCCACAAGTTCATTTCTTCCGCCCGGGGAAGCCAGAGCCGGATCGGGCTTCGAGAAGATCACCCAGCTCGTCGGGCAGGCGACCCATGACGATTCCCCTCTCGTCGCGAACTCCGGCATTCATGCGGCTCCGACGACCGTCTTCATCGAAGATCAACCCAATGTGGATGAATTGGGCGGTCTGTTCGCGCAGAGCGGCAGTTTCGGTACGACGCACAGCATCACGCTCCTCGTGGACTCGCTGGCCCTGATGGAGCTGTTCCAGGACGTGGACGGAACTCTGGACCAGCCCGCCATTGAACGGATCTTTGCGGCGGCCTCCAGCCAGGCTGCCTCCGGCTTCGTCGGAGTCTCGGGAATCGCCGAGGGGAACTCGCTGGAAGCCGCGCTGGATGCTCTGGGCACGATCGTGGTGCCGGATTACACCCCGACGCCGTTCGGACGTCAAACGAACGACTTCGGCGATCTCGGGCTCCGCAATCAGTTCTATGCGAACCTCCAACAGGTCAAGCGCGCCATCGACGGGCACAGTTACCAGATCGCCAACCTTGCCGCCCTCTCCAGCAGCGAGATCGCCGCGGCCGCACGCGGAAACGACGCCACGGGGCTGGCCTATCGGTATGCCCTGCAAGAACTCAATCCGTTTGCCGTCGTCGGCGTCGATTACACGGCGCATAACCCCGGGGGCATGGGCGGGGGTCCACTGGATCTCTACGATGTCCAAACCGGTCAGGGCACGTGGACGGAAGCGGCCCTGAGCGATCGCGCCGAACTCTTGGCCGAGCGACTGAACTATTCGCTGGCGAACGGAACGCCCGTCGATCGCAGCGCCACCCTCTATGTCGATCACACGACGAACTTCGACAATGAGCGGAATGCCTCCGCGACCGAGGTCGTGATGTTCGGGGATTCGGCGGGTGGCGATATGGTCGGGCGTTCGGGCAACGATCACGTGTATGGCGGTGGAGGGGACGATGTCATCAGCGGATTGAGCGGCTACGACTACCTGGAAGGTGGGCAAGGCGACGATTATCTCGACGGAGGTGACCACGGAGACGTGCTGCTCGGGCAAACAGGCGTTGATACGCTGATCGGAGGCGGAGGCAACGACCGCCTCAATGGCGGCCTCGGAGATGACCGGCTCGAAGGAGGCGTCGGCTCCGATCAATATGCCTATGTCACCGATCAGGGTCAGGACCGGATCAAAGATATCGACCACCAGGGCAGCATCGTGTTCGACCGCCAGGTGCTCGTGGGCGGGATCCGGAAGGAGGGTGACCCCGAGCATACCTATCGCAGTCCGGATGGACGGTTCACGTTCGTCAAACACGGCGCGGACCTCGTGATCAATGGGACGCTCACGATCGAGGACTTTGATGCGGCCACGGGCTCGCTCGGCCTCAAGCTGACCGACTCGGGCGATCTGCAGTCCGGCGACCTTCCCGACATCGATTATGGTTCGCCTGATCCGACCACGACACGGACGCTGGTGGGGACGGAGGGGAACGATCTGCTCGACTTGGCAGGTGGAGGCGCTCGTTACGCCGCCAGCTTTCATGGGTTAGGCGGGAACGACTACCTCAGCAGCAGCAGTCCCTTCGGAACGGACCAGATGTTCGGTGGCGTCGGCTCCGATGCGCTTGCCGGTGGGATGGACCATGACCGGCTCCATGGGGACGCTGGAGACGACGGACTGTTCGGGGGCGCGGAGCAGGATGTGCTGTATGGAGGGGAGGGGCGAGACCTGCTGATCGGGGATTGGGTCTCCGGCGTCTTGAGCACACCCGGCGCCGACTATCTGGATGGCGGGGCCGGGGACGATACGCTCCACGGCCAGGACGCCGATGACATCCTGTCTGGCGGCGACGGGGACGACGAACTCTACGGTGATGACTCGCCGAATAACCTTCTCGGCCAGGCGTTCGACAACCCCAGCCCGCGTCGCGTCGGTGACGACTATCTGGATGGTGGGGTCGGAAACGATCTCCTCGCAGCAGGGTTGGGTGACGATGTGCTCTATGGCCAGGCGGGCCATGACGTTCTCTACGGTGACAATAGTCTGGCCGGGGACCTGCGGGTCTGGCAAGGAAACTCGGATCCCCACCTCTTCGATGGGTTTACGGTCGGGGTCGCACCCGGCGCACGCCAAGTCTTCTTCTCACCAGACGGCGGCGCGGATTACCTCGATGGCGGAGACGGGGACGACTATCTCCAAGGCGACGGCGGCGACGACATCTTGCTGGGAGGCGCGGGGGCGGATCAGCTCTGGGGTGATGACGCGCAAGTCGCGGCTGTGCAGGAGGGTCAAGACTGGTTGGAGGGCGGCGCGGGAAATGACCAACTTGTCGGCGGCGGGGGCGAAGATGCGCTGTTCGGTGGGGATGATGACGATGTGCTCGTCGGGGACTATCCGAACAACGCGATCCTCGGCTTCGATGACACGCTGGACGGCGGTGCCGGTCATGATGAGCTCCACGGCGGCGGTGGGGCGGATGTGCTCGATGGCGGTAGCGGGAACGATCGCCTCTTCGGACAAGGCGGCCACGACAGTCTCTACGGTGGGGAGGGCGATGACATCGGCCTTGGCGGCGACGGCGATGACGTCCTCGTGGGAGAAGAGGGAAACGATCGGCTCGATGGGGAAGCCGGCGACGACCTGGTCTTTGGTGACGAAGGCCACGACATCCTCTTTGGGGGAGCAGGGCGCGATTCGCTCGATGGTGGAGACGGCGACGATATTCTGATCGCCGGAGACGGTGACGACGTGCTTGCCGGTGGCGCGGGCCACGATGAATTGCAGGGTGGCGCCGGAGCGGACCGGCTGTCCGGTGAAGCGGGGGACGATCGTCTGTTCGGGCAAGACGGGAACGATACGCTGTTCGGCGATGAAGGCCATGATCTGCTCCGGGGTGAGGCCGACGACGATGTGCTGTTCGGCGGCGCCGGCGTCGATCGCCTCTTTGGGGACGATGGGGCGGATCGGCTGTATGGGGACGAGGGAGCCGACGTCTTACTGGGCGGCGCCGGGACCGATGTCCTGGAAGGCGGCCAAGGCGACGACCACCTCGAGGGAGGCCAAGGGGCCGACACCTATCTGTTCCGCCTCGGCGATGGGAACGATACGGTCATCGACGCGACCGGCGAGGGCAACCGCGTGCGCTTCGGCCTGGGGATTACGCCGCAGGACCTCACGCTCGGCTCGGCTTCGGGCGCTCTTGTCGTTCGAGTCGGATCGATCGGCGGCAGCCTCACGATCAACGGATTCAATCCCGCGGACGCCTCCGCGCCGTCGGACGTTGCGCAGTACGAGTTTGCCGACGGTACCGTGCTCAGCCATGCCGACCTGGTCGCGCGAGGGTTCGCCTTCTCCGGCACCCGGGGAAACGACGTCCTTGTCGGCGCGACGAATGGACTGAACCAGATGGCCGGCGGGGAAGGCGAAGACACCTATGTCGTCAACCAGCCAACCGACCGGATCGTCGAATTCAGCGGAGGCGGTACGGACACGGTTCGGACCTCGGTCGACTTCACCCTCCCGGACCACGTGGAGAATCTTCTTGCCGTTTCCTCCGAGGGCTCGTCCGCCGGGCCGATGCGGCTAACCGGGAACGGGTTGGGCAACGTGATACAGGCGTTGAGCGGCGTGGCCGTGGATAATCTCTTGGAAGGGTTAGGAGGCCATGATCTCCTCTCTGGCTATGACGGGGACGATGTGTTGGACGGTGGTACGGGCGATGACGTCCTCGTGGGCGGGTCGGGGAGCGACACCTACGTATTTGGTGCCGGGGACGGCCACGATGTGGTCATCGAGCAGAGCGTACCAGGGATCGATGTCGATACGGTGCGATTCCGCCCCGGGGTGGCGCCAGGCGACGTGCGGGTGCGCCTGGTCGACAATCTGCAGACCGGCCGGCTTGATCTGGCCGTGGAGTTGATCCCGACGGGTGATCGTTTGACGCTCCCGCATGGCACGGCGGAGCAGATGGTCTTTGCGGACGGGACGGTCTGGGATGCGGCGGCCATCGACGCCAAGACCGAAGGCCTCACGCGGGCCGCGTCGCCGGCCGGAACCGCATTGACGGGCACGCACTATCGCGACACCTTGATCGGATCAGACGGCAATGATTTCCTCGATGGCCGGGGCGAGGCCGACACCATGATCGGGGGCAATGGGAACGACTTCTACGTCGTGGATCACGTCGGCGATGTCGTCGCCGAGTCGGCCGGTCACGGGCGCGATACGGTCCAGAGTTCGATCGACTATACGCTGCCGGCCCATGTCGAGAATCTCGAGCTGAACCTGTTCGCATTCCAGGGGCCCGCCCCGGTGCTCGGGGTCGGCAATGCCGGGGCGAACGATCTCCGAGGGAATTTCCTGGACAACATCCTGCAGGGGGGTGCCGGCGACGACCGGCTCTGGGGCGGGTTCCGTGACGCAGGAGGAGGACCGGGAAATGACGAGCTCTTCGGTGGAGCCGGTGACGACACCTTCTTCTACACCGGCCCGACAGAAGGGATCGATACGCTGTATGACACCGCCCTGCCCGGTGAAGGCAATCACCTGGTTTTTGGAGGACAGATACGGCCCGAGGACCTCGCCATCACGGACGCGCCGGGAACTCTTCGAATCGATGTCGGGTCGGCCGGCGGCGCGGTGGTACTCGCTGGGTACGATCCGACGGGGGTCCACGGCAGCCGTGTTGTGGACTATGTTGAATTCGGCCGGGGGGTCGGGTTTGAAAAACAAGGATTCGAAATCGAACTGGCGGAATTGCAGGACGTGACCCATGGCACCGCCGGAGTGGACGTGTTAATCGGAACGACGGGCGTCGATGTGCTCCAAGGCGAAGCCGGCGACGATCAGTTGGCCGGCGGTCCCGGCAACGACATCCTGAGCGGAGGGATGGGAAACGACACGTATCGGTTCCAACTAGGAGACGGCGTCGATTTGATCGACGACCTGGCATTGCCGGCAGAGGGTAATCGGGTGGTGTTCGGCGCCGGCATCACTCCGGATTCCCTTGCGGTCGAGGCCAACGGCGCCGGCAGTGATGCCCTGGTGACGCTCCACGTTGGATCGAACGGCGACGCCATCCAGTTTCTGGGCTTTCAACCGTCCGATCCCTTTTCTCCTCGGGCCGTCGAGACGTTTGAATTCGCGGACGGCACAATCACGACCTTCGATGAGTTGTTCATGCATGGAACGGAGGTGCGGGGGACCCATGCCGACGATGGGGAACTGTTCGGCACGTTTGCCAATGACACCCTCTCCGGGTTCGGAGGCTCGGATAGTCTCAGCGGAGACCTCGGGGATGACACGTTGATCGGCGGACCCGGAAACGATCACCTGATCGGCGGGCCGGGATCGGACACCTATGTCTACAATCATGGCGATGGCCTCGATGAGGTTTACGACGAAGTCGACCGATTCCAGAATCCTTCCGATCACAATCGAGTCTTGTTTGGTCCGGGCATCACTCCCGCCGATCTCACCTGGTCGGATCGAGAGGGAAGCCTCTTCATCTCTGTGGGCACCGACGGCAACGGGCTCAACCTGGGCCCCTACGCGGATGTCCTTCCGTTCGGGGTGACGACCCTCGAGTTTGCGGACGGAACGAAGCTGAATACTGAGGCGATCATCGAGTCAGTGGTGAACTCGGGCGTCAGGACGGTAACCGGCGGGGAGGGCGACAATCTGCTCGTGGGCGGGCAGGGGGCCGATCAGTTAATCGGCGGGTCCGGTCCGAACCTGATGCTGGGCGGAGAGGGTGATGACCGACTGACCGGCGGAGCCGGCTCAAATCGTATGTTCGGGGGCTCTGGAAACGACGTGCTGCAGGGCGGATCGGGCCCGAACATCATGCACGGCGGAAGCGGGGCCAACGTGCTCATCGCCGGGTCCGGCTCCAATACCTTCTTGATCGATCCGTCGGGCGCGGTGAACACGATTCGTCTTTCCGCCGCACCCGTCCCCGGCCACAACCAGGTCCAATTTGGAGGCGCCTACGACCAGGTCAACCCATCATTGGGACTCGGGTCCCTCCTGATCCGATACGGCTCCGAAGGAGGGGAACTTCATCTCGAAGGCTTCGATCCTTCGGACGCATACAACAACCCAGGGATCGACACATTTGTATTCGATGATCGGGTGCTGACGTACCGTGACCTGATCGACCTGGGATTTGACTTGTCGGGGTCGGACACCGCCGATCTGCTGACAGGAACGAGCGCGACGGATCGGATGCTCGGACTCGACGGGGACGACGAATTGAGCGCCGGTGACGGCGAGGACCGGTTGGCCGGGGGGCGTGGAAACGATCTTCTGATCGGCGGAGCCGGCCACGACACCTATGTCTTCCATCTCGGTGATGGTTTCGACACGATTCGAGATGCGGCGGTCGGCGATGAACGCAATGCTATTCAGTTTGGGGCCGGAATCACGCGCGCCGACCTCATGCTGACCGAGGATCAGGTCGCTCGGACACTGACCATTGCGGTGGGAGATGACGGCGATGCGATTCGCTTGGCCGATTTCGACATCACGGGCGCAAACGGCTCCGACGTGGTCAAGTCTCTGATGTTTGCCGACGGAACCGCCGTCACGCTCCACGACCTCCTCGGCAGAGGGGCACTCGTCGGCACGGACGGCGATGATCTGATCATGGGCACTGCGGCCTCGGACACCGTCGACGCGAAGGCCGGCCATGACACGATTGTGGCCGGAGAGGGAGACGATACTCTTCTTGGTGGCGAGGGACACGACCTGGTCGACGGCGGAGGCGGCGCGGATACGATGATCGGTGGCGCGGGCGACGACATGTATTCCGTCGATGAGCGCGGTGATCAGGTCATCGAGTCCGCCCACGAGGGCACGGACACCGTCCACAGCGCGATCACGTATGCATTAGGGCCACATGTCGAAAACCTCACTCTCCTCGGAGACGCGGCTATAGGAGGTACGGGGAACGATGCGGGGAATGTGCTGCTGGGCAATGGCGCCGACAACTTCCTCGTTGGAGGCCGTGGCGACGATCATCTGGACGGCGCGGCGGGCAGCGATGTGCTGGCCGGCGGAGTGGGCGACGATACCTACGAGGTGGATCGTCCTGAGGATGTGGTGACCGAACTTCCGAATGAGGGAATGGACACGGTCTATAGCTGGGTCACGTGGACGCTCGGAGACCACGTGGAGAATCTGACCTTGGTGGGCTCGGAAGCCGTCAACGGCATAGGCAATGCCCTCGACAACCGGTTGATCGGCAACGCTGGGGAGAACAGCCTGGCCGGAAAGAGCGGGAACGACGTGTATGTCGTCGGAACGGGAGATCGCGTCGTTGAAGAGGCCGAAGGCGGAACCGATACGGTCGAGAGCAGTGTCAGTTGGACGTTGGGCAGCCATGTCGAGAACCTGGTATTGACCGGGACGACCCGGATCACCGGCAGTGGGAATCACCTCCACAATCTCCTGGCGGGTAACGAAGGGGGTAACATTCTCCATGGGAGATCGGGGAATGACACCATCGACGGACGAGGTGGGGAGGATTCTTTGTTCGGTGGTAGTGGAAACGATAGGCTCTTGGGCGGGGCGGGTGACGACCTGCTTTCCGGTGGCAGCGGTCATGATCGCCTCGAGGGCGCTGACGGCGATGACCGGCTGGATGGAGGCTCCGGAGACGATCTGTTGTTCGGCGGGGTCGGCGATGATCGTCTGATAGGCGGCAGCGGAGCAGATCGATTGGTTGGAGGTCCTGGAAGGGACCTGCTTCAAGGAGGAGCGGGGAGCGACCAGTATCTTTTTGCATGGGGTGATGAGCAGGACACGATCATCGAGTCCGCTGGAAACATGGACCGGCTTACTTTCTCCTCCGATATCGAACCACTTGACCTCATGCTGAGCCGCAGCGCCGATGACCTGCGGATTGCGCTGTATGGAAGTCACGACCAGGTCACGATCAGTGATTGGTACGGTGGCGCCGGGAATCAGCTCGAAGCGATCTCGGCCGGAAACGGCTGGCAATTGGTCAACAACCAGGTCGATCAATTAATTCAAGCCATGGCCGCATTCAGTCAACAGTCCGGGCTCTCGTGGGAAGACGCCATTGCCCAGCGTCCGGAGGACGTTCAAGCCGTGCTGGCGGCGAGTTGGCAATGATGGCTTGAGCTGCCGCGGAAGAGTCGGCGTACCGGCCCGAGCCGCACCTGGTGACCGCTTCCTATCCGAACGCCGCCGTTGCGAAGACGCGCGCATATCCGTATCCTCCGCCCGTGACCGACCCAGCTTTCCCCGATCGGATCGATGTCGCGATCGTCGGCGCCGGTGCGGCGGGACTGGCCGCGGGCATCCACGCCGGCGAGACGGCGGCAAAGACCGGTCGGTCGATCGCGATCTTCGATGGCGCCACGCACCTCGGCGCCAAGATTCTGGTGTCGGGCGGGGGACGGTGCAACGTCACCCATGCGGTGGTGACCCCGACCGATTTCTTCGGCAATCGGCACATCATCAAGAACGTGCTGGCCGCCTTCTCCGTGGATCGGACGGTCGCCTGGTTCGACTCGCTGGGAGTGAAGCTCAAGCAGGAAGAAACCAACAAGCTGTTTCCGGTCACCGACAAGGCCCGGACGGTCCTCAACGCGCTGCTGGCCCGTTGCCGGGAGGTGAACGTGGCCATTCGGCCGGACCACCGCGTGACCGCGCTGGAGCGCGACCCGGACGGCCGCTTCGTCGTTCACCATACTCACGGCAGGGTCCGGGCGCGAACGGTGATCTTGGCGACGGGCGGTCGTTCCCTGCCGAAGAGCGGGAGCGATGGGTTCGGCTACGAACTCGCCCGGAAACTCGGCCACACGGTCACCCCCATGGCGCCCGCCCTCGTGCCGTTCGTGCTGGCCCCATCGATGTTTCATGCGACACTCTCCGGGCTCTCGCACGACGTCGAATTGACGACGGTGGTCGGTCACTCACAGATCGATCGCCGGACCGGCAGCCTGCTCTGGACCCACTTCGGCATCAGCGGGCCGGTCGTCATGGATGCGAGCCGATTCTGGACGCTGGCGCGCGCCAGGGGAGAAACCGCAGACATGTACGGAAACTTCTTCTCGTTCTCGGGAGATTCCTCGGAGTCCGCCCGCGCGTGGGTTCTCGACCGGGCCGCCGAGCATCCCCGTCGTTCCATCCGGAAGGTACTCGCCGAGCGCCTGCCGGATCGTTTGGCGGCCGCCCTTTGTGGATATCTTCACATCGATCCCGAGCGAGCCGCAGGGCAGGTGCCGCGGGCGGATCGTGACCGGCTGTGCAAGGCCCTGACGCGCTTTCGCTTTCCCATCGAGCGCGACCGCGGATGGAATTATGCGGAAGTCACGGCGGGCGGCGTGCCGCTCGAGGAGGTCGATTACCGGACGATGGCCTCGAAGCTCGTTCCGGACCTCTTTCTCGTCGGCGAGATCCTCGATTGCGACGGCCGCATCGGCGGCTTCAATTTCCAGTGGGCGTGGGCGACCGGGTTTCTCGCGGGCCGCGCCGCTGTCGCGGCACGTTAAACATGTCCGCCGGCTGTGGTTTCGCGTCGTTCGGCGGCTCAGCGCGGGGAAAGGATGTCGGTGTCCATTACCGCATTATTCACGAGGACTTCTCCTGCACCCGCCGAGACGCCGCTGCGACACGCCTGGATGCGGCCTGGTGGCATCCAGGCGGGCGGGCTCGCCCCGCGAGACCTCAACGTACTGTTCGGGGACTGGCTCCGTCGTCCTCGACGGTGCCTGTCCCGGTTCGGAAAGGGACAGACACCACGCGCGGACGCGGGGAAGGGTGTCAGTCCCCAGGGCTCCGCATGCCCGTCTCGCCCGGCGTCTCCGCGGTTTCGTCCCTCGGTTGGGCTCGGGACCCTGAGCATGTCGAAGGGGCACGAATTCTCGTGAATAATGCGGGTTAGCTCTACTCGACGATGAGTGTGCCGCTCATGTTCGGATGCCCTTTGCGTGTGCACCAGTAGAGGTAGGTTCCCGGCGGGGCGACGACCAGCAGCCGGACGGATCGGCCCGGTTCGAGCGTCAAGACGGGGGAACCGGCGGGCGGCTCCGCAGGGGCGGGAGTCGTCCGGTCACGAGCGTACGCGAGCAGCGGACTGGCGAATTCATGCACCTCTCGCCCCGCGTTGAACACCGTGAGGGTGAGCGGCTGTTCGGCCTGCGCGCGCGCGAGCGGCGGGTCGAACCGATAGTCTTCCGCGGTCAGCGTCAGGTGCGCTCCGTCGCTGTCGCACGAGAGCAGCGTCGCCGCCGTGAGCAGCCAGAGGGCCAGCCCGCACGCAGGGGCCTGATTCAGCATGATCGTCTGTCGCCTCCGACACCCGCCAGTTGTACTCCGATGAGCGGACCCGCTCAAGCGCCGGACCGGGCCATCCGACTGGCCGGCATCGACGGCTGTCGAGGAGGCTGGATCGTCGTCGTGATTGAATTGCGTCGGGGCCGGTTCCATCGCGCGGCGGTGAAACTCGTGCGGCGGATCGAGGCGGCGATTCGCGCTCGCCCGCGTCCGCGCGTCACGGCACTCGACATGCCCATTGGTTTGCCCAATCGTCTCGAGCCGGGAGGGCGGCGCTGCGATCGGTTGGCGCGTCGTCTGCTCGGCCGGCCGAGATCCAGCAGCGTGTTCAGTCCCCCGACCCGCCGGCAACTGGCGGATGGCCTCACGCTGCTCCGCCTGCCACAAGGGTTGACCAAACAGACCTTTCACATCTTGTCCAAAATCCAAGAGGTCGATGCCTTCCTCCGCCCCCGCGACCAAGCCCGTGTGGTCGAAGCGCATCCGGAGTTGGCCCTGGCCAGGCTGGCCGGTCGTCCCATGCGGTGGAACAAGAAGACCCGGAACGGTCGTCGCGAGCGCTTGCGGGCCTTGGCGCGGTTGCCGCTGGCCTGGCGCCGGGGACTGGCCCCCATTTTGAAGGGGCAGGGCGCCGACCTCGCGCGCACCGATGTGGCGCCCGACGACATTCTGGATGCGGCGGCGCTCGCTTGGACCGCCTGGCGCGTCTATGGCGGCACGGCGATTCGCCTCCCGCAGGACCCTCCGAAGGACCGGCGGGGCTTACGCATGGAGATCCTCTATTGAGCACCGGTCCGGGAATCGAGGCGAGCCGGTCGGGAGGCTGGAACATCGACTCGCGGTGGATAAAGTCGAACGGGCGTCGGATGGGCGTTCCGCCTTTACCCTGATCGCCTATCTGGTATCTTTGAGGCTGACTCGGAGGAGGAAACGGCCGGGTGTGCGTATCCGAGCGCCTCGCCGTGGGCGGCCTTGTGATGCGTCGTGTTTCTCAAGTGAGGTGGGAGTCTCTCTATGAACTCGGTTCCGGCCTGTCCAAACTGTAGGAGACACACCGTCTTGCGGACGGCAACTCGCACCCTCTCCGAATCGCTTCTCCGATTCATCGGGGTGACCCCGTTTCGGTGCCAGGATTGCCACCATCGGTTCTCGAAATTTCACCTCGGCCGCCATGCGACGCACCGCCTCATCGATAGGCGGAAGCACTTCCGGATCCCGGTGCGGCTCTTCTTGTCGTTCTCGGGGGGGCGTATCCGGGGAGAAGGGCACGTCGTGGACCTGTCCCTGGGCGGCTGCATGATCCAAAGCCCCACGCACGTCCAAGTGGACGACATCTTCTATCTGGAAATCGCGCTTCCCGAACAGGAGGAGCCGGTGGAGGTGGCGGCGATCGTGCGGTCGGTCGGCGCCCGCGGAATCGCGTTTCAGTTCCTCCGCAAGTCGCAGGACAACAAGCGTCTCATGGCGTTCATCCACGGGCAGGCCCACAAGCACGACGCGCCCGGCTTGAAGCCGGAACAGGCCTCAGATGCCGCCTAGCCGCGGCCCGTTACCGACCCGATTCCCATTCCGATTCCAGCGGATTCTCGAAGATCATGGTCTCATGAAGGGCGTGGTCGAACGGTTCGATCGTGAGGTCCGCCGCCGCCAGCGGTTCCGGACACTCTGCCGAGGTTAGGTAGCTGACGTAGCGTTGGGCGTCCTCTCGGGTCTGAAATCGGCACAGGCCATATTCCGGCATTTGTGAGGACGGATGCCAAAAGGCCATTTCGATGGCCGTCCCCTGGAAGACGCCCAGCGTGCGGTGTCGCAGTTGAAACCCTCCGGGGGGTCGAATGGCGCGATCCTGTCGCATGGTCTGCGCCATTGTAATGCAACTGTCCCCGCGCCGGCATCTCCGAAGGCAGGAGGGCGTGGACGCCCACCGGTCGTTTCGTTAGAATCGCGACCAATGCCTGAACCCCCTGCGCCGGCCGGACGATCCGACACCACGAAGCAAGAGAATCATTCGGTCGTGAGGGCGGCCGGCCTGATCGGGGGGGCGACCTTTTGCAGCCGTATCCTCGGATTCATCCGCGACATGGTCCTGGCCGGCCTGTTCGGGGCGACCCCGGCGGCGGATGCGTTCTTCGTGGCCTACCGCATTCCGAACCTCCTGCGCGAACTGTTCGCGGAAGGGTCGATGTCCTCGGCCTTCATCCCGGTCTTCACCGAATATCAGACGCTCAAGAGCAAACAGGATGCGTGGGAACTGGCGAGCGCCGTCTTCACCACGCTCCTGACGATCGTGACGGGGATCACCCTGCTGGGCATCCTGGCCGCGCCGGGCCTGGTCTGGTTGATCGCCCCGGGGTTTCATAACCAGCCCGACAAACTCGAGCTCACCACGATGCTGACCCGGGTCATGTTCCCCTACTTGATTTTCATCAGCCTGGCCGCGCTGGCGATGGGCATTCTCAATTCCATGCGGGCGTTTGCGGCCCCGGCTTTTTCTCCGGTGTTCTTCAACGTGTTCATCATCGGCTGCGCGGTGTTTCTGGCGCCGGCGCTTCCGGAGCCGATTATCGGCGTGGCGATCGGCGTGGTGGCCGGGGGGGCCGCCCAGTTTGCCATGCAGGTCCCCGGCTTGCACGCCCGGGGCATGTTGTTCGGCCTACGGGCGGAGCCGGGACATCCGGGGGTGCGCCGGATCGGCACACTCATGCTCCCTTCCCTGCTCGGGCTGTCGGTGACCCAAGTGAACATCACGGTCAGCACGATTCTGGCCTCGTTTTTTGCCGGGGGGCCGACGTATCTGTTCTACGGCATGCGGCTGATCCAGTTTCCGCTGGGGATCTTCGGAGTGGCGTTGGCCACCGCCATTCTGCCCACACTGTCGGCTCAAGCGGCGCGGGGCGCGCTGGATGAGTTGCGGAGCACGCTCGGGTTCGGCCTGCGTATGATTGTGTTCATCATTCTGCCGGCGATGCTCGGCCTGATCCTGCTGCGCCGGCCGATCGTGCACCTATTTTTCGAACACGGATCGTTCACCGCTGCGGATACGCAGGCCACGGCCGCCGCCGTCCTCTTCTACGGCGTCGGCTTATGGGCCTTCGCGGGGGTGCGGATCGTGGTGTCCGCGTTCTATTCCCTGCAGGATACCCGCACCCCCGCGGTCACGGCGGCGATTGCGGTGGCGGCGAACGTCCTCTTCTCCCTGGCGCTCATGCAGCCGCTGGGGCCAGGCGGCCTGGCCCTGGCCACGGCGCTGGCCGCGATGCTCAACGGCGCGATTCTCATCGCGGTCCTGAATCGGCGGTTGGGCGGGGTGGACTGGCGGGCGGTGGGCCGATCGTCGCTCCGCGTCGCGGCGGCCTGCCTGCCGATGGTCGTGGCCTGCTCGTGGGTGTCGAACGCCCAGGTCTGGACCCATCCGCAAGATTGGATCGGCAAGGCGGTCATGCTGTTCGTCGGGCTCGGCCTGAGCGTCACGGGATATGTCGGCGTCCACGCCCTGTTGCGATCCGAAGAACTTGAGGTGCTGTGGGGCCTCGTGGGGCGCAAGTTTGGCCGCGCGGCGGCGAAGTGAGCCTGGAGGGGAGAACGGATGGGCGATTCCATGTGCTTCAAGACGGCGTGGGGGTGGATCGGGATTGTGGTGACCGAGCTTGGTGTCGCGCAGATTCTGCTGGGCGGCAAGGATCGACGCGCCGTCGAACGAACGTTGCCTGCTCGCCGGACCGAGACGGGGCGCACGTCGGCCGGGCCCGCGCGGCTGATGCTCCGCGAGGCTCAGACGCAGATTCATGACTACCTGCGGGGGAAGCGTCGAGACTTCACGGTGCCGGTGGACCTGTCCGCCGGCACGGCGTTCCAACGTCGGGTCTGGCGTGCCATCACCCGAATCCCTTACGGGCGCGTTCGCTCGTATCAATGGGTGGCGGCGCGGGTCGGCGGGAAACGGTATGCGCGGGCGGTCGGCATGGCCCTCGGGGCCAACCCCGTCCCGTTGGTGATTCCCTGTCATCGCATCGTGGCCCACGACGGGTCGCTGGGCGGGTTTTCCTGCGGGTTGCCCGTGAAACGGCGGCTCCTGCAATTGGAGGGCTCGTTGGCCCTGCTGCGGCACCGATGAAAGCGGTCTTGCAACGGGTCACTCGGGCCTCGGTGACGGTGGATGGGCGCGTCGTCAGTCGGATCGGGCCCGGGCTTCTGGTGCTGTTGGGGGTGGCGAGGTCAGACGGCGACCCGGATGTGCAATTCGTGGCCGAGAAGATTCAGCACCTCCGGATCTTTCCGGACGAGCACGGAAAGATGAATCGGTCCCTTATCGATGTCGGTGGCGCGGTCCTCTTGGTGTCTCAGTTCACCTTGCTCGGGGACACCGCCAAAGGGCGGCGGCCGGGGTTCGAACGGGCGGCGCCGCCCGACGAGGCTCGGGCGCGTTATGAGCAGCTCGCCGCCGGCCTGCGTGCGCGGGGGGTGCCGGTGGAACAGGGCGTGTTCGGCGCACACATGCAGGTCGACTTGCTCAATGACGGGCCGGTGACACTGCTCCTCGATAGCCGTCGCGGAGATGAGTGAGCCGACGTCACGGGGGGGCGGCGCCGCGCCTCGCGCCTCGGGCGAGAGGGCCGGCGCAGAATCTGGGAGGCGTCTTCCCCAACATCCGCGATTTGCTATACTTGGTACGAGGGTCGCTCCTGTTCAGCGGGAGGTTGAAATGGGAACCGCGATTCCTGAGCATCATCCCCTGCGCGAGCTCTTCGGCGCGCTGACCGAGCGTAGCTTTACCGAGAAGCTCGGCTGGCCCAATGTTCCGGTGGCCGAGTACGTGTCCAACCTGCTTGTCGACTTCGCGCACGTCGACGGGCTTTATCGCATCAAGAACGCCGACGCCGAACGGGTCGACACCGTCGTGGGATTGCTGTATGAGTCGGAGGTCTTGCTGGAGGCCCAGTCCTTCGATCGCGAACGGGATGTCCATCGACATATCGGGGATTTCACGCTCTTCATGGCCGGGCTCTTTCCCGAGTACTTGCGGCGCCTGAAGACGTCCGGCCTGATCTATCACCAGGATTTCCTGGTGGATTATGTGAAGACCGGGAAACGCTCCTACCGGATCGTGGCGGAATCCCTGGCGGGAGAGCCGGCCGAAGACACGCCCGTCTTTCGAGCCCTTTCGGATAACTTTGAATTGTGTGTGACGGGCCTGGGCTTCGTGCGTTCCGATCTGGAACGGATGCAGGATCCCTCCTACCGCCGGGCGAAAGACATCCTGCTGAACTAGCTCATCTTGAAACCCTCTCGTCCCCTCATTCTCGTCCATGGCGGAGCCGGGGTGCGGGCGCTGCGCCCGTCGCAACGGGCCTGCTTGCGCGAGGCCCTTGCTGTGGCCTATGCGGCGCTCGCGCGCGGCGTGTCCGCCATCGAGGGGGTGGAAACCGCCATTCGGATCATGGAAGGGTCCGGGGCGTTCAATGCCGGGGTCGGCTCACGTCGCCAACTGGACGGCGTTGCGCGCATGGATGCCTCGATCATGGAAGGCCGTTCGCTTACGGCCGGGGCCGTGGCCTCCATTGAGGGCATTGTGCACCCGATCACGGCCGCTCGGTTGGTCTCGGAGGAAACCAGCCACGTGTTGCTGGCGGGCGCATACGCCACTCGCTTCGCGAAGCATTTCCGACTCGAGCGTCTGCCTCTCCGCCAAGGGCGAACGCCGGTGCTCAAGCCCGAATTGGTGACTGCGCGGGGTCTGAAGACGGCCGCCCTCTTTCGGGCCATGACCCGCACCACCGTTCGGCTGCGGGAACGGCACGGCCGCGAAACGGTGGGGGCCGTGGCGTTGGATCGAGCCGGAACTGTGGCCGCCGGGGCCTCCACCGGGGGGATCGACATCATGCTGCCCGGGCGCGTCGGCGATACTCCGCTGATCGGTTGCGGCGTCTATGCCGACAATCGCGGCGGCGCGGTCTCGATGACCGGATGGGGCGAGAGCATTATCCGCCTCGCGGCGGCGAAGGGCATCGTGGATGCCTTGAGCGAGGGGAACAGCCCGAAAATGGCCACGCGACTGGCGCTGGATCGTTTGGTGCGTCGCGTCCACGGCGCCGCCGGAGCGCTGGTGTTGGCACCGGACGGCCGCATGGCGATTCGCCATACCACTCCTCGGATGGCGGCCGGCTATTGGGACGGTCGTGGGAACCCGGTCGTCGGCGATCGCTTCCGCTAGGCTCGGCGGGCCATGGAGGTTGAGCGTCGTCCGCGGGTCGCGTTATGCTGGAATTGGCGAGGTCATCACGCAAGGGGGGCTGTGTGACGGAGGTACTGTTCCATCTGGCGTTTCCCATCACGAGCGTGGCCGAGGCCAAACGGTTTTACGTCGATGGCTTGGGCTGCGCCCTTGGCCGGGAAACCGGCAGAGCCGTGACGCTGGGGCTCGCCGGCCACCAACTGGTGGCGCACGTCGTGGAGGCGTTGCCGCCCGCGCAGAAGGGCATCTACCCGCGGCACTTCGGCCTCGTCTTCAAGGACCACACCGGCTGGCAGGCGCTCCTGGATCGAGCGACACAGCAGGGGCTGGCGTTTTATCAGCACCCCCGGCGGCGGTTCGAAGGCACGCGTATCGAGCATGTCACCTTCTTCCTCGAAGACCCGTTTCAGAATCTGCTCGAGTTCAAGCATTACACGCACGAGTCGGCCATCTTCGGCGAGCGGGACCACGGACAGATCGGCGATCTGGACTAGCATTCGTTCGGCCTGCCACGTTTCGAAGTCGAGTCACTTCCGCGGCTTGCCTCGATCCGGTTCCGATCGAGGGTGAGATGCTCGGGTCACGATCTTATCCATATTCCGGAGGATCGTTCGCTGGCGAGCCAGCACGTGCGGAGTGAGCCGAATCGGGTCATACCGGTGCGGTGCGGGGAGAATGGCGGCCAGGAGCGCGGCTTCCTCCTCGTTCAACTCGGAGGCCGACTTGCGGAAATGATGGCGGGCCGCCGCCTCGATGCCGAAGACGCCCTGCCCCCATTCGGCGACGTTCAGGTAGAGTTCGAGGATCCGCCGTTTGGTCAGATGATGCTCCAAGGCGCGGGTGATCAGGGCTTCCTGCGCTTTCCGCAACAGGGACCGTTCGGAGGAGAGATAGAGGTTCTTCGCGAGTTGCTGGGAGATGGTGCTGCCTCCGCGGGTGACTTTCCCGGCCTCCAAATTCTTCACGGCCGCTTCTTTCACCCCCTCCCAATCGAATCCCTCGTGCAGGAAAAATTGAGCGTCTTCGGCGGCCACCACAGCCCGCTGCGCGGCCGTCGCAATCCGGCCGAGCGGCACCCAGATCCACCGGCGGTGGTAGGGCTTCCCGCTTTCCTTCGATTGGCGCTGCCGAATGTCCATCAAGGCCGTGGTGGTGGGATTGGCCGTTTTCAGCACGGCCACGTCGGGGAAGGTGATGAGCCAGTAGAAGCAGAGCAGGGCGACGGGAATCAGGACGACCAGACTCCCGACGAGCAGCGGATGCACGCGACCCTGTTGCCCGATTGACTTCGCCATGGCGCGATGATACGGGGAAGCGCGAGGACGTTGATCGATGCGAGTACTTGGCGCGGAGTTTACCAGAACCTGTGTGTCTCCCGAACAGTTTCCTGCGGAAACCTGGCCGGAATTCGCCGTGGTCGGTCGTTCGAACGTGGGCAAGTCTTCCCTGATCAACGCGCTCCTTCAGCGAAAGCACCTGGCCCGGGTCAGTCGGACGCCGGGAAAAACGCAGGCCGTGAACTTTTTCGAGGTTCGCACCGGCGATCCCCGTCTGTCCACGATCCGATTGGCCGATCTTCCGGGGTATGGGTATGCGCGAGTGTCGAAATCGCTCCAGCGTGAATGGGCTCCGCTGATCGAGGCCTATCTGACCCGGCGCACCCTCCTGCGGTGCGTGGTGCTCTTGATCGATGCCCGGGGCGCCGAAGCCTCCGATGAGAACACGTATGCCTGGCTCCGTCGGTGCGGCCACGACCCGCTCGTGGTGATGACCAAAATCGACAAGCTCAAGCGCGGGGAGCGGCGCGACGGGGAGAACGGGGTCCGGCAGGTGTTGGGCCTGCCGCCCGAGGTGAGGCCGCTCGGGGTCTCCTCGATCACGAAGGAAGGTCGGGAGGACTTATGGAAAGCGATCGCGGCGAGGCTCAAAACTTGATCTCGATGTAGGCCTTGTCTTTCAGGTCCGCCAGCCAGCTTTGGAAGAAGTCTTCGCTTTTCTGCGCGAAGACCAAGGATTGGATCTCGGCCCGGACCTCTTCGAACGGCCTGAATTGGCGTGGTCGGCGGTCATCCACCCGGATGATGTGGATCCCGTCGGGAGTCTCGATGGCCTCCGTCGTGTCCCCCGGTTGTTTGGTTGCCAGAGCCTGCTCGATAGGGGCGTGGAGTTCCCCCTGCCGGACGAGTCCCAGTCGCCCGCCTCGTGAAGCGTTCACGCCGTCCGAATAGCGGAGCGCCAGCTCTTCGAATGACTCGCCCGCCTTTAATCCGTCGACGACCTTTTGAGCCCGGGCCCGCGCCTCTTCCTGCGATTCGCCGGATCGCGGGCGGATGAGGATCTGGCTCAACGTGTATTCCTCGGGCAGGGCGAACCGGCTTTCATGTTCCTTAAAGTACCGTCGCATCTCCGATTCGCCCACGGTGATGCCTCCGCGCACCTCTCGCTCCACCACCCGCATAAGCAGGATTTGCTCGCGGATGGCCTGGAGCGTTTTCTTGTCGTTCGGGTCGATGGGATCACCCTGCTTCTTCATCTCCTCGACGGTGCGCGCCACGTCCTCGTCGGACACGTCGACGCCCTTGGCCTTCGCCTGCTGGAGCTGGAGCTTCCGTTCGACCAGCTTGGTGATGGCGACGTGATGCGCATGACGAATCCGCCACGCCTGCTCGTCCCCTCGATACGCGTGCGTGATCCGCTCGACCTCCGGCCTGATTTCCGTCAGGACGTCGCTTTCCGTGATGACCTCGCTGTTGACGATGGCCACGATGCGGTCGTGAATGCGGGTGGCGCAAACCACCGGCGGCGCGGCGAACGCAAGGGCGAGCGCGAGGACGGCCAGCATCCCTGGGTGCGCGAGCGACTGCCTATGCTGGAGGGTCGAATGCATCGGCCGAATGGGCACTATTGTACCAAGTTACGATGGTGTTCCGTAGGGTCAAGTCGGGGAATCGTGAACCCTCCCTGCGCCGCACAGGGGAGCGGCGGCGAGGATCAGGCGGGATTATCACACACACACGGGCGCCGGTCTCAGGGCTGTGCCGCGAGGGGCGATGATGGGGACGCGGGGGCAAGATGATGGGCCGTGGTGTTGAGGCGAATGGTCGAGGTCTTTCGAAGATCGGCGACGACTTCCTCCAGCCGCTGCCGGCGCTTCTCGTTCAACAGTTCCTGGCGGAGCCGTTCCCGTGTGGCCAAATCGGCTTGAATCGTCTCCTGGTCGAGGGCCTCGGTTCGGACGACATAATACTGGTCGTCGATCTTGATCGGATCGCTGATTGTGCCTGGGCGCATCGACAAAATCAGCGCTTCCAGTTCAGGACGCACCGTCCCCTTGCGCAACGGTCCGAGGTCCCCCCCCTTGCTCTTGGTCGCTGTGTCGACTGAGAATCGCGCCGCCAGTTTGCCGAAGTCCGCGCCTTCCCCCAACATGCGGCGGATATCCTTCGACGCGAAAATATTCGGGGAGACGATGACGGCGGCCCGAACCTTCGCCGGGAGCAGCAGCTCGTGGGCGTGCGCCGCCAGGTAGGCGTCCACCTCGGCTTTGCTCACCTCGACCGAGGTCTTGATCCGCTGCCGGAGGAGTTCGTCGAGGATCAACTGTTCCTTGTAGCGCAGCGTCCGCTCTCGGATGCTCTGGCTCTGGTCGAGCCCGAGCTTCTTGGCCTCCTGCATGAACAGCTCGCGCGTGATCAGCTCATCAAGAAATTGACGCTTCCCGCCCGTCCGCTCATACCGCGTGCGGGTGGGTTCCGAGAGCTCCGCCCATCGATAGTCGAATTCGTCCTGAGTAATGGCGCGTCCGTTGACGATGGCGACGACCGGCACGTCGTCGGCCACTTGTTGGCAGCCGCCGGCCAACAGCAGGAGCAGGCCGGCCACCGGCCCCCAGCCGGCGGGGAAGACCGCGCGCCTGTCCGGAGAATTCGTCATCAGCAACCGCCACGCTCTGAAGGTCGTCATAGGGATCCGGGATAGAAGGCCGCCGATGGGGGCGGGGAAAATCATTCGTGCGGCATCAATTGTTTTTGGTATCACACAGGTGCAAGGTTTGCAAGGCTACGCTCAATTCCTGAAAGAGCGCCGTCCAGTCGCCGGTCGGGAGTTGAATCTCGACCGAGGTGGGGGTGGGGAAGCGAAGGCGTCGCTGATAGCGGTCCATCAGTGCCTGCATGGCGTGTTCGGTCGGCATGGCCTTGGGTTGGAATGTCAGCACCACGGTCTCGGCTTTGCTCTCCACGGTCAGGAGGTGAGTGGCTTTGGCGAGGACTCGGACTTGCATGACTTCGAATAATCGCTCGACCGGCTCGGGCAAGGCGCCGTACCGGTCCTGAGCCTCACTGTGCATCAACGCCAATTCTCCGAGTTGGGTGCAGGCCGCCAACCGTTTATACAGAGCCAATCGCTGGTGCGCATCCGGCACGTACTCCTCCGGAATGAACGCAGAGACATTCAGGTGGAGGGTGGGGTCAGGCTCCTCTTCGATCGGCTGCCCCTTCAGTTCCTGGACGGCCTGCTCGACCATCCGCAGGTAGAGGTCCAGTCCGATGGCGGCGATATGCCCGGATTGCTGACGGCCGAGCAGGTTGCCGGCTCCCCGAATCTCGAGATCGGCAGCCGCAATCCTGAAGCCGGCTCCCAGCTCGGTGAACTGCTGAATGGCGATGAGCCGCTTCTGGGCCTCGGTCGTCAGTGTGCCTTCGTCCGGAACCAGGAAATAGGCGTAGGCTTGTTGGCCGGATCGTCCGACCCGACCTCGCAATTGGTACAACTGCGAGAGTCCGAACATGTCGGCGCGGTTGACGATGATGGTGTTCGCGTTGGGAATGTCCAGCCCGGACTGGATGATGGCCGTGGCGACCAGAATGTCCGCGTTGTGCTCATAGAACTTCAGCATGACCGATTCCAACACGCGGCCGTCCATTTGGCCGTGGGCCATGACGACGCGGGCCTGCGGCACGAGTTGTTGGAGCCACGTGCCGACGCGTTGGAGCGTGTCGATGCGATTGTGCACGAAGTACACCTGTCCGCCGCGACCGAGCTCGCGCACGATGGCGTCGCGCACCACCATGTCGTTCGTCCGGACGACTTGCGTGCGGATGGCCAGCCGACCGGGCGGGGGCGTCTCGATGACGGAGAGATCGCGCACGCCCGCCATCGCCATTTGCAACGTGCGCGGAATCGGCGTGGCGGTGAGCGTCAGGACGTCGACCTGGGTCCGAAGCTGCTTCAGGCGCTCCTTGTGCCTGACGCCGAACCACTGTTCCTCGTCGATGATCACGAGGCCCAGATTCTTGAACACCACGTCCTTTTGCAGCAGCCGGTGGGTTCCGATGACGACGTCGAGCGTTCCCGCTGCCAGATCCCGGACGACGGCTTTCGTCTCCTTGGGGCCTTGAAAACGAGACAACAGTCCCACCCGGGTCGGAAACGGCGCAAAGCGCTGAGAGAAGTTGTCGAAATGCTGGTGAGCCAGGAGCGTCGTCGGCACGAGGACGGCCACCTGCCGGTTGTGCTCGACCGCGAGAAAGGCCGCCCGCATCGCCACCTCGGTTTTCCCGTAGCCCACGTCCCCGCAGACGAGCCGGTCCATGGGCTTCGTGGAGGCCAAATCCCGCTGGATATCCTCGATGGCGCGAAGTTGATCCGGCGTTTCTTCGTAGTCGAAGGCAGCTTCAAAGTCATGCAGAAGCGTGCGATCCCCGTTATAGGCCCCGCGCTGGATGACTTCCCGGCTGGCGTAGAGCTCGACCAGCTCGTGGGCCATCTCCTCGATGTCCTTCTTGACGCGCGCTTTGGTCTTTTCCCAACCGGTCCCCCCGAGCCGGTCGAGTCGGGGCGGTGCGCCTTCGGCGCCGATATAGCGTTGGACCTGGTTGAGGCGATCGAGCGGCACATAGAGCGTATCCCCGCGCGCATATTCAAGGATGAGGTAATCGTTTTCGTTGTCCTGAACCGACAGCCGCTTCAGCCCTCGATAGCGGCCGATCCCATATTGCACATGAACGACATAGTCATCGATGTCGAGCTCATCCAGGGATGCCAGAAACGCGGCCGCCTTGCTCTTGGCCGCTGGTTTGTGACGCGTGCCTTTGGCGAAGACCTCCTCCTCCGTCACGATGGAGAAGGGCGTGTCGCGGCAGATGAAGCCGGTCGACATGTCCCCATGCACGACGTAAAAGGGGTGGCGATCGACTGACGCGGTGGCCCAGGCGGCCGGGGTCCACGGTGCGGCGGGCAGGTCGTGTTCGGAGAACAGCGCCAGGAGTCGGCCGACCTGGGCGTGGGCTCGCGCGACGATGAGCACAGGGCCTGCCCGGCGCAGGCGGTCCAATAGGGAGAGAGTTTCGGTAAATGGAGTGCCTCGCAGGTTTAGGCCCGAGGCCGCAGGCGTCTGAGCGGCGAACTCCACGATCGGAGACCAGGTCGCATCCGGAGCGGTGACCGATTCCAAGCTCAACCATGCGTTCCGACGGGCTCGCTCAAGGATCGCTTCCCAAAGCAGGAAGTGTTGGTCAGGCGTGGGATAGGCGTGATCCGCCGCTTGTTCGACATGGCGCAGGTATTCGTCTTCGATTCGCGTCCAGTGTGCAGCGGCATAGGACGCCAGCGCCGCCGGTTGGTCCAGCACCAGGATCGGCGGGGCGGTGAAATAATCCAACAGGGAATCCATCGAGGGATACCAGGCCGGGGCTTTCCACTCTGCGTCCTGGGACAATGCCACCAGGGCGTCTGCATGGGTGGCGGGGCGGACAGCTTCCCGTGCCGGCAGCACCCAGGCTTCCCGTCGCTTCTCGGAGGACTTCTGCGTGGCCGGATCGAACGTCCGAATGGCGTCGACGGTGTCACCGAGGAACTCGACGCGGAGCGGCGCGGGATAGGCGGTCGAGAAAATGTCCACGATGCCCCCGCGGACGCTATATTCTCCGGGAATCTCGACGACGGACGCTTGCCGATACCCAAGGCGAAGCAGGCGCGCCAGCAGGTCATCTCGGCTGATATTGTGACTGACTCGGAGCGGTATGCTGGTCTCACGGAACAGCGTCCTGGGCATGATCTTCTGAATCACGGCCTGAACGGACGTCACCAGGATCGTTGGATGGCCCTCGGTGAGGCGGAAGAGGGTGCGCATACGCTGGGCCACCAGGTCGACCTGGGGGGCCGTCGGCTCGTAGGGGAGCATTTCCCAAGCCGGGAAGAGGGTCACGTGATCGGTCGGCTTTCCCAGCAAGGCGTGGAAAAAGCACAGATCGTCGTGAAGGAGCTCGGCCGATTCGGCATTGCCGGCCACGGCGACAAAGGAGTGGGACGGTGCGGGCGTCGAGAGTGCACGCGCGAGCAAGGTCAGAAGGAAGGCCGAGCCCGACCCAAACAGCCCGGTGAGACAAGGACGTCCCTCTACGGACAGAAGGGCCTCCTGAATCGGCCGGAGGCGCGCCTCCCAGTACTGTGGAGCCGTGATATGAGACACGAGGCTAAGCGGAGCGCGATCGAATGCGTTCGATGAGAGCGGTGGTGGAGATGTCGGGCACCAGGGGAATGGACAAGACCCGGCCTCCCCGTGCCTCCACAATCTGTCGTCCGACGATCTGATCGGGACGCCAGTCTCCGCCCTTGACCAGTACGTCAGGCTGGATGTCGGAGATCAATGGCAAGGGGTCCGGCTCATCGAACAGCGTGACGTAGTCGACGCAGGCGAGGGCTGCCAGCACCTCGCTGCGCTGATCCTCGGGGACGATCGGCCTGCCTGAGCCCTTCGAAAGGCGGCGGACCGAAGCGTCTGTATTGACGCCGACGACCAAGAGGTCGCCCAGGGCCCTGGCGGCTTGAAGATACCGCACATGTCCGATGTGAAGGAGATCGAAGCATCCGTTGGTGAACACGATGCATTTTCCCCTGCGTCGCAGGTCGGTCAGTATTCCGACCAGGACCGGACGAGGTACCAGCTTGATCATCGGGCGTCCGCCATCATCGCACTAAGTCGAGCGGGAATCATAATCATGGGCGGGCGATGAATCAATCACGGATCATCTCGGCCGGTGAAGTCCGGTTTGTATGGGCTCGCCTCTCTCGCTGATTAGCTCGATGGGGAGCCGTAATTGAACCGGAGGGTCGTGGATCTCTCGAAGGTGGGCCGTCCCCGTGAGGCCAAGCTGCTTCAGAAGCCCTCGACACAGGCCGCAGCGATGCCGCCGCGGGTGAATGGTGCGACGATGCCGTCGATAGATCTGTCCACATTGCGTGCAACACCAGTGGAAACGCGCGAGCGATTCCACCGCCCCTGACCAGGAGTGGTACACTGAAACCCGCATGCCCTCTCGACCGAGCTTCTCCATCATGGTGTGGAAATCCCGACCATGATCCGGGCGTCGCTGAAGGACGTCGAATTGCCATTGATGGATCATCTCATGAGCCAGCGTGCGGCGTAGCTCTTGCGCGGCCAAGTCAGGGTCGGCGGAAAGTGCTCGAAAAAGAGGCAGCGACAAACGGATGCAACGAGCAGTGAGGATTCGACTCGTCCTGACTGCAGTCCTACGAGGACGAGGGATCGAATTGGACACAAAGACTCCCAGAGACGCCGTTAGCCGAGAACTCCAGAAGATATCGATCGGTGGCAGGACTTCGCCGAGAAATCGTCGATTCAGTGCCTGCCACTCCCTCTGAAGGCGAGCACGTTCGAAGATGGCCGGTTCCCTGGGACGAGGACGCTGGGGGGCTATACCCTCCGACCCGTTATAAACCGTATGGGAAGTCATACATTTCCACAGTTGAACAGGATGAGGAACCACCCCTCGCAAGTATCCTGACGCACTAATTGAGGGGATTGATCTCAACCGGTACTTATAGGACTCTACATACAATTCCAAGGGGCAGGGGCCGCCAGTCGCAGAGGTACCCTCTCGCCAACCACTACGCCTTGCGGACGGGAACGGAATTTGTAAGTCGTCGAGCGCTTACTGTACAGGAGGGGCGCATGGGAAACAAGAATCTGGGCAGGGTGATCCACGGACTGGCGATAGCGGTCCTAATGGGGCTGGCAGCAGCCTGTGGTGGCGGCGGTGATGGTGGTGGAGGTGGCACTCCCCCGCCCCCGCCACTTCCGCCCATCGTTACGGGAACATCATTCTTTTTTGATGTGGGACAACCGGTTCCCCCGGACACCAAACTGTCGGCAACCGGAGCAGGCCCATTCACGTGGTCAAGTGCGCCCTTACCGGCCGGACTCGCGCTATCGAACGAGGGCGTAATCTCGGGGACCCCGACGACCCCGGGGCAGAGTACGGTCACCGTGACCGCCACCGGGCCTGGAGGAACGGACGACGAAGACATCGTGATCGGGGTCTTGGCTCGGATTCAACGTGTTTCTCAGAATGCGGATGGTGTAGGGGGGAATGCCGGGAGCGGGGATGGGGTAATACCGCCGCTTCCTCGAAGCATTGATCCCGGCGTCAGCGGTGACGGTCGATATGTTGTGTTCGATTCGGCGGCTACGAACCTGGGGGCCACCAATAACATGCGGCACGTGTACCTGCGGGATCGTCTGACCGGGGTGGTGGAGTTGATCTCCGTGAGTACGCAGGGGGCGGAGGGCAACGGGGATAGTCACGTGGCCGTGGTCAGTGACGACGGCCGTTTCGTTGCCTTCGATTCCTTTGCGTCAAACCTAGTCAATAACGACTCCAATAACTCTCGGGACATTTTCCTCCGCGATCGCCAGGCCAAGACGACGGTCCGCATTTCTGAGAATCCGCTGGATGGGACCAGTCTCTGTCCAAATGGTCAGACGGAACCCTGCAATAGTTTTGACCCCTCCATGAGTGCGGACGGGAATATCATCGCCTTTGGATCACTCGCCACGCTCACCAGCGAGGATACGCACATCTCGCCTGGTTCCAATCTGAATCAACTAGAGGCAGATATCTATGTGTACAATCGGACCGCAAAGACGCTCAAGTTTGTGACGAAAGGGATTAACGGGCAGCCCGCGAGCGGTGGAAGCGGTAGTCCGGCGGTCAGCGCCAACGGGCAGTTCGTGGCCTTCTCGTCAACGGCCGGGAATCTAGTTCCGAATGATCCGGATCCGACCAACAGCGTGGATGATATCTTTGTCTATAGCATCGGCGCCGACCAGCTCGCGAAGGTTTCGGTGACAGCCGATCCCCTGGTGGCCGCCAACGGCGTCAGTCAAAATCCGAGCATTTCGCAGGACGGAAGCCGCGTCGCCTTCTCCTCGACGGCGAGCAACCTCATTGCGGGCGATCCGGGTGCCACGCGTGATGTCTTCGTCGTCGATTGGCAGACCAATCCTGGGAACTATGTGGTCCGTGTGGGAGGGGATGCTGATACGGATGTGCCCTCGCTGAGCCGGAATGGTCAGCTTATCGCGGTGCAGTCGCTTGCGACGAACCCCGGCGGGACCGTACTGAATAATGGCGGGCAACAACAGATCTACGTCGTGGAAATCGGTCAATCAATCAAGCTCGCCTCGGTGAATGCGGGGGGGGGTCCAGGAAATGGGGAAAGTCGCTTTCCCGCCATTAGCGGAGATGGGCGGTTTATTGTCTTCTATTCCAATGCCTCCGATCTGGTATCGGGGGATAGTGCTACCTCGGACGCGTTCATCGTCCAGCGTCCGTGATGTGACAGATTTTCTCCCCCGGCCCGGCGAGACCACGGTGTCGCCGGGCCATGCCGTCCTCCCGCGTTGGTATTTCGGCTTCTGAAGCCGTCCACCCACATCAGTTCATTCAGACCCAACCTTTCCTGAGCCCCATTTGGGGGTGGGACAGAGGGACGGGACCTCCGCACCACTTTCCCAGAATACCGAGATGGATACTCTGCCTTCGATTGTGAACAACCGCGTGATGGATCCTGTCCCTACGGTGGGCTTTCTCCTACTTCCATGGGAATAGACGAATTGGACAACTCGTAGGAGAGTGGACGCAAGGAACCTGGCAGCTCGGATAGAGGTCACCACGATACTTAACAGAGGAGCGGACGTCACATGATCTACAGAGGACTCAGAACTCACATCGCTGGCGCCTTGGTCCTTGTCGCTGGACTGTCGATTCTCGTCGGTTGCAATAATAGTAGTGGGGGAGGCAGCGGGAGCGCAAGCGTAAGCGCGGTTCCTCCAAGCATCAGTTCAACGTCTTTGCCCGTCGGTGATGTCACGATGCCGTATGGCGCAACGCTTTCCGCTACCGGAACACCCGAGATCAAGTGGGCGCTGACCGGTGGAGTTCTGGCTCCCGGACTCACTCTTCTGGAATCGGGTTCGATTGAAGGGACGCCGACCTCGCATGGGACCTGGTCGCTGACCGTGAGCGCAAACAGTGCCGCCGGCAGCGATACCAGAACGTTGAACCTGACCGTGCGACCGAGGATCAGTCCCGTGTCCAGCGGGGCCTCGGGGATCAAGAGCAACGGTGACAGCGGGATCTATCCGACGTATGGAGGAGAGTCGGCGCTGAGCGGCGATGGGCGCTACATCGTCTTCCAATCTGCCGCCAGCAACCTGGTGAGCGGTGATAACAACGGGAAGAGGGACCTTTTCTTGCAGGACCGGCAGACCGGAGAGATCACTCGGGTATCGGTTGGGAACAACGGGGTGGAAGCCAATGAGGCCACCGTGGCTGGGACCATCAGCGAGGACGGCAACATCGTGGCGTTCCACTCTGTGGCTACCAACGTGGTGCTGGGAGATACCAATGCGAATGCGCCGGGCGGCGGAGGGGGCGACGTGTTCGTCCATGACCCAGTCAAAGGGGAGACGACCCGCGTGTCAGTGGTCAGCCTGTCCGGTGCTGAAGGGACCTGTGCGGCGCCTCCGGCGGGCGGTCTCCTCTGCACCAGCTTCGATCCCGCCTTGGATTACACCGGAAACTTGGTCGCCTTCGGTTCCACCTTTACGAATTTGGTACCCGGCGATACAAATGGGGTTGCCGACATCTTTCTCCATAACCGGACGTCTAAACTGACGGAGCGTGTATCGATCGGGCCGAATGGTCTTGAGGCGGACGGGGGGAGCGGGAATCCGGGCATCAGCGCCGATGGCCGCTATCTGGTGTTCGAGTCGATTGCGACCAACCTGGTGGGCGTCGGCAATGATATGAATGGGGCGTCGGATATCTTTGTCCACGACCGGACCACCGGATCAACGGTCTTGGTCTCGAAAAACCAAGCCGGTATTCCGGGCAATTGGCACAGCTTCACCCCGTCAATCAGCCGCGATGGGAAGTGGATCGCCTTCTGGTCGGTTGCGGACAACCTCGTGGACAACGATACCAACGGAGTCGCGGATGTCTTTGTCGTGGATTGGCAATCTGCCACGCCGACGATGCGCCGTGTGTCAGTGTCTGCCAACGGAACGGAAGGCAACGGCGATAGCCGCGTGCCCGTGCTGACCGGGGACGGCCGTTATGTGGTGTTCGAGTCGGAAGCGAGCAACCTGTTGGATGGCGGCGAGGATACCAATGGGACCGCCGATATATTTGTCGTCGATGTGTTGGGGAGCGGTGTGGATCGCATCAAACGCGCCTCTGTGAGCGCCAGCGGCTCTGAGGGGATCGGCGGGGCGAGCCTGACGCCGTCGATCAGCGCGGATAGCCGATTCATCTCATTCACGTCCAGCGCCACCAACCTCGTGGATGATGATACGAATGGCGTGGCCGATGTGTTCGTGGCGCAACGACCGTAAGCGTGCGGGTCAAGCGCCGTCCTCTGTGCCCTAGTGGCGCAGAGGATGGCGCTATGCGCCGTTGGATTACGTGCGGCGAAGTTGTTCTCGAACGGCGGCGGCGAGCAAGGGAAACATGAGTTCGTGGTGTCCGATCAGGGAGTAGCCCTTCCCCCCTTTTTGGGTCGGTCGCTTTACCACATTGGTGAGCGGGCGGTAATGGGCGAGGAAATCCATGTTGACGGTGGTGATGTGGCGTAGCGCGTGACCCAGATTGCGACCGAGCGTCACCGCCTTGAGGAAGACCTCAGGGAGAATCACGGCCGATCCGAGGTTCAGGTACACCCCCCCTTCCATCCGAGAAACCACCGCGGCCAGCTTTCGAAAATCGATCAGTGAACCGGCCCCGATGGCGGCCCCGTCGGCGGAGGGATGCATATGAATGATGTCGGTTCCCACCGCGACGTGGACTGTGACGGGAATCTGTAATCGTGCGCCGGCCGCCAACACGCTCATGCGTGCATGAGGAAACGATCGCCGGTGTTTGACCAGGTACCGTCCCACCGCCTCCCCAATGCCCCAACCGGGCTCCCTTCCATCGGCGATCGCCCCGTTCAGGATGCGGCCGGTCTCCTCGGCCATACCGAACCGGCCCGAGTCGATCTCCGCCTCCACGTCTTCGGAGGTTTGGCCCAGGAGAGCAATCTCGAAATCGTGAATAATGCCGGCCCCGTTCATCGCGACCGCCGTCACGATGCCGCGCTCCATGAGATCGACCACGATGGGGCTCAGTCCCACCTTGATGGGGTGCGCCCCCATGCCCAGCACGACCGGACGTCTCCGACGATGCGCCTCGACGATGGTTCGAGCGACGGCCCGCAGGGTCTTGACGGCGAGAATGTCGGGAAGGCTTTCCAGGAACCTCCCCAGACTGCCGCCGGGTTTCCACGCCGTCGCGAAGTCCGAGATGCGGACCTTGCTGTGGCGTCGACTCAAGGGGTAGGTCTTGAGCCGGGTCACGTCGATGGGGTGCGCGGGAGTCACGCGGCGGGAGCGGGCCCTAGTTCGAATCGTTCGCAAAGAGGTCTTCCTCGATCAGCTCGCAGAGGACATGGCCCAGCGTGATATGGCTTTCCTGTATGCGGGCGGTCACCGCCGACGGGACCACGAAACTGTGATCCACCAGTGAGGCGAGTTTCCCGCCCTGATGTCCGGTCCATCCGATGATCGTCAGTCCGCTCTCGCGCGCGGCGGCCGCGCCCTTCAGCACACTGGGGGAATTTCCGCTGGTGCTGATCGCGATGGCGACGTCCCCTTTCCGGCCGAGCGCTCGCACTTGCCGCGCGAAGACCTCCTCGTAGCCGTAATCGTTGGCGATGCAGGTGACAGCCGCCGTATCGGTCCCCAGGGCGATCGCCGGGAGCGGGGTACGGTCGCGGTGATAGCGGCCGACGAATTCGGCGGCAAGATGCGAGGCGTCCGTCGCGCTGCCCCCGTTGCCGAACAACAGCACCTTGCCCCCGTGGCGGAGCGCCGTGGCGATGAGGTGCGCCACCTGGACGATGCGCTCCGCGTGCTCCCGCACGAAGCGGCGCTTCACCTCCGCACTGTCGTCAAACGCTTGGATGGCGCGCTCTTTCATTGGAGCGGCATTCTAAGAAAGGGGGGCGGGGCTGTCAAACGTCAGGCCTTCGGCGGCGTTGCTGGAGCAGAGGTCTTGATGACGTTCATCGCAAGCGCGATCATCGAGCCGACGTCGGACACGTTCGCCGGGAGAACCAGCGTGTTGGTGGTTCTCGCCAACTCGCCGAACTTGGCAATGTACAGCTCCGCGACGCGCAGTTGCAGCGCTTCGTGCCCGCCGGCGACCTGCAGGGCATCGGCGACCTTGCGAAGTCCCTCCGCCGTGGCGACCGCGATGGCGGTGATGGCCTGGGCCGCGCCTTCCGCCTCGTTGATCTGCTGCTGCTTCTTGGCTTCGGATGCCTTGATGACCTGTTGCTTCTCGCCTTCGGCTTCGTTGATCGCCGCGTCCCGTTGACCTTCGGAGGTCAAAATCACGGCCCGCTTCTCGCGTTCCGCCCGCATCTGCTTCTCCATCGCATTGAGGACATCCTTCGGCGGCGTGATGTTCTTGATCTCGTACCGAAGAACCTTGACTCCCCACGACTCGGAGGCCTTGTCCAGTTCGTTCACCACTTGCACGTTGATGTTGGTGCGTTCTTCGAAGGTCCGGTCGAGGTCGATTTTGCCGATCTCGCTGCGCAAGGTGGTTTGCGCGAGTTGGCTCAGGGCGAATTGGTAGTCGGAAATGCCGTAGGAGGCGCGCTCCGGGTTGAGCACCTTCATGTAGAGGACCCCGTCGACTCCCACCTGCACGTTGTCGCGTGTGATGCAAATCTGCTCCGGAATATCGATTGCGGCTTCCTTGAGCGAGTGCTTGTAGCGCACGGCGTCGACGAAGGGAACGAGGATATGGAAGCCTGCATTGAGGGTTTTATGATACTTCCCCAGGCGTTCGACCACGTAGGCGCTCTGCTGGGGGACGACGCGAGCGGTCTTGGCGATGGTGATGAGCACCAGCAGCGCCAGCAACAGCATGACGAAGAGCCCACCAGACATAGCCGATTCCTCCATCTGAATGTTTCGTGATCAGGCCGCGGTGACCCAGAGCGTCAAGCCGTCCACGCGGTGGACGCGGCACCGCTGATCCTTGACCAGCGTGCCGGGGCCGGCATTGCAGGCGTTCCACGTGGTGCCGCGAAGTTCGACCTTCCCCATGCCGCCGACGCCGATCGAGGTCAGGACCGTCCCCTGCTCTCCCACCATGCTATCGACCTCGGCCAGAGAGTCGGTGCGTTTGATGGTCCGCAGAAGCCGGCCGCGAAACAGCAGGAGCGAGGCCACGGCCAGGATGGAGAAGAGCAGCCATTGCACCCAATCCGGGAGCTGGAGTCCGAGCCCGGTGGTGGCCCCTACGACCAGCGCCGCGAGGCCGAAGAAGAGGAGATAGAATCCACCCGGCGTGGCGAGCTCCATCCCCATCAGGAGGAGGCCAAGCACCATCCAGTACCACCAGACCATGGGCCACCTCGAAGCCGAACGAAGAGCCGATGAAGCGAAACGAGACCGGAACTCGTGGCGAAATGTTGGCGAAAGTCTAGACGTAATTCTCCGGGGGGTCAAGAAATCGCGAGGTTCTGCGGTTGGCTTCCGAGTCTCTCCGGGATCGCCGAAGGCTTGCCACCGCGGTGAGCGCGTGGGTGCTCCGAGGCCGGAGGCCGGGGGGAGTTGCCGTTGGCGCCCACGCTATTGGTTCGCGCGGGGCTCGATGGTATAGTCCGCGCGTGATGTCCGCAGAGAGTCCGATCAAAGCCTGCCTATGCGCGCTGGTGGCAGATCTGGCGCCCGCCGTTCACCTCATCAATCGCCTCCAACCGGAGATGCTCTGTTTCTTCGCGCCGGAAGACAGTCGCCTGCTGATTGAACAGCAGATTCAACCGCAAATCGCCGTGATGCCGCGCCGGTGGGATTGGGTCGTCACGCCGGCCCCTCAAGAGTTTCCGGCCTCGCATCAGTCCTTGGCCAGAAGTCTCCCCGGATTGTTGGACACATGGGGAGTCCATCCGGGCGAGTTGGTCATGGGCATCGGGGATGCGACCCCCGCCATGGCCGCCGCTCTGGCGCTGGTCGGTCTCAATCGAAGCTCCCGAGTCGTGCAAGTGTTCCCTCGGGCCGCTGACGCGCCGGGACAGCAAGAGGGTGACTCGACCGACGCCCCCTGGCGCTGGGTGCAAAGCAACCCATGGGATGAGGCCGCCGCCGTCATGCGTCGGGAGGCCTGCGAGCTGTTCAATCGAGGGGAGTACCACGGCGCCGCGCATCTCTTTCGGCAACTCGAACAGCGGGTGAGCGGCGGGCAGAAGCCCCTGTACCATGCGCTAATTGATTTGGCGACGGGCTACGAATTCTGGAGCCGATTTCAGCACCGGCCGGCTTGGGAGAAGCTGAAAGCTGCGGCGAAATCGCTCGAGATGGCTGCCCTCTGGGGAGGCCCTCCGGGGCTCAAGGCCTTGCTGCCGCTCATCAAGGCCAACGCGGGGTTCCTGGAACGCCTTGCCATGGACCCGCAAGCCGTGAAGGAGCACCTGACGCTCGAACTGTTGGGCCAGGCCTCCCGCCTCATTGCACAGCGGCACGACGGAGAGTTGGCCATGCGGACGGTGGTTCGTGCGCTCGAAAGCGCGGCGCAGTGGGCGCTGTTCAGGCGCCACCATATCAAATCATGGGACGTGCGGCCGGAGCAATTGCCGGATTCAATGCGCGAGGCCTGTCGGAACCGCTACCTCAGCGAGATCGACGGAAAATACAAGCTTCCGTTGAACGCGCAACTGCAGGTGCTGGCGGAGGGGGGCGAAGAGTTCGGCAAGGCCGCGCTCGCGCAATGGCCCAAATTGATGCCGTTGCTCGATGCGGCGGACCACGCGGTCCTCGGGCACGGCGGGGAAGCGGTGAAATCCGAACGGGTTCAGCAGCTCCTCGACCTCACCATGAAACTCGCGGGTCTCGCGGAGACCACCCTCCCTCGCTTTCCGGTGCTCGATCTCTGAGCGATGCTCATGCCCCACGTCATGGAGATTCGCGTCTATTATGAAGACACGGACTGTGGCGGCGTGGTCTATTATGCCAACTATCTGAGATACTTCGAGCGCGCGCGCACGCATTGTCTGGAAGCTCGCGGGGTGTCGGTGGCGGCGCAGTTGCAGCAGGGCACTCAGTTCGTTGTCGTGCATGCCGAACTCGATTGCCGGTCGCCGGCGCGGTATGGGGACGTGCTGACGATCGAAACCACGCTCTCGGACGTCACGCGCGCGACGCTGACCTTCGCTCACGTGATTCGCGTCAAAGGCAGCGGGCGCGTGGTGGCGGAAGGCTCGGCGAAGCTGGCCGCCACGGACTTGGCCGGCAAGGTCAAGCGGCTCGCCCCGGCATTCATGGAACAACTGCAGACGGCATAGGAGCGGGCAAGCCATGGAAAAACTCGGTACCTGGTTGGCTATCACCGGTGTCGCCATTGGATTCATCGTCCTCGCATGGCTGCTGTTCTCGGATGTCCCCAAGAACAAGAAAAATAAGAAGCCGTAGTCGGCGAGTCGCCGGGCGCCCGTTCATTTCCGCTGGAACGTCACTCGTCCAGGAGCATCCTGGCCGACTCCTCCATTGCAACTCGGCTCCGGGGACGAGGGCGGGGATCGGGAGGAAGGAGGGGAAGCTCGAACCGGTTCGGCCCATCTGACTTCGCCGGTCGGAGAACTCCAGGGCTGTTCGACGCACGCGAAGCCCTGCGTGTGCCGGTGCGAAGCCGAGAGACCTCAGCGACTCCTCCCTGCATCGTGAAGCAGTTTTACGATCGCGCGCAGCTGCTTTGCGTCTCGGACTCTTCCCTTGTAGGTATTGGTTCCTATCGTGATCTCTATTTCGCGGGACTCTTTTGAGCCTCGGGGGCGACCGGCAAACCAGGCTGTGATGAGTGAGGCAAGGGCAGATATGAGTGGAGCTACCTGGGGGAGGAGAAGATCTGTAATCTCCGGGCCGGTCTCGAAACGTTCGACCCAGGCGCGCGAATTTACGATCTTCGCTCGGCCATGACCAGGTGTGAGATTCCAGTTGCCCGCGCCCCCAACGAGAGCGTCCAGTCTCGCATTGAACGTCCTTCCGTAGCGCGCAATACTATCGGCTTGGCTGCGAAAGAACTTGATGCGAATCGTCTTGCTCATGAAATGTCAATCTGCTCGGCTTTGGGTTCTCTTCAACCCATGCTCAGCTCCGCCCGGACCGGGAACCGCTCCCATTGGGTTCGCTATCAGTGGAAGCACCTCATGATGCGGCGAACGCCGCGCGAGGTCTACCATCGGTACTATGTCGCCTCACCGCTTGGGATCACCTAAGTAAACGCCCGCCGGCTACAGGCCAAGGTCGGAGAGCCCTGGGTGGTCATCAGGGCGGCGCCCCAGGGGCCACCGATACTTGCGCGCCTGTTCGGTGATCGGCAGGTCGTTGATGCTCGCGATGCGGCGCCGCATGTATCCTTGTTCGTTGAATTCCCAGTTTTCGTTCCCGTAGGACCGAAACCAATTGCCCGAGTCGTCATGCCACTCATAGGCAAATCGAACCGCGATCCGGTTCCCGTGGAAAGCCCACAGCTCCTTGATGAGCCGGTAGTCCAATTCCTTGTTCCATTTGCGAGTCAAGAACTGCACGATCGCCTCGCGGCCGGCGAGGAACTCGGCGCGGTTGCGCCACACGCTGTCCGAGGTATAGGCATGGGCCACCCGTTCGGGATCGCGTGTATTCCACGCATCTTCAGCGAGGCGGACCTTTTGAGCGGCTGTCTGCATGTCAAAGGGCGGCAGCGGTGGCCGTGGAGAGTCCATAGGGGTCTTACGGCGAGAGCTCAGCGTCCCTGACGGGAACGGAAGGCGGAGCTCACAACGCGTCTGATCCGACTGTGCTCGTGAACGCTCGCAAGGTTACGAATGGGAGACTTGCGTCTGCCGTTGGGGGAGAAGGGTACGGGAGGGAAGGTTCAAAATCAAGCGAGGACCCCTTGGCGGGTCATCCTCGGCTCCGCCGGGTCGCCAGCTGACTGGCGAGCGAACCCGCTATGAACTGGGGAACCGACAGGATGGTCATGGCCACGACCGAAAGCGGCCAGAGTGACAAGGAATTTCCTGCCGACAACATCGCGACCGTTTGGCCGGCAGCCATGCTCATGGTCCAGCGCCACGGTCGTTCTGGAAAGCGATACCCGATGGCAAATATCGTCGCGCACAGGACCGGGATCCCGACGGAGAAGTAAACTTCGGAGTCCCAGGCTTCCTTGCGGCCCGTGGCGAAGGTGATCGCGAGGCAGACCGCCAGCCCGGCCAGGGCGGCGAGGACAAAAGGAGCGTACTCGTTGTGCCGATTCTTCATGGCGCGACGGGACTGACGCGACGGCCGGTCCGATCGTTGCCGTAGCATTGCATGGCCGCTCCAGTCGGGCAAGCAGAGGTGGAATTTCGGCCGTGGTGCGGGACGCGCGTGGCCCCGCTGCTTTCCGACGAGTCCCCAGCGGATCGGTGCTTCCACCGTTCGGGTCACCATGGCCGGAGCGTCGTCCGGCTCAAACCGAACGAAGTATCCGCCGATATCAGGCTGGGGAGCCGCGTGATGCCGATCATCGACGAACTGATCGAGGCGTTGGATGCCATGCTGGTCAGGCACCCGCAGCCGGACGACGCGCGTCGGTATCGGGGACTGTTGGCAGGGCTCCAAATCAAACTGGCGGCCGCGCGGTGATGGCCTGGACGCTCCGGAGGGGTGGCCGCATGCGCCCCGCTCCCGGCGGCGTTATTTCTTGGCCAGCTTGACGGCCGTGCCGAAGGCGAGAATTTCAGCCGATCCCTGCATCACGGACGACGTGGTAAATCGCATGCCGACGATCGCGTCGGCGCCGAGCACCCGAGCCTGCTGAATCATCCGGTCGATCGCCTGCTCCCGCGATTCGGCCATCATCTTCGTGTATTCCGAGATCTCCCCGCCCACGATCGTCTTCAAGCCGGCCAGAATGTCGTTGCCGATATGGCGGGCGCGAATCGTATTTCCGTATACCAATCCCAGCGTCTGGGTGATCTGATGTTCCTCGACCGTATCCTGTGTGGTGATCAACATTCTCATTGCTGAACCGTCTTGTCGTAATGGGCGTCTTCCTTGCTGCGGAGACGCTCCGAGAGGACGTGGAGGAACAGGGCGCCGAAGCCGGCGAACGCCAGAAGTCCGATGAGTCCGTACGGGAACGCTGCCACCAGACCGACCAGCATGGCGATCAGCCATACCGCGGCCACGAGGCTCAGTAGGGTGTAGCCCAAGGTTTTCATGCGGTGGTCGCTCCGTTCGGCCCCCGGCTTACCGGCGAGCGGCGGATGCTCATCCGGCGGCCATTCGGTTGTGTGGCATGACGAGCACGTGGCTCGATTGTGATCTATCCCACCTTGGCCGCCGGTGCAATTCTTTTCCGTGTTTGAGACCAGGCCGGTAGACCCCCAATACGGTTGGTTTCGGGTGTTGGGTGAAGTTGGAGGCACGGCCTAGGGCAGGCGCAGCGCGGGGAGCGAGCTGCTGGTCGCCGACGCCAGTGATATCGGCGAGGTCGTGTTAGGGCAGGGTGGCCAGCATGTATACGGCGAGGCCCAGTCCCGCCAGCGCGATCACCACCGAAAGCAAGACGGCCCAATTCCGCGAGTACGAGGCGGGGAGATCCTGAACCGGCAAGGTGGCGATGAAGCGGCCGTGTTGGTACGCGGCCATGGCCACACAGGCTGTGCCGATCAGCGTCAGCACGACCCCGAAAATCGTGGAGGAATGTGCATTCGCGTGGAGCGAGGGGGAGGCCGATTGGGCCGAGAGCAATTGCAGGAACAGTCCGAACCGCGACACCACGAACCCAAGCGCAATGATGGTGATGCCGGTGCGCAGCCAGGCGAGCAACGTACGTTCGGCGGCGAAGAAGATGCGTGGATCGGAGGCGGACATGGCTGCGGCTGTTCCTCCAGCGTCCCCTCAGGAGCGTTCCCCGGTCTAGCCCCGTCGGGCCCCATTATCGTCGGGATGGCCTGAGCGGGCAAGCAGAGCCGCTCCACGGGAGGACACTGACGCGGGGGCGGAGGGGATGTGCCGGACTGCGGATCGAACGCCGAGCGGCAAGGCTATTTCGTCCCGATGGCCGAGACCCATGCTTGTGCAAACAATCCGTTTTGGCTCCGACTCCAGGCGAGCCAGGTTGCGGCCTGCTGGTTCTGTCCCTGCTCCGCCAACTGAATCGCAAGGTACTCGCCGATCAGGCTCAGCGACGGGTAGCACTCATACCGAGCGTGCATCGCGACGGAACGGAACCCCGCCGCGCTCACGTACGCTCCGAGTTTCCGGCCGATCAAGACGTCGCCCCCGTTCTTGGTCTGGAGCGCCATGTAGGCGGTCACCGCGTCGGACAAGGCCGGTGAGGGCGGCGATACGATGAACCCGCCCCAATCGGGACTGCACACCCCGATCGTCCCGCCTGGCTTGAGGACACGATAGAACTCCGACAAGGCTCTCGGCGGGTCTGCCAGGTGCTCAAGCAGCGCATGGCTGAATATACGATCAAAGGACGCGTCGGTGAAGGGCAGGGCATAGGCTGTCCCGGCAAGAAACCCCAGGCTCGTCATCCCCTGCGCCCTGGCCACGCGTCGGGCACGCTTGAGCTGGGAGGGATTGCAATCCACGCCGACCACCTTCCCAGGGAAGACCGCTTTGGCGATTCCAAGCGTGATCGACCCGGGACCACAGCCGCAATCGAGTACGTCCGACCCCGGCTGGAGCGAGGGTTGAAAGAACGCGCCGTGCGACTCGAGGGTGCGTCGCGCCATGAAGTCGCTCGCCTTGGGAGTGTAGCCGGGGGTGTAAGTTTCATGCATCGTCGTCAACCGCAAAAAAGAAGACGGGTGTGCCCTGCCTCGACTCCCTTGTGGTCATCCGATGGCCGGGGGTGCATCGACCGTCATTTCGGGGCATCCGTGCTTCGGGTGCCATCATGCCATCAGGCCGATGGTTTTGCGAAGGCGTCCCAGTGCTATACCGAAGCAGGTGGCGCCGATCAACGCGAGGCTGATGAACTGCGGCCACACCACCGCGAGGCCCGCGCCACGAAACAAGATGGCCTGAGACAGCATGACGAAATGCGTGGTGGGCGCGGCCAGCATCACCGTGCGGACCAGCGCGGGCATGCTCTCCCGGGGCGTGGCGCCGCCAGACAGCATCTCCAGGGGCAGGACCACCAGGATGAGGAGGAGTCCGAACTGGGGCATGGAGCGTGCGATGGTGGCCATCAAGATACCCAGGGAGGTGGTGGCGAACAGGTGCAGTCCGGCCCCGGCGAAGAACAGCCCCAGCGAGCCCTCGATGGGCACCGAGAGCAGTCCCTTGACGACGAACAACAGGGAAACGGCGCAGGCGGAGAGGACCACCAACCCCATCGGCCACAGCTTACTGCTCATGATCTCAAACGGCGTGACCGGCATGACCAGCAAATGCTCAATGGTCCCGCGCTCGAATTTTGGGGTCAGATCTTGTTTTGTGCATCGTCGAGCGCCGGCGGATTGACGATCCGACTGATCGTCGAATAGTGCAAGCCCACCGCGCGGCCGATCTCGGACAAACTGTAGCCGTGATCCACGTGGGCAAGGCGAATGGCCTCGTTGCGGCGCGTGCGGTCGGTCCGGTAACGGGTGGACAACAGGTTGGGCAGCGCCGGGCGGGCTGCAAATCGTTGGTGTCGCGGAATCTCTTTGAGGGAACGCTTGTCCTCAAGTCCGGGTCTCAAACGTTCGACAAACCGCTCGCTCCCGAGCAGCACCTGTCCCTGCACGTGCTCCCAGGGGGAGGCTTGCCCAATCCCCTCGGCGACGAAGGCCCGGTACTTGCGCTGAGCGGAAAACCGCTGCCGGCCGAACTGGGACAGCAGCCAGTCGACGGTCAGGAAGGGCGGGGTGGGGACAAGCCCACCGGTCGCCCGGTAGCTCGACCAGGGATAGGTGTCGGGTTTGCGTGTGCTCCTCGCGCGGACCGGATTAAGCACGACATACCGGCACAGTTCCAGAAGGTAGCTGTCTCGGTCCACCACGAGGGCCTTGAAGCGACCTTGTAAAACGTGGCCCACCCGGCCGTGGCGGCGGTTAAATGCTTGCGTATAGACGCCATTGAGCTGGCGCATGGCCTTCGACAGATTCGCTTCCGGCGTTTCCACCAGCAGATGGTAGTGGTTATCCATCAGACAATAGGCGTGGAGCAGCAGATGAAAGCGGGAGACGGTGCGGGCGAGCACGTCGAGAAACCGCTGCCGGTCCTGGTCATCGAGAACGATGGCTTGCTGGGCGTTGCCCCGGGCGGTGACGTGGTATAGCGCCCCAGCGAATTCGAGGCGGAGGGGTCGGGCCATGCCGCCAACTGTAGCTCATCAGTACGCATAGAACAAGATCTGACCCCATTCCCTGATTTGCCAACTGTAGCTCATCAGTACGCATAGAACAAGATCTGACCCCATTCCCTGATTTGGGACGAGAAGCACGTTCCCACAGTACCTTCGCATCCTGGCCAAGAACGAGGATGTGGGTTGGCTGGAATAGTGACAAGCGGTCTAACAGTTCGTGTCCCTCCCCCTTGACAAGCCGTTCAACGCAGTTAGTGCGCATTGCGTTAGAGGGCTTTGAAGCAGGCGCAACTTTCCCGTCCGGAGCAGGTGCGGGACAGCATGAAACTATGTTGCACCATTCTATGGGTCGAGAGCTTGATTTTGTGATTCGAGCCTCCCATCATCAAAGAGAAATCGTGCGATCGGTTCCATTAGATTGTAGATTGCTGAGGCATTTTAACTTGCCCGACGTGATCTCTTTTCGCATCATATTCTTGAGCTGGTGCGAATAGTTATCCCGGTCCACTTCCTGCAACAACTCGCCGTCCTCAGAGTCATTTGCGTTGAGCCCGACGACAAGGAGCTTCTTGCCTCTGACGTTGGACTCGACGCTTGAGACAATACCCCACGGAGAACATACGACTCTTCCACAGTCCTTCAGATAAGGACAGCGCGACAGATATTCCGCTGTAGTTTCAGTTTCCATCGGTCGCCTTCTGAGTTGTATTGGGGGCACGCCAAGTAGGCCCGAACGCAGGAAGTGTCTCCTAGGACTTTGCCGCTGACGTTGCCGTTCACCCGGCCGAGGGGCGGCGCAAAGCGCCGCTCCCGAGGATCGGGTGGAACGGCTGGTTAGATTCGCCTAGCATCGCCACCACGATTGCTGACTTAGCGGATTTGTATGGTGTGGCACTGTTACGGGAGTCGCACCTTTCGTAATCCTGAGGCTTCTCCAATACAAGGACGGCTTCATTAGGGAAGGTCTGATTTATTCCTCTTGCGCAATGTGCTAAGGGTAGCGCAGCACTGATGAGGAGGCGCGCCCATGCCGCAACAGACGTTTGCCGAGGTCACGTTTGAACAGGATCGCAAGCCCACCC
>JBDIVW010000036.1:0-51350 GCA_039794185.1 Candidatus Inralta sp. | reverse complement strand
GGCGGGTGGGCTTGCGATCCTGTTCAAACGTGACCTCGGCAAACGTCTGTTGCGGCATGGGCGCGCCTCCTCATCAGTGCTGCGCTACCCTTAGCACATTGCGCAAGAGGAATAAATCAGACCTTCCTTTAGGCTAGTCGCGAAGGTAGCGTATGGCATGGCCGTGGCGGAATTTGGTCTCGATGGTCTGGCAGAAGTCTATGTCCTGCCGGCCATCTTGGGGACATCCGATGACATCGGACGGTGGGTTGGGTGCGATGGAAAAAGGGCTCTTCAGGAAATCGTGTGGGGCACTGACTCCTCTTGCGCGATGCTCGAGGCCTCGAAAGGAGGCGCCGAGCGATGCGGGACTTCGAACGCTCTCAAGCGGGGCTGGGGCTGCAGGCCCCGTGGACCGTGGTCAACGTGGAGCTGGATGTGAAGGGGCAGCAGGTGCCCGTGACCGTCGAGGCCGGACCGGGGCCTTATCCGTGCCCCGAGTGCCAGGAGCCGGTCCCGGGCGATGATCGCAAGCGCCGGCGGTGGCGGCATCGGGATACCTGTCAGTTCCCCACGTGGATCCAGGCGGACCTCCCCCGCGTGAGCTGTCCGACCCATGGGGTCAAGCAGATCGCGGTGCCGTGGGCAGAGCCCGGCAGTCAGTTCACCGCCTGGGTTGAGCGTCTGGCCATTGACTTGCTCCGGGAGTGCTCGGTCACGGGCACCGCGGGGCTGCTGCGCATCAGCTGGGATGAGGCCTGGGGCATCAAGGGGCTGGCCGTCGCGCGGGGGCTCCGCCGCCGCACCCAGGACGGCGTCACACCCCTCGGCGTGGATGAGACGGCCATCGCGAAGCGCCATCGCGATCTCACCGTCGTGGCGGACCTGGAGCGCCATCGAGTGCTCTCTCTGGCCGACGACCGGAAGCAAGAGAGTCTGGATGGCTTCTGGGGCACGCTGACGCCGGAGCAACGCGGAGGGATTGAGGCCATCGCGATGGACATGTGGGAGCCCTACATCCAGTCGACCCAGGCCCACCTCGATGGGGCCGCGACCAAGATTGTCTTTGACAAGTTCCATGTGGCCAAACAGCTGCATGAGGCTGTGGACCGGGTCCGCCGCACGGAGCATCGGGCCCGGACGCAGACGGGGGATCACCGGCTGACGGGGACCACGTACCTCTGGCTCATGCGCCCCCAGGACATGACGGCCGAGCAGCGCGCCATGTTTCGCACCGTGCAGCGCACCGACCTCAAGGTGGCCCGAGCCTGGACCCTCAAGGAACGCGTCCGCCAGTTCTGGGACTACGCCTATCAGGGGGCCGCCCAGAACTTCTTTGCGCGCTGGTTTTGGCGCGCCACCCACAGCCGGCTCCGGCCGATGGCCGAGGTCGCCAAACTGATCCGGCGGCCTCGGCCGAACGTGCTGACGTACCTGACGCATCGGCTCACGAACGCAGGGCTGGACGCGCTCAACGCCACGATCCAATGGGGCAAGAAGACGGCCCGCGGCTTCCGCAACGTCGAGCATTTTAAGACCGCAATCTATTTCCATGGTGGAGGACTGGATCTCTATCCAACCCACACGAAAGCCTGAAGAGCCGGAAAAAGAAAGTTAGCGAACAGCCCATTGCCGCTTCATGGAATTGGCAGAGAGGTGATTAACGGAGAAATCATCGCGCGCGTCTGTCTGTTCGCAAAGTACGGAGCGCCCGAATACATCGTTGTAGTGGGGAGGGTTAGTCCAAATGCCCAACCTGGACGCTTTCCGCTCCCGAATCCGAGATTCCCCTGATACAACCTGCAATGCACCAACCAGGAAAACAAACGAGAAGCGGCCAGCTCAGGGCGACCCCTTTTCTTGCTCTTAGAAGATTGGACGCGTGGTGCTGTTTGTCCAGAACGTGTGAGGAGTGGTGCTGTGCTCAGTACCCGCCGACAATGGCGAGGGTGCGTTTCACGAAGCCCTCAAGCTCGCCGTCGTCGATCAATTCGACATCGGAGCCCAGAAAAGGGGTCGAGAAAAGGGGTCGGGAGTATTTTCTTGACGCGTGATTGCGTGCTTTAGCGAAAGGTCAGTGCCACGACCGGAGAACCGGAAACGCATGAGCTCGATCCGCTCGCCGTTTTGTCGCCGCCGGGGGAGCTGGTCCCCGACGCGCGTTTTGGGAGAACATTCTTGGCCCGCATGAGATCGAAAAGCTCACAGGGGCAAGACGTCCCCTTCAAACAACAGGGAAGCACCTCCCTGCAACAGGGTTCCCCGCTATTTCGATTGACATGGATGGTCCATGTGGATAACGTGCGGCCCAAATTGCGGATCTGCATACCGTGGGTCTCACACGTGAGAATCTCGTTGAGAGCTGCTTCATCCAAAGTGCTCTGACACGTGATGGTGCCCTTGCCGTCAGGATCGAACACCAGCCACTGATTGGTATCCTCTGGTCGTGCCTGGTTAGTGCTGCACCCCGCACCGGCTACCAGGGGGGACATCACGTATGGCAACAGACGTACGGGTGTCAGTGGCAACCTCCTGGGACAGTCGGCCGCAAAGAAGAAAAAAGCAGCTAAACTAAAGGCTTGCATACCATAGCATATCCATTTCTATCGTGTTGATGGCGTTGTGTACGCAATCTTCCTCAAATAGGAGTATTTTCAGGCATCGAGTCACGGCACCTTGAATTTGGGGACAAGAAAAGTGGTCTTTTTTTGACAACCGCATGACCCGTCCGATGTGGCTCCGGCTCCAGACGCAACCGACGCCGCTCTCCAGCGACAGGTTCCTCTTGAGGTCGTCCGATCCCTCTCCCCCCTGTCATTGGGGCGATGTCGTTTCTGAAAATCTTGCTATACTCTTCCGCACGATGGCTTCGGAGAATCCGGCCCAGCAGCCGTCCGGGAGCGAGCGCCGAGAGTACTATCGCATCACCGTCACGCTGCCGATCCGCATTCAGCGGGAGTCGGACCAGACGGAGGGCTTGCCCGTCGAGCAGTCGGTCAACCTGAGCGGCGGCGGCATCGGCGTGACGATCACCGAGGTCTATCAACCCAACGACATTCTCGTCGTCACGTTGGGTCTCCCCGAGCATGGCCTCTTCACCGCCTTCGTCGAAGTCCTGCGGCTCGATCCCATTCCCTATCCGGGCGGGAGGTATCGCCTGCACGCCCGCTTCATCCGCATGCCGGCGCAGGACCGGGAGGTCTTGATTCGTTTCGTCACGCGGTTCCAGCGCGATCATCTCCAGGATCACTACCTAGCCTGATCTCGTCAGACACAGAGCGGGCGGACCAGCCTGCGCCGGCCCGCCTGCCCTGTATTGTCCGCGCCGATCCGCACTCGGCCCCACATGCCGAAGTATACGGGTGGTCACGCTGGAGGAGCAGCATCGCAAAGGAGCCGGCGTCTGGAGTACCATGTGGGTATGCACATCCTGGCCATCATGGTCACTGGTCTGTTGGGAATGATAGAGGTCCCTCCTCTTCTTGCGTCTGAGGAGCAGCCGTCCCCCACGCCAGGATTCAACGAGCGCCTCGACAGGGCCTTGGGTTCCGAAGGCGGCGTGCAGGTCTACATGGATCCGGAGGGAAACGTCGGCACGGTCCTCGACCCGCCTGGTGGCGAGCGCCGATTCACCGTCCAGCCTCCCCAGAGCCCGTCGATCAATCTCGGCCCTCCTCTTCAATTGCACAATCCTCCCTCCCAACTTCCGCAACCGGTCGGGCCCACTCACCCGCTCATGCCGCCTTCGTCACCGTCCACTCGCTAGCGGTACCCGCGAGCGTCCGATTCTCCAACGCGGTGACTCGCGGACGTTGGTCTTGCGGTGCGACCACTCCGTCGAGGTTGCTGAAGAGGGTGCACAACCAGCGGTTGTTAGTGGGACGAGTTTGACGGACCTTTCCCAAAGCAGGCAGGATGTGCCTCACAGCGAGTGGACAGGCGTTTGGGAGCATGTGCTTGACGAGAAAAGGAGTTTGACGATGGAAGCGCGCGACATTTACATCACGGATTATGATGTCTCCCGATTGCGAGAATTGCTTCATGTCGGCCTCAGTTTCGCGGGAAGAGACCGCGAGTTGCTGGAAAGCTTGCAGCAGGAGTTGGACCGCGCCCATATCGTGGAGCCGACGGCGATTCCCCATGATGTCGTTACGATGAACTCCCGTGTCCGGCTGAAAGATCTGGAGACGAACGAGGACAAGGTCTATACGCTGGTGTTTCCGTCCGAGGCCGATATGACCCAGCAGAAGATTTCCATTCTGGCACCCATCGGCACCGCGATTCTCGGCTATCGCGTCGGTGATACCGTGGAGTGGCAGGTACCGGCTGGCGTCAAGAAATTGCGGATCGAAGAGGTCCTGTTTCAGCCCGAAGCCGAAGGACACTATCAGTTATAGGTGGATCGCCCGGCATGGTGACGATGATGAGAAGCCCGGTGCCGGCCTCGAGGCGCTCCAAGGGGATGCGGCGAGGGGCGGTGCTTTTCGAAGGCGGCATGATCGATGACCCTTGATGCGCGGCAGGACGGCATGGACGAGACTGAGTACACGCTCGAACCGATCGGGTACGTCCGTTCGCCGCTCACGACGCGCGAGGCGGCGCCTCGTCAGGGAGACGAAGGCGCCCCTGACGCGTGGTTGGAGCTGAGGGTTCATATCGCTCCGGGCCTCGAAAGCCTTGCGGTCGGGGACGAGTTGATCGTGCTGACCTGGCTCCATCGCGCACGGCGCGACGTGCTGCAGGTGCATCCCCGTGGGCGGCGCGAGGCCCCCTTGACCGGCGTGTTCGCCACGCGCTCGCCCGATCGGCCCAACCCGGTAGGGCTTCAGCGGGTCTCTGTCCTGGAGATCAACGGCTGTAGGCTGAGAGTTGGGCCGATCGAGGCCATCGACGGGACGCCGATCGTCGATCTCAAGCCCGTGCTCGCGCGACCGGATGACCGCTGAAGCAGTGGGCGACGATCGGCTCGGATCGTTCCGCCGTCGGCTGCCTTCCCCTCCTCGAGCCCACCTGATGCCGCTACTGCATGGCGACGCCATCCCCATGGCCCCCGGAGACGAGCGGCCCGTTCGATTTCCTGCTTGCGCCCGGGCTTGAGAACGGTGTGCGGTAGAGTTCGACGACGCCATCGGTGGCCTGATCCGCTCGGTAGACCACGCCGGTGCCTCGGAGATGAACGCAAAACCGTTGCCCATGAATTCGACGTTCCCACCCGAAGTCAGTGGGCCGTTGAGGGCTGGGGTGACACTGGGCGTCGAGAAGGGGGCCCCGCAGAGTTTCGCCTCGGTCGACGTCGCTGGCACGCGGCAGGAGAGGCGGAGCGTGATGTGCGAGGAGCGAACGGTGCGTTCGAAAGAAACGAGATTCCAAGCGCATTGTCTGCGTGCAGGGCGTTTATGGCTACCTCCCGGGGCAGCGGGCGCGAATTCACGCGTCATCCTGCCTGCGAGGCGGCGCTGAGACTCTGTCACATCTCCGTCGCCGCAGCCCCTCTGCGATTCGAAATCCCAAATAGACGGGAGGCATCATCACACGGTTATAAAACAGCTTTAACAGAGTGGTGCCCAGGCCAGGATCTCTCCATCCTTCGTCCGCGTCCATCATGGCGAGAAAGGGGGCATTCACCGCGCGAAAGCGTTGGTTCCATGCCCGGATATCCTCCGGCGAGCGGCCGCTCTCGCGCACGAGCGTGAGCGCCACCGACTCGTCCTCCTCTGTTTCCGACAGCAGGTCCAGCACGCGAGCGTCGTTTGTCCGCAGGAACTTCAGGAGCCGGCCATCGGCATAGTCCAGATCACCGAACAGGTACCCATTCATCAGGTCCCGGCCCTGCCGCCGGCCAGCCAGCCAGGGCGCGTCGCCCCTTGTCCAGCATGCGGGGCAGCCACAGGCAGTCTATGAGTTCCGCATCCCACCGACGAGGCATCCACTCCTCTGTACTCATAGCATCACCCCTGATCGGCCTACGTCGCCGTGGTTCGTCCGTGCTTCGTGGGCAGGCCGACTGCACTCTTCGTCGCCTGCCGAAACGGAAACCGTCGTGACGATTGTACCCAGGTATGACGGGAAGGAAAAGTGATCGGGATCATCCCGGCGGTCATACACGAATGGAAACAGGGTTGGGCATGGCGGAGTCGTGCCGTCAGAAGATCGGCTACCATCCGGGTAGGATGAGTCCAATCGGCCGCATCGTTCAACTGATGTGGGTCGTGGCGCCGGAGGATTTATGGCTTTGCGTATAGGCCTGTGCTACACCATTGTCTGTTCAACCGGAGGGACCGCATGACCAACACGCCCACGAGCGCCCCGATATTGCAGCATGTGTTTCACCCTTCCGACTTCAGCGAAGCCAGTGAGACCGCCTTCGCGCACGCGCTGAAGGCCGCACTCATGGCCAAGGCCGAGCTGACGATGTTTCACGTATCGCCCGCTAAGGAGGAGGTTTGGACGGAGTTTCCCGGCGTGCGACAGACGCTCGAGCGATGGGGCATGCTCCCGAAAGATAGCCCCAGGTCCGCCGTTCCGGAATTGGGTATCGACGTGCGCAAGATCCTTGCGCAGCACGAGGATCCGGTCAAGGCGGTGCTGGGGTATCTCGCCCATCACCCTACGGACCTGATCGTACTGGCCACGAACCAGGACAAAGGGCCGGTCCGATGGCTGGAGAAATCCGTAGCCGAACCGGTGGCCAGGAAATCCAATCAGATGACGCTGTTCGTTCCCGCCGGCGTGAAGGGGTTCGTCTCCCTGCTGGACGGCTCGGTTTCGCTCAGGAGCATCTTGATTCCCGCCGCACAGGTCCCGAAAGCAGAACCCGCAATCCTCGCATCGGCCCGGATGGCGCAGCGCCTGGACTGTCCGAGCGGGCGGTTCACGGTCTTGCATGTCGGAGAGGAGAGTGAGATGCCGGAGATCAATTGCCCGGACGTACCCGGTTGGACGTGGACGAAATCGGCGCGGCAGGGGGATGTCACGGACGTCATTCTGCAGACCGCTCGGGATACGGAGGCGGACCTGATCGTGATGTCCACCGAGGGGCGGAACGGATTTCTCGATGCCCTCCGGGGCAGCACCACCGAACAGGTGCTCCGGCAGTGCGCCTGTCCGTTGCTGGCGATACCGGCCACGGGATGGATCTCGTCCGTGCTCGAGGCAGCGGCGGGATGAGCGTGGAAGGAACGACGACACCGTCAGGCCCTGCACTCCGCCGCATCGCGCCCATGCGACGAAATTTCCCCTCGCCGTTTCGGTCACCCCATCGAGGTAGTGACCGCCCGCGAACCTCTGTGACGCTCGGGTGTGGTTCAGTGGACGAGGTTCTGGTAGATGATCTCGTCCTTCATGATCACGAGCAGAGTCCGTTCCGGTTCCGTGAGGAGCCTCATGTCGGCGAGCGGATCACTGTCCACCAACAGCAGGTCCGCCAGCGCTCCTTCCTCCACCACGCCCAGTTTGCCGGTGTAGGGGGTACGCGGACCAGATAACGCCAGCACCTCGGCGTTGATGGAGGGAGCCATCCGCAGCACCTCGGTAGGGGCGTACCAGCGCAGCAGCTTCACCAACTTCGCGCCTTGCGTGCGCGCTTGAGCCGGGTCCTACAGGATGTCCGTGCCCCAGGCGGTCTTCATGCCGAACCGTTTGGCCAGTGTATACGCTCGGTCCGTCCCGCCCGCGACCATTCGTTGCTTGACACGGTTTGCCGAGCCCTCCGGGTACGGATTGGCATCCGCATCGTCCAGAAACGGCTGCAGACTCCACCAGACACCGCGTTTCGCCATTATGGCCGCCGTCTTCTCATCGAGCAATTGGCCGTGCCCGATGCATTTCACCCCCGCTTCGATGGCCTGCCGCACGGCCCGGGAGGTAGAGGCGTGCACGGTCACGTAGGTTCCCCAATTCTCCGCCGCTTCGACGAAGGTGTCGGTGATGCCCGTGTTCAGGCTATGCGAATTCGACGCGTGATTTGTCCGTTGTTTTCCCAGTATGTGTGTTTCTTTGCCAACGACGGGTCATCCGCCGCCGGCTGGATGTTGCCCTCGCGGTCGATGGCACGGGAGGTGATCGTATGTTCGCCCGGTGTGGCATCCTTCCAGTCCAGGCTCCAGAATTTCCAGGCAAACTCCTGCTCCTGACCGCGCGTGATCGTGGCAGGAATCCACGGCCCGTCGCCCACCCGGACCTCCACTCGATGGATCGGCCCTCCCCAAGCCGCTCCCTGGATCTGATACCGGCCGCCTCGGGAGACGACCCGCGCCGTAATGGACTTGATGCGCGCCCGTCCCACGACTTTCTGCGTCCACACCGTCTCCCCGCCGGCTCGAGCCTCTTCACGAATCGTCACATAATCCTTGGCCATGAACCGGCCGGCCCAGCGCGTCTCCATGACGTCGATCCGCGAGAGCCACTTCACGTTCGCCACGCCGTACCAGCCGGGCACGATCAGACGAACCGGGAACCCATGCTCGTGGGGCAAGGACTCCCCGTTCATTTCGTAGCACAGCAGCACTTCGGGACGCATGGCCTCCGATACGGACAGGCTGCGGCTGAATTGTTGGAGCATCTTCACGTTCCGCACTTCTTCCTCGCCCGCGTCCGCGCCGAAAAAGACCACCTCGATGCCCTCCGGCTTCAGGCCCGCTTCCCGCAAGAGCGGCGCTAGAGGGGTCCCGGTCCACCGCGCCGTTCCGATCCCGCCGGTGAACCAGTCGAAGCCGTGATTGCCTGCACATTCGAGCGTGAACACCACTTCCTGCCGCGGCCGCCGTTTCAACGCTTCCAAGGTGTAGATCTTCGGAGACTGGACCAGTCCGGTGATCTCCAGCTTGTACTCTTCGGGCCGGATCACCGGACGGTTGTAATGGCTCACCGCGAAAAACTGATCGTTCGGGGTGATCCACTCGCTCAATTTCTGCCAGTCCATCCGGTTCAATTCCCCGTAGGCCCTCACAGCGGCCTCCGGCGCCGCAGGCGACCGATCTAGAAACGGGATCACTTGCTCGTCCTCGGCCGCGCCGGCCAGTCGCGCGAAGACCAATGGATCCATCATGGCTAACAGGGCCACCGCGGATCCCCCCTTGAACAAGAAATCCCGCCGGGATAAACCGGCTCCATGCCGCGCATGGATGTCTCTCCCCGCTCCATTCTTTCCTGCCATCTGATTGCTCCTTTCTTCATGCCTCTTGCATGACGCCGACCCTTTCCTTCGCGGACCCTGCTTGACCATCGAGCAGGATGCATGCCCGCATGGCGGCGCCCATGTTTCTGCGTATATTCGGGAGTTTGCGGGTTCTTGCGCGATCCGGCAGCTCACGAGACCTCGTAAATCGCGAAAATTCATGAGAGCTTTTGCGAAAATTCGTGAGGACAAGATGATCGGACCGACCGAGTCGCGCACACGAATCCGTTCGCGGCGCGTCACAGGGTTCTGGTCCGTTCGGTCCGTGACCGATCCTGAAAGTCGTTCGGGCCGAATAGACTGCGGCGACCTGAGCGACCGCCCCTGCCGTACTCCTACAGCTTCGCTTCGAGCACCAGGTTGAACGGCGTGTGGGTCGCGCGCCGCAAGGTGCGAAAGCCGGCCTTTTGAAACACGGCTCGCAACGCCTCCTCTCCGGCCTGCGCTCCGAGCGCCATCCTCCCCTCTTCCGACAAGGCATGTGCGCAGCAGATGGCGGTGGAGGCGGAATAGTAGAGGCGGCCGATGGGAGAGAGGTTGTCCTCGACGCGATCGTTCGCGAACGGTTCGACCAGCATCACCGTTCCGTCCGGGGCGAGGGCGGAGGCGGCGTGCTGGGCCGCGGCGATCGGGTCTCCCATGTCGTGCAGGCAGTCGAAGAAGCAAATCAGATCGAACCCCTCCAGCGGATAGGACCGCGCCGTCGCGACGTCGAAGGTGGCGGATGGCCCGCTATTCGACTTCTTCGCATGCTGCCGCGCCGCCACGATGGAATCCTCGTGATTGTCGAAGCCCCAGAACCTCGAGTTGGGGAATGCGGCCGCCATGATCAGCGTCGAATGGCCATGTCCGCACCCGACGTCGGCGACCTTCGCGCCCCGAGTCAGTTTCTCTCGCACTCCGGTCAGGGCCGGAAGCCAGTCTTGGACCAGGGCCCCACGATAACAGTTCCGATAGAAGGCCGCGACGCCGCACGACAGCCGCTCGTGGTGGTCGCGCCAGGCCACCCCTTCTCCGGTCCGGAACGCCTGGGCGACTTTGTCTTCGTCGAACCACAGGGATGCCGGCACGTTCCAGGCCGTCGGCAGGAACAGGGGACTCTCCTCGTCGGCCAGCACGAGGGCCTGTTCGGGTGGAAGTTCATAGGTTTCACTCGCGGCATGGTACCGGACGTACCCTCCGGCCGCCTGGCTGTTCAACCATTCGCGCACGTAACGTTCGGCACACCCGGCTCGCCCCGCGACTTCGCGGGCGCTCAGCGGGCCGGCGCCGGCCATGGCTTGGTAGAGGCCCAGCCGGTGTCCGAGGGAGACCATGACTCCGCCGTAGCTTGCGGAGAGATCGTTGACAGCCTGTTCCATGAAGTGCTCGAGCGCGTGGTGATCGATCGGCATGTTGTCCTCCTGTGGGTGGTGAACGATGATGCCGCATCGTATGGGTTGCGGCGAGAGAAGGGTAGAGCTAGACTGGCCACATTCGGTTCATTTATGCCATCCGCTGCATCAGCGCCCTCGCTCCCCAGCCCTTGGCACGTCAGTCTGGTCGTCATCCCGGAGGTGATGGTGTCGCCTTTGAGTGGGTTGTACGACGTGCTCACCTGCTTCGAGTTCCTCGCAAGCGTCGATGACGCGGTGCCGGCGTCGACTCCCTTTACGGTGGAGTTCGTCTCGACGAGACGCGGGCGGGTCGAGACGGCGAGTGGATTGCCCGTGGAAGTGCATCGGTCGCTGGCCGAAGTCACCTCGACTGATATCGCGATCGTCCCCTCCCTCCTGGTCGAGCATGGAACGTGGGTGCCGGGGCGGCATCCTGAGCTGGTGCGCTGGTTGCAAGAGCGATATCGGCAGGGCGCGCTCCTCTGCTCGGCCTGTTCGGGCGTCCTGTTGCTGGCCGAGACGGGACTGTTGGACGGGCAGGAAGCGACGATCCACTGGGCCTATGCTCCCACGTTCCGCAAGAATTTCCCGGCTGTCCGGCTCTCTCTCGACAAGGTGCTCGTGGCGTCGGGGGAGCGGGCGCAGTTCGTGATGTCCGGAGCGTCGGCCTCATGGCACGATTTGATGCTCTACCTCGTGGCAAGGCTGGTCGGCCCGACCGCCGCACAGGCGATTTCCAAATTCATGCTCCTGCAATGGCACCAGGACGGCCAGACTCCGTACATTGCCTTCCGGTCCAGGATCGACCATGGGGACGCGGTGGTGCTGGAGGCCCAAGCGTGGCTCGCCCGCCACTTTTCCGTGGCCAATCCTGTGGAAGCGGTCGTGAATCGGTCCGGGCTCCCCGAGCGAACTTTCAAGCGGCGGTTTACCCGCGCGACGGGATATTCGCCCATGGCCTATATCCAACAGCTCCGCGTCCAGGAGGCCAAGCGCCGGCTCGAACGGACCGAGGAGGCTGTCGATGAGATCAGTTGGAAGGTCGGTTACGAAGACCCCGCGTTCTTTCGGCGATTGTTCAAACGCCTGGCCGGGATCACGCCGGGTGTGTACCGCCGTCAGTTCAAGGTGCCCCTCCTCGCGGCCACGACCCCTCCATCAGGAAGGGCGCGGACATTGTCGCGTATGTAGGCCTCGTTTCCATTCGAGGACCAAGTGGGGCGGTGGCGATTGCCCCGAGTAGAGCGCGAATTGCGCAGCCCCCGAAGTGTCCTCGAAGCTGTGTGACCACCAGTGGTGTTCGCTCAGGAATCACAGATGCGGAGACGTTTCGACCATGTAGACCTCAGGGTACGCAGTCTGGCCGAGGTGCGGTCCTTCTATGAAACGATCCTCCCGGCACTCGGGTTTACACAACGGGTGGAGCTGGAGGGTTGGCTCCAGTACGAAGCCCCGGGATCAGGCGGCGCATCGGAGTTTTTCGGTATCACTGAGTCGCCCGGGCACCGAGCCAATGAGTGCCGGATCGCCTTCTGGCAGGAAAGCCGGGCGGAGGTCGATCGGCTGGCGGAGATCGTCTCTCGGGCCGATGCTCGGAACGTCGAGGGACCTGGATTTCACGAGGGGCCCGGATACTATGCGGTCTTTTTCGAAGACCCCAGTGGCAACTGCCTCGAAATTTGCCATCGGACCGAGGGAGCGACCTGAAACTCGGAAGAGATACGGCGTCGTCGAGCTCGCTTTGCTTGGTGTTGCCGGTCCTGTTCGACGCCGGCCCCCTCCGTGGGGCGCAAGGCGCGCGGGACGATTGCTTCCCTGGCTTCCTGCCCATCCCACTTCGGATAGACGAGGTTCAGGGGTTGCTGAGGCGTTCCTCATGGCCCTAGGTGTTCGCCGTGTACTGTTGGTGGTCTCGGGCGTCCTCTTGGGCGGGCTCGGGGCGGCGGCGTACTATGCTAACCGGGACATTCGACAGGCTCGCGAGCGCGTATTGGGCAGGAGCCGGATCGCCCGACGTCTGGCGGCCCGATCGAATATGCCGTGGCGGGCAACGGTCCGCCGGTGCTCGTCGTGCATGGAACCGGCGGCGGATTCGATCAAGGGATGGCGGTGGGTTCACCACTTGTCGGGGCAGGCTTTCGCCTCATCGCGATGTCGCGCTTCGGCTATCTGCGGACGCCGCTCCCCCACGATGCCTCGGCGGAGGCGCAGGCCGACGCGCATGCATGTCTGTTGGACACACTCGGTATCGAACGCGTCGCGGTCATCGGCGGTTCCGCCGGAGCCCCGTCCTCCCTCCAGTTTGCACTCCGACATCCTCGACGGATCACCGCGCTCGTGCTGCTCGCCCCGGTCACGTATGTGCCGCGGCCCAACGACGCCCCACCGGTCCACGCCCCGCCCGGCCTGCAGGTGCTGCTCGATGCGGCGTTGCGGTTCGATCGGCTCTTTTGGGCCGAGAGCAGGTTCGCCCGTGATACGGCCATTCGCGCAATTCTGGCGACACCGCCGGCCGTCGTCCGAAACGCCTCGCCCGACGAGCAGGCGCGAGTCCAGCAGGTGTTGAACCACATCCTACCGGTTTCCCAGCGTCGGCTCGGTTTGCTGAACGAAGCGGTGGTGATCACGTCGCTTCAACGGTATGCGCTCGAACGAATCACGGTCCCGACACTCACGATCGGTTGCGCCAACGATTTGTTCGGGACTTACGACGGCGCCCGATATACGGCGGAGCAGATTCCGGGCGCGCGCTTCGTCGGTTACCCAAGCGGCGGTCATCTATGGGTGGGGCACCAGCAAGAGGTGGTGGCCGAGATCGTGCGATTTGTGAGGTAGCCGGAGCTGCACCACATCCCGCTCTGTTCGACTTTTTCTCCGGGAGTTGTAACATTGTAAGGACGCGAGGTGCCCTGTGATCAAGAGGCTTCAAAAACACGGAACAGCGTCGCGCTCATCATCGAAAAGCCGGTGATGCAGGCGATGGGCATTACCGAAGACACACCTCTCCAGATCACGATCAGCGGCAATCGCCGGTCGTGCCGCCGGCGAACGTCGGGGTCGGTCCCGACCGGATCAAAACGGCCATCAAGGAAGTGAGGAAACGCTACGGATCGATGTTGAAGCGGCTGGCGGATTAGCGCCGTGGCGTCCATTCTGTTCATGAGCGGGCGACGTGCTGTTGCTTCACGCCGATACGATCGATCAAGATGGCGGTTCACCCGGTGTGCGCGATCATGATTTGCTCGAGGCCGCGGTGGCGATGCCGCGCCAGGAGTTCGGCCGAGCGTATTTCCACACGGATCTCGCGGTCAAGGCGGCCGCCTGTCTCTTTCACATTGTCCTGAATCATCCCTTTGTCGATGGCAATAAGCAGCGCGCGGCCGTGCTTTCCTCACTTGTCTTTCTACGGGTCAATGGCGTCACCCGTCTGCCAGATCCGGCACGGTTGGAAACGACGACCAGGCAGGCGGCGGCGGGGGAATGGAGTGAGGACGGCTTGACCAGATAACTGCGCACTGCGCTCGGAGCGTCGGGTTAGGGTTTCGGGACAACATGGCTGGTCCGGATAGGGTTTTCGCTCGGACCACCACGATATCCCGCCTCAGCCCTTTCCCCTCCCCTTCATCCTCGTAGGCCGTCCTCCCAGCGGCCCTCGGCAACCTCAGCTATACTTTCCAGTTGAGGTTCATTGCGTACAGGGAGGGAATACCCGATGCGACACTACGCCGCGTTCGTGGCGCTACTGGCGCTCTCAGTTCTGTGGAGCTGTTCGAAGACCGTCCTGGTTCCCGTGCCGCCGCGCATGGATCTGAAGAGCTACGGGACGATCGGGATCGTCGAGTTTACCTCCAATTCCGATCCGGCCCTCAACAGTCATGCGACGCAGCAATTCCAGGAGCATGTCCAGGGGGCCTATCCGGGCACCCCGATCCTCGAGTTGGGAAGCCCGTGCGGTGCTGGAGGCGGTCGGCGCCACCCAGTTGGACGCGGAGGCGATGACGAAGATCGGCAAGAAGTATGGCGTCTCCGCGGTCTTCATCGGGGACATTGTCTATTCCGAGCCGCGAACCGACGTGAGGGTCACCGATATCACCAAGCTCCAGGGCGGCCTCCGTACCGAGGTCAAGGGCGACATGTCGGCCAGGCTGATGGACACCCGGTCGGGGGCCGGCGTGTGGAGTAGTTCGTCCTGGGCGAAGCGGCAGATCGGGGCCGTCAGTGTGTCGACCAGGCAAGGTGTCAGCGCTTCGCTGGGAGACTCCAATCCCCGGAAGGAAATGATTCCCGCGCTGGTCTTCCATGTCACTGAAGACTTCCGACCAAAGATGATGCGCCAACCGGCCAAATAGATGATGGACCGCCGGTTTGCCGTTCACGTTCTTCGGAGCGCGGGTCTTGGCGTTGCGTTTATCCTGAGCCTCCTGCCGACCGGCTGCATGTTCGTGACGGATGCGGCAACGCGGCTGGGGAAGGAGGTCGTCGCGCAGGCGGTCGCCTTGCAAGGGACTCCTGTCCTGGAGCGAAGCTTCGAACACGCGCCGCGTTCATGGCCGGAGGGGTACTCGGGGGACTACACCGTCACGTTTCAGGAAAGCCTCCGTCATCCGACCAGCGGCGGCTCCTTGCTGATCGGCTGCGAGGGATCGCCGAACTTCCGCGATCGCGGCTATACCTACGGAACGACCTGCCATCTGAGTGCCGTGCGGGTGTCGAAGGCACTCCGAGTGGAGAAACCGGCCGGTGCCGTCCTGCGGGTCACGCTACGCAAGGAAGGTCGATTTATCGAGGTGGTGGGGATCGAATAGCGTCGGTCATCCCTGGTGCCGTTCTTCGTCCCTCGTCTCTCGAGTGATGAATCCGCCTCCGACACTGCGGTAGACTGGCCGCAGCAGCTATTCGAATCCGCCTTTCGAGTCCGTCCTTGGGAATTGCTCCAACTGCGAAACAGGAGGGACGCCAATGCGCAAGCGAATCGTCGCCCAAGAACAAGAACAAAAAGGACCGACTTCTCCTGGCCAAGGCTGGTTGAATGTGGAGGAACTCGCAGAGGTGGAAATCACTTCCGAGGACCCGGCGCATCCCATCGAGTCCGCGTTGCTGCCCGGCCGGGGTTCGGGATGGCGTGCCGCAGGTCCGGGCAAACAGACGATCCGGCTGCTCTTTGCCCATCCGCAACGGCTTCGGCGGATCTGGATGAATTTCGTGGAGGCCAGCGCCGCGCGTACGCAAGAGTATGTCTTGCGTTGGTCGCCGGACCGGGGCCAGTCATTCCGGGATATCGTGCGACAGCAGTGGAACTTCAGTCCTCCTAGCACCACGAGCGAAACCGAAAATCATGAGGTGGACCTGCCCGATGTCACCGTGCTCGAATTGAGCATCATTCCAGACATCGGCGGAGGGACCACGCCCGCGTCTCTGGCGCAATTGCGGCTCGCCTGACCCCCACGGCCTGCTGCTCATGACTTTCGACCACCTGCGGTGGGCGGACCTCCGCTTCGTCCGGGTCAAGCCCGGCGTCGCGAAGGGCACGTCCCTGTCGCAAGAGGTCTCAGCACTGATCTAGTTCGACCTGGAGTGTGGCGAACTGCAGGCGATCCTGCCCCCTTTCTTTTGGCCCGATTTCTTCTTACCCTAGTCTAGGCCAGGTCAGGATAATGACGAGAGGCTCAACGATGACGAGGGATCCGGAATCTCCACCCAGAAGCACATCGCACCGTTCGCCGATTTCTTGTATTCCTCGAGTGTGTCTCACCGTTCTCGCGTTCTTTCCGTGGAACGTGACTCTCGCGGCGGATGACCGAGTCGGAAACCCTGCCCCTCGTTCGCCGAGCGCGCCCCGGGACGCGGACGAGCTCAAGGGGCTGGACAACACACCGGAGGGCGGGACTCTCCCGGGCGGCCCCGTTCCTGGGGGCACCGTGCCCGGGGGGACTGTTCCCGGCGGCACCGTCCCAGGAGGGACCGTTCCTGGCGGAACCCTTCCAGGCGGGACCGTACCCGGGGGTACCGTGCCGGGAGGGACCGCACCGGGTGGCACCTTGCCCGGCGGACCCGTGCCTGGCGGCCCGGTCCCAGGCGGAACCCTGCCGTAGGGAGAACCAGTGCGTCACAGCGAGGTTGCTTCATCAGACTCAATCAACACACGACGCATTCGCAAGGCCGTTCACGCGCCCTGCCGGCACCACCGGTTATGCCGAACATGGGTGTCCTGAGGGGGCGGTCTGTCGTCGTCGCCGGCGCGGGGTTTGCGGGGCTCATGGCCGCCGTCGAGTTGCAGAGGAGCGGCGCCAACGTCACGATACTGGACGCGCGGGACCGCGTCGGCGGACGGGTCTGGACAGTGCGTGATGACTTCGCCGGCGGTCAACATGCCGAAGCGGGCGGGGATCTGATCGAGACCGATCACGAATCCATCCGCCGATTGACGACGCAGTTGGGGCTGTCGTTGACGCCGGTTCTTCGCGGAGGCTTTGCTTTCGTTCGCCAAAGTTCTCGCCGGCATCTCCCTCAGAAGGTCGTTATTTCCCGGAGCCCGTGGCCCAAGATAGCGAAGCTCTGTGCGCCCTGGATTCGCGCCTACAACCTGTCCGAGCAGCGGTGGGATGGGCCGATCGCGCGCGACCTGGCCAGCCGGTCGGTGGCGGACTGGCTGGCTCAGGTCCGCGCCGACCGTACGTTGTGCGCGGGCGTGCAGAGCCTGCGCGGCTTCTTCTTGGCCGATCCCGAGGACCTTTCCTTGCTCGCCCTGGTGGAGCAGCTTGCCTCCGCGTCCCAAGGCCAGACCGGCTTCTATCGGATCAAGGGCGGCAATGATCGCCTGGCGGTCGGCCTCGCGGGTCTGCTGCGCGAGCCGCCGCAATTACGGACCACCCTGCTAGCGGTCGCACAACGTCGGAACCGGGTGCGGGTCACGGTCGGTGGTCCCGCGGGAGTCCATACCCGGATCGCGGCGGACTTGGTTGTTCTCGCGCTGCCCGCCACGACGTTGCGGCGCATCGCCTTCACGCCTCCGCTGCCCGCCCTTCAACGCCGGGCGATCGCCGACCTCCGCTATGGCCGGGCCACGAAAACGCTGCTGCAATTCGATCGGCGGTTCTGGCAGCGAGGGGGGCTGCCGCGTGCCTTCGGCACCGATCTGCCGATCGGGGCGCTCTGGGATGGCAACGAGGAGCAAGGCGGGCGGGCCGGCATTCTCGCGCTGCTCGCCGGAGCTTCGGCGAGTTTGGACACACGGAAGCTCCTGGCGGCGCGGGGGATCAGCGGGCTCGCGGACGCGCTGCGGTGGCTTGGCGCTGGAGCCGCCGACGTGCTCGCCTCCCGGGTGATCCGGTGGGAGGATGACTCTTGGGCGCAGGGAGGCTATGCATTCTTTTGTCGTGGTTACGACCCTGAACTCCGGGCGTGGCTTGCCAGACCCCATGGCCGGGTGGTTTTTGCCGGCGAGCACACCAGCTCGCGTTGGCAGGGCTACATGAACGGCGCGGTGGAGAGTGGCTTGCGAGCGGCCGCCGAAGCAGAGGCTCTCATCGGCCGGCCTCGCCTCCGCCGGCGCGTCTGACCTGACAGGTCCGAGAGGACGGTGGCGGCTCGACGCGGCGGTGCACGACGACGGCGATTTCCGCGGACATTCCGATAGACCGGACCGAGAGGACTCAGTAGAATGCCCCGGTTTGTCCGCGCGCCGCACTCGAATCGCCACCAGGAAGAAATGGGAGCGCCTGCCATGCCGACCGAAGAAACCTATACCGTCACCGCCTTGTTGGACGTCAACGACCTACAGGACGTGGACGACCGAGCGGAGAGTCGTACCTACCTTGTGGCGGACCGTGAGACTGGTCAGGCGGTCATCATTGATGCCGTCATCGAAAACGTCGAACGGGATCTGAGGCTCATCAAAGAGCTGGGGCTGACTCTTGTCTATGCCGTCGAAACGCACATCCACGCCGACCACATCACCGGCGCATCCTTACTCAAGGATCGCACCGGCGCACAGATCGTCTATGGCAGCGGCGCAAACGGGGTGGTGACGGGGGCGGATCAATTCCTGGAAGAAGGACAGGCTCTGCGGTTCGGCCGGACCGCAATGACGGCTCTGGCCACCCCCGGTCATACGGAGGGCTGCGCGAGTTACGTCCTGCCCGGCGCGGTCTTCACGGGCGACGCCCTCTTCATTCGCGGCAACGGACGTACGGATTTTCAGGGCGGCTCTTCGGAGCAGTTGTTCGACTCCGTGCGCTCGAAATTGTTTGCCTTGCCGGATGACACGATCGTGTACCCTGGGCACGACTATCACGGCCGGGTAGCCTCGACGATCGGCGAGGAGAAACGGTACAACGAACGCCTGAACCTTTCCATCGACAAGCAGACCTTCGTCGACCTGATGGCGCGTCGGAAGAGCCCGCGACCTGCCAAAATGGATCTGGCTCTCCCCGCCAACATGAGGGCGGGTCGCTTGGCCGACGAGGGACCGAAGGCGACGCCACGTGTTGCGAGCGATCGCGCCTGAGATCCCGACCAAGATCGATCTCGAGGGTTTGGGTTCAGCGTCGATCGAGCGCTCTCGGTTCCGTGACGATCTTGCCGTTCGGTCCCTCAGCCGGCTTTGGGCCTACGGCTATGGAACAGACTGGTCTTGCCGGCTTGACACGAGGAGTCCTCCCTCCCCGACCGCGTCATTGGTGCGCCTTCCGGGGTCGATTAGGAACCTGCTATAGTGCACGCTCACCTGTTTCGAGGTCGTCCATGGACATGGTGATGATCGTGTTTCGGGCCTCTCTCAAAGTCCGCGTTCAGGAGATCTTGCGGAGCTGTCATGTGCTGGCCTACACGGAGATTCCCGAGACGGTCGGCACGGGACAGTCCGGGCCCGCCGAGGGGATCTCGTACTATCCGGGTACCAACAGCGTGATCCTGGTGGCGCTCGAGCCCGCGCAACGTGATCAGGTCGCGGCTGCCGTCAAGGCCTGGTGTACGGAGACGTTGGAACATTCCGGGTGGGTCAAGCCGGCAATCCGAGCGTTCTCCTGGCCCTGTGCGCAACTGGTCTAAAGCTGGTCAGTGTCCACCGAGAGGCCTACCATTCAGGACGATCCACCAGGCGAGGAACCGCCATGCCGTACGTCAACGTTCAAATCACGAGCGGCGCCACGCGAGCGCAAAAGGCGCAGCTCGTGAAGGATGTCACGAACTCACTCGTTCGGATCTTGGGGAAACGCCCCGAGCACATCCATGTCGTGATTCAGGAAATCCCGGAGTCGGATTGGGGATTTTCCGGTCTCTTGACCGACGACTGGAAGAAACAACAGTCTCGCGAACTCAGCAGAAAACGGAGCGCGCCTCGGAGCAGACGGAGACGCTGATCGGGATAAGCAGACGCGCATCAGGCGGATCTGGTCGCGTGATCGACCGGGGCGTTGCTTTCTTCGGTCATCATCGGTGCCATGTGTTTGGTCCGCGACATTGCGGCCGACTTGACTCATCAACATTTTTTGTTGTGTACTGACCTACGGGTTCGGTTCAATCGGAGCGACAGAGGCACCGTCTTGCCGCAGGCACGAAGGAGATCCACATGAACCCCGACGAGATTCGCAAAACGGTGAAGGAAAAATACGGGCAGGCGGCGCGACGTGTCATCCAGGGCGGCGGTGGCGGCAAGGCCGACACGAGTTCCTGCTGCAGTCCCCTGCTGGATCCCGCCAAACTCGATCCCATCATCTCGAATCTGTACGCACAACATGAAACGGAAGGATTGCCGGCCGAGGCGCTGGCGGCTTCATTGGGCTGCGGCAATCCCACGGCCTTGGCGGAACTGCGCCCGGGCGAAGTGGTCTTGGATCTCGGATCAGGAGGCGGCATCGACGTGTTGCTGTCCGCCAAACGGGTCGGCCCGACGGGGAAGGCCTACGGGCTCGACATGACCGACGAAATGTTGGCCCTGGCGCGGGAGAATCAAGCCAAGGCCGGGGCGACGAACGTCGAGTTTCTCCAGGGCGCCATCGAGCAGATCCCTCTGCCGGATCGATCGGTCGATGTGATCATTTCGAACTGCGTCATCAATCTGTCCGGGGATAAACGTCGCGTTCTGGCGGAAGCGTTCCGCGTGCTCCGCCCCGGCGGGCGGCTCGCGGTGTCCGACATCGTCGTCCGTGGGCCGGTCCCGCCTCCCATCAAGAAGAGCATGGAGCTCTGGGCCGGCTGCGTGGCGGGGGCTTTGGAGGAGGCGGAGTACCGGGCCTTGCTGGCACAGGCGGGTTTTCAGCAGATCGTCGTCGAGCCCACGCGGATCTACAACGCCGAGGACGCGCGGGAGTTTCTGTCGGGAACCGGCGTCGACGTCGAGGCTGTCGCGGCGGAGGTGGACGGCCAATTCATGAGCGCCTTCATTCGCGCGACGAAACCGACTGGTTCCCGGAAAGAGTCCGCCGGGGCCCTTAGTCGACCGTGAAGTTCAGCACCATCCCCTTGGCGGCATGCGACTCGGGCGAGGTGGGATTGGGGAACAAGCACATCAGCGCATATCGGCCGGGGGCCAACTCGGCGGTGAACGAGCCTCGTGCGCCAGGTTCGAGTCCCGCGATCCCGCCCATCAACTTTCCCGGCGGCGTCGCCGCCGGCGTTGCCCCGAAGGACGCGAGTATCTCCCGGGACGAGTTTCCGTGCTCCAGGCGGACCAGGCTGATCTGATGGGCCTGTTTGCCCCGGTTGATCACGGAGAAGGTATGTGCTCCTCTCTCGATCGGCTCGACGGCCACGACCTCGAAATCATACATGGCGATGTGGATGTCGCCCGTCAGCTCCTTGGGCGCCGACATTGCTTTGCCGACCAGTAAAGATCGTTGCATGCCCATCGCGACATGCGGCTGATTCTCCTTCGTGGGCACCAGGCAGATGACGGCGTAGGTTCCCGGCTCCAAGTAAAGGATGGCCTCCGCCACGCCTCCCGATTCGACTCCATTGGGACCGCCCATATAACGGGCCCAGGTGGGCATCCTCCCCTGCGTCGCCTGGAGGGCGGACGTCAGCTCTTCCGGGGTTCTGCCGTTCGCCAACCAGACGAGCTGAAGCTGATGTGGTTCTCGGCCGTGATTGCGCAAACGAATGACGGTGGTGCCCCCCGGAATCGTGTCGGGTCCGTGGAAGGCATGGTCACTGGCCACGAACGTGACCACCGGAGATTGCACGCTGCTCTGTACGGTGCCGTTGAAACTGGTGAGGAGGAGCGCCAGGACGGCGCTGCTGACGCCGAGGCAGTACGGAAGAGAGGGACGACGCATTGGTTTGCCCTCCTGGACTGAGGTATCGCTCCTCGCAACCGCGAGGCCACCCCAAGGACCGGCCGCACGGGATTCTATATACTCCGATACGCCGGGTTTGGCAATTTGGTACCCTCCCCAACCTCAGTCGATGCCGAGAGGGAGGGTGACTGGGCGATGACGGGAAGAGGAGCTCCGGCGGTTTTCCAGCAAGTTATGGAGGATGCTGGCCGAGGGGCCAGGCGGTTTATCGATCCGCTGTCGAGGACACGAAGCCGGTCGATCTGGATCATACGGCCGTGGGGCGGGTTTCTCGCATGGATGTGCTGCAGCTCCAGCAGATGTCGCTGGAAGCGGCCCGTCACCTCCAACAGCAACTCCAGCGGATCGACGGCGTGCTGCGCCGGATTGATGCCGGTCGGTTCGGACTCTGTTTTCGCTGCGGCGAGGAGATGGAACTCCGTCGGCTGAGCGCGGACCCAACGATCACCCGCTGCCGGCAGTGCGCCGAAGGATCCTGATTGCTCATCATCGATGACGATCCGCATCTCGGCGAGAGCTTGCAAGACCGCCTTCGATCGAGAGGATATGCGCCGCTTGTCGCTCAGGATGGGGAGGCAGGATTGACGCTCTTGGAGGAACAATTCCAGGAGGCCCCGATCGCCGGCGTGGTGCTGGACGTGCACATGCCCGGGATGGACGGCATCATGGTGTTGGCGGTTCCTCTTGAAGCCCTTCGACAGGGCGCTGTTGGATGCCATCTGCGAAGAAATTTTTCCCCTGAACCGCGGAGAGCGATAACGAAGGCCGGCGGCCCAGGCCGGATTGAGTAGGTGCCCGCTCACCTCCGTGGTAGGCTCACCCCGATGGGAACCAACGCATGAGGGTTGTGGGCGACCGGATGCTCATCCTCGTCCTCCTGTGGGTGACCCTGCTCGGGTACCCCGGCACGAATCCGGTCCGCGCCCAGTCCACCGCAACGCTGGAGGGACTGGATCTCTCTCGCATCGAGGTGAGGGTACTGGCGCCGGTGGCGGTTCGGGAGCGGTTACTGAGCCGGGTCCAAGCCTTGTTTGCCAGGGCTGGGCTCCCTCTGGGTGCCGCTCGAGCCGGTGTGCCAGACAAGCCTCCGGCACCGATGCTTTCCATCACGATCAATCCTCAACTACTACACGAACCATGCCGCGATAAGGCGCTGTACATTAAGAAGCTAGAGCTCTTCGATTTGGTCCTCATTCCTCGGAACCGCGTTGTGCTGTCGGATAGTGTCTGGTGGACCGGCCCCGGTTACTCCGTCCGAGGTCCCATCCCCTTTTCCCAGATGGAGAGCGATGTGGAGGACCTCGTCGGCCGCTTCATTTCGGCCTATCGCCGCGCAAATCCCGGAACTACGTTCGAGAGCGCCGGACAGGAGCCCGAGGCGCTTTACCAGGAAGCCCAGGCGGAATTCCCTCCCCGGTCCGAGTCTTTGACCGCGGGCGGAGATGCCGGTCTCGCGCACCTCTCTCTCGAAGCGCTGCGGGTCTCGGTCATGGCGGGGCGCGTCTCCGACCGGCTGACGGGTCGGGCGATCCGGCAGCTGACCGAGGCCGGGGTGCCCGTTCCCTCTCGCCCACGGGGAGACGCTCCCGTGACGCTGGGCGCGGAGTTCATTCAGCAATCCGTCGCCGCGCACTGCCCGGGACAGGTCCTTTACGAAGCCGGGCTGTATCTGGTGGAGGAAGTCCAACTTGAGCGAAACCCGCAGGTCCGAATCTGGAGCGATACCTGGGCCAGAAACTCCGTGCAGGTCGTCCCGCCGCGGGCGGTACATGAAATCGAAGCGGACCAGGATGCGCTTCTGGCACAATTCGTTCGCGGGCTGCAGGCCCGTTGAGCGAACTGCCTACCGCTTACGGTGTCGTGCCTGAGAGGTCTCGGTAGTACTGCTCCAGCAGGTGCGCCCGTTCCGGTTCGAACACCACGAGCTGTCGCTGGTCGTAGGTATTGGCGCAATAGAGATAGAAGAAATTACCCGACGTCCCCAGTTCAATATGGAGCTGGCGGCCGTCCGGGAGGACTTGGTCGTGGGCTTGCCGCACGGTTCGGGCCGGGAGGGCAAGGTACACGGCCTGCGCCGCCGCCCGGTGGTTTTCATAGAGCGGGGCGCCGGCTGGTTCCGGCGGGGAGGCGGCGGCTCCAAACGCCTCCCGCAACAGTTCGACGATTCGGGCCCCATCCTGACCCGCGTCCGCCAAGGATTCGGCCAGCCGCGACAATCGGATACCATCCGGACATGCCGGGGCGACCTGGAGCCCCCGAAAGCCGTTGTGTCGGCTCGCGTAGAGGTAATCGAAGACGCCCGCCCTGCCCCACTCGAGCTCTCCGGAAGCCATGCCCGGCGGTTTGAACGAGACGGTCCGTTCCCGGCTCCGCCCGATGAGTCGTTGCCAAACATATTCGGCGGCAGGCCCCGATTGTGAGTACACCGCCTCGTCGGCCGACCGTTCCGGCGTTTCGTCCCAGGGCTGCGCGTCCGGATGCCCGGCCTGCGGACTGAGCACGTAGAGCGGTCCGTCGTCGGTCACCTCCTCGACCGACTGATAGCGGAGCGGGAGGGCCGGTTCGATCAGGCACAGGCCCCGCGCAGCGAGTGCCCGTTGAAACCCGATCCGCCGCCCCAGGTGCCGGGTTTTCTCGCACAGCACGATGCGTCCATCCGGGGCCAGCGCCGCGTGTATGCGATCGACCCGGACGCCGACCCCGGTGCGGCGCTCGAAGTCCCGTTGCGCCGCCTCGTCGCTGGGGCGGGCATGAGTACGCCAGGATTCGCTCGGCAATCCGGGATCCGATTCGGATTGCAGGAGCGACTGGCTGGCGATGATGAGATCGTAGGTCCCCGGCAGCGGCTCGTGATTCAGGTCGAGGCGGGCAAACGAGCAATGCACGAGGCCCAGCTTCGCCGCCTGGCGCCGCGCCACGTCGAGCGAGCCGGGGGAACGGTCCACGCCGACGACGGTCGCGTGCGGGGCCTGACGCGCGTAGAACGTCGTCAGGATCCCGAGCCCGCAGCCGAGATCGAGAATGCGCTGGGCGCGGTCGATTCGTTCGGTCACGGCCGCGCCGACGGTCAGGTAGTAGTCGAAGCGCTGGCTATAGAGGGTCGGGTAAATATGCGCCTGGGCGGCGTACTCGTAAAAGGCGAGGTCGGCTTCGCCGTTCCTGGGGTTGCGGTGTCGGGTTTCCGCGAGGAGCCGCAACTGATGGAGATCAGCCGGGCTCAGGTGCTCGCGCTGCCACCGGTCGTAGTCGCGATCGGACAGAAACGGCCGCAGGCCCCAGTGGAAGAGATGATCCGCCAAGGCCTCCTTGAGTTCGGCGGCGACCATCGCGCGATCAAAACCGCTTCAGCATGATGGCATCTTCGTAGGCCACGGGGACCGGATGGGGGTGGCGCAACTGGCCGGTTCCGAAGGCGACGTATTTGAGCGAGGTGAGCGCCTCCAGCCCGATCGGCCCTCGGGTCGCCACGCGGGCGCTGCTCAGCCCCACGTCGCTTCCGAGCCCGAACGAATCCCCCGCATGCAAGCGCGGGGAAGCGTTGATGAGCACCGCGCTTGCATCCACTTCGCGGCTGAAGCGCAGCGCCCGACTATAGTCGCGCGTGCAGATGAACGCGGTATGGCCGAGCCCGTACTGCGCGATATGCGACAAGGCCTCGTCGAGGTTGTCCACCATTTTGACGGCCAGGGCCGGCGCAAAGAACTGCGTGGTCCAATGCTCCTCCTGGGCCGGTATCAAATTGCGGTAACCCGCCAGCGGCTGCGGCGCGATCATCGAGACGGTCTTGGGGCATCCGTACACGTCGATATTGAATTCGTCCAGCATCCGCCGCACCAGGGCCGGCAGGAACTGCCGGGCGATGCTGTTGTGGACCAGCACCGTATCGACCGACGTCGGTTCGTCGGCCTTCTGCGCCTTGGCGTTGACGATGAGGTTTTGCGCCATGGCCAGATCCGCGTCCGCATCGATGTACCCGTGGCAAAGGCCCCCGTCGTGACAGAGAATCGGGATCCGCGACGTCTCGACGGCGGTCTTTCGGAGACCGGGCCCGCCCCGCACGATCAGCGCGTCGATCTGTTGCCGCGTGGCCCGCATGATTTCCAGGGCGGCGTCCTTCTCGGGCCGCTCGATCATCGTGATGGCCGCCGGGGGGACGTTCTCGCCATCCAAGACAGTACGAATGAGCGTGCCCAGGTAGCGATGGGTGTGCATCCAGTCCGGAGCTCCGCGGAACACGGTGACGTTGCCGGCCTTGAAACAGAGGGCGAGGATCTCGAGGTTGCGCTTCGGATTGAGCTCGGAGAGGACGCCCAGAATGCCGTGCGGCATCCGCATGTGCGTGACCAGCAACCCGTTCGGTTGCTCGCGTTGATCGATCATCTCCCCCACCGGGTTGGGCAGGTCGACGATTCCCCGGAGCAGGACAACCAGCTCGGTCACGTCCTCCTCGTCGAGGCGCACACGCGCGACGGCCGCCTTGACTCGATCCTTGTCCTTCTCCCCTTCCAATAATTTCCCGACGGCGAGAACGTCTTCCTTGTTCGCCGCGAGTAATTTCTCGGCCTGCGCCTCGATCGCGTCGGCGAGGGCCGATAAGGCGCGATCCTTCACGGGGCCCGACAGCAGGGCGACGGGACGGGCAACTCCCTTCAACGATTTCAATACGTTGGTCATGTACATCTTAATGGGAACTTCAACCATAGCGAGTCCTCGGTGTGTGTTGGGCGCCGCTCACGCAGGTGGTGACAATGGCGCGGGCCCACCGATCCCGGTGGCGCCCCGGCTGTCCGCGGCCCGGCCGATATCGGCCGGGCGCGCAACCGCGGACTATACCATGCCCGCCGAGAGGTGTGCCAGGCGAGCGTCGAGCCGAATCGGGCGGGCCGACCAAGGAAGAGACGGAGCGCCTGAGCCTCGTTCGCGGGCTTGTCCGGCAGCCGACCCCTCGCATAGAATGCCGGGTCGCGACAAGAAGGAGCATGATGACACCGGACGATGCGCGTGCGCACTACAATCATCTGATGACCCTCTGCATCCGGCGGGAGGAGGCCTTCGGGCCGATGGCGCTATCCTTTCTCCGCGACCACGACCTCGCCCAGCTCGGCTTGACGCCGGAGGAACGCTTCAACCTCTATATGGCGGTCGCCGACAGCTTCGCGGCCGAACCGAAACGCTATACCCACAAGCTCGAGTGCCTCGAGAAGGCGCAGGACCTCCTGGCCCAAACCCGTTTCTGGGAGCCCGGTTTGGCCAGGCACCTCATGCAGGACATTCAAAAGACCAAGGCCGAGTTGGAGATCTATAGCCAGGCCATGCGAGTTCCGCGGGCGCACGATCTCCGGCAGCAGCGGCTGGTCGTCGAAACCGATGCGCCGGAGTATTTCCTGGACATCGCCCAAAAGCGGGCCTCCGCCTACTACCAGCAGAAGTACCGGATGCCCCAGGAGGCGAAGACGGCGGTGCATTTCGGGGGCACCCCGAAGAAGTTCGAGCCGGAGAACGCGGCCATCCACAAGGAATTCCCCGGCGCCTGCGCGCCGTTCATGAGCGCTCGCACGAACGCGTTTCACCTCCTGTTGCCCTTCGACCTGAAGATCAGCCGGAGCCCGGAAGAGCCGCTGGAGGCAGGAGTCCGCATCTTTTACGCGAAGCTCGGCTATTCGTATCCGCTTCGGTACGAAATGGGCAAATTGTGCGGCTATCATGACGGCCAAGTCTTGGACGTCGCCTTGGACGATCCCCACCTTTTGTTCGTGTCGGCCTCGGCGGTGAGAGAACCGGAGTTTCCGCTGGCCCCGCCGGAGGGTGGCGGCGATCTGCCGCCGGAGTATCGCTTTCCGCAGGACGTGCTGGAGCATACGGGCAGCCTCGGGCCCTTCGTGCAGGTGAGCTGCAAATTCAAAGTCTGGTTCGACGCGTCGGTCGTCTCGTTGTTAATTCAGGGCGCGCCGGACCTGCACGAGTACGGCCTGCTGGGCGGGTCGGGTCTGATGACCCGCACCTACGCCTCCGACAAGACGGCGGCGTACACGGAGTCGTTCCGCCAACCGTGGCAGGACGGCTTGAGCTACAATTTCGTCAACTTGCACCTCCAATTGTTGCCCGGGGCGGAGAGCGCCCTCGTGCCGTTCAATACCCCCATCTTCACGCTCTATCCCGTGCTCGCACGCCAGCACGTTCGGATCGAAGACCGCGCCACGGTGGAGCGCCCGGCATGATCGTCGACCTGCGCAGCGATACCGTGACGAAACCGTCCCCCGGGATGCGCGAGGCGATGGCGCACGCGCCGGTCGGGGACGATGTCTATGGGGAGGATCCCACCGTCAATGCCTTGCAAGAGAAGGCCGCCGCGCTCGTGGGAAAAACCTATGCCCTCTTCGTGCCGTCCGGAACGATGGCCAATCAACTGGCGATTCGCGTCCAAACCAAACCGGGCGACGAGGTGATCGTCGACAGTCGGGCCCATATCGTGCGGTACGAGCAGGGGGCCGCCTCGGCGCTGTCCGGTGTGCAACTCCACATGGTGCCTACCGAGCGGGGACTGCTCAGTCCCGAGCAGGTCGAGGCCGCCATTCGCCCCAAGGACCCCTACACGCTGCCCACCGGGCTGATCTGTCTGGAGAACACCCACAACAGCGGCGGAGGTGCCTTGTACTCGCTGTCGACCATCGAGCGGATTCGCGCGGTCGCGCAAGCCCACCGCATTCCGATGCACTTGGACGGAGCCCGGCTGTTCAACGCGGTCGTAGCGGCGGGGATTCCCCCGATCGCGTACACGCAGCATTTCGATACCGTCTCCTTTTGCCTGTCGAAAGGGTTGGGGGCGCCGGTCGGCTCGGTGATCGCAACGAACAGCGAGGAGCTGATGGCGCAACTGCGGCGCTACCGGCGGATGTACGGCGGCGCCATGCGGCAGGCCGGCATCGTCGCCGCCGCAGGGTTGTATGCGCTGGAGCACAATATCCCCCGCCTCAAGGACGACCACGATCACGCCAAACTGCTCGCCCGCGCGCTGCGAGCGATTCCAAACGTGAAGCTGGACCTTGGGCGCGTGGAAACCAACATCGTGATGTTCGACCTGGTCGACTCGCGGCGCACGGCCGGCGAGGTCGTGGCGGCGCTGAAGGCCGCGGGCGTGCTGATCAACGCCGTGGGGCCCTCGACGTTTCGGGCCGTCACGCATCTGGATGTCAGCGGGTCGGACATCGAACGAGCCGCGGCGGTCATCCGGCAGGTGTTGTCGACGTAGTCCCGCCGTCGATCGGCGGGGGCTCGGTTATTGCGCGCTCCTGCCGTCGTGACGACGCCCGGATCGTCCCGGGTCGCCGATTCTCCCTGCGCCGATTCCGCGTTCGTTGATTGACACATCTTCCATCCGCTCCTTAGAATGCCCATGAGTTGCGGTGCCGGACCCTCGAATTCCATGAACGACGCGGTTCTCTCCTTCCAACAAATCAGCGCTATCCTTGAGGTCACCGATCAACTGGGTCTCGATCGGGAATGGGTGGAGATTCCCCTCTCGCCCGAGCGACCGGGTCTGGTCCGGCGTCTGACGAACGGGAAACTGGAGATCGTCGTGGATGCGGATCAGTCGTTCGAGGAATGGCTGGACGCCCTGCCCGGCCGGATCCGCGAGCTCGACGCTCAGCTCCGCGCGGCGGGTTCCTGACATGATGGATTTCCAGTCCTCCCCATCCCTGTCGCCCTCGACGCCTCCCACGCGGGAGGAGCTGAACGCCGAACTGATCCCCGTTCCGGAACCGCCGCCTGCGCCCGAGACCGTGGAGCCGCCCGGATTCGACGAGGTGCTCGCGGCGACGCTTCGCTACGTCAAGGGCAAGCGCGGCGGCGACCTAGTGGCGGTGTTGTTGGTCGGCTCGGCGGCCCGGCGTATGATGACGGCGCATAGTGATATCGACCTGGTCGCCGTCGTCAAGGCGGACGACGTCCGCGACGAATTGTTCCGCGTGAACGATCGCACGATCGATATTCGGTATTCCGGCCAGCGCGTCATCGAGGAGGACCTGCGGACCTCCCTCCGACTGCCGCCGCTCCTGCGTAAAGCCCGGGTTCTCTTCGAACACGAGGGCGTGGCGGCGAAGCTCATCGAGGCCGCGAACGACCGCTTCCGGCAGGGTCCGCCCAGGGCCTCGATGTACGAGCAGATCCGTCTCAAGACGGAATGCCTGCACTGGCTCGGCAAGGCCGAAGATCTTCAACGGAAACCGGCCACGGCGCACTATTTATTGGCCGGTTTTCTGGATCAGTACCTCACCGCGTTTTTCCGGTTGCGGGGACTCTGGCCCACGGCCCCCGCGGACATGATCCGATTCTTGACGTCACGCGACCAGACGGTCGGGACGCTCATTGAGCGGTTTCAGCAGACCGGGTCCCTCGGGGAGCGTCTCAATCTTGGACGGCAGTTGACCGATCTCCTCTTGAAGGATATTCCGCTTCCGGCCCGGATCGACTAGGCCGCCCGGGCGACTGGACGGGCGGGAGGTCAGCCGGCCCAAGCCGGCCGGCGGCATGCATCTCACCCTGAGGGAGCGGCGCGCGCTGAGGCGCCGGCCGTGTTTCCCGACTTTCGCGAACACAGGAGGGTTGCCCATGGACATTGGTTTTATCGGCCTTGGCAAGATGGGCATGAACATGGTCACGCGGTTGCGCCGCGACAACCATCGCGTGGTCGTGTACGATCGCGTCACGGCGGTGATCAAGGAGGCGGAAGGCCACGGGTGCGTCGGCGCCGACTCCATGGCCGACCTTGTCGGGAAACTGACGGCTCCGCGCGCGGTGTGGATCATGGTACCGTCCGGCGCGCCGACCGAGGAAACGATTCATGCGGTCGCGGGGTTGCTGCACGCCGGCGATACGATCATCGACGGGGGCAATACCCGCTTCCACGACGACGTGCGGCGGGCGAGCGAACTCAGGGCCAAGGGGCTGCATTACGTCGACGCCGGCACCAGCGGCGGGGTTTGGGGGTTGAAGAACGGCTATTGCCTCATGGTGGGCGGGGACGCCGACGTGGTGAAGCGGCTTGCGCCGATCTTCACGACCCTGGCCCCGGTGGACGGATGGGCCCACGTCGGCGGGGTCGGCGCCGGCCATTATGTGAAGATGGTGCACAACGGCATTGAGTACAGCATGATGCAGGGCTACGCCGAGGGTTTCGAGTTGATGGCCAAGAGCGGGTACAACCTGGACTTGGCCCGCATCGCCGATCTCTGGATGCACGGTAGCGTCGTGCGCTCGTGGCTGCTCGAATTGGCCGCCGTCGCGTTGAAGGACGACCCGAAGTTGGACTCGTTAAAAGGCTACGTCCAGGATTCCGGCGAGGGGCGATGGATGATTCAGGACGCTCTCGACAAGGACGTGCCGGTGCCGACCCTGACGGCGGCGCTGTTTACGCGCTTTCGCTCGAGGCAGGAGGTATCCTTCGCGGAGAAGCTCCTGGCGGCGCTGCGGAACGCATTCGGCGGGCACGCCGTCCGCCGATGAACGCACTCATGTAAAGGGAAGCGGCTATGTCCTCCGATACTGACACCGACCGTATCCAGGTGAAAGTCGTCAACGAGATTGCGCCCCCGGTCAGCCCCTGCACGGTGGTCATCTTCGGCGGGTCCGGTGATTTGGCCCGTCGCCGCTTGATCCCCGCGCTCTACAATCTCCTGCTCGACGGGCTGCTGCCGTCCTCCTATGCCGTCATCGGGTTGGGCCGCAAGGGCATGAACGACGACGAGTTCCGCGCCGTCGCCAAGGAAGGGATTCATAAACACTCGCGACAGGCCTTGAGCGAGGAGACCTGGGCGGCATTCTCGCAACGGCTCTTCTACGTCGTGGGAGACAACGACGACCCCGAGACCTACCTGCGGCTCAAGGCTCGCGCGGAGCAGATCGAGGGCGAGTTGAGCCTGCCCGGAAACCGCATCTTCTATTTGAGCATCCCGCCCAGTTCCTTCGCTCCCGTCTGCGAGGGGCTGGAACAGGCGGGGCTCGCGGTGAAACCGGCCGCCGCGCAGCCCTATTCCCGGATCATCGTCGAAAAACCGGTCGGTCGTGACTTGGAGTCGGCGAAGCAGATCAATGCCGTGACGGGGCGGGTCTTCGACGAGTCGCAGATCTTCAGGATCGATCACTATCTCGGGAAGGAAACCGTGCAGAATCTGATGGTGGTTCGATTCGGCAACAGCCTGTTCGAGCCGATCTGGAATCATAAATACATCGATCACGTGCAGATCACGGTCAGCGAAGCCGAAGGCGTCGGCACGCGAGCCGCGTACTATGAAGAGGCCGGAGCGCTGCGGGACATGATCCAGAACCATCTGTTGCAGCTCCTCTGTCTGGTGGCGATGGAGCCCCCCTATTCGCTCGATCCCGACGTGGTCCGAAACGAAAAGATGGAGGTCCTGCGGTGTCTGCGGCCGATCCGCGGCAAGGACGTCGAACGGTTCACCGTGCGGGCCCAATATGCCGAAGGGACCGTACACGGCGGCCGCGTGCCGGGCTATCGGCGCGAGCCCGGAGTGAATCCCGACTCCACGACCGAGACTTACGTGGCGCTGAAGTGTTTTGTCGAGAATTGGCGATGGTCCGGAGTGCCGTTCTATCTGCGAACCGGCAAGGCGCTGCCGAAGCGGGCGAGCGAGGTGGCGGTGCAATTCAAGGAGATTCCCCAGATTCTGTTCAACGCCAATCCGAGCCAACCCCTGCCGCCCAATGTGCTGATTCTCCGGATTCAGCCGGAAGAGGGCCTGGCCATGCGCATCATCTCGCGAGTGCCCGGCACCCGGGCGCAGACCCATCCGGTTGAAATGAGCTTCAAGTACTGCGAGGCGTTCGGCCGCCCCTCCCCGGAGGCCTACGAGCGGCTCTTGCTCGACGTGATGGCGGGAGACGCGTCCCGCTTCATGCGACGCGACGCCGTCGAGGCGTCCTGGGCCTGGATTACGGACATACTGGACGGATGGGCGCAGCAGGGTTCGCGCTGGCTGCCTGAATATCAGGCCGGGACGTGGGGGCCGGTCGAGGCGGACCGGATGATTCAAAACGACGGCCGGAGCTGGCGACTCGTCTAGCCGTCGAGGTGCAGTTGTGCGCGGATGTGGTCTTTCTTGCCGAGCCCGCCGATAAAGCGACGAAACTCACCTGCTTCGAAGAGGGCCAGTGCCGGAAGCGAGGTAATCTCCAGTTCGGCCGCGACCTGGCGGTGCTCCTGCACGTTCACTCTGGCGATCAGGATGCGGTCGCCCAGTTCCTCCTGAAGTTGCTCCAACTCGCGCAGCACCGCCCGACAATGCCCGCAGCCCGGCTGCCAGAACTCCACCAAGACCGGGATCGGCGAGCGCTCCACCACCCGTTCGAAGTCCCAATCGGTCACGTCCCGGATCATGGCGCGAGTCCGGCGCCGAGCCAGTCCCGCAATCGTGGGGCCAACACCTGCTCGTACAGCAGCATCCCGAAAAGCCGGTAGCCTTCGGTCGAGAAATGCAGCCCGTCGTTGGAATAGGGCGCGGCGAGCAAGTGACTGTCCGGTTCGGCCGTGGCTTCGAAGAGATCCAGGGCCGGCAGGCGATGCGTCTGCGCATAGTTCAGGATGAGGCGGTTCAAGCGGCGGCGGCGTTCCAGATGGTCGGCGATCCAGGTGGCCGCATCGGGTCCGGCGTCGGCACCGTCCGCACGAATGGACGGAACGGTGACGGGAACGGGGATGATGCCCGCGCTCCTGGCCCGTCCGTAGAGCGTCGACAGGTTCCGCATGATCTCGGGCGGCTGCGCATTCCACCCCAGATCGTTGGTGCCGCCGAGAATGATGACGACGGCCGGGTGTCGGTCGAGCACGTCCCGGGAAAAGCGCAGGACCATTTCTCCGGTCAGTTCCCCGCAGATCCCGCTGACCACCACGGTTGCGAGGGTGCCCAACCGCTCTTGAAGGACGTCCCCGTAGGGGGTCTCGCGGCCGGCCGGGTTGGCAGGGGTCGGCGTCTGAAACCCCGCCGTGAGGCTGTCGCCGAAGCAGATGATGCGCGGCAGTGAACGGGTCATGCTCCGTCGGATTCTACGCAACGGGAGGCCAGGATACAATCCGGCTGCCGGGGAGCCGCCGGGGCCAAGACGGCGTATTTTCTTGACCGTTGGGGGATTCCGTCATACTTGTACGCTGAGCCATGTCGCAGCCGAGCGCCGCTCCTCTCACCAAGATTCCTCCTCGGGACACCGACCCTGAAATCGTCTCGGTCAAGCAGTTGCTGCGTCTCCTGGACCGCATGGCGAAATCCGCTCGCACTTACGGGGCCACCAACGCGGTGGCGGCCAAATTCTTCACGCAGTTTTATCAGGAATTGAGCACACATCTGGAAAGTTATCCCACGATGGGATTCCTGGTCCAACGTTCCGAACTGTTCTTCAAGGACCAGTGCGTCTACGCGACGGAGGAGGCGCTCGGGGAAAATCTCGCCTTCAAGCTCTACAGCGACGGGATCCGAGAACTGGCGTTCCACGAAGGGGTGACCGAGGAAGACCTGCGGGCCTTCCTGGACTCGCTCTGGGGCGCCTCCGACGGCTCCGATGCCGACGACGACATCGTGACCAGAATTTGGGCGAAAAATCTCACGACGATCACCGTCGTCACCGCCGAGGAAATCGTGAAATCCTCCGTGGAGTCGGACCTCTTCCGGTTGAGCGAAAACGGTTTCCTCGGCCCTGCGCCGGAATCCTTGCGCGACGTCGTGGCGAGGGAAAAAGCGCGAGGAGGAGGCGGACCCGGACGGGGTTCGGCGGCCGGCCTGGTCGGCTACGACGTGTCCGACGAGGAGATGCACAAGCTGGCGCAGGAGATCGAGGCCGAGAGCGCAACCGATCCGACCATGCACGTGCTCGAGATGATCAAGGTGATTCTCGCGTCCGAATCCTCTCCCGCGCTGCTTACCAAGGCCATCGAGATCTTCGGGGGAGCGATCGACGCGCTCATGCGCGCGGGGAATTGGGTGACGCTCATCGAGATCACGGCCTTGCTTCGCGAGATGGAAGCGCTCAGCGGCACGCTCGGGCCGGCCCATAAAGAGCAGATTCGCGCCATTCTCGCCGCGAGCGTCCAGCCGGATCGCCTGAAGCTCCTCGAGACGCCGCTCAACCGCAGCGCCGACGTTTGCATCGACGGTCTGGCGGACTACCTGGGTCAGCTCTCCGGCGACGCCATTCCCTCCCTCTGCGCCCTGCTCGGGAACCTCCAGTTTCCCGAACATCGCACCGCGGTCACGAACGTATTGGCCGCGCTGGGCAAGGACCATCCGGACCCCCTGCTCCGCGCCCTGACCGACAAACGTCCCCACGTCGTGAAGGCGATCATCGCCATTCTCGTCAAGTTGAACGACCCGCGCTTCGCGGAGGCGATTGAAAAACTGGTTCGCTATCCCGATGCCTCGGTCCGTCGCGAGGTGCTTCGCGCCATCGCCCAACTACGGCCTACCGGGAACGGCGGCAAGCTCGTCACCTTCGTGAACGACGAGGAGGAACTGATCCGGCTCAATGCGCTCAAGCTGTTGAGCAGCGGTCACTATACGGCTCCCTTCGACGTGTGGGAGCCCCTGCTGCAACAGGAGCAATTCGCCGATCGTCCTCCGGCCGAGAAACGAGCGATCTTTCATGCGATTCGCGCATCCGCCGGAGACGCCGCCGTCCCCTATTGGCAAACGTTGCTGGCCGATTGGGGATGGACCGGGAGACAGAAGAAGGAAGAGTTGGCCTTGGTCGCCGTGGACGCCCTCGCCCGGCTCGGCACGCCCGCCGCGCGCGCCGCGCTGGAGTACGGACAAAAGAAGGGCAACTCGACCATTCGGCAAGCCTGTACCACCGCCCTGACGTCGCCGCCGCGCCAGCGGCCGGCCTGACCGCAAAGGTTTCTGTATGGACCAGACGCCCTCCCCGCCCTCGCCCGCGTCGGTCGAGCCCGATACGACGGCCGGCGCGCTCCTCACCCACGAGCGATCGCTGTCTGCGAAGATCGGCAAGGGCTCCGAGGCCGGCGACATTCTTGATCAACAGGTGTTGATGCTGGGCGCGCAACTCGTGACCCAGCTCAACGTGCTGCTCAAGACCTCGAAGCTCCATGGACAGTCCAATACCGCGCTCGACAAACCGGTCGAAGCCATCCAGACCCTGGTCCAGACCCTGGCTCACGATGAGCCGGTGACGATCCGCGTCCAGAACGACTTTCTGTTTCTCGGCGAACACCACTTGCGACTGAACAGCCAACAGATGCTGGTGTTCACCGGGGTGATCGACAGCATGAACAGGCTGGGCGTGGGAGGGATCTCCTTCAGCAATGAACTGACCACGCACGACATTCGCGAATTCGCGCATATGTTCGTGACGATGGAACCCGGGGCCACCGCTCTCGACGCGCTGCGAACCAAGCTGCAGGAGCACGCCGTCAAAGGCGTGATCATTGAGGATCCCAGGGCGATCGCAGCCAACCGCCAGTCCGAGTCGGCGGACGCCGGCGACGCGGCCGCGCCGATCGATCCCAAGACGCTGGCCAGGACCAAGGCGAAGAATGGGTATGGACGTGCGGCGAACGCGGTTGGCCAGCTCACGCAGAGCGTGCGCGACGGCGGCAACGTGAGTTTCAAAACCGCGAAGCGGGCCATTCAAAACATCGTCGATCTGATGATGCACGACCCGACCGCGCTGTTGGGCCTCACGACCCTGCGGTGCCACGATCAATACACCCACAATCACTCGGTCAATGTCGCGCTCCTGTCGGTCGCCCTGGGGAACCGCGCCGGGTATCCTAAGGTGGAGCTCGCCGACCTCGGCCTGGCCGCGCTCTTTCATGACGTCGGCAAAACCACGATTCCCTTGGAGGTGTTGAACAAGCCCGGCGAGTTCACCCAAGACGAATGGGCGGCCATGCGGCAGCATCCGACGGAAGGGGTCTTGACGCTCACCAAGTTGCGCGGGATCGGCAATCTCCCGGGACGGATGGCCGCCGCCTCGTTCGAGCATCACATGAACCTGGATTTTTCCGGCTATCCCAAGCTGTCGGTGCCGTGGACCCTCTCCCTTACGGGCCGGATTTTGACGATCGCCGACTGCTATGACGCCATGACTTCGTCGCGCGTGTATCGACGCGAGCCGATGGCGCCGGGCAAGGTGTTGCAGTTCATGTTCAACAAGTCCGGGCAATCCTTCGACCCGGTGCTGCTGAAGCTCTTCTCGACCTGCGTGGGCATCATCCCGATCGGCAGCCTGGTCATGCTCGATACCGATGAATTGGCGGTGGTCGTCAGCCCGGCCCAGGAAAAGGAATTCGCCGAGCGCCCAGTGGTGAAGATCATCAGCGATGCGCAGGGAACGATGATCGAAGGGCCCGAAGTGGATCTCCGGGAGAAAAACTCCGACGGCGACTTCACGCGCAGCATCGTTCGACTCATCGACAATACCGAGTACAAGGTCGACACCAGCCGCTACTTCGGCTGAGTCACGCCTCTGCCGCCCTCCCCATCGAGTCGCGGAGGAATCTGTTCACGTCGGCCATCCGGTCGACAATGAGAAGAGCTCCGCCGCCGCGCCGGCCGGCCGCATGCGCCTTGACTCCGCCCTGCGCCGGCGCTATTCTCACGCGTTCATCCAGATCCCTACGCCATTATCCGAAAGGAGTCCTCAGATGGTGCGTCTGTCGAGAATCGTGCACGCCGTGCTTGCCCTGGCCCTCGCCGGCGCGATCGAGTTGGCCGCCTTCCCCGCGTCGGCGGCCGACTTCAAGATGGGGGTGATCGACCCCCAGGTGGTGCTCGAGAAGACGAAGGCGGGCCGGCGGGCGCTGGACGCCTTGCGCGAATATGCCCAGGCTCGACAGAAGCTCCTGGCTCAAGACGAGGAGGATCTCAAGAACTTGGAGAAGCAGCTCAAGGAGCAGGAGGCGTCCCTGAGCGAGGCCGCGAAGAAGGAGAAGCAAGAGAAGTTCCGCACGAAGATCGCGGATTATCAAAAGCGCCTGCAGGAGTTCAATCAGGAGTTGGCGCAGAAACAAAAAGGACTGGTCGACGAATACATGAAGAAGATCGCTCAATCCACGCAGGCGGTGGCGGAGAAGGGCGGCTTCACGCTCGTCGTGGACAAAGGCAGCGAGCAGACGATCAAGATCGTCATTTATAACAAGGACACGATCGATCTGACCGATCAGGTCATCAAGGAGTTCGACCGCGTCAATAAGTAGCTAGCTCGCGGGCAGGCCGACTTCCCGCTTCAAGTCCGCGAGGAGACGTTCAAATCGTCTCCGCTCCCCGTCGATGCTCGCGCCGACGATCGAGAGCTGTGCGGCGTTGCTCGCCCCCAGTCCCAACTCCCCTGCCCGTTTGATCTGTCGCTGATCCCAGACGGTGAGCCCCGGATCTTTGGACCAGGCTCCGAACGAGCGGAGCAACGCGAGCGCGACGGCGTCGAGCGCCACGCGATCTCCGCTCAGGAGCAACAGGTTGGCTTCGGCGGCGGTCCCGCTCGTCGGACCTCCGTCGATCATGATCCTGGTCGCGTCCGCCACGGTGAGCTTGGGATGGACGGCGAGGTTCAACTCGGCGATCCGTTCGTGCCAGCGTCCCGAGAGAAACGCCAGAGAGGGACGGTGGCGGGGATGGATAATGCCGACCAGGTTCTTGAGCGCGCATGAATACTCCGCGAATCGATGCGTCTTGACCACGGGCACGTTCAGCACGAGATCGGCGTCGTAGACCGGTTTCGACACGAGGTAGCGGCGCATGATCGTCGCCGCAGAAGGCTCGATCCGGACCCAGGGCGCGTCTTCGAGCGAGAGAACGCCGGCCCCCGCCCGTTCGGCGGCCGTTTGCATGCCAGTGGCGATGAAATTCTCCCGGGTGGGAAACCGAATCATGCCGGAACTGTCCGCGACGGTGACGCCGGTCGCTCCGGACGAGCGGACCATCCGCGCCAGTGCCTCGACGACCAGGGGATTCGTCGTCGTCGGCGGCGGCCGGTCGTTCAAGAGGTTGGGTTTGATCAGGACCCGTTTGCCTCGGAGATCGAGGCGATCGAAGCCGCCCAGGAGCCGCAGGCCTTCGGCGAGCATGGCCGCGGGATCGGTCCCATGGATCACGGCCACGAGGGCCCGCTCTCCGTCCACGAACGGGTTCGACGGCAACGGGTGCGCGGTCACGAGCGGCGCCTCCGGCTCGAACAACAGCTCGGAGATCAGCGACTGCGGCCCCTTGGCCAGGGCCAGGCCGAGCGTGGCGCCGAACCCGACTCGGCCGAGAAAGTCGCGTCGAGACAGCCGCATGGTGTCTATCGTCTCTCGGGCGACAGCGGGTAGCCGGCTTCCCGCCATGCCCGAATCCCGCCGTCCATGGAGACGACGTCGGTATAGCCCATTCGGCCCAACGCATCCGCGGCCAGCACCGAGCGAAATCCGCCTCCGCAGTAAAGGACGATAGGAGCCTGTCTGTCCGGAATGATCGCTTCGATGTCCCGCTCGATGATGCCCTTCCCCAGATGGCGGGCGCCGGCCGCATGGTCCAGCGCGAACTCGGATTCTTCACGAACGTCGAGGAGGTGAAACCGCTCCCCGCGATCCAGCCTGGCCTTCACGTCACTCACCGTGCAGGTCCGCACCCGCGGCCGCGTCTCTTCCACCAGCTTGAGAAAACCGGGATTGTGCTTCATGGCGCCATCTCCTCGAACAGGCCGGTTTGGATCGGCCCAGGGCGGCGAAACGTGTTCGGGAGCTGGGCCATCTGGTGTCCGGACATGCCCACCCATCGGCAGGTCACCTCGAATAACCGGCGGGTCACCTCCCAGGCCGCATCTTGACCCCGATGGCGATCGAAGAAGGCGGTCTCCGAAGCCGTTCCCTCCCGTGCGCGCCGGATACGATGCAGCACCATGCCGGATCGTTCGGGGAAGGCTTCCGTCAGGCGCTCGCTGAAAATCGTCTTCGTGCTGCCCGGGAGCCGCAGCAAGTTCATGAAGGCCTCGGTCGCGCCGGCTCGGCGGGCGCGGCGCAAGATACCGACGATGTCGTGGTCGTTCAAACCGGGGATGATGGGCGCGAGCGACACGCCGGTCGGCAATCCGGCCTCGGACAGCGCGCCAAGCGTCTCGAATCGCTTCTCCGGCGACGGGACATGCGGTTCGATCTTGCGGGCCGTTTCGGCGGAGGCAAAGGGAATGCTGAGGTAGATCTTGATCCAAGCCCGGCGGTGGAGGTCGAGCAGGACGTCGAGGTCCCGTAGAATCAAAGTCCCCTTGGTGATGAGGGCCACGGGATTGCAGAACTCGGCGCAGACCTCCAGGCACGCCCGCGTCAGCCCGTAGACGGCTTCGATCGGTTGATAGCAGTCGGTGTTGCCGGAGAAGACGACCAACTCGCCGCGCCACGAGGGACGCAGAAAGGCCTGGCGAAGGAGGCGTGCCGCATCCGGTTTGATCATCAACTTCGATTCGAAATCGGTGCCGGCGCCGAAGCCCCAATACTCGTGGGAAGGACGCGCGTAGCAATAGGCGCAGGCATGGAAACACCCCCGGTAGGGGTTCACGCTCCAACGAAAGGCCAGGTCGGGACTGTCGTTTCGGCTAAGGATCTCCCGCGTGGCGTCTTCATAGACGTCCACCGCGGCGTCGGGCGCCGGCTCCAGAAGCTCCCGATGCCGGGAGTCGAATGGATTGGGTGGGTTCTTGACCGCGCGCACGAGGCATCCTGGCGCGCCGGCGGTCAGGCTGTCAAGGGACCGCGACGCTTGTGCGGCGCGCGGTTTGACTCCGTTCCAGGCCGATGCTATTGTCCGGGCGCACGGTAGGCCCTCCATGTACGATCTCCGCTACCTCCGAGACAATCTCGACAGTCTGCGCGAACAGTTGGCCGCCCGCGGCGCCGATGTGGCGTGGGACGACCTCCGGAAGGTGCTGACGGAACGCAAAGGTCTCGCGGCGCACGTCGAGCAGCTCCGGCACGACCTAAAAAAGGGTTCGGAGGAAGTCGCGCGGCTGAAGCGCGTCGGCCAATCCGCAGACGCGACGATGGCGGAGATGAAGGCGCTGGGGGATCGCATCCGCGAGGCCGAGGAAGGTCTGCGAGGGGTCGAAGAACGACTCGAGCAACTCGCGCTGCGGATTCCGAATCTGCCCCACGCGTCGGTCCCTGCCGGACGTGACGCGAGCGAGAACGTGGAGGTGCGCCGCTGGGGAGCGCCGCCGGCCATGACCTGGTTTCCTCGTCCGCATTGGGAGCTCGGCGAACGCTTGGGCATCCTGGATTTCGAACGCGCCGCCAAAATCGCCGGCGCGCGCTTTGCGGTGCTGACAGGGCTGGGGGCCAAGCTGGAGCGGGCCCTGATCAACTACATGCTGGACTGCCACGTGGACCGGCACGGGTACCGCGAAATGGTGCCTCCGTTCCTGGTCAATCGGGCGTCCATGACCGGCACCGGGCAATTGCCCAAGTTCGAGGAAGATCTCTTTCATTTGCGGGATGATCCGTATCTGCTGATCCCGACGGCCGAAGTGCCGGTAACCAACTTTCATCGGGAAGAAATTCTCGACGAGCAGACGCTTCCTCGGCGCTACGCCGCCTACACCCCGTGTTTTCGTCGAGAGGCCGGATCGTACGGGAAAGACACGAGAGGACTCATCCGGCAGCATCAGTTCAACAAGGTCGAATTGGTCAGCTTCGTCAAAGCGGAGCAGTCTTACGAGGAACTCGAGCGGTTGACCGGCCATGCCGAGGCGATCTTGCGCGGACTCGGTCTCCCCTACCGGGTCATGGCGCTCTGCGCGGAAGACATGGGATTTGCCGCGGCCAAAACCTACGATCTGGAGGTCTGGCTCCCTTCGCAAGGGGTCTTTCGAGAGATTTCCTCCTGCAGTAACTTCGAAGCGTTTCAGGCGCGGCGCGCCAACATCCGTGTTCGCGTGGGTCAGGGAAAGAAGGACGGCAAAACCGAGTTCGTGCATACTCTCAACGGTTCCGGTCTGGCGGTCGGACGGACCCTGGTGGCCGTATTGGAAAACTATCAGGACGCGGATGGGAACGTGGCCATTCCCACGGCGTTGCGTCCGTACATGGGCGGGTTGGATCGCATTTCAGCCTAGCTTCCGGTGGGGCCAGACCGATTGGCGTCAGCCGACCTGGCACCGAGCGCCAGTCAGCCTTGGAGGCTGCGAGGGGGCATCATTCCGAATCGCGTGTGCCTGAAGCGCCGGCGTTAACGATCATCTGGGTCTGGAGGGGTGACGGAGTGGCCGAACGTGCCGGTCTTGAAAACCGGAGACGGGGTAACCTGTCCGCGAGTTCAAATCTCGCCCCCTCCGCCATATTTTTCCGCGAAAAATGAAGATTTTGACCCTCAACTGTGGCGGTTCTGTGGCGGTTCTCGATTTTTTGAAGGTCTTGAAGGTTGGCCAGCCGCTTGAGTCCCTCCGATAAGTCCGCCTCGCTCACAATCGCATAGCGCCGATAGACGGCTTCGGTCTTGTGCCCGGTCAGCCTCATCGCCACAGACCGCGGAACCCCTGCCCGCTCAAAGTTTCTGACCGCCGTCCGTCGAAAGTCATGGGGAATCCGTTCAGGGACACCCGCCCGCGTGCAGGCGTCTCTCCATCGGCGATACAGGGCCTTCACGTGAATAGACTTCACCGTCCCCCGATCATTCCAGAAGAACACCCACGGCACCGCTTGCCCGGTCTGCATTTCCAGGGCAAGGGCCTTCTCCCACTGATTCCGCAGGACATAGGCGAGTTCCGGGAGCACGGCAAACGGCAAGGTTCGGCCCTCATCGTTTTTGGTCGTGCCCGGTTCCAGTCTCACGGTTCCCGCCTGGAAATCAACCTGCTTCCATCTCAGCGGGAGGACTTCGCTCGGCGTTCGCCAGCCGGTCAGATAGGCGAACGTCACAGCCCCTCGGTATGCCTCTGGGAGATGCGCCCGCACAGCTTCAAAGTCCCGCCGTTCAAAAAAGCCCTTCCGGGCGTTCTGAATGCTGATCACCGGGAACGGTGGACAAATCGCTTTCCCTGCCCTCTCCGCCAACCGGAAGGCGCGATGCAGATAGGTCAATTCAAGCTTGACGGTCGCAGGCGCGATTCCGGCGGCCAGCCGATCGGCCACGTAACGGTTGAGGGCGTCGAGAGTGATGTCACAGGCGCGCCGATGGCCAAAGGCAGGCGTCAGGGCCTTGACCGTTGTTTCCAACCGTCGAACCGACCGACGTTGGTTGACGGCGTATTCATCTCGCAGCATCCGAATGAGTTCATCGAAGGTCGTTTTCTCAAGCTGTGGCCCGCAGAATCGGCCTCGCCCCATCTCTCCGAGGCGTTTCTTGAGGAGCTTCACAGCATCCTGCTCGTTCGTCGATTCGGAGGATTCCCGGTAGCGTTGCCCGCGGTAGTAGTACTGAACCCACCAGGTCGAGCCCCGTTGAAAGAGAGTGCCAAGGCCGCGCCGCTTCATCAGGTCCTCCTCTTGGTCGTGCGTCTTGTCGGAACGAGTTGCCCGGTGTGAACCTGAACCAGCATCTTGACGAGACGGGCCAGGGGTTCGCTAATCCCCCGCTCTCCCCTCTCCGCTAAGGCAATGGCGTTCGTCGTGACTCCCACGGCCTCAGCGAGTTTCGCTTGGGTCAGCCCTAACACCATTCGCAGTCTTCGTAGCTCCTTGCCGTGCATGTTGGCGAACATATAACTTAGTTATACAACGTCTGTCAAGCCCGTCGAGATGCAAACCACTTCTCAATGCCCTTCTCAGGAAACAACAGGACCTTCCTCGATGGCTGGCTGTGGGGCATCTGCTTTTTGTGGCGATACAGCCACTTCGGAGAGGTCCCATATCGCTCGCACACTTCCGTCACGGTGAGATAGCGCCCGGTCTCGGCCGGTGTCGGGGTCGGCGTTGTGCTGGTCATGAGCTTGTACAGGGCTATGGTCTTGACTCGCTCAAGGTCGCCGATCACGTCCGAAAGGTATGTCGGCCCAAGAGAGATCACGACACGCTCCAGTGCGCCGATTAGATCAGTTACCTGGGGAGAATTGTTCTCGTTCATGGGGTATACGGCTGGCCCTCCTTGCAAAACTTCGGATCTCGTTTTCGGGAGCCTTTCGCTCTCAACCGGTCTTCCCGCACCCAATGCCAGGAGCCTTGATAGTCGAGGCAGAGCCAAAACAGGTCACGGCCTTGCGAATCGGTTACTTGTGCAAAGTGCGTAACCTGGGCCGGGCCAAGAATCTGGCCGGACGCCGACTTCCACCAGACTGGACGCTGACAAGGCGCCGCTTGAATCGTAATGGTCTCCTCACGGGGGAGAGGAGGCTGCGCAACGAGACGGACTTGTCCGACAGCCTTTTGCAGCAGAATCTGGGCTTGTGGCTCCGGGAGATCAGTGGGAATGCCTGGTGTCAGGTGCACCTGCTTCCCATCCACCAGGCAGTACCGAATTGGACGGGCGATGGCCTCGATTAGCATGGGTCTGCCTCATAAATCGTGAGCGCGTCGCCCAGATCCCCATTTTGATCCGCTACAACGCTACATCCCGCATCTGGAGCGGGGTTTGATGCGTTTTCGGAAACGCTACAGGCTTGGGGTGTAGCGGATTGAAAGAGTGGGGGATCGCCGCTCTGGGAGCGGCTTGTAGCGGCGTAGCGGATTGAAAGGGGGGTCTGGGGTATATAGCGTGTGAAGGCGTCACTGAAGTCCTCCATGGAATAGCCTTTGATCCCCGCCTTGTCTCCGACACGGAGGTTGCGGGACCCGACCCCATAGGGCTTGAGCAACCGGGCGAGCTGATGAGGAGAAATGGCTTTGCCATGCTTCCAATCCCCCCAGGGCCGTTCCTCCATCGCTGCCAGGAGGTCACAGGCTTCCTGTGAGCCCAGCGGGCTCCCGTCTCGCTTCTCGAAGAACCCGCGCAGATCCGTCAGCAATTGGACCCCGATCGACTCCGTGTCTTGGGCCGGTTGTCCCGAGAGGTCGAGCGCAGCTTGCCTGGCCTGGTCCGCCCAGTCCCCTCCAATCGCCTCAGCAATGGCCAGCAGGGGGCGCCAGTTATCGGCCGCCCGATCGTTCAGCGCGTCTGGGACGACGGGTTCGGCATCCTCTAGCCGGGGCCGATGGTCGCCGGCCCACCGTGCACACGCTCTTGCCTGTACCGTCAATTGTGTGCGGATGGCCCTGCCCGCTTGCCCACCCCAGCGAATGCGTTGAACCTGTTCACCGGGTGCCCTTCGGCGCATGGGAATAATGACGGCCCGGTCCTCAATCGTGCTGGGCAGGTGTCCGATGGCGGCCAACACCATCGGGCACCAGGTTGAAAAGGTGCGAGGTTCATGGTCATCCCCGACAGTGCGAAGTACGATAGCCGTCTCGCGACGGTGCCCACTGTTTAAGATGCCGCGCAATTCCTCATGGGCATCTTTGAACGAATCCATTTCGTCAATGAGCAGCGTTGGCTGACTAGCCTCAATGGCTCGGTAGAGGACGGCCGGGCTGGCATTGGATGTGGGCAGAGGGCGCGGGACAAGCCTTGTGAGGAGTTCGAGTAGTGTGGTCTTACCGCATCGTTTTTCGGGCGACGATAGGACAAGGCGGGGGCTCGTGTCGAAAGCTGCGTCGGCGTGAGCGCGGATGACCCACAGCGCGATAGCCAGTGCCCCAAAGCGTGGGAGGATCACGTATTGCTGCACGGTGCGCGTGAGCATGTCGAGCAGCGCAGGTCCATTGACAGGATCGGCCGCTGGCTCAATCTCTGGCAAGCGCAGTACTTTGCCTAGCCCGGTAGCGCCGGGGAGGCTTTCTGCCCCTCGTCGCCGTTTCCGTTCGGCATCAAGGGCCTTGGCTTGCACACTGAGATGCTTTGCCGCATCCGTACGGATGCGGGCGTACTCGAAGTCCGAGAGCGTGGCCAGTCGATCCAATTCCTGTTCGACGGCCAGCGTCACGGCTCCACCGCGTCTCGCTTCGGCAAGACCAAACGGTCTGGCATACTCTGAGAACTGGTCAAAGCTGGATGGTGAAGTCATAGTAGCAGTCTGGTCCTTCTGCCTGGAGTCGATGATGGGCCGCGGCGAGGGCGTCGTACGCCCGATTGAGGTGAGTATCGGTCCAATTTGATATGTCGATGTTCCTGATGCGCTCGATAAAGCGCTGGGCCTCTCGCTGAGAGTCAACTTCAAGGCCCATTACGTGGCTCTCAGCCAGTCTCCGCATCCGTTGGGCTTGGCGCTGTGCCCGTGTCTGATGCAGCGCTACCGGGTCGAGATCGGTGTCATAGAACAGATCACGCACGGCCATCCCCATCGCGCGGGTGATCGCCTCAGCCGTGCAGCCGGCCCAGCATTTCACCAAGAGGCCGCGTTCGCCTTCCGCTACGGCAAGGCTAGGGGACCTGTCCTGATGGGCGGGACAGTGAGCTTGCCACCCTCGGGAAGTTCGGCGAACAGGCCCTGATATGTGTGAAAGAAATTCTTCAGGCGTCATTAACCTCACCTCCTACCTACTCAGGTAGTTTGCCTTTGTCACCTGTATCGCCAGGAAATCGTTCACAACCTTTGACGGGGCACATGCCTGTACCGAGGCGCACCTTGCGGTGACCGTCGGGGATAATTTCGTGCGGCGGGGTCAGCCCAGCCCTGGCGATCTCCTCCCGGAGTTGATCGAAATGACCGGCGGGGCTTACCATAGGCCCCCTCCCTGCTCTGCATAGCTTCTGAAGGCATCGAGCAAAAATCGATCGCTGGATTTCATTGCGTCCCTCCTTCAGGGCGGACATGCCGTTGCTCGATCTCCTCTAGAAAGGCATCTAGATCAGATTTGCGAATACGGGTCGATCGATTCCCAAGCTTGATGGCCCGGAGTCGCCCATCTCGAAGCAACCGACGAAGCTGCTCCTGGCTAATGCCGAGCGTCGCGCAGACCGTGCGGCGCGACAGTAGCGGGTCAAGTACTGGGGTCGGATCAGTAGTCATGTGTCCTCCGTATGGGTAATTGGTGCAACCGAGCATACCCATAGATAGCGCGTCGTCATGCCGAACGCATTGTGCAGATTGCGCAGACAAAACGACGAACTTATATAGGCAAATCAGCGACTTCGATGACGAGGGGAGGGTCGCAGGTGTGTGCGCTCTGGGGGTGAAGAATGCCCGGAAGCCAACCTATCTCGCTCCGATTTGCACCGGGAGGCACACCCATCATGCCATGGGATCGGCGGATGGCCGTTCTTGTATCGGCGGAGATTGACGAGGCAATGAGCGAACCAATGGAAGACCATTTTGTCACGATCCTCAGGAGAGATTTCCTCTCCGTCGTTGTCGTAATCAATTACACTTCCGCCACTATCGAAGAAGGACTTCTCCTCCTGATCCGACTGTTGATCATGCTCGCGCTTTCTTGGGATAGGTGGCCGAGAGATGGGAGATAGCGTTCGTTTCCGTTTGAGAATCGCCCGCTTGACGCGCGAGCTCGTTACTTCTCCCAGAAGGAGCTGGCGTTGAGCACTGTAGGCTCGGTATATGTCGCGCGCAGTTTCGTCCGGCATGCCGTAACGATCTGTCATTGCAAAGAAAACATCCTCCATCTTCCGCTGCGCGTTGAGCATTAACATTTCCTGAAACAGGATTTGGTCCTTGGCGATTCTCTTGAGGAGTTGGTCCCATCGGTCCCGCCTGTAGCCGCCCCAGGTTTTCTCATGTAACTGCTCTAGATATGCTCGCTGTTGAGGTGGCAATTCCTTGAGGATGCACTGCGAGCGTTTGTCCTGCTTCCACTCGGAATTGGACTGCACCAGGTGCCGGAGGGCTTGATAGGCATGCTCGGCCGCTGGGAGCCCATTCAAAAGCAATCGATCGAATGCACACCCCAGAACCCTGCATGGTTTCCCCTCGCGGTGTTTCTCAAACTGCTCCCACGTTAGTGTTTTCGCCTCCTCCACAATCCGGCCCGGTGGGAACATTGCGAGTTCATCGGCTGGACGCGGGGCAAATTGGACAAATCGCCAGTAGTTGAAATGATGCAATCGCGCTGGCATCTTTTTCGTCTGCCGTGGCATGCGCCTCTCCCGTTGGAGCCCCCCGAAGCGACCCGGCAAGCCGTGGGTCAACGGCGTTCGCCTGGCCTACGCTAGGCCGGAGCGGTTACATCTAGGCTGGCATCTCAGCGTGAACCTGCTTAACCGCGTCTTCCTTTTCTTCCTCGGCTGCGGGGTTCAACTCTTTCGGATCGCTTAGATCCAAAATGATCGTGCGGACTCCATCCACCGCGGCCTCCAGTTCGTCGCTGAGAAATTGGGATGCTCGCTGGAGATTGTCAGGGCTGACCACCAACCTGTTCCCGTAACACAACTCCGCAATGAGTCCAACGACACCATGGATGCCTGCCAGGTGGTAGTGGATGCCCTCGGCGCGCTCTTTGGCTGACTTCAGCGAGCGTGCCCGCGAGCTGCTGGGAGACTTCTGCTTTTTCGATTTCGCCATGGCGACTCCCTCCTTGGTTTAGATGTCTGTTAACTGCTGGGTCATTCAGGCAGGTGGGACTATGGCATAGTGTGCGACGAATATCAATATAAGTACTTAGCATAAGATACGCTATTGTAGGCTACACTCGATGATGCCGAAGGCCGGCCCAGCCACAACATGACTAGAGCCGGAATATCGGGGTTTGCGCGGGGATAGTGGGCATCACGAATTGCTGCGTATTGACCACGGACGGGTTAAAGGACAGGCCAGAGACCGGACCCGGTGTGAGCGGCTGGGGCGGTGGATTGAGCCATGACGACAGTTGCCCCCCAAGCATCGTCCCCAACGCAATTTTCTCGAGAGGTGAGAGGCCAGGCTTCTCGGCTGGGGTCTTGTCGGCAATGAAGCTTGAGATCCCCCCGCCAGGGGCATTCACGAGAAATTCATGGGGCGTCGGCGTTGTCTGTGTGGCTGCTCGGTCAGACTGCGCAGAACTGAGCAGCGCGAGGCGTCCCAGCCCTGGTCCGCCAAACTGCGAAAATAGGAGGTACTGTGTGAATGGATCGACGGGTGTGCCACCACCGGCCATGTTAGCGGCCCTCCCCGAGGTACCGCGATTGAGCCTTTCCATTGTGGGCATGATCCTGAAGAAAGGTCTCTACATCCTCGACTCTGATCAATACCTTTGACCGCGGCCGGAGCTGCTTTGCCGGCAGACCAGCCTGAAGCCAACGGTTCACAGTGGCATGGGACACGGAATACCGGGCCGCGATTTCCTGGATACCAAACCGGGCCGGGTCGGTGTGAGACGATGTGACAGATGAGCATTCTGGCATAGCCGTACCTCCTTCAGGTGTAGGTCAATTTCATATGCAGAAAGTCCTAACTAGTATTAGGATAACCAATGCCAACATTTGTCAAGAAAACTCACCGTTTGTCACAAGGGGCCAACGTGCCGACTCGCTCCCGATTGTTCACGTGTGGCGCGAGGCGAGGGCCGGCTGACCTGGCGCGCACCCATATACGTCGGTAGCGTACCCATCCCTCGCACGAACTCAAGCGACTGACAAATTAGCCAGGCTGACTCAGTAAATTAGCTAGGAATTACAGTTGGTTGGGTGAGGATGGATCGTAGCTCTGCGAGCTGGCGCTCGATGTTGCGGAGGAGGGGGCGGCCCGTCTTGCCGGCTCGACGAAACAAGGCCCGTTGGGCTTCGGCAAACAGAATCATGGCCGACACTTCAGGAACTGCCAGCGCCCGACGGCGGTATAAATGGCCCCCATGTTGCCAGTAGCGTGTGATGAGCTTGGCCGGAAGACCGGACTTTAGCAGCCGACGCCGAGCCGCATGGCGTCCGACTCCAAGCATGAATGCCACATCGCCGATCGTCCAATAGCCCTTAGGGACGGTTCGGGCTGCCCACTGATAATCACGCGCCATTTTACTAGCTTAGGGTGAGTATGACTGCACAGGATGTTACTTCTATCTTACTCGCCGCGTTACAGAGCACCCGCGGCGAGAAAGTAGCCTGCATTGTAGTAACAATGCAGGACGATGCATGGGTACACACTTGCATAACGATCCCGAAAAGATCCCAACACAAGCGAGACGAGGAGAATGCCCCCCACCCATGAAAGCGGATGCCTGAAGAGATGGGCGGAGGCAAAGACTACAGTGGTTAACAAGTTGGCGAGCGTGACACCCATCCACTTTGGTTCTCCGATCGACGATCTGCAAAGAACCCCTTGGAGGTACCCCCGGAAGACCAGTTCCTCGATGAATGGCTGCCAGAAGACAAACGACAATAGTGCGAAGAGATTTGCGGCATCGAATCCGCGAGAGTACGCACCACTTGCCGTCAAGAGCCAAGCCCAGAACCCAATCCCGCTGAGACATGCCAAACCGAAGAGACGATCCTGGTAAAAGGGCGGGACCTTGCCGAACCCCAGATCCGCCGCAGCTCTATGCAGGGCGATCCAGCCTTTCTTGATCCAGGGCACACCAGGACTCTCTTCAGCCGCATGCCGAAGAGAGTCCTGTGCAACGCATCTTCCTCGCACCAGTCTACTCAATGCTCCTCCATCGTTTCCAAAGAAGTGCTGACACAGCCTGTCAACGATCACGTGAAAAGGGCCCCTTTGCGCTCACGTGAAATTCCCCCTCCCCCGGCTCAGTGGTTGATGTGTCCCCCGACCTCAGGGTCGCGTCGACTCGAGATCGGGCCGTAGAAGCCCAATGCGTGCGTCGCTGTTACGCGGGTCCCGGCTCAAGGGGCGCCTTGGGCTTTACCAGGCCCGCTTTGAGCTTCTCCCGAAGCCGGTAGCTCTCCCCTTTGATGTTGATGGTGATCGAGTGATGCAGCAGCCGGTCCAGGATGGCCGTGGCGATGATCGGATCCCCGAAGACCTCGCCCCAGGCGGCGACGCTCTGGTTGCTCGTCAGGATGATCGCGCCCCGCTCGTAGCGCCGCGAGATCAGTTGAAAGAACAGATTGGCGCCCTGGCGATCGATGGGGATGTACCCAATCTCGTCGATGATCAGCAGCTGTGGCTGCGTCAGGCTCTTGAGCTTCTCCTCGAGCCGATTCTCCGACATGGCTTTGCCAAGGGCGATCATCAGTGCGGCCGCGGTCGTGAAGACGGTGCGGACGCCCTGCTCGCAGGCCTTGATGCCGAGGGCCACGGCCAGATGCGTCTTGCCCACCCCCGGTGGGCCCAGGAGCAAGACGTTCTCGGCTTGCGTGAGGTACCGCCCGGTGGCCACCTCGCGGATCACCTTGGGATCGATCGAGGGCTGGAACTTGAAGTCAAACGCGTCCAACGTCTTGTGAAACGGGAGCCGAGCCATCGCCAGGCGCATAGCCAGATGTTTGTCGCTCTTGGCCTGCACTTCGCGCGTGAGGAGGTCATCCAGAAACTGCGCGTAGGAGACCTCCTGCTTGGCGGCCTGCTCGAGCCGGGTCGGGAGCTCCGCGGCCACTTGATAGAGCCGGAGACGTTGACAGTGGGCGTGCAGCCGTTCGAGCTGAGGGGTGGTCATGCGCCACCTCCTTCCGCGACCGCGGCGTAGCG
>JBDIVW010000035.1:0-53014 GCA_039794185.1 Candidatus Inralta sp. | reverse complement strand
ATTGGGCGGCTGTCTTTGAACCGGAAGGTTGGGCGTCCGAGCCCGCATGGGAGGGTAACGGTCCATCTATTTTTCAACGGGGTCTCGTGTTGCCTGTTGACAGAGACCCTATTCATGGGAGGTGCACCATGACCTGTAACGTTGGCGGAGTCGAGCGGCCCATCCGGATTATCTTGGGCCTGGCGTTCCTGGGGCTCGGGTTCTTGGGAGATCTGCCTCCGGCCGGGATGTGGGGGGCGATCGTCGTAGGAGCGGTGGCGTTGATCACGGGGGCCGTCGGGTACTGCCCGGCTTGGGCGCTGTTCGGGATCAATACCTGTCCGACGAACCCGGTCAACAGAAAGACGTGAGGCGTGAGCCGGAACGCTCTCGACCTTGCGATCGTCGAACGATGCACAGAGCATACAGAGGGAGGTGAGCCATGACACAGGGACACATCATTCGGCTGGCGGTGGCGGCGATGATTGTGACTGCCGCCGGAATGGTCGCGCCGGCCACCGCGCAGGAACGCGATCAACTGAAGACCCAAGAACAGAGCCGGGACCAAGACAAGCTCCAACAGCAACTGAAAGAAAAGGAGTAGCTCAAGCAGCAGGAGAAAGCGCAGGAGCGCATGCGGGAGAAGGAGCGACAGACCATTCAGGAAATGGAACGGCGCTCGCCTATGGGACCCGGCGGGGGCGCGCTCGGCGCCCAGGGGGGGATGGGACGAGGCCGCCGGTAGGAGAGGAACCGAGACACCATCTGAAGCTTGGCGGAAACCTTGGTACGCGGCAGCGAAACGGGTCAATCGCGGGGGAAACGTCCGGTGGTGGGATGAAGATCCGAGGACTCTCTGCTGAGTGGCGCCGCGGCGCTTTTCCAGCACTCAGCACCTGGTACTCGGCACTGATCGAGGAGGTGTGACATGGCACGAGTGGTGGTGTTAGGCGCGTCGATCGGCGGGCTCCCGGCCGCTTATGAGGCCAGGCTCCTGCTGGACAAAAAGCACAAGGTGACGGTCGTGTCGAATGTCGATTACTTCCACTTCGTGCCGTCGAATCCCTGGGTGGCGGTCGGGTGGCGCACGCGCAAGGACATCAGTTTTCCCCTCGGGCCGGTGTTGGAGAAGAAAGGGATCGAGTTCATCCATTCGGCGGCCGAGCGCATCGAGCCGGAACAGAACCGCATCGTTACCGCCAAAGGAGACGTGCCGTACGATTATTTGATCATCGCCACGGGTCCGAAACTGAATTTCCCGGCGGTCCCCGGTCTCGGGCCGAGCGGCCATACGCAGTCGGTCTGCACGGTGGATCATGCCGAACAGGCCTGGGGGCACTACCAAGCGTTTCTCAAGGACCCCGGGCCGATCGTCGTGGGCGCGGCGCAGGGCGCCTCCTGCTTCGGGCCCGCCTACGAGATGGCGTTCATCCTCGACGCGGACCTGCGGAAGAAGCGGCTTCGCCGGAAGGTGCCCATCTACTTCGTGACCCCGGAACCCTATGTCGGCCACATGGGGCTGGCCGGCGTGGGGAAGTCGCGGCGTCTGATGGAGGACGAGTTCGCCGAACATTCGATCAAACCCATCGCCAATACGGCCATCAAAGAGATCCAGCCCGGCAAAGTCTGCCTCGAGGACGGGCAGGAGATCCCCTTCCGCTACTCGATGTTCATTCCCCCGTTCAGCGGCGTGGACGCCGTGGCCGGCACGCCGGGCTTGTGCAATCCGAAAGGATTCGTCACTATCGACGAGTACCAGGCCAATCCCAAGTACAAGAACATTTACGCGGTCGGCGTGTGCGTGGCGATTCCGCCGGTGGAGCAGACGCCCGTGCCGACGGGCGCGCCGAAGACGGGCTATATGATCGAATCGATGGTGTCGGCGACGGTGCACAACATCAAGGCGGATCTCGAAAATGAGGGCAAGCGCGCGACGGCCACCTGGAACGCCATCTGTCTGGCCGACATGGGCGATACGGGGATGGCGTTCGTCGCGCTTCCCCAAATGGCGCCGAGAAACGTCACCTGGGCGAAGAAGGGGAAGTGGGTGCATCTCGCGAAGATCGCGCTCGAGAAATACTTCCTCCACAAGATGAAGCGGGGCGTCAGCGAACCCTTTTACGAGAAGGCCATTCTCAAGGCCATCGGGATCACGAAACTGGAGCGCGCGACGTGAATCGAGCGCTCGGCTGGTGTATGCTGAGCCTCCTGATCGGGCCGATGGGCTGCGTCTCGACGGAACTGCGACGGGCGCGCGCGGTCCAGGACGCGCTGACCGGCCAGACGAGGGCCCAACTCGTCGCGTGTGCGGGTCAGCCGGCCGAGGAAGGCGCCGCGGGTGACCAGACGGTCCTGACCTACTACCGGACTTGCGGCATGCTTGAACAGGGATTCCCGACCACGCGCGGCACCATGGCCCGGGCGTTGCGTCATGGCTGCCGGGCGACGGTGGAATTGGATCGAGAGCGGGTCAGCCGGGTGGTCTTCGTTCCAACCCCGGAGGGAGCCGACTACGAGATGTATCACTGCGAGGAGATCTTCGCGGCTTGTTTGGCCGCAGGAGAGCCGAGGTGAGCCGCGGCGTATGCCGCGCAGGGGGAGGTCCGTGTCGTCGGAGACTGTGAATCCTGCCGGGGCGCCCGACCGAGCAATGCCGGGCGGCACCCGCCGGACCTTTTTCGCGTGGGCGACAGGGATCGCCGCCGGGCTGATCGGACTGGGACTCGGCATCCCGCTGGTCGGCTATCTGATCGCGCCGGCGCTGAAGCGGAGGGAACGGCCCTGGGTGGACGTAGGACGCGTCGACGACCTGCCGATCGAACGGCCGACGCAACTCGAATATCAGCAAACCGTCCAGGACGGATGGTACGCCACGACCATGCGCAAAGGCGTGTGGGCCGTCAAGCGGGGCAACGGAGACCTGACCTGCTTTTCCCCCATGTGTACGCACTTGGGTTGCGGGTTCAACTGGGATGAGGGCGACCAGGCTTTCAAGTGTCCCTGCCACGGGAGCGTCTTCGACAAGACTGGCCGGGTGCTGGCCGGGCCGGCCCCACGGCCGCTCGACGTGCTGCCATCGAAGGTCGAGGACGGGCGGCTACAGGTCATCTACAAGGAATTCAAAGCGGGGCTGCCGCGCAGCGTGGAGATATGAGTGCCGAGTGCCTGGTGCTGAGTGTTCGGGGCAAGGCTCGCGTGAACTCCCTTCTTCCTCGGCACCGAGCACACAGCACCTCGCACTGACTCTATGGCCTCAAGACTCTATACCTGGCTCGACAGCCGTCTCAAGCTGAAGCCGATCCAGAAGACCCTGCTCGACGAGCCGATTCCCGGCGGGGCAAGCTGGATCTACGTCTTCGGTTCCGCCACGCTGTTTCTGTTCCTCTTCCAGGCGATTACCGGCATGTTCTTGGCCGTCTACTACGCGCCGACGCCGGACCATGCCTACGACAGCGTCCAATTCATCCAGGAGGAAATTCTCTTCGGCGCCTTCGTCCGCGGACTGCACCACTGGGGAGCCTCGGCCATGGTCGTGGCCATCGGCCTGCACATGCTGCAGGTCTTTCTCTATGGGGCGTACAAGCCTCCGCGCGAAGCGATGTGGATGGTCGGCGTCGTGTTGTTTCTCCTGGTCATGGCCTTTGCCTTCACCGGCTATTTGTTGCCATGGGATCAGACGGCCTATTGGGCGACCCAGATTGGGATCAACATGGTCGGCACCGTTCCCTTGGTTGGCGAGTTCCTGATGCGGGTGGCGCGGGGAGGCGAGACCCTCGGTGCGCTGACCCTCTCCCGCTTCTTCGCCATGCACGTGCTGTTCCTCCCGAGTCTTGTGGTCGCCCTCATTGCCCTGCATTTGTTCATTCTCCGGCGCGTGGGGCCCGCGGGTCCCTGGACCGACGAGCGGGCGACGCTCGGCCGCGAGCCGTTCTACCCCCGGCAAGTCTACATGGATGCGGTGGTCATGCTCGGCGTGTTCGTGATCGTCGCCTCCCTGGCGCTCGCGGTGCCGCTGCCGTTGACGGACAAGGCCGACCCCGCCGACAGCAGTTTCGTCCCGGTGCCGGAGTGGTATTTTCTCTTTTATTACGAACTGCTCAAGTACGTGCACGGGCCGCTGGAGCCGCTCGCCACGTGGGTATTGCCGCTGGTCGTCGTGCTGGTCATGTTCTTCTGGCCGTTCATCGATCGGAATCCGGTCCGGAACCCGATTCGGCGGCCCGTGGCGATCGGGGGCGGGGCGATATTTTTGGGCATCGTGTTCACGCTTTTGGGCATCTCGATCAAGAACCTGTATGCGGTTCCGCGTGCCGATCCGTCGGTCGCCCGGGGCAAGGCGCTCTACGCGCAGTTCGGCTGCAACGGGTGTCATCGCATTCATGGCGAAGGTGGCGCCGTCGGGCCCGACCTCTCGGTCGTCGGTGACACGCGTCCCGACCGGGAGTGGCATATCCGGCACTTCAAGGATCCGGCGTCGGTCTCGCCGGGGTCGTTCATGCCGAAGTTTCCGCTGGATGACCGGCAGTTGAACGACCTGACCAGCTACATGCTCAGTTTGAAGAAAGGGCCTTGAAAACACCTGGTCCGGTCGTGAATCTTATCCGGCGGACCCGACTCTAAGGTCCAGGATCATTCGGTTTCCCCTATCGGCAGATAGGCGCCACTCACCCATTACTTACAGGAGGCCTTCATGCGAAAGATCCCCACTAGGAGTTCATTCACGGCGCTGGTGTGCGCGATTGCCCTCGCGGGGTTTGCCAACGGAGCGCAAGCGGGCGACCCCACGTCGCCGGTCGAGGGGTTCGACATCCACGTCCAGGCTCCTCACCTGATGCCGAACGGAGAACCGGGCGGCCCCTTCCATCATTACTGCAAAGGCATTTCGGACCAGATTCTGCAGTGCCTCTTGTTCGAATCGACCGATGCCAAGGCCAAGCTCATCGGCATCGAGTACTTCGTGGCCAAGGATCTGACCCGCAAGCTTCCCGCGATTCAGTGGCACCGCTACTTCCACGACCACAAGGTCGAGATTGCGACCGGCCGTGTGCAGGTGTTGGACATGCCGGAAGACCAGGCCAAGAAGGTGGCCGAAGCCGCGTCCAAGACGGACGGGGTGATCTATCACCTGTGGCAGCCTGGATTGGACTTCCCCGATGGCTCGGTGAGTTTTCCCCAGTCGCTGGGGCATAAGTTCCCCGGTCACGACGAGAAATAAGCATGGCTTCGCCGCGTCCTCACAAGGTGACGCCGTGGGAGCGCGCAGGCGTCGCATCGGACGATGTGGATCGGGACGGACCGACGCCGAAAAGGCGAGGTTCGTCCCGATCGCTTTCCTGTCCCTATGAATGAAATGAGCGGAGGATCATGTGGTTCGTCTGGCGGCCGGGATGGCGCTCTTGCTGGCGCTGGAGGGAAACATTGCGACGTCGGTTCTTGGAGCCGACGCCGAGGTGTTGAAACCACGAGTCCCGCCCGACCAGATCGACGAGGCTCGGACGTGGACCAATCCGTTCCCCTCGACCCCGGACCGTCTCGCCCAGGGCAAGGCCCTCTTCGAGGGAAAGGCCTTCTGCATGACATGCCACGGGCGCGAGGGCAAGGGCTTAGGGGACATCCCGGGCCTTCGAGGGAAGTTGCCGCGCAACTTCACCGACCAGGCTTGGCAGAAGGCTCGAACCGACGGTGAATTATTCTGGATCTTGAAAAACGGCAGTCCGGGTACCGATATGGCCCCGTTCATTCCTCTCGTGCTCACGGAAGACGAGGCGTGGCACATTCTGTTGTATGTCCGATCTTTCGGGGCCCCATAACCGACCGCCGCGTAGCCGCCCCCATACGTGGCAGCCGACTTACTGTGGTTCAACCCAAGGTTCTGCCCTATTCCTGTATCGTTCTTCAAACCCTCATCCCGCATGACGAGGGTCAGTTCGGATCAGCCAGCGCCACTGTGTGCTCACCATGTACGAGGAGGCCAACCATGAACGCCGGGGAGAACAGCCATTGGCGAGGAACGTCTATCCATCGGGGGCTTCTTGGTGGATTGGTCTTTGGTGTCTTCAGTCTCTTCGTCGGTGCGGCGTCGCCCGCCGATGCCTATGAAGTCTGGCTGACCGACCAATCCGATACGGGCAAGGAGAGCGGCGGGTATCTCTATATCTATGACGGCAAACAATTGAGCGAGAATCCGGCTGCGGCAAAGCCTGCGGTGGCGATCGATTTGTCCGGTGAGATCGGCAAGTTTTGTGAGGAGGCGACCAAGAAACCGGTCCGCCGACCGCACATGCTGTTTTTCAATCGAGACCACGATCACGCCATTGTGTCGTTTCTGAGCGGACACGTGCTTTTCTTGGACGCGAAGACGAGGAAGCCCGATGCCTGTTTATCCATGGGAAAGAACGTCCACGCGGCCTGGCCGACACCGGATCAAACAATGGCGATCGCGGCGAACATTGCCGAAAAAAAGTTTATCCGAATTTGGACCGACTACGCCGGGCACAAGTATACCTTCGATCCTGAGAAGGACGTCCTGAACCTTGCCGCCCTCCAAGGGGGGGAGCGTCCCGATACCGCTCCGATTTGTCCGATCACCGAGTCCTCGAGCCGGTACGCCTTCGTGACGCTCCGCGGAGGCGGGCTTTTTGTCGTCGACGTGACGGCGAGCCCGATGAAAGTCGTGGCGACGCTCGACAATAACCAAATCCATCCAGCGGGGTGCGGGGGCGTTCAGGTCGGTGATACGATGTTCATCAACTCCGGCGGCGGATGGCCCGTGGCCCCGCTCTCCTACCGCATCTATGCCCTGGACTTGTCGGACCTTCCCACATCGATCTCGGCCAAACTCGTCTCGGAGCGGGACCAGAAGTTCGCCGATTCGCACGGGATGGTCGGTATTGGTCGATACGTCTGGAGTGCCGATCGAGCGGGAAATAACGTGGAGATCATCGACACGTTGACCAATTTGGGCGTGGGCGCCGTGGATTTGACGACGGAGGCGAACAAGGACCCGGCCCCTGATCTCATGGATGTTTCTCCGGACGGCGGGTATGTCTTTGTCGGTCTACGAGGACCGGCTCCGCTGACCGGGAATGACAAGAACGTGGATAATGCGAAAGGAACGATTCCGGGTGTCGGAGTGATCCAGGTGGATGCCGGCGGGAAGGTGGGTCACTACAAAGGTCAAGCCGCGATCACCAATATGAAGGACGGCAAGGAAACGGCCGACACGCACGGAGTGGCCGTCCGCAGGTAGCGCAAGAAAACCGTCTGTCCCGCTCGATGTGTTCCCGAGCGGGACGGGCTCCGGAATTTGAACGTTCATGGTAGAGACCGCCAGCGGGAGAAGCCGTCTCATTCTCCGCGCAGGGGTCTTCTACCTGGTGCTTTACACGGCGGATCTTGGGCAAAGCAATCCTGCGCTGGCCGAGTGGGATTTTGTCGCCGGACAAAAGATCAGCTTCACCACCGATGCGTTTCAGTTCTCCTCCGTTCGGCGCCTGCAGTTGAGCGAGGACCCCAGCCTGCCCTCCGTCGTCCCGCTCGACAAGCCGGAGGACGTCATTTGGGAACCCACGCTCGAGGCCACCAAGTCCGTCACCACCTCGTATGGCCGGACGGACGTATCCGTCAGGGGACGGGGGTTCATCTTTACGAACAACCCGAAGTTCACCCATGGCGACTACCGCCTGCAGATCCGTCATCAAATCGATCCCACAACGGCGGTCTACGTGCGCTACCGGCACGCGCCCAACCTCCTGCTCGGGCCCAACTTCGAGCGACAGACGGGGCAGCGTCTGATCGTCGACGAACGGGTGACCACCAACAAGTGGCGGCTGGACCTCGAGCGACGGCTGACCTCGGACCTCACGGGAACCTTGATCGGGCGAGTCGGACTCCGGAAGTATAACGACGCCTTCTCGGAGCGAGATACGAAACTCTGGACCGTCGGGCCCAGGCTCGATTATCGTGTGCTGCCGTGGGTCCATGCACACGTGACCTACCTCTTTGAACGGGGTCATGCGGACGGAGCCGGGGATGTCCGCTTGAACGACGACGTGTCCTATCGGCTGCACCACGTGGCCGCCGGCCTCGATCTGACGATCGCCCCGCGCTGGCTCCTGGCATTGGTGTACACCTATCAACAAAAGAACTTCACCAGCGATCTGGTCGCCGACACCCACTTCGGTCGGCGCGATCAGGTGCATCAGGGATTGGCGGAACTTGAGTATCAGGTGACGCCGGCTGCGCTCCTGACGCTCAGCGTCCAACACACGCAACGTGTCTCGACCAACGAGCTGCGGGAATTCAAGGACACCATTGTGTCGATCGGAGGACAGTATCGGTTCTGACCTCGTCTGTAGCAAAGTGCAACAGCTCCGCCCCACGGCCTGTGGCCTTCCTCTCCAAGACGCGTCTATTGTTGCAAGGAACAGGGGACAATCGTGCAGGAAATCGACGAGCGCGCCTTCGCCGAGAGGTCCGGCCCATGGCATGGGGCTCGCAAAACATCCCGGTATGGCGTGGCGAGGATTTTCCTGGCTGGCGGTCTGCTTGGTGCTGGCGGGATGCGACCGGGCCGCGGAACTCCGCGAGCGTCCCCACACCCATCCCGGAGTCTCGGCCGGGGTGGGAACCGTCGGCCCACGATCTCTGGAGTCGTTGCCGTCCGATGAGCGGGGAGCGTTGATCAGGCTTGGCTACCGACTCGTGACCCAGACGCAGGACACGGCACGGGCCTATGTGGGCAACGGATTGAACTGCACGAACTGTCATCTCGATGGAGGGCGGAAAATCGGGGCCGCGCCGTTCGTTGGATTGAGTCGGATCTATCCCGAGTATCGATCGCGCAACGGCAGACTCAATACGATCGAAGATCGATTGGACGATTGTTTCGCGCGCAGCATGAACGGGACCCCGCTTCCTGCGGGGAGCCGAGAGAAGGTCGCGTTGGTGGCGTATATCGACTGGCTGTCCGAAGGGATCACGCGGGAGGAAGCCCTCGGCATGCGCGGGATTCCCCGTATCGCGGCGGGTGGCACACCAAATGCGAACAAGGGCGCCGGGATCTATGACATGCGATGCAGCGGGTGTCACGGAGCGGAGGGAGGCGGCACCTCGATGGCGCCCCCTGTCTGGGGGCCTCGCTCCTACAACATCGGAGCGGGGATGGCTCGCGTGAGCGTGGCGGCGGCGTTCATCAAGCACCAGATGCCGCTGGGGCAGGGGGGATCGCTGACGGACGAGGAAGCCTATGACCTTGCCGCCTATATCAATCGCCGGCCGCGTCCGGATTTCCCCGACAAGCGGTTCGACTGGCCCAAGGGGGACAAGCCCGAGGATGTGCCGTACTAGGCGAAGTGCAGAATGCTGGATTAGGCAGTGCCGAAAGGGAGTTCTTCGCCATCCGGTGCTCAGCACTCAGGACTAAGCACTCAGCACTTGGTTTCACACGGGTGGCCCATGACGATCGACGTTGGCGAGTAACGATTGACGGTTTTAGGTTGCCTGACGATCTACGAATGGCCGCATGAGGAACGACGGCGCGCATGTACGGCCGATGATCCCCTGGTGGGCGGGTGGTCTTGGAATCGGGCTGGTGCTGACGGTGGCGGTCGGATTGGTGCAGCCCATCGGCGTATCGACGCAGTACGTCGTGCTCGACGGGGTGTTTCTGCATGCCGTGGCCCCGGACCTCGCCGCCCGGAGCCCCTATCTCGTCGATCTTGCCGAAGGCTGGTCGTTGGCCACGTACGAGTTCGCGTTCGTCGCGGGCATTCCCCTCGGAGCGTTCCTGTCGGCCTGGATGACCGGCCGCTTTTCTCCTCGGATCATCCCCCGTGAGTGGAAGGCCCGTTTCGGGCGGTCGCCGATCAAGCGATTGGCCGCCTCCTTCCTGGGCGGGTTTTTGCTGTTGTTCGGTGCGCGGCTCGGCGGGGGATGCACCTCCGGCCATATGATCAGCGGCGTGTCGCAACTGGCCCTGAGTTCCCTGTTGTTTTCCGCCGCGGTGTTCACGGGCGGGATCTTGACCGCGCATCTCCTGTATCCCGACCACCCGGATCACATCGAGGAAGCATGATGCTGTGGGTGGGACTCGGGCTTGGGGCCGTGTTCGGGGCGCTCTTGCAGCTCTCGGGGGCATCGAGCCACACGAAGATCGTCAATGCCCTTCGCCTGCGGGATTGGACGATCATCAAGCTCATCCTGATGGGCATCGGAGTCGGCATGATCGGGATCCATGGACTGGACGTGCTGGGCTGGGCCCATATGAAGGTGAAAGATTTGTATGTCCTGGGCATCCTGGAAGCCGGTCTGATCTTCGGCGTGGGCTTCGCGCTGACCGGCTATTGTCCGGGCACCGCGCTGGCCGCCGTCGCGGAAGGCAAGGCGGATGCGCTGGTCACCGTCTCCGGCGGTTTGGTGGGGGCGCTCACCTTTGCCTTCCTCGTTCCGGAGTTGGAGGAGGAAGCGCTGGCCATCGGGTGGTACGGGCCGATCACGCTTCCGGAGGTGCTGGGGATACGCGGCATCTGGCTGGCGATTCCTGTGGGCTGCTTGGTGATGTGGGCCGCGTTCCGGTTGCCCGAGTTCGGGAGGCGGCCATGAATTTGTCCGTCACCGATCGAGGCGGAACGAAGTTCCATATCCAGAGCGGGTCGCACCTCGTGGTGGCCGACCAGCCGGTGGAGGGCGGCGGAACCAATGCGGGGATGAGTCCGGTCGAACTGTTCGTGGGGTCGCTGGTCAGTTGCATCGCGTACTTCGTCGCGCGATATTGCGAGCGGCACCGGATCGACTGCGAGGGGTTCGTCGTGGACGCCGAATACCAGATGGCCGAGCGTCCGCACCGGGTGGGACCGATGGTCGTTCGCATTCACCTGCCGAGGGCGATGAATCCATTGGAGCGGGACCGGCTCGTACGTGTCGCCGAAGGTTGTACCGTGCATCAAACCCTGCGCAAGGCGCCCGAGGTGCGGATCCGGCTGATGTCGCCGGAAGCCGAGGGGGCGTCTCCGCGCTGAATATCGTGGATCGATAGAGGAGGAGCTCATGCGGGAGAGATTGGGCATCGTGCGATGGGCGGTGCGCGGAGGCATTGCGGGCGTCGTGTCAGGCATCGTCGGTCTGGGACTCCTCTCCGCCGGCTGGTCGGAGGACGGGCGTGGTCGCGTCGAGAGCCTGATCAAGACGACATGCGCGGGATGCCACCGTCTCGAAGGTCAACCGGATTCACGGTTCAACCTGAAGGCGCCGGATCTCATCTGGGCCGGGAGCAAGTACCAACGTCCTTGGCTGATTCGGTGGATGACGGGGAAAGAGGCGCCGCTCTATGCCAAGGGATATCGGTGGGACCTGTCGCAGGAGCTCCACCGGCACATGACGGTGTCCGAGGCCGAGGCCAATGCCATCGCCGATTACTTTCTCGAGCACAACAGAGACCCGCGGGTGAAGATCGGCGCCTTCGACCCGGCGAAGGTGTCGAAATTCGAGGCGACGTTCGGCGGCATGGCCTACAAGGCGCACGCGTGTCTCGGTTGTCATACGATCGAAGAGAACGGGCAGATCATCGGCGGTCCGCAGAGCGCGGCGTTGCAGAATTCCGGCCAACGGTACAATGTGGACTGGTTGTATCGTTTCGGGCAGAACCCGCAAGACTTCACGGTGCACAACGGCGAGTTTCTGGCGGATGCGACGGATCCGCAGCTCCGGGCGGTCATCGGCTATCTGGCGACGCAGGGCGTGAAGGAGTTCAAGTACTATGAGCCGTGGACGAGCGAAGAGTTCGGCGGGGCGAGCGTCGATCGCGGCCAGGTCCTGTACAAGGAGTATTGCGCGCAGTGTCACGGCATGACGGGAAAGGGCGATGGACCGGCGGCCTCCGGGCTCAACCCCAAACCGGCCGTTCACGCGAACATGGCCTTCGACAAGCTGCCGATCGACTATCTCTACACGGTGATCAACCACGGCGGGGTCGCGGTCGGGAAGTCGCCGAGCATGCCCTACTGGGGGTTGACCATCGGGCAGCAGGGCGTGGCCGACGTCATCGCCTACCTCAAGGCGACCTTCAAGGGCGGGGAAGGGGCGGCGCCGCAGGTGTCCGGGGCCATGGGCGTTTGCCCGCAGGAACGCAAGACTCAGCAGGCGCCAGCGGAGTTCCTGGCGAAGGTCAATCCGGTGCCGCCCTCGTCGCAGGCCGTGCAGGCCGGGAAGAAGTTGTTCCAGGAGACCGCGACCCCGCTGGCCTGCATGAATTGTCATGGGACGGCAGGAGACGGACGCGGGGCGATGGGCGCGGCGTTTCAGCCGCCGCCCCGGAACTTCACCTGTGGCCAGACGATGAAAGAGATCTCCGACGGGCAACTCTTCTGGGTGATCAAGAACGGCTCGCCGGGAACGGGCATGATGCCCTTCGGCAATCTGTCCGACGACGAGGTCTGGAAGCTGATTCACTATATTCGCTCCCTGGTGAAGTAATCGGAAAGGGTCGGGCGGACCATGGTCGATGAACGCATATCACGGCGTCGGATGTTGCAGTTGGCGGCGGCCGCGGCGTTGACGGCCGCGGTCGACCCGCGGGAAGCCGCTCGCCTGGCGTGGGCCGAGTCCGGAGAGGAGGCGCCCCCGGCCGGACTCAAGACGCGGGTCGCGCGGCCGTACGACGCCGAAACCGACGTGGCGGTCTTTCGCGAGTGGCTGACCCCGAACGGCAAATTTTTCGTGCGCAGCCACTTCGGGCCGCCGCCGGCCGCGGTGGCCGATCCGGCGCGGTGGCGGATCTCGGTTTCGGGACTGGTGAACGAGCCGCAGGCGTTCAGCTTGGAGGATCTCCGGCGCTTCGAAGAGGTGACCATCACCGCCGTGCTGCAGTGCAGCGGCAACGGCCGGGCGCACTACCGCCCTCGTGTGCCGGGCGTGCAGTGGGAGCGCGGCGCCGTCGGCAACGCCCGGTGGACGGGCGTTCGTTTGGCCGACGTCCTGCGGCACGCGGGGGTGCGCGGCGAAGGGGCGCAACACGTGCGCTTGGACGCCGCCGACCGGCCAGTGGTGGAGAAAACGCCGCTGTTCGTGCGGAGTATTCCCATCCGGAAGGCCCTGCATCCGGACACCTTGCTCGTCACCAAGATGAACGGGGAACCGTTGCCGCTGTTGCATGGCGGGCCTCTGCGGCTGCTCTCGCCCGGATGGATGGCGGATGCCTGCACCAAGTGGCTCACCGGTCTCGCCGTGCAGGAGCGGGAGCCGGAGGGGTATTACATGCAGACCGCCTATCGCTATCCGACCAAGCCGATGGAGCCGGGGGCGGCGATTTCGCCGGCGGTGATGAAGCCGGTCGAAGCCATGGTGGTGAAATCGCTGATCGCCAGCCCGGGCGAGGGAGCGACGGTGGCGAAGGGTCCGGTCGTGGTGCGCGGCGTCGCCTGGACGGGGGAAGGTCGTGTGACGCGAGTCGACGTGTCTACCGACGAAGGCCGTCATTGGCATCAGGCGGATCTGGTCGGCGAGGACGTCCCCTATGCTTGGCGCCAGTGGGAGTGGCGTTGGTCGCCCACCGACTCGGGGCCCGTCACCATTCTGTGCCGTGCGACGGATAGCACGGGCGCGGTGCAGCCCGAGCGATCGCCATGGAATCCGGGTGGGTTCATGTGGAACGGATGGGATCGCGTGACGGTCAGGGTCGAATCATGAGGCCCGCGCGTTTTCTGACCGGATTCAGGGCGGCCGTTGGGATTATCCTCGGAGTGGGTGCGCTGCTTGCCCCCTCGTGGACGGTGGGCCGGGCACAATCGATCTCGGAATCGGATCGTGCCCTGTTTGCGCGAGGCGAGGGTCTCGTCTTGGCCCGGTGCGCGGTGTGCCACAGCCCCGATTTGATCTCGCAGCAGCGGCTGGGTCGTGAGAAATGGGACGACACGGTGGCGAAAATGCGGCATTGGGGGGCCGAGCTGACGGATGAGGAGGCGCGGACGCTCGGGGCGTACCTGTCGGCCCGCTACTCGCCGACCACGCCGGACGTCCTGCCGCCCGAGCACGAGTTCCTCGCCCCCTTTCGGGCCGAAGAGGAAACCGCTCCCGAAACCGATCGTCCTGTTGGAAATGTTCGGAGAGGCTCGCAACTTTTCTCGACGAATTGCCAAGCCTGTCACGGACAGAAGGGCGCCGGTGGCGCCGGTCCCAAGCTGTTGCGGAATCCTATCTTGGACAACCAGGATCGGTTCTGGGAGACGGTGTTGCAGGGTCGCAATGCCATGCCGGCCTGGGGTGCCATTCTCAAGAGACAGGACATCGCCGACATCCATGCCTGGCTCCAATCGCTGAAGGAGTAGATTGTGTGAAACGAGGAGGCGCGTTCGGCCTCCGGATCGGTTTTCGTCAGCCCGGCGAGTTGCACAGGGGCTTGTGAGCGTTCCACAGACCCGGGATACCATCCGCTCACCTTGAAAGTGGGGGCGTTGGGCTGAGTCGTGGGCGTTGCTGTTTGTGGGGCCTTGCGTGTGTGGAATCGTTCTTGCTCGCTCATTGATACGGTGCTTGTCGTGGGGTGAAACCCGGTAGGATGAAGGAGGGGCTGTATGGCGACGCTGATCATTTCCGGGAGTCGGGGTACGGACGATCCCACGATGGCGACGCTGCCGTTCATGGCCGCCAAGACGGCCAAGGAGCAGGGGCACGACGTCGTTCTCTGGTTGTGGAACGAGGCGGTGGGATTGGCGCGCAAGGGCACCGCTGACCACGTGACCGGCGTGAACTTGACGCCGTTGAAAGACCTCCTCAAGGCCATCCAGGCGGAGGGCGTGCCTATCTGGGTGTGCGGGGCCTGTGCCGTGGCTCGGCAGATCGGCGGCTCCGATTTGGTTGCCGGGGCCAGCATCAAGGGGATGCCCGACTACATCAAAGCGGTGACCGAACGGGACCGTAGCCTCGTATTCTGATCCCCTCCCTCGATGTCTCCTCCCTCGGCGTCATTCATATGGACCGGCGGTGCCAGCCGCCGAGGCCGCGCCGACGGGGCAGTTTCACACGTCGTCAATCCACCGTCCACAGTCTTGAGCAACGACGACGCGGGGACGCAGCCGCATCAAGGTCCCGCGTCCGGCTGGGCCTTCGTCGCAGGGCAGCCGGAACGATCAGCCGTGCCGTTGTAGCACGGTGCCTCACCGGGGGGAGGCCGGCTGTCGCAAACTTCCTCTTCATCGCTCGCTTCGGCATTCTTCATGCCCGGCCTGTACACGTAAGGGGGCGTCGTTCGGCTGCTTTTCACTCATGCCCGATCTTGTTTGTATCGGCATCCGTCTTGCGTAGTTCACTCGTGCAACGGACGGGTCCGAGAGAGGACCGGCGCACTTCGCCCATACAGGTGAGACTCATGAGGTGTTCATACATCGTCATTGCGGGGATGCTGGCGGGAGTTGTCGCGACGAGCGGGTGGCTCGCTGCGCAGGTCATGCCGGGCAATCCCGACAAGGGAGCCGTCGTCTATGCGGCGAACTGTCTTCGCTGTCACGGCAAGCTCGGCGACGGGAACGGGCCGGACGCGAAAGACCTGATCGTGGCGCCGCAGGATTTCCATACGCTCCAATCCCGAGGCCGGAGCGATTTCGAGTTGCTGGTTGCGATCAGCAACGGCGTGTTGTTCAGCCCCATGCATTCCTGGCGGGGGCGGCTGACCGAAGCCGAGATGATGGACGTGATCGAGTACATCCGTGCGTTGGCGCCGTCGCGGCCGACGTTATGAACCACGCCTGGAGTGCGCGACGGTGGCCCGACGAGGTGGGTGAAGCCGCCCGCATGGCCGATCGACGAGCCGGGAGGAGACGGTGATCATGAACCAAGGGACAGCGGTGGTCGGTATGCTCCTCCTCGTGATGCTGACGAGCGTGTGGGTCTCGGCCCAAGAGTTCCGGGGTGATCCTCAGCGGGGCCAAGCGGTGTACGAGCGGAACTGCCTGCGATGTCACGGGCCGTCCGGAGACGGAACGGGCCCGGATGCCACGACGTTGATTGTGCCGCCGGCCAATTTCCACTTGCCCCAACATCGCCTGCGAACCGATCGGGAGTTGTACATGGCGGTGTCGGAAGGCGTCCTGTTCAGTCCGATGCACGGCTGGCGGGGTCGGCTGACCGAGCAGGACATGCAGGACGTCATCAACTACATTCGGACCCTCGTGCCGTTCTTGCCGCTCTCGTAACGACGGCGGGATTTCGCGGATGACGAGGATGCACTCGACATACAGACGATGGTGTGAAGTGGTGAGTGTGGTGGTCGTGAGCGTGGCGTCCGTCACGCTCGCGGCCGCCGAGCGGCATGACATGATGCGGTCGCGAGTGCCGGCCGACAAGATCGCCGAGGCGAGGGCGCTCACCAATCCGCTGCCCGACTCTCCCGACATCATTCGCAACGGCAAGGCCCTCTACGAAGGAAAGGGCGGGTGCGTGACGTGTCATGGTCCGAGCGGGCGAGGAGACGGGGAAACGGCGGCCAGCCTGAATCCCCCGCCGCGGAATTTCCATCACCGGGGATTTTGGCGGCATCGCAGCGAAGGCGAGATCTTCTGGGTGATCAAGAACGGGAGCCCGGGGACCGCCATGATTCCGTTCGGGAGCCAACTGTCCGACGAGGAGATCTGGTCGATCATGCGATACGAACGGACCTTCGCGGGCGGCCATCGCCGCGGGGGCCGTATGGGTCCGCGTGAGGGGATGGGACGTCACGGGGGGATGAGAGGAACGGAAGGCGAGCCCGAGTGCGGTCGGCAGGACTGCGACGACGACGAACATGTCCCCGCGCCGTGACCCTGTCTCGGCGATCACGGCTTGCCGGCCGATCGGGCGAGGAATGAATACAAAGAGGGTGAAAAATTGTCGAATCGGATCTCGGATGGATGGCTCAAAGAGGATGAGGAGAACGGTCAAACGTATGACATGCGAGGGAGAGGCGCAGGAGCAAGGTGCCGTATCGAGGGAGCATGAATTTCACATAGGAGGAGGAGAAGGTCATGACGACGTTAATGAGACCCGGAGTGCCTGTCGGTGGATACAAGACCGTCGGGCAGGTGCATGCGACGAACGCTCTCGTCTTTCACTGCAAGCAGAACGCGATGGGTGTGGCGGTGGAGTTGCTGACGACGCACACGCCGGGCGCGCCGGTCGTGGACGAGCAAGGGGATTTTATCGGCTTCGTCAGCGAGTTTGACATTCTCCGGGCGCTGGAAGCGGAGAAAGACCTGAATCGTCTGACGGCCGAAGACGTGATGGCCAAGGATCGCATCTTCGTGACCGAGAATACGACCATCGAGGAGGCCGTGAAGCTCATGGAAGAAAAGCGGCTCCTGAACCTGCCGGTCAAGAAGAACGGGAAGGTCGCCTATTCCATCACCCGCCACGATCTCTTGCGGGCGTGGATCGGTCTCGGGGTGTCGATCGAAAACACGCCTGCGTAGCAACACTGTACGCTCCTGTTCGGTTGCGCCGGCCGTTCCTGGTGCGGCGCCGCCGGACCGCGAGTGTTCGCCAAGGAGGGCGCCATGCATAAGTCCGGCATGATCGGAGCAGGAGTGCTCGCAGTGGCGGTGATGGGCGGTTGTTCCTCGTACCACACGGGAAAGCATCCCACGAAGTTGCATGCCAAGGCCGCCATCGCTGGGCAGGGCATCAGCGGAGAGGCGCACCTGTATGAAGAATACGAAGGTCGCATCCGGATCAAGTTGAAACTGGAGGGGACTTCGGAGAGCAAACTTACGCCAGGCCTGCACGCCATCCATATTCACGAAACCGGAAAGTGCGATCCCTTCACGGCCGCCAAGGGACACTATGACGGGAATATCGATCCGCAAGTGAATCCGGACGCGAACGTGAGCCCGGGTCTCGGCAACCATCCCTACCATCTCGGCGATCTGTCGAACCTCTCCGTCGACGACAAGCGAAAGGGATCCCTCTACACCGTCACGAGCCGCGTCACGCTCGCGGGCGGCCTGAACACTCTGTTCGACCATGACGGCAGCGCCTTCATCATTCACGAGTATCCGGACAAGTACCTGCCGGACCCGCCGACCAAGGATGCGCCGGGTGGGCCCCGCATCGCTTGCGGCGTGATCGTGAAGGAGTGAGGGACGGGTGGGGACTCGACGTGCTCGGAACGAGGGACGACGTTTTCCTGGTCTCCCTCGAACGGTTGTCGTGAACGGACTCGCGGATCTAGTCCCCGGGCTTCATCGGCGCTTAGGAGCGGAAACCGGCGTCGGGCAACTGCTCCTGATCATGGGCGGAATCGGGACGATCGTGTGGCGGCAAATGAATCGGTAACAGAAGGCCGGCGTGGCGTGTCCCTCGAAGGGCTCCAGGACGGCCTCGGCAGCCTCGACCGACGCCGAGTGTGGTCCTGTCCAACCGTTTCGAAGCGAGCGTGCGTCGCCTTGGGCGTTAGGTTGGCTTCCGTTTCCGGCCCAAAATATCCGTGTCCACCAAGAACTGCTCCGGATCCTCGTCGAAAGCCTCCTTGCATCCCGGCGAACAAAAGTAGAAGCGTCTTCCCTGAACGTCACTGGATAGGGTGACTTGGGTTTCATCGATCACCATCTTGCAAACCGGGTCCGTCGTCATCGCGCGCCTCCTTTTCCTCTGGATGTTTTTCCGCTGTGGAAAGAGGGTACGCTGCGAGCGCTTTCCAACGCCGCCACGGGGTTCACCGTTGGCTTGTGCCTTGAACCCACAGGCTATCCTATCAAAATGGGTGCCGTCACGGCCGACGCCGCTCGTGACCCAGGGGCCGGATCGACGGAGGACTGGTTACAAAAACGGGCGCTCCGTCCATGTGGCGGCACCTCCCTTCAGAGACGGATTCGTGCGCGGTGCCCGGAGGGTCGCGTGTGGGAATGACGGCTTGTCCATCAGCGCGCAGACAGAGACCAGGGGGATGCGAAAGCTGTGACACGAAGGGCCTCATGGGCTCATAACGGTCCTGTGCGGGCCTCCCCGAAGACTTGTGCGAACGCGTCATGAAGGACCAGGAGGCGATCCAGCCTGGTGAGATTTGGCTACGATCGTGTCGAGGCCGATGTTTCGCCGCCGCTGAACGAGGCCTCGCCCCGGTCGCGCAAGCTGATCTGCGGAACCCGTCCTACGGAATCAGACCGTGCGAGCGCCATGCGTCATGTTCTCGTGCCAACGCCTCTGCTTCATCGGCCGCTTTCTTGTAGCTATCCGCGATCGCTCGACAATGCGCGGCATGCTGCTGGGGTTTTACCTTCCCATGGGGCGCAGGATGCATTTCATACCATTCGGCTCTCATCTGCCAACGTGTGGCTGTCCCCCGAAGCTCCTGCGCCTGTTGAGCATAGTAGTTGGCGAGGCCGTTGTGGTCGTTCGCGTCGATCATGCGTTGGACGGAAATCTCCGCACAACCCTGCAGGACCAGCGCGAGTCCGCCCACGAAGAGTACGGAAGCGACGTTAGCTCTCACCATGGCAGCCCTCCGACGTTTGCAGGGAACCGGGTTCCTGTGCTCCTGTCGCCTATGACGGCATCGGGTTGTTTCGTTGCTCCTTCCACCAGCGCCACATGACATACACAGGGGGAATCACGAACAGCGTCAGGATCATGGCGGAGATCACGCCGCCGACCTGCGGCGCGGCAACCCGCTTCATCACGTCCGCGCCGGTCCCCGTCGCCAGCATGACCGGCACCAGGCCCAGCACGTCCACCAACCCGATCATCGCCATGGGCCGGATGCGTTCCGCCGCGCCGAGTTGCACCGTTTCAATCAGGTCGTTGAGGGTGCTGAGCCTGCCCGCTGCTCTCCGCCGCGCGCAGGCTTCATCGAGATAGGCCAGCATGACCGCGCTGGTTTCCGCCGCCGTGCCGACGACGGTGATGATCCCGACCCAGACCGCGATGCTCATGTTGTAGTCCAGGATGGCGAGATACCAGATCGCGCCGACCAGCGCCAGCGGCACCCCCAACATGACCATGAGCGTTTCGGCGATGGACTGGAAGGTCAGGTAGAAAACCACGAAGATGATCAACAGCGTCAAGGGAACGACGACCGCCAGGCGTTCGCGCACGCGTTGCATGAACTCGTACTGACCTGACCAGGCGATCGTATAGCCGGGCGGCAGTTCCACCTTGTCTCGCACCTCCAGCTTGAGGTCCTCGACGTACCCGCCGATGTCCCGCCCGGCCATGTCCACATAGACGTAGGACGCCAGCCGGCCGTTCTCGTCGCGGATCATGGGCGGGCCGCTTACAAAGCGCAGCGTGGCAAGTTGCGCAAGCGGTACTTGGATGCCCGTCGGCGTCGTGACCAGCACCCGCATCAGCTTCTCGGGGTCGTCGCGCAATTCGCGGAGGTACCGCACGTTGATCGGGTATCGCTCGCGGCCCTCGATCGTGGTCGCGATGTTCTGCCCGCCGATGGCGGATTCGATGATCCGTCCCACGTCCATCACATTAAGTCCATGGCGGGCGATCTCGTCGCGGTTGATCTCGAAATCGAGGAAGTAGCCACCGGTAGCGCGTTCGGCATAGACGCTGCGCGTTCCCGGCACATCCTTGAGGACCATCTCCAGATGCCGGCCGATTTCCTCGATCGTCTTGAGATCCGATCCAAAAATCTTGATCCCGACCGGGGTGCGAATGCCGGTCGTCAGCATGTCCACCCGGTTCTTAATCGGCATCGTCCAGGCGTTGGTCACACCGGGGAACTGCAGTGCCCGGTCCATCTCGTCCACCAGCCCCTCGTGGCTCAGGCCCGGCCGCCACTGCTCCTTCGGCTTCAGGGTCACGACGACCTCCATCATGCTGAAGGGCGCCGGGTCTGTGGAGGTTTCGGCTCGTCCGGCCTTGCCGAACACTTGCTCCACCTCGGGGAACGACTTCAGTTTCCGATCCATGATCTGAAGGAGCCGCCCCGCTTCCGTGACTGACAGGCCGGGCAGGGTCGTGGGCATATAGAGGATCGTCCCTTCGTACAGCGGCGGCATGAACTCCGAGCCCAACCGCTGGAAGGCCGGCACCGTCCCTGCCAGCATCGCCACGGCCAACAACACGACAAGGGCGCGGTAGCGCAGGCAGGCGCGCAGCGCGGGCGCGTAGATCCGCCGCATGAGACGGCTCACGGGATTCCGCTGCTCGGGTAGAATCCGGCCCTGCATGGCCGCCGGGAGCACCGCCGGCACGAAGGTAATCGCAAGCACCGCACAGGCCGCGATGGCGAGATTGTTGGTCCAAGCCAGCGGTCGGAACAGCCGGCCTTCCTGCTCCTGGAGCGTGAAAATCGGGATGAAGGAGATCGCGATCACCAGCACCGAGGCGAAAATGGCCGGACCCACTTCCTTCGCCGAATCCACCAGAACCCGGGTCCGGTCCGCCCTGCGGCCCTCCCGCTCCCAGTCTTCCAGCCGCTTGTGGGCGTTGTCCACGATGATGATTGCGGCATCCACCATGTCCCCGATCGCCACGATGATCCCGCCCAGCGACATGATGTGGACCCCGATGCCTAGCAGGTACATCGGTATGAAGGCGATGAGCACCGCCAGTGGAAGGGTCAGGATCGGCACGGCCGCAGACCGGACGTGAAGCAGGAAGAGCACGATCAGGACGCCGGTCACGATGAGTTCCTCTGCGAGGCTTTCATACGCCGTTTCGATGGCTTCCTCGATCAACCCGCTTCGGTCATAGGTCGTCACGACCTTGATGCCGTTCGGGAACGAGGGCTCCAGCTCTTTGAGCTTCGCCTTGACCCGCTCGATGACGGTGAGCGCATTCTCGCCGAAGCGCATGACGACGATGCCACCCGCGACCTCTCCTTTCCCGCCGAGCTCGGCAAGCCCTCGGCGCATGTCAGGCCCCAGGCGCACGGTGGCGACGTCGCGCAACAGGATGGGGGTTCCGTTCGGGCTCACGCCGACGGCGATTTTCTCGATATCGGCGACGGACGTGATATACCCGCGACCGCGAATCATGTATTCGACCCCGGAGAATTCGACGACGCGCCCACCGACGTCCTCGTTGCTCAACCGGATGGTCTCGATGATATGGGGCAGCGACAGCCTGTACGCGAGGACCTTGGTCGGGTCGAGATTGACCTGGTATTGTCGGACGAACCCCCCCACGCTCGCCACCTCGGCGACCCCGTCCACGCTGAGCAGCCAGTACCGGAGGTGCCAATCCTGAAAGCTCCGCATGGATGCGAGGTCATGCTGACCGGATTCGTCCACCAGAGCGTATTGAAACACCCAGCCGACGCCGGTGGCGTCCGGGCCGAGTTGCGGGCTCACTCCCTCCGGCAGGCGGCCCTTGAGCTGGCTCAGGTATTCCAGCACGCGAGACCGCGCCCAATAGATGTCGGTTCCGTCCTTGAACAGCACGTATACATACGAGAACCCGAAGTCGGAGATCCCCCGGATCACGGTCACCTGCGGGGCAGACAGGAGGGCGGTTACGATAGGGTACGTGATCTGGTCCTCGACGAGATCGGGCGAACGCCCGGGCCAGGTCGTATACACGATCACTTGTGTGTCGGACAGATCCGGCAGCGCGTCCACTGGCGTCTGGCGCACGGCCCACAGTCCGGCCGCTGCGGACGAAAGTACCAATAACAAAACGAGGAAACGATTCTTGGCGCTGTACTCGATTACTTTTTCAACCATGACTTACCTGCGCGAGGGGCGAAACTAGCGAGACAAGCAAGCAAGGCATGTCTCGCGTTTCACGCCAGTCGCGCGCTTCTCGCGTTATTTCATTCCCATTCCCGCCATCCCGCCGACGGCGGCCTTCAACTGACTCTCGGAGTCGATCAGAAAGTTCGCCGAGGTCACGACATGGTCGCCTTCTCTCAGTCCTTCCACGACTTCGACCCAGTCACCGGCCCGCACCCCCAGCTTCACGGTCCGCCATTCCAATTTGCCGCCGCCGTGGTGAATGAAGATGATCTGCCGTTCCCCGGATTCCAGCACCGCGTCCCGCGGAATCGCCAGGCGTGTGCCGAGGGGGATCGCCAACTCCACGTTCGTGTACATCTCAGGCTTCAGCCGCTCGCCTGGATTGTCCACCTCAAATCGGACTTTGGCCGTTCGCGTCTTCGGGTCCAGCGTCGGATAAACGAACCCGACGTGGCCGTGCAGGCTCGTGCGCGGATCGTACGACAGCGTGACGGTCGCGCCTTGGCCCAGCTTCACGAGCGGCAACTCGTACTCGTAGATGTCCGCGAGGATCCAAACATGCGAAAGATCGGCGATCATGTAGAGTTCCGTGCCCGGCGTCACATACGTGCCCAGCCGCGCTTCCATGCGGATCACGGTCCCTGTGGTCGGGGAATGGATGGGCAGTGTCCTCAGAACCTTACCGGTCCGTTCCAGATCGCCAATGTGGTCCTCCGTGATGTCCCAGAGCTTGAATCGGCGCCGGGTCGCCTCGAGCAAGTCTTGAGCGCCTCGTGCGACCTCCGGGAACTCACTCCCGCCGAGTTCTTTGACCCCATGGAGCGCCAGGAGATACTCCTCCTGCGTCGCCACCAACTCGGGGCTATAGATGCCGAAGAGGATCTGTCCCTTCTTCACATGATCGCCGATCGCACTGACGTGCAGGTCCTCGATCCAGCCGGCGATCTTGATGTTGACGCGGGCCAGGCGTCGCTCATCGACCTCAACCCGGCCAACCGTCCTGATCACTGTTTCCAACGGACGGCGAGCAGCTTCCTCGAACTTCACGCCGATCGTCTGTAACCGGTTCGGAGGAATCGTCACGATGCGTGGGGTCGTCTCCGGGGACGCAGCCTCCCCTTCGTCCAGGGCCTGGCCCTGGAGGCCTGGCTGCTGATTCGTTTCCATGCCAGGCATCGCATCATGGGTCGATGCAGCCTCATGTGGCATACCCAGAGGCGTAGGCCTGGACTCCCGGCTCGTCCACCACCAGGCGATGCCGAGGCCCACACCCACCAGAAGTGTAAGGCCGATGTACAGTCCTCGACGGTTCATTGGCCAGGTGTTCCGTCTGGAGCCGTCCCGCTCAAGGAGCCGCCCGTCACTGCTTCGAGTCGGGCTACTGCTCGTTCATGATTCACCATTTCGCCATGCAGCTCCAATTCGCTGTCTTGCAGGGTCAGCAGACTGTTTAAGAGCGTCAGGAAATCCACCTTCCCGACGGAATACCCGGCTTGCGCGGCCCGCAAGGCGAGAGTCGCTTGCGGGATGATGGCATCACGTAAGATCGTGATGAGTCGTTCCGCCCGTTGTGCCTGCACGAAGCCATCCTTCACCTGGAACAACAGATCCTGCCGCGTGGCGACAAAATCCTCACGCGCCCCAGACAAACTCGCCAACGCTTCATTGACGCCTTGTCGCTGCTTGGTCTGATAAAAGAGCGGGATCTTAATCCCGAGCATCACCTGATAGCCGTTGTCGTTGATCCGGTCGTTCCGGAGGCCCAGCGCAGTCAGGTCAAAATCCGGAAAGTACTGACGACGCGCGAGGGAGACCGCGTGCTCAGAGCGATCGATGCCCTTGGCGGACGCCAAGAGGACCGGCGAAAACGCATCGGCCCGTCGGCTCAATTCCTGGAGTGGGATCGTCATGATAATGGTCTGAATTTCTTCCGGCGTCCCGAGCGGTCCCGCTGGCGGTCGGTTCAGAAGGCGATTGATGGTGGCATGCAAGCTCTCTTTTTGTTGATCGAGTACGGCCAACCGGTCCAACACGCGAGAAATCTCCACCTGCGCTCGGAACACGTCCTGCTGCGCCGCTTGTCCCACGCTATACCGGGCTTTGGCCGTCTTCTCGAACTGCATCAGGAGCGCCTTGTTCTTTTCCACGATCTCAATGCTTTTGTGGATAAAGTGCAAATTGAAGTACGCTTCTTTGAGCATCGCGATCAGCCGGAGGCGAGTGGCCTGGTATTCCTGCTCGATCCGTTCAGCTTCCCGCTGAGCAATGTCTCCTTTCAGGCTGAGCTTGCCGGGAAAGGGGATCTCCTGGCCAAACCCGTACATCCCGCCCTCCAGTGGATCGGTCATCGGCATGCGCTGATACCCCAACTGAAGTCTCGGATCAGGGAGGCTCTGGACCTGGGGTACAACGGCTTTTGCGGCTTCCCAGCGTTGACGGGCGGCTTTGATCTCCGGATTCGACGCTTCCAGCTCTTCGATGAGAGCGAGAAGCCGGATGCGGGACGCCGAATGTCTTACGGACCCCGTCTCTCCGGCTGGCTGCGAGGCCCGGTCCTCAGCCGCTTGTCCGGACCCGTGGATGAAACTGGCCAGGCAGAGAAAGAAGCCGGCGATGATGCCCATGCAAAGGCGGTCAGGTGACGTATTCACGATGACACCTCCAGATGGCCTTGAAGACGCGAATCAACGCCCGCTCGGCGAATTGAACCGAGCGGGCGACGCAGGGTTGGAACTGGGGATCAGATCCGGAGGACCGAGGAGGAGGCTATGGCGATGGGGACAATGGACAACAGATTGCTCCATGCCCATGGGGAGGGAACAGCGGGGGTTGAGCGATTCGAGGCAAGAACGACAGGGCTCGCCAGGTGATTCGTTCTGGAAGTCGGGTCCGGCTTGACCTGTTGCTCCTGGGAGGAGGTCACTGACGGCGAGCACAGGTTGACTCTTTCCATGGGACACGCTGCACTTTCGCCTCGCCACCCCGGCTCATCGGTCATGGCGAAATCTGAAATACTGCACATGACGCGGGCGATGTAGCAGAACACAAAAACGGTGATGACCGTGAGCGAGAGCCGTCTCGACATGGAGCACCACGATGGCCGGAAACATTTCATGGCGTCTGCACACACTTACCAATGCCGGACTCGAGAAGCAACTTACGTGCCTCGCGATCAAGGACGTGTGGACTCAAGTTTGTTTGGTGCGTTTGCGGATGATTGGGGCCACGCCGGCTCGACAGGCGCGATACGATGCTGGGGCATTTTGCATCAGAACAACTTTTCGAAAGGGTTCGGAATTCCCCAGCCCCACAGGAATATCTACGGCGCTCTTCTCCGTCGGCACGATGACCGGTGAAGCCTCACGACCGGTCCAACAGGTGGTGTGGCATGCCCTTACCGGTCAATACACAGGGGTCTCGCGCAGGGAGGAGACGATGGCAGTGCCCACCGGGCAGCCGAAGGAGCAGCACCTGGTCCGTCGACGTGAACTCATTGCGGACGCCGCCCGATCGAGGCACATAGGCTTTGGGGCCAGTCCGGTCGATGGGTTCGCGAGGGGAGTCTAAGTCGGGACCTGGCACATTTCGGATCAGGCCTCTCGTTTTTATTCCACGCTGCGACCCACAGTAGCCCTCGGCGGTTCAATGATTCGGAAGAGTGGTCCCTGCTCACCTCATGACCCTTGCGCGACTCGCCATGTACGATACGATCCCGTCAGGTTGCGCACGCGGAACCCGTGTTGGCTCAGCATGCGCGCCGCGTTGTAGGAACGCTGGCCGCTTTCGCAATACGTGACGATTTCGCGGTCGCGCGGCAACTCAGCGAGGCGCCGGCGCAGCTCATCCAAGGGAATGTGAATCGAACCGGGAATGAACCCTCGCGCGCGTTCGTCGGAACGGCGCACATCCAACAGCACCGTGCCGCCGGGATCGAGCGAAGCGATCTCATACCACTGCGCGAGCGCCACGTCGCCGGCAAGCACGTTTTCCGCGGCCATGCCGGCGAGGTTGACCGGGTCTTTCGCCGACCCATATGGCGGCGCGTACGCCAGTTCCAGCTCGGCCAGGTCATGGACGGTCATTCGGGCCTTGAGGGCGGTGGCCAACACGTCGATGCGCTTGTCCACGCCTTCTGGACCCACGGCTTGCGCGCCGAGCAGTCGGCCAGTGTCGGGCGTGAACAGAATCTTCAGCGCGATGGGTTCGGCGCCGGGGTAGTAGCCCGCGTGAGAGTCGGGGTGAAGGTGAATCGCCTGAAACGGAATGCCGGCGCTGCGGAGGGATTTCTCGTTCGCGCCCGTGCACCCGGCAGTGAGATTGAACAGCCGCAGGATGGCCGTGCCCCAGGTGTGTTCGTATCGAGACGGGCGGCCGAGGATATTGTTCGCGGCGATGCGACCCTGGCGATTCGCCGGGCCGGCTAATGGAATGAGCGCCCATTCCCCCGTGACTCCATCACGCACCTCAATGGCATCGCCCACCGCCCAAATGTGCCGGTCGCTGGTCTGGAGGTGCTCATTGACCCGGATGCCGCCCAACCGGCCGATCTCCAAACCGGCATCCTTTGCCAGTCCCGTTTCAGGCTTGACGCCCAACCCAAGCACGACCGAGTCGGCGGGCAGTCGCCGACCGCTTTTCAGTACCACGATGGACGCCCGAGCCGGCTCCTGCGCTGAAGGCGGCGCGAACGATACCACCGGATCGTTCAGATGCAGCGTGACCCCATTGGCGCGCAACTCCCTGTGCAGCCAGGCAGCCATTTCAGGGTCGAGGGGTGTCATGACCTGGGGCAACGCTTCCACCACCGTCACATCGAACCCGCGGTGTCGTAACTGTTCGGTCATTTCGAGTCCGATGTACCCGCCGCCCACCACGACGGCGCGACAGCGCTGGCAGTCTTTCGACCACGCCATGATGTGTTCCACGTCGGGGATGTCTCGCACCACGAAGTGGTGCGGACGCTCGATTCCAGGAAGGGGTGGTTTCAGTGGCGATGCGCCCGTGGAAAGGATCAGCGCGTCGTAGGTGTCCTCGTATTCCAGACCGGTGTCCCGCTCGCGCGCCAAAATGTGCCGGGCTGCCCGGTCGATGCGGATGACCTCGGTCTTGACACGCACATCCAGATTGAAGCGGGTCTTGAGGCTGTCGGGTGTCTGCAACAGGAGGCTGTCCTGTTCGGCGATTTCGCCTCCGACAAAATACGGCAGACCGCAATTGGCGAACGACACGTGCGGGCCTCGCTCGAAGATGATGATCTCGCAGTCCTCGCAGAGCCGTCGCGCTCGCGCTGCGGCGCTGGCTCCTCCTGCGACGCCGCCGATGACGATCAGGCGTGTGTTGCTCATATGATCCATGCGCACTTGCCGGATAGGCTCCGGACAAGCATCCCCAGCGAATCTATCCTGCCCACTGAATCTAACCTGATAGAGGTGGCCATTCCAGTGTCTCCTGCCCAGGACCGGTACACCGCGAATTCCACCCGCGCCGGGTACCTGCCGAGGCTCGACATCGCCTCGCCGTCCACCCGCGCCGGCAAGGCTCCTGGGAGCGAACCTTGACAAGCCCGAGGTGGGGCGACGCGACCGCGACGGTTGGGAAAGAATTTTTGGTTATGAAGCCGTGTTCGGCGTTTCGCTGTCGCTGACGGCTAAGGTCGCATGCGGCATCGAGGGTCGGATGCCCCGAGAAATGCGCGCCCTTCGTTTCGGTAGGGAAAGAGAAATGCCAAGGTTGGTCGGGGGTGTCGGTCCGCAGATCCCTCGAAGCCTCCCTGTGATCTAGCAGGGTTGTGCTGGCGATCCCGCAGAGTGCGTCGGATGGTTAGAGTGGGGGGTGTCCGGCTGTTGCCTTTTGCAACAGCAGAGTTTTTTCGTGAGACCTGGAATACCCCATGAAGTTCTTCCTCCGACTCGAATGCCGCCGAAGCCTCTTCCTAAGACCGCGTCCAATCAGAGCCATCGGTGATTGAATGCTTGCGCTTTCCTGGCATGGCCTTCGCTTTTGAATTAGAGGAAGTCTTTCAATCAAGGAGGATCGATCATGGAACATTCGACCAGAGGCTACTCGTCACAAGACATGGTCCTTGCGTTTCTCGGCGGCGCCTTCGCCGGGGCGGTGGCCGGCATTCTGCTCGCGCCCAAATCAGGGGAAGACACGCGTCGTGAACTGAGAGGGTACGCCAGCAGGGCGGAGGAAGACGTGATTGAGAGGGCGAAGGAAGCGAGAGCCGCCCTCGACGAGGTCGTCGATCGGGGCAGGCACTTCGTGGAGGAAAAGCGGGCCGATCTCGAAGCGGCGGTCAAAGCCGGCAAAGAGGCCGTGAAGGAGAGAATGGACAAGTGTTGTAGCTGAGTCGGTGATTTTGTCGTTGATTTTGAAAGGGCGTCGCCATGTTGCTGCGTGAAGATATCCGGAAGACACTGTTGGCCCAACGGCGCGATCTGTTTCGACAGGCTGCTCAAACTGAGGACGAGCTGCGCTGGTTCCAAAGCGATGTCGAAACTGAAGCGGAGGAGCGAGGGCAGAAGGAAACCATGGTTCGGCTGCTCGATCGTCTGGATGAGCGGGCGAAGGCCGAGATTGCCGCGATCGACGAGGCGCTTGTCCGGATCGACTGCGGTCGGTACGGGCGTTGTCAGGCCTGCGGTCAGGACATTCCAGAGCCCAGGCTGGAGGCCTTCCCTGCCGCGGCCTTGTGCCTGGCTTGCGCACAAGCGGGGGAGAATCAGACGCGATGAGGACCCAGCCCATGATCGCGGTCCGGTTTCATGGACGGGGCGGGCAGGGCTGCAAGACGGCCGGCCGTATCCTGGGCACGGCGGCGTTTCTCGAAGGCCTCCAGGCGCAGGATTCGCCGATCTACGGGGCGGAACGGCGCGGAGCGCCGGTGGCGGCTTTCACGAGAATCGCGGAGGAGCCGATCCGCGAGCGTGGTCTGATCGCGCGTCCGGATCTCGTCCTGATCGCCGATGCGTCGCTGATCCACGATTCGGCCGCGCGGGTGCTGGAGGGAATCGACGAACGGACGGCGGTCTTCGTCAATACGCCAGTGAGCGCCGATGTGGTTCACTCTCAAACCTCGATGCCCGGACGGCTGACGACGTTCGATCTGACGGAGCCGGCTCGGGCGCAGCTCGGCAAGCGAGTAGCGATCAGCGCGCTTCTCGGGGCCGTGGCGGGCCGCATGGTCGGGCTGGGGCGGGACTTGATTCGGGACGCCATCGCGCGAGAGTTGCGGGACCTCGGGATTGCCCCCTCGGCCATCGAGCGCAATCAAAGCCTCGCGCTGCGGTGTTACGACGCGATCGAGCCTGCCTTGCTCGAGTCCGGCCGGGGTCGCCCGGCGGCACCCTCGACGCTGCACGCGCCCGCGTACGAACCGCCGACCAAAGGGACCGCCAGGATCAGTGCCGCCGCGAACTCGGTGCTCAAGGAAACCGGTGGCTGGCGGACCTTCCGGCCCGTGTTGGTGGCGGACAAATGCAACGGTTGCTGGCTCTGTTTCGCGTACTGCCCGGATGGAGTGATCGCGATGAACAAGGACGACAGGCCCGTGATCGATTACGATCATTGCAAGGGCTGCCAGATCTGCGTGCATGAGTGCCCGACCAAGGCCCTGGTGGCGGAGCGGGAACCGGAAGGAGGCGTGGCGTGGACGGCCAGATGATGACCGGGAATCTGGCGGCGGCCTGGGGCGCAAGGCTGGCCGGCGTGGACTATATCCCGGCCTTTCCGATCACGCCCCAAACGGAAATCGTCGAATCCCTCGCGGTGTGGTGCGACAACGGTGCCATGGCCGCCCGGTTCGTGATGATGGACTCGGAGCACTCCATGATGACCGCCGCCGGCGCCGCTGCCGCCGCGGGCGCTCGGGTGTTCACCGCCACGTCGAGCCAGGGCCTGCTGTACGCGTTCGAAGTGCTCTATTCGGTGTCCGGCTGGCGGGTGCCCCTCGTGCTGGTCAACGTGTCGCGGGCGCTCGCCGCCCCCATTCCGCTGGAACCGGACCACAACGATGTGCTCGCCGCGCGGGACTCCGGGTTCATTCAGATCCATGCCGAAACCTGCCAGGAGGTGCTGGATTCCATCCTGATGGCCTATCGGATCGCCGAGGACGAGCGCGTGATGTTGCCGGTCCTGGTCAATCTGGACGGGTTCTATCTCTCGTTCACGCGAGAGCCGGTCAGTCTGCCTCGACCGGAGCAGGTCGCGGCCTACCTACCGCCCTTTCGCCCGACGCATCTGGGGTTCAAAGCCAGTGCGCCGCATGCGCTCGGGGTCGCGGTGGTCGGGGGCGCGACCTACAGCTATTTCCGACATCAGCTCCACCTGGCGTCCCTCAATGCGTTGACGGTCCACCAAGAAGCGGCGACCGACTTCGCCCGGTTGTTCGGGCGGCGCTACGATCTGGTGGAAGGTTACCGTCTGGATGATGCGGAGGACGTCCTCGTCATGACCAACGCGTTGGCCAGCCGGGGCAAGGCGGCGGTCGACTCGGCCAGGGCGGAGGGCCGACGCGTCGGACTACTGCGGCTTCGGGTGATCAGGCCCTGGCCGGCCGATGCGATCCGACAAGCGCTGCAAGGCCGCCGGGCCGTGGCGGTCCTGACCAGAACCTGTCTCCCGGACAGGGCGGGATCCTCTTCCAGGAGGTGGCGGCGGCTCTGTATCATGAAGCGGCACGCCCCAAGGCGCTCTGTTCTTTCATCGGAGGGCTGGGAGGGAAAAATCTGTCGGAGGGAGAGTTTCGGGCGATCTTCGAACAGACGGCGGGATCCGGAGTGAGCGGCGTCGGCATCGGGCCGGTGCTCCTGTACACCGAGGCCGAGCATCGGGGGATGATCCAGCTTCAGGAATTGGCCGGATCGTCAGGCGTCATTCGCCACACGGCAATCTCGGGAGGGGAATGAGACATGCCGAGGATGACACGATCGCGTCCTCGATTGACGAATGACGGGTGACGAAACACGAGGCTCCATGACCTGGCAGCGAGAGACGTTCAAAAAAATCAAACAGATTCCCCGGGAGGAACATGTGTCTCCCGGCACGTCGCTCTGTGCGGGTTGTGGAGGGCTCGAGGCGCTGCGGTTGGCGGCGAAGGTGCTCGGGGACGACGTCGTTTACGTGAACGCGGCGGGATGCTTCACGATGCTGGCGGCCTATCCGTACACGCCGTTCAAAGGGTCCTGGCTGTACACGACCATGGGATCGGCCTCGGCCGGCGCTCAGGGGATTCGCGACGCGTTGGACGTGCTGATGGCGAAGGGCCGGCTGGCACAGGAAGACAATGTGAAGGTGGTGGTCTTGGGCGGCGACGGGTCGACCTATGACATCGGGCTCTCCTCCACGTCGGGCGCGATTTCGCGCGGCCTCGATTTCTATTATTTCTGTTACGACAACGAAGCCTACGGCAACACCGGCGCGCAACTGTCTCCGGCGACTCCGTACGGCGCGCGGACGACCACCTCGCCCTGCAGCGTGCAGCATCCGGCCGGGACGATCCAAGAAAAGAAGGACATCTTCGAGATCTGGCGCGCGCACAGACCGCCGTACATCGCGCCCGTCGCCCCTCGGTATCCGTTGGACTTGGAGGAGAAATTCGCGCGGGCCGCGAAGTTCACGGGGCCCAAGCTGTTTCTCGCGCTCTCCGCCTGTCCCACCGGCTGGCTCTATGACCCCGGCGAGACGCCGGAAGTGGCCAAGCTCGCCGTGGAGACCGGTCTCTGGCCGCTCAAGGAAGCGATCAACGGGGACGTCACGCACACCTACCTTCCCAAGCGAAAACCGGTCGAAGCCTATCTCAAACTGCAAGGGCGGTTCCGGCACCTGTTCGAGCCGACCAGGCAGGACGAGGCGATTCGGCATATCCAGGAGCGGGTCGATGCCTATTGGCAGCATGTTCATGGATGAAACGGCTTGCACTCGCGCACCTAGGCTGTTGAGGGAAGGGACGAAGCGACATCTCACCGCGCAAGGACCAACAGGCTGTTGAAGCACCTTCTGAGCAACCTGGTCGGCCGCAACCGAAATCGATGGAGATGGCATGAGAGTAGCCCGCAGGATGGTCAAAAAGGCCGTCCGGCGCGGCCGCAGCGCGGTGAGTCTCTGAGCGACGCGAGAAACAAACTGGCGGACTTTTTCAACATCCTGCTAGGGGCGCTTCCATGACGCCATCGCTGCACATCCCCTGTCCCCACTGCCGAGCGCTCAACCGGGTTCCGTCCCCCCGGTTGACAGAAGGCCCTCGCTGCGGTCAATGTCGGGCGCCGCTCTTCACCGGGCATACCCTTGCGCTGACGGCGGCCGAGTTCGAGCTCCATGCGTCGCGTGCCGACATCCCGTTGGTCGTTGATTTTTGGGCTCCCTGGTGCGGGCCCTGTCGCATGATGGCCCCGGCATACGAGCAGGCCGCGAACGCGTTGGAACCGCAGGTGCGGTTGGCCAGGGTGAATACCGAGGAGCAGCAGGCCCTGGCATCGAGATTCGAGATCTTCAGCATTCCCACGCTGGTGATGTTTCGCCGGGGACGAGAAATCGCCCGCCAGGCCGGTGCGCATAGTCCGGACGCCATCATCCGGTGGGTTCGAGACCATCTGTGAGAGAGGGGCAAGGAGATTGTATGACGGCATCGTCCACCATCCGCGGATTTTTTGAGCGGGATCACGATCGATTGGACGACCTCTTCGCGTCTTACCAGGCGCACAAACGATCCGACATGGGTAAGGCGAAGGACCTGTTCGAGGAGTTCCGGGCCGGACTGGAGCGGCACATTGTCTGGGAGGAGGGGCTCCTGTTCCCCTTGTGGGAGCAGAAAACCGGTATGTCCGATGCGGGGCCGACCGTGGTCATGCGGGCGGAGCACCGCCAGATTCATCAACTGCTGGACCGCATTCAGAGTGCCATCGCGGCCGGCAATGTCGAGAGCGACCGGGCCGAGCAGGGACTGGCGGATATTCTGACGTCGCATAATATGAAGGAAGAGCGGGTGCTGTATCCCGCCATCGATCAGGTCATGTCTGAAGAGGAGCGAGCGGGGGTGTTCCGCGCGATCGAGGAGAACGCCGCCGGTCGTCAAGCGGGGACGTGAGACCGCGGTCACCGTTGGAGAAACGATGACGATGAGACCTCGGAGCGCGTGGGGCCGCATGACAGGAATGTGGCTGCTGACGCCGATCGTGGCGGCGGTTCTCGCCGGTTGCGGAGACGGTCTCGGGGACGTCCGGCACTACGAGCGAGGCGAAACGCCTCCGCCGCTCGTGCTGGTGCCCGACACTCGACAGCCGGTTGAACTCGAGGCGGCGGCCGCCCAGGAACATCGCGACGTCATGCTGCAGCACCTGGAGACGTTGGACCAGATCGTGGGGGCGCTGGCGGAGGGCAACTTCATGCTGGCGCAGATGCAGGCCCAGGCCCACGCCTCATTTTTTGCGCGCCGCATGCGGACGGTCATGAAGCGTCTCGAGGATTATCCCCCGAATTTCCAGGCTCTGGCACTTGATCACCAGTCGGCCACGGACGCGCTGGCCGCGAGCATTCCATCGAAGGACTTCGGCCGGATCGTCCCGGCCCTCGACGGCGTGCTCAAAGCCTGCACGGCCTGTCATCGGGCGTTCAGGGTGCGCAATGAGGCCCGGTAGGATGCGGGAGAAAGGCGTGTGATGGGGAGATGCCTCGGAATTCTGCTTCTCGGTGCGGCGGTGGTCCTAACCGTCGTCTCGGGCCATCTCTGGTCGGCGGAGCCGCTCCGGACTTCGGAATCCTCTGTCGGTACGGGCGATGCGGAGCGAGGCCGCGCGCTCTACCATGGGAAAGGGGTGTGCGCCACCTGTCATGGACTCGACGGAGACCCGGCCCGTCGGCCGAGGTTGAACGAAGCCATCGCCCGTATTATTGCCGGAATGACTCCCCCTCCGTCCGATCTGCGGGCCCCCGATCAACTGCGACTCATGTCCGACCAGCAGCGATTCAAGGCCATCCGCAAAGGGCATCCCGGCACGGCGATGCTGCCCGATCCCACACTGACGGACCAAGAGATCGCCGACCTCCTGGCCTATCTTGCCCGCCTGCGAAGCGAGAGGTAGCTGCCACGGCGGCTGACCCTTGTGAACTCGCGTAGACTCCACTGCGCCGAATCTCAGTCCGCATCGTTCGCGGACGCGATGCAGAGCGCTCAAGGTTTGCGGCTCACCGGACTGTACCCTCCCGGCCGTATTCCTCCAGCGTGGCGGGGACGCAAGAAAGCCGGACGAGCGGGACCGTGATGACTGAAAATGAACCCATCGCTTTCGTAGAGGCGCGGGCTGCGGACGAGCCGACGCTGTGGCTCATGCTGACCTATGCCGCCTCGATGGGAGCAGGCGGCGATACGATGGTCGAGCAAGCCAAGGCGGACGCCTACCTCCGCTGTTACGTGGAGGGCAGGGGGTTCCGGGCCGGGGATGTCGGGATCATCGCCCGTTCCGGGAACGGGCGAGACGTCGGCGCCGCGTGGCTTCGCCTGGGTGGGGAAGGCGGAAGCTGCAAACTCGGCGACGACCGGATTCCCGAACTGGCGACGGCCGTCCTCCCCGACGTCCGCAGGCGGGGAGTCGGAACCGCCATGATGACCCACCTGATCAGGCTGGCCAGAGGCAAGTTTCCGGCCGTCGTCCTTTCGGTGCGCGAAGTCAACCCGGCCGTGCGGTTTTACGCGCGGCTAGGCTTCCAGCCGATCGGTGGGATGCGGAATCGGATCGGCGAGAGATCGTTCATGATGCGCCTCGATTTTCCGGAAACCGGGCATCTCATCTCCCAGGAGCCTGCGGCGCCATCCTCTCCTCCTCGCGCGGGCCTCGACCGAGAGGCTCGTCAGGAAGGGGTTCCGTGACCGATTCCGGTGACACCGCGAACGCGAAGGCCAGACAGCCGTATAACGCGGCGACCGATACGTTCGACGCGGAGCCGCTGGCCTTTTGGGCCCAGCTACGGGCGGAGGACGATAGAACGATTGAACCTGCCTGTGGGCGCGCGTGTTGGTCGTCTGTTGCGGAACCGGGGCTTCGGCGCTGCCCGCCTGGGAGGTGGTCGGGCCTGATGGCAGGGGATCGCCGTCGACCTCGCCGAGGAGTTGTTGAAGCTCGGCCGGGCCAAGGCCTCCCGGGCCGGGCTGTCCAACGTGGAATTTCGGTGCGGAGACATGACGGCTCTGGGATTCCCGGAGCGGGAGTTCGATGCCGTGGTCTGCGTGTTCGGGATCTTCTTCGTTCCGGACTTGGCGGCGCAGGTTGCCGAGCTGCGGCGGTTCTCGAAACCCGGTGGTCACTTGGCGATCACGACCTGGGGACCGGGGTTCTTCTCGCCTGTCTACGAGGTTTGGCTCGAGGCTGTACGTGAAGTGCGCCCGATTTGAGCTCGGAGTTCAATCGGGGTCAAGCACAGAGTCCTGCAGGCAATCGTCGCCGGAGGCGTCGATCGAGTGGGCACGAACTTCATCTATGCCGTTGCGCGGAGAACTGCGAACTAAAGACGCGCCGCCCTCGATAGGATCGCTTGAAGCTGCCCGGTCGATCCGTTTGTCATCCCAGCCGTATCCGTGCATCCACGATCCGGCACCCCTGGCCGGGCGGAAGGGCGAAGATGGGATTCAGATCGAGTTCCTGGATCTCGGGAATCTCCTCGACCAGGCGGGAGATCCGCAACAGCACATCCTCGAGCGCCGCGATGTCGGCCGGAGGGTGACCGCGATAGCCCTCGAGCAGGCGGAAGCCTTTGATCTCGCGGATCATGTCCCGCGCGTCGCGATCGGTCAGCGGGGTCACCCGGAAGCGCACGTCCTGCAGAATTTCCACGTGGATGCCCCCGAGGCCGAACGCTAAGAGCGGACCGAACAGCGGATCGGCCGTCATGCCCACCATGACCTCGACCCCCTGTTCGATCATCGGTTGCACCAGCACTCCCTCCAGCGCCTCCAGCTTGTCCATCTCCTGCAATCGCTGCCGGATCGCTCGGTAGGCGCGGCGAACGTCGTCCTGCGACGATAGCGAGAGGTGCACGCCGCCGACCTCGGTCTTGTGCACGAGTTCCCGGCTCACGAGCTTCACCGCCACCGGGAACCCCACTTTCTCCGCAATGGCCACGGCCTCGTCCTCTGTCCGCGCCACTCCACCTCGCTGGGTCGGGAGCCCGAGGTCGGTGAGGATGGACGAGGCGTCCTCGCTGGTGAGCCAGCCCGGGCCTCGATTTGAGAGGGCCCCGGCGACCGTCTCGCGGATGCGTGACAGGTCGAGGTCCTCGAAGAGGGGAATCTGGCCCAGTGGACGGTGGCGCCACTCCGCATAGGCGGAGGCCTTGCCGAGCACCGTTGCGGGATTTTCCGGGAGGGCGAACGTGGGAATGGTCTCCGTCGAGAGTTGGAACTGTCGGTCGCGGTCACCTTCGGCCATCCACACGATGACGATCGGTTTGTGCAGGTTGCCGGCCGCCCGCGCCCGCCGAATCCCCTCTTGAATGCCTTCGGCGATCGGCTGCGTCATGGAGGGGCGCACGGAGACGAACAGGATGATCAGCGCGTCGATCTCGGGCGCGGCCAGCAGGGTCTCGATGGCTTGCCGATAGTGATCCGGGGTCGCCGAGGCGATCAGGTCGACGGGATTCTTCAGCGCGGCGGCAGCCGGAGCGAAGCCGGCCAGCCGCGCTTTTGTCGAATCCGACAGTTCGGGGACGATCAAGCACGCGGCTTCGCAGGCGTCGGCGCAGAGAATGCCGGGACCACCGGCATTGGTCAGCACGGCGACCCGCCGCCCGGGGGGAAGCGGTTGGTTGGACAATGTGGAGGCCAGGGCGAACATCTCCTCCAGGGTGTTCGCGCGAATCACGCCCGTTTGCTGGAACAGGGCCTCCACGGCGGTGTCCGGCGCGGCCAGCGCCGCGGTATGAGAGCCGGCCGCGCGGCGGCCGGCTTGGGATCGGCCGGCCTTCACCGCGACGATCGGCTTGGTGCGGCCGACGCGCCGCGCGATGCGCGCGAAGCGGCGCGGATTGCCGAACGATTCGAGATAGAGCACGACGACGTCGGAGGCCGGATCCTCCTCCCAGTATTGCAGGAGGTCGTTGCCGGAGACGTCCGCCTTGTTGCCGATGCTCACGAACGACGAGATACCGACCTGCAGACGCCGGGCGGCACCAAGTAAGGCTAGGCCCAACGCGCCGCTTTGCGACGACATGGCGACGCGCCCGGCCGGGGGAAAGTCCGAGGTAAACGTCGCATTGAGACGAACCGCCGGGTCGGTGTTCACGACGCCGAAGCAGTTGGGGCCCACCATCCGCATGCCGTAGTCGCGCACCTTCTGCACGAGTTCCTCTTGGAGCGCCCGGCCGGCCGTTCCGACTTCGGCGAATCCCGACGTGATCACCACGAGGGCGCGGACCCCGGCGGCGCCGCAGGCGTCGACGACGGAGAGCACCTCGGCCGGCGGGACCGCCAGGACGGCGAGGTCGACCGGCTCCGGGACGGAGGCGATCGAAGGATAGACGCGCCGGCCTTGCAGTTCCTCGGCATGGAGATTGATCGGGTAGACCGGACCGGCAAAGGGCCCGGCCAAGACGGCGGAGAGGATCTGGGCCCCGATACGCTCGGGATTGCGCGAGGCGCCGATGACGGCGAGGGCACGAGGGCGAAACAACGGGTGGAGCGAGGCGACCGTCGCGACTCGTTCCCGGAGTTCGGATTTCGTGGTGTCGGTGCCGGGCGGCGTCAGGTCGATCTCCACCTCCATCTCGTCTCCGCCGTAGCGTTCATGCACGACGAATCCGGAATCCTGGAACACCTGGCGCATCGCCAGGTTGTCGGGCTGTGTCACGGCCCACAAACGCGAGAAGCCGTGCCGATGGGCGAGGAACGCGAGGCGTTCCAGCAGCACCGTTCCTAAGCCATGTCCGTGGAAAGCGTCGTCGACGGCAAAGGCCACCTCCACCGTGCGGGGGTCCTTCCGCTCATAGGAGCCGACCGCCAGCACGTGAAGGGCATCCCGGGCCTGCCTGGCCACGAACAGCGTGAGCTGACGTCGAGGGTCCGACGTGTCGCACATGTCGGCGACCAGCGCCTCGGGCGGGGACGATTCCATGAAGAAACGACGGTGCCGGGCGACCGGGGAGAGGCGCTCGAAGAACGCGAGGAGGACCTCGCGATGGCGAGGCTGAGCCATGTAGAGATTGGCCGTCGAGCCGTCGCGGAGAACGACGCGTTGTGCTGGGAGTGTTTCAGGCATGACCATTTGTATCGCGGCGGAGCCTGCCGGGACAACATTCTCCAGCCTTGGGGAAAACCGTTCCGCGGCATACCCGCCGGCCGGCGGGACGTGAAGATCCCTCTCAGGGGCGCGGCGAAGAGGCGCCGCTCAACTGACCCCGCCATAGGGAGCCATGAACCGGATGTAACTGAGGACGTCGCGAATCTGGTCGTAGCTCAAGGTCTCCCGAAATCCGTGCATGGGCGTGAAGAGAACTCCGTGGTAGATGGACACCAGCAATTCCCAATCTTCCTTGGCGCGGGAGGTGAGGGACAGCAGGTTGGCAGGGGGCACGATGAGCCATTGGGCGTCGGGGCCGTGCCCGTCCAGTTTTTCGCCGTGACAGCGCAGGCACTGTTGCTTATAGACGACCTCCCCCTGTTTAGGATTGCCGCGTTCGCTCTGGGCCAGGGCCGCGGCGCTTCCCATGCATAACCCCGCGATGAGCACCGCCGTGACGAGATATCCGCTCCGAGTCATCGCACTTCTCCTCCGCATCGGGCTAGCGCACGACCAGCACCGGACAACTCACGTGATGCAGGACCGCGTGGGACACGCTTCCGAGCAGGAAGCGTTCCATCCCCTTGCGTCCATGCGACCCGATCACGACCAACTGTGCCTCCTGCGAAGCTTTCGCAATCTGGTCGGCCGCGTCGCCCTTGACGACCTGGGTGGTCCCCACTTTGTACAGGCCGCTCAAAGCGTCTGCGGTGTCCCGAATTTGTTCCCGCGCATACTTTTCCATTTCGTCCGTCCAAGCGGCGTAGCCGTAAGCGAGCGTGGGGTCGCCCAGGTGCGGCACCGGGACCACGCTCAAGATTGAGAGTTCCACCGGCTCGTTGAAGCGATGCGCGGCCATCCAGCCGCGGAGCCGAACGGCGTCTTCCTGTCCCTCGATCGCCAGCAACACGCGACGGATCGGGCCCGGATCGCCCCGGACGACCAGGCAGGCGCAGTCGGCGTGTTGGACGACCCGGTGGGAGACGCTGCCCAGGAACATCTCGGCCATGCGCCCCCGCCCGCGGGTGCCGATGGCGATGAGTTCCGCATGGGCCGAACGCACGGTCTCCAAGATGACGTCGGCAGGGTTCCCGATTTGGTACAGGCGCCGGATCGACGTGATGGTGGAGGGCACGAGCTCGGAGGACTGTCTCAACAGTTTCTCTCCGGCGTCGATCAAGGCCTGACGCAATTCGGAGGCCGCTTGTTTGGCGATCGGCGGCGCGGTGAGGGGCGATTCGAACGGGCGGGTGTCCACCCCATGAATGAGCGTCAGCTCGCTCGGCGTAAACAGACGGCACGTGACCTGCACGGCATTGAAGGCTTGATCCGACCAATCGACCGCAATCACAGCACGCATGGCCATCAGCCTCTCTTTCGCCAATCAGCACAGGGGATCCGGCGCGCTTCCGCCGGACGACCTCGGCACAGGTCTGGATCCCGTTCATGGACCGTTCAAGGATTCTCCCCTCGCCCGACACCCGCGCCGAAGCGGCGCGCTCAGCGAGACCAGGTCACCCGGACGAAATCCTCCGCCTTATTTTGTAGTGCACGTCCAATGCTCCGTGGTGGGCATGGTGGAGGGCCTCCCCGATGCGGCGAGGCAGGTGGGAGTCCTTCGTGGAAATCACGGTGCCCTCTTTCGTCTTGGCGACGCTCATGATGCGGGCCAAGGGATGGCTGTCTTTTTCTTTCGTCTCTTCGTTACGGGCAAGCCCCAGCAACTCTTCCATATGCGCATCGGCATAATCGCCGGCGAGGGTCACGAGGCCCTTCGGATACTTGTCCTCGATACGTTGGCAGGCCAGACAGAGCGCCTCATGGGCGCCTTCCGGCTTCGGGCCCCATGTCTAGCGGCCTTTGTGAAAGATCACCCCGCACTGCGGACAGGCGGTCGGCTCCGGCGGTTTTCGTTTCGATTTATAGGTGTCGTGCTCGAATTCGCGGACATCACGGTCTCGTCGCTGGCCGCGCCCCCCTGTCGGATTCGTCGGTCCCTTCACGGTGGGTCCTCGCTTTCAGGTTTTCCGCCCTCGCCCATGCCGGCGGGGCGACCCATCGGAAAGGCCGCGCCCACCTTGATGGCCCGCGGTCGTTCAACTCACTTTGATTTCGACGGACTTGGCCTTGGGCTTCTCCGTCTTCGGCAAATGCACCTGCAAGATGCCGTCCTTGCATTCGGCCGCGATCTTGGAGCCGTCGGCGTCCTCGGGGAGTGTAAAGGCCCGGGTGAAGCTCCCGTAGGCGCGCTCGACACGATGGTACTTCTTTCCCTTTTCCTCCTTTTCGTACCGGCGTTCGCCGGAGATCGTCATCACGTTGTCGTGAACGGTGACCTTGATGTCTTCCTTCTTGATTTCGGGCAGTTCGGCTTTAATGAGATACTCCTTCTCATCCTCCGAAATGTCGACGAGTGGAGACCACTCCGCGACCGTCATGGCTTCCTCCCGCTCACCGCCCTTCACCGGCACCCGCCCGAACAAGGCCGACAGCCGCTTCTCCATTTCGTCCAACTCTTTCAACGGATTCCACCGGCTCAACGGCTCCCATCGTGTCAACGTTCCCATGGCTCGATCCTCCTCGAATGATTTGGTTGAGATTTCGGCGGCGAGCCGTCTTGAACCCCCTCGTCGTCAGGCCGCTCCCTCACGCAGCGTCGCCTCGTCGCGGGTCGGGGGCTCTGCTCCCGCCGGCGCAATGTCGCACCTGGGATAGGGTTCCGGGATTCCTTGGGGCGGGAGCGACAACATATACTCGCCACGTCCCTTCAGAGTAACCAGGACCCGACCGCTTCGGCTGAGATAATCGATCTCGCTGAAGATTTGATTCCAGCTCAGGTCTCCAGCCACGCGGACCAAGTCCTCGATCTGGCAACCCGGCATGGCCTCGATCAGCGCTACGATCCGCTCGCCGACTGTCTGATTGGGAGCCACGATCTTCCCTTCTGCTCAAGGGCGGCCTTGCCGTCGTAATCTGCACGGGCAGTGCCAGCGCACAGCGCAAAGCGGATTCATCCAATAAGCCTGACTCGACAAGCACTTAAGGGGCCGACGACCCAACGCCACAGGAAGCGGTTGCTTGAGTGAGGCGTTTCAGACCACCGGAATCCAAAGGAGGTGTTGCCAAACGCAACAACAGGCGCGGGGCAGGACCAGCCCTTCCCCCATCTGTCAGGATCAGTGCAGCCATTCCGGTCTAAGAAGGAGGATGAGGCCAAGGCTCACCATCACCAGGCCGCTGACGAGCTTGAGCCACCGACCCTCCCGTTCCTGCAATCTGCGGCGGCTCAAGGCCGTGACGGCGAGGGCCACCATGAGGCCGTCGTCGGTGATGTAGGCGAGATTGTACAGGGCCAGGTACCCGTAGTACTGCCAGGTCGGCAGATCCTGCATCGTCAGGATGCGGGTGTAGACGGCGGGGAATCCAGCCGTGCACAGCAATTCCACAATGTTGACCAGGACGGCCAGCAGGGCGACGGCCGCCAAGGCTCCGCCGAGATGCTCGGCCTGGATGACCTGCCTCATGCGCGCGTAGAGCCCCGGCTTTGCCGCCGCCGGGATGCTCAACGACCACCCGGCGCCGAACGCCAGGAAATCCTTCACATGGACCGCCCCGATCAGGATGGCGATCAGCCCGAGCACGAGTTCCGTGGGGCGGGCGAGACCGATCAACAAAAAGAGATTCAACCAGGCGGCCATGAACACGAAGTACACCAGGCCGCTCACCAGGACGAAGGTACCGGCCACCAGGATCATCGTTCGACGGTTGTGGAGTTGCACCAGCAGCGACAACAGGAACAGCAGCAGCCACATGGCGCAAGGGTTGAAGCCGTCCAGCAATCCCATGGTGATCGTAAAGAGCGGGAGGCCCAGCGCTCGAACGTCCAGCGGACCAAAGGGCCTGGCGGCGATCCCTTCGAGGCCGGCGTCTCGGGCCGGTTCGGCCGCGCGGTCCAACAGACGTCGCAGCGCCGCCCCGGTGGTGGCGGCATCCTGGAAGCCGATCAGCAACTCGTCCTGTATGAGGAACGCAGGCACCCCCACCGGCTGAAGGCCGCGGTCGGCGGCGAGTCTGGTCAGGCGCTCGAGTTGATCGGGCTCGCGCCCTACGTCGTGCGCCGCGATGCGAAGAGACGGCCGTTCTCGGGCCAATTCGTTGAGAAAGGTCTTGGCGCGCACGCAGTGCGGACATCCCTCCCGAACGAAAACCTCCAGGTCCGGCGGAACGGAGGGACCCGCCCAAGCCGACGATGCCAGAAGGCCGGCGAGAAGAAGAACCGCCGGGAGAGCGGCGGGGCGACTGAGCATAGGAGGGAACCTCTCGGATTCGTGCCACTTCGTTACAGGAGCAGCGTGGCTACGCCAAGATAAATCGCGACACTGAGGACATCCTGGACCACCGTGGCAATGGGGCCGCTGGCCAGGGCGGGGTCGGCGCCGATCCGAGCCAACCAGAGGGGGAGGAGGCTGGCGATCAACGTGGCGACGATGGACGTGGCAAAGAGCGTGAGCGCGACGACCATCGCGAGCGTGCGCCGCCCGTCGAGGAGCAGCAATCCGGCCCCTGCGGCCGAGCCGATCGTGATGCCGATGAGCGCACCCATCACGCCTTCGCGGATCAACTGCCGCGCGATGGGAACGTCCCCATAGGCCAAGGCCCGGACGAGCACCGTTTCGGTCTGCGTGCCCACGGCGTCGGCCATATAGACGACCAAGGGCAGGAAGAACGCCAGCGCGATTTCGTCGCGGAACAGCGGCTCGAACGTGCCCGCGATCCCCGCGGCCATCCAGCCGCCGACCAGTCCGATGATCAGCCAGGGCATGCGCGCGCGAAACGCGTCGAACGTGCTGTGCGCCTCGCCGGGCTCCGGGTGGGCCGGACCGATTCCCGCTTTTCGGAGCAGATCGTCCACGTGCTCCTCGTGCAGCAAGGCCAGCAGCCGCCCGATCGGCACCGCTCCCAGCAACCGGCGTTCCGCATCGACGACGGTCACGTCGGCTTCGTGGCGCTCGACCGCGAGCAGGGCCGCCGATTCCGCGACGTCGTCCGGCGAGACCTCGAGGGGGGCCGGGCCTTGCAGCGTGAAGAGCGGTGTGTCCGGGGAGGCGGCGAGCAGGCGTTCGATCGGGACTTGTCCGATCAAGCGCGAGTCCGGATCCACCAGATACACGTGCGCGGCTTCCTCCGGGCGGGACGCCCGGATGCGGGCCAGCGCGGCGGCGGCCGTGTCGTTCGGCGAGGCCCGGGGGATCGCGTCGGTCGCCAATGGGCCGATGCGTTGAGGATCCTCGTGGACCGGCGTATCCATGCGAGGTCAGGTCAGAAAGGCGCGGCGCAGCCTGATGGCGAAGGCATCGACGGCGTCGGGGTCGGCCTGGTGGCGGCACCGAGCGAGCCGGGCCGCGGCCTCGTCCGCCCATCGCTCTCCGAGGTCGATCACCTCGCCGGTCCGATAGTGGCCGGCCTTCAGCCGGGCAACGTCCGGCCCAGCGGGGGTGTCGACGATGCGGACGGTGAAGGTCCCGGTGTCCAGCAGCTCGCAGAGGTTGTAGAGCACGCGAATGTAGGCCGCGGCGTACTTGGCGGGACGCCCGTCCTTCTTGTCCAGGAACTTCTTCCGTTGATTGTGCGCGTAAGACAGAAACGCCTCGTATGCCTGTTGCGGGGACCACAGGGAGGGGAAGAGGCCACGCAATCCGCGGCCCCAGTCGTTCGCCGTGACGATCGGCGCGAGCAGCGATTCGAGCGCGAGGGGGTAGCATTCGAGCGCCAAGCTCAAGAACAGCCCGACCTCCCACGCGGTCTCGTCGCCGGCCTCCTTGGTCATGCGAGGGCCGTGCGCCTTGAAGCCCACCTTGAACAATTCGCTCGTGGGGACCGCAAACACGCTCCGGTAGTCGGCGTCGCTCTCCGGGGCGGCCAATCCGTGCGCCTGGGACCCGATGAGCACCTTGAGGAGCATCGTTTCCCCGCGCATGGTCACGAGGGCCCCGACCCGATCGGAACGAAGGAGATGAGGATCGAGATGGCGATCAGGACCACGATGATCCATTCCACGAACTCCATCCGCAACGTGGTCGCGCGATCCGTCATTTTCCCATAGATGCTGTCGAGGGTTTGCAGTTTTCTGAGGATACTCGCGTCCCATTCCTCGAGGTGAAAACGCTGCGAGATCAGCCGGTACAGGCGGGCGAGGTATTGGTCGCCCAGGAGCTTCAGCGTATTGGTGACGCGCTCGAAGAGGATGGCGCTGTCCACCTGCATCTCCGCGATCCGCGTGGAACTCGTTTCGTACGAGCCCAGGAGCGGCCAACGGCGAGACGGTTGTTTCGCCAGGACCTCATAGGCCTGGTCCAGGGCGTTGTCCAACTGGTGATCGAGCAGCCGCGTCTCCAGGAGCTCGACGTTGGCGAATTCCAAGACGGCCCGGACGTCTTCCATCTCGGCCCCGAACAGAAAGGCGGCGTTCCAATCGACGACGACCACATCCTCCGGGCTGAACGAGATGCGGCAGGCCATCGCGTCCCGCACTTCCTGCTCGGAGAGCACGGACCGTTCGCATCGGAGAATTTGCGCGAGTTCCTGCTCGAAGGCCGTCCACAGAAAGGGCCCGTTCGGCGCGTTCGAAGCCTCGATGTGGACGATCGCATAGTCCTCGACTTCCGGCGCCACGCCGGGTTTCTCGATCGCGTTGCCGATGGCCGACACCAGTTGCTCGACCCATTGCCGGGAATCCGCGAGCAGTTGCTGATTGTCGTACAGCGCTTCGCTCAATCCCAGCAGGCCGACGAAGGGGCCTTCGACGGGAACTTTGTAGGTCACGGAGAGCGCCCCGAAGTCATAGAGCATGAGCTCGACGCTCGGCTGCGTCGTATAGTGCCAGAGCTTGAGCGTCGCGGTTTCTTGGGTGATGCGCAGCGGCGCCGGCCGGTATTCCAGATGGGCCGGGGCCCGAAGTTTGTGCCGGATGTGGGCCCGCTCCTTCATGGCGGTGATCCGGCGATCGGCCTCGTCCAGATTGACGAACGCGCCGATGTCGTAGGCGAAAAGCACATAACAGGTGCCCTTCTCAATGATCAGCGAATCGGCGGCGTCACGCGGCACGGGCTTGTGCTCCTCCCAGGGTCGAAGACGGCGTCGGCGGCGCGGGCATTTTAACGTGCCGCCAGCAGAAACACACCTCCCGCGATCACCGTGAACAGGATGCCGCTGCCCACGCGCAGGGCCAAATCGCGCCCGCCGAACCAGGCCGAGATCACCCCTTTGACGACGCTGTTGGTCATCGTGGCCAGCGTGATCGCGGTGGCGGCGGGACGCTCGGCCAGCCCTTCCTGGTGGAACTGGGCGACGGAAAGGGCGATGGCGTCCACGTCGGTGAGGCCGGCGAGCACGCTTGCCAGGTAGAGGCCCTGGTCGCCGAAGTAGAACCGCGCCGCCTGGGCGCCCAGAATCACCGCGGCATACAGGAGGCCGAAGCGCAGGGCCAGGCTCAAGGCAAAGGGATTGCGGTGGACCACCTCCTCCCCGTCGGCTCGGGCGGCCGGCTGCCCGACGTACAACAGCGCGGACGCCGCGTAGCCGGCGAGGCTCATGACGCCGAGCGGGGCAAGGAGGGCGGGGACCAGGTCGAAGTCCACCAGAACGACGATCGCCAGGACCCGAAGGAACATGGTCGAGGCGGCGGTCATGATGGCGCCGGCGGCGCTGGGAATCAGCGCGGGATTGGCGCCCGCGTGGGCGGCCAGGCTGAACGCGACCGCGGTGGAGGAGACCAGGCCGCCGAGGAGGCCGGTGACGGCCAACCCTTTGCGCTCCCCGACGACGCGGGTCGCCACGTAGCCGACGAAGCCGACTCCGGCGATGAGCACGACCATCATCCCGACGTTGTAGGGATTGAGGACGTCCAGCGGTCCCATCGTGCGGTTGGGGAGGAGCGGCAGCACCACCAGCGCGAGAATGACGAACTTGGCCGTGGCGTAGATGTCGTCCTCCGAGACCCGGGCGACGGCGCGGTGCAGCGGGGTTTTGAACGACAGGATCGCCATGACGATGGCGGCGCTGCCCACAATGAGGAGATAGCGCTGGCCGGTCCCCATGGGAAGATCCGGCCACAGCGCCATGACGCCCAGGAGAAAGGTGATCAGGGCGGCCACTTCGGTCGTCACCCCCGGCGCGATGTCGCGGGTTCGCTCCTGAAAATACGACACGGCGAGGAAGGCGCCAACCACCAGGAGCGCACCCAGAATCGGCCAGACGTCCATCGTGTGAGCCAGGAGAGCCGAGAGGGCGCCGGTTAACGCCAACAACGGGAACGTACGGATGCCGCCCAGCCGGAGTTTGCGTTCCTGCGCGGCGGACTGCTCGCGTTCGATGCCGATCAATGCGCCCGAGGCAAGGGCGATGAGGAGTCCCATGAAGATGTCCTCGAAGGTCATGACAAGAGGGCGTTCCGCGTTCATGGGCTCCGATGCGCCGGGCGGTCCTTCGGGTGAGGTCGTATGGGTCCTCGCCGAGGTCACTGCGGGGGCGCCAGCTCCCGGATATACTGCAGGGCTTCCAGGATCTCGTCCTCCGTCAGCCGCGTCAGCCAGCCGTGCATCGGCGTATAGGCGACGCCGTAGGCCGCCGCCATCCACAGCTCGAAGTCCGTCTTCGCGCGGATGCGCGGCGCATGAAAGTCCGCCGGCTTGACGATCAATCGCGCCGCGTCCGGTCCGTCCCCTTCTCCGGTGAGTCCGTGACAGCGGAAGCAGTGTTCTTCATAAATCACGCGGCCGCTGCGGATGCGCCCGTCCTGTGCGGTGACCGCGGTCGCGCCAAGGGACAGCACGGTGAGCAGCGCGATGACCGAGAGACGGGTACGACGGTTCATGAGCCCTCCTTGTGCGCCGCGGCGCGGAAGGGCGGCGAGACCACCGGCCCCGTTCGGTCGCGGCGATTCCATGTCGAACGCCCGATCACGAGCTTGCGAAGTTCTTCCGCGAACAGCAGGAATGCGGCGCCTCCGATCAGGAGCGGCCAGATCCAGAGGGGCAGCGCCCGGGTTCCCAACAGGCGTTGCGGGATCGGCGCATAAATAATGGCGAGCAGCAAGGCCACCTCCACGGCGATGCCCCACCAGAGCAGCGGATTGGTGAACAGTCCCAGTCGAAAGGCGGAGACCCGCTCCGAGCGGCAGGCGAACACATTGGCGATTTGCGCGACGACGATGGCGGCCAGGGTCGCTGCAGTGGCGGCTTGGTAGAGGGGATCGGACCACTCCAATGGCATGCCCCAACGCCAGCCCCCCCGGTGGAGGAACCAAAAAAACGCCCCCATCGCGACGCCGGCCTCGATCACGCCCAGAAAGGCATAGGCCCGCAGCAAGAGCGCCCGGTCGACGAGTCGCTCGGAGCGAGGACGGGGGGGCAAGTCCATGAGGCCGGGATCCGCCTTCTCGGCGCCGAGCGCCAAGGCCGGGAGCATGTCCGTGCCCAAATCGACGGCGAGGATCTGCGGGACGGTGATGGCCAGCGGCATGCCGGTCACGCCGTACCCGAGGTACGGCACGATCTCGGGAACGTTACTGGCCAGGACATAGGTCGTAAACTTCTTGATGTTGGCGTACACCGCGCGCCCCTCCTCGATCGCATTGACGATGGTGGCGAAATTGTCATCCAGGAGAATCATGTGGGCGGTTTCCTTCGCCACGTCGGTTCCGGCCAGCCCCATGGCGATCCCGATATCCGCCTGTTTCAGGGCCGGCGCATCGTTGACCCCGTCTCCCGTCACCGCCACGACCTCTCCCATGCGTTTGAGCATCGAGACGATCCGCATCTTGTGGCGCGGCGCCATGCGCGCGAAGACCGGTTCCGGTTCCCCGGGACGGGCGGGCGTCAGGAGTCGCTGCAGCTCGAGGTCGGGCATCGTGTCCAGGCGCGCGCCGTCGATGACGGGCACGAAGACCGATGCGGACGGCTCCGTCGACTCGGGCACGAGCCCCACCTGCCGGGCGACGGCGACCGCCGTCGACGGGTGATCCCCCGTGATCATGGTGATCCGCACCCCCGCGGCCCGGCAGCGCGCGACGGCCTCCGGCACCTCTCGGTGCGGCGGGTCCATCATCGCGACCAGCCCCAGAAAGGTCAGGTCTTGCTCCACGGTGTCGATGTCGAGCCGGCGGTCGCCTCCCTCGATCCGGCGCATGGCGACTGCCAGGACCCGGTAAGCCTGATGGGCGAGGCCGCGGCTGTGAGAGAGCAGTTCCTGCCGCAGGGCGTCCGTCATCGGGGGCGGCGCCGTCGGGGCGTACGCGCGAGTGCAGAGCGGAATCAACGTTTCCGGGGCGCCTTTGACGTAGGCGACCATCTGCCCCTCGATCCAGTGCAACGTCGTCATTCGCTTCCGGTCCGCGTCGAAAGGGAGTTCGCCCATGCGCCGAGGCGGCGCGGGCGGGAACAGACCGTAGGCCTCCACGAATTCGACCAGGGCGGTTTCCGTCGGATCTCCGACCCAGGCGGCGCGCCCTCCCTCGCGTCGAACGCGTTTCGCATTGTGGCAGAGGGCCAGCGCCTGCACGAGCGGGCCGAGTTCCCGTGGCTCCACCGTATTGGGGACGTGACCTCTGACGATCAGGAGCCCGTTGCGCGCCTCGATCTCAAGTCCGTCGACGTAGAGACGCTCCACGCGCATCCGGTTTTCGGTCAGCGTGCCGGTCTTGTCGGTGCAGATCACGGTGGTGCATCCCAGCGTTTCCACTGAGGCCAGGTGCTTGATCAGCGCGTTCCGTCTGGCCATGCGCTGACTGCCCAGCGCCAAGGCCAGGGTGACCGTCGGGAGCAGACCTTCCGGAACATTGGCGGCGATGATGCCGATGCCGAAGACGGCGCTGGTCCAAAATCCCAGATTCATGGATAAACCGAGGACGAAGAAGAGGGCGCCCAGTACCAAGGCGAACGAGCCGATCACGTGCGTGACTCTGACGATCTCCTGCTGCAGCGGGCTCAATCCGGTTTCGACCGACGTGGTGAGACGGGCCAGTTTGCCGATTTCGGTGCCCATGCCGGTGGCGTAGACCACGGCGCGCCCGTGGCCGGACAGCACGGTGGTGCCCGCGAAGACCAGATTCGGCAGCGCATGGAGTGGTCCGCCCGGCGCGGCTTCCGATGTTCGGCGCTTGGGTTTGCTCTCCCCGGTCAACGAGGCGTCGTTCACGCGGAGCGCAGCGGCTTCCACGAGCCGGGCATCGGCGGGCACCTGCTCGCCCTCTTCCAGAAGCAGGACGTCTCCGGGCACGATGTCCTGCCGGGGGATCTGCCGGGGTTGCCCCTCTCGGACCACCCAGGCGGAGGCGGGCAGGAACTCGCGCAGCGCCTGAACGGCGCGCTCGGCTTTGTATTCTTGGGCGAAGGCAAAGACGGCATTGATCAGGATCACCGCCACGATCGCAATCCCGAGGGGGAACATACCCTCCCCGGGCTTCAGACCTTCGGCGAGGAACGCCAGGCCGGCGGCGATCCACAAGAGGATCGCGAGGAAGTGGGTCAGTTGACGGAGGAATCGGAGCGGCCACGGGGTCGGCGCCGCCGACCGGATACGATTGGGTCCGTAATGCTGAAGCCGTTTCTGCACCGCCGAGTCGGCCAGTCCGCCCGGAGACGACTCCAGCCGCCGGTATACGTCGTCGATCGAGAGGCTCGCGAGGTCCATGATATCGGCGGTCCGCTCCCCTTCTGCAGTGTGCAGCCCGGATGCCAACAGGAACAGGAAGGTGCGTGTGAGCCGACGGGCAGGGAAGGACCCGGAATTGCAAGGTAGTCCTGGGGAGGAACCGGTCCAAGAGCGCGGTTCGAACCCGACCTCGTTCCGACCCTGTAGCGTTTTGCGCCAGAGAAGTCGGAGGGGCATGGGGTGATAGTCGTCACGCGGGCCGCTGAATTCGCCGTGGGCTCGTCGCCGCGGCAGGCATTTGACTTGCGACCGCATAGGGCAGTGACACAAGCGACGAGAAAGGACGGGTTATGGGCCGACCCTTTGCCGTGTGGCTGACCGGCTTGCCGGCCTCCGGGAAGAGCACGATCGCGGCCGAGCTGCAACGGGACCTCGCGGCGGCGGGCCTGGCGGTCGAGATTCTGGAATCGGACGCGCTTCGCCGCGTACTGACCCCGCAGCCCACCTACAGTCTCGAGGAGCGCGAACTTTTTTATCGCGCCATCGCCTATTTCGCCAGCCGGCTGGTCGCGCACGGGGTCTCGGTGATCATCGACGCGACGGGGCATCGACGCCGGTACCGGGACTTGGCACGGTCGCTCATTCCTCACTTTCTCGAGGTGGCGATCGTCTGTCCGCTGGAGGTGTGTGAAGCGCGGGACCGGAAGGGGACCTATCGCGGCGGGCAGGCGGGGACGAGCACCACCGTGCCGGGGCTCCAGGTGGCGTACGAAGCGCCCCTGCATCCCGAGCTCACGATCGACAGCGTCATCACCTCAGCAGGTCCGGCTGCCGAAGTTATCGTACGTGCATTGCAGGACCGGGGATGGCTCGATCAAGCCCGTGCTCTGGCTGATCGGGCGTAAGTGTCAATCCACCACCTCACAATCGAACCGGGCTGCGCGGTGTGCTTCACGTCATGAAGGCAGAGACGCTCATCCGACTCTCGGCATTCTTCGGTGTACTGGGCTTGATGGCCTCCTGGGAAAAGCTGGCGCCGCGCCGCCGCTTGACTTCACCGAAGGCAAGACGGTGGGTTGCCAACTTTTCAGTGGTTATCGTCAATACGATGACGGTTCGCCTGATGCTCGCCGGCGGGGCGGTGGGGGCGGCGGCGTGGGCAGCGGACCGCAACTGGGGCATCCTGAACCAGGTAGAGTGGTCGACCTGGGGCGAGACGGCACTGGCGGTTGTAGCGTTGGACTTCGCGCTCTATCTGCAACATGTCATGTTTCATGCGGTGCCTCTGGGCTGGCGCTTCCACATGATGCACCACGCAGACCTGGACTGCGATGTGACCACTGGGCTCCGGTTCCACCCGGTGGAGGTAATCCTGTCGATGCTCATTAAGTTCGCCGCGATTGCAGTCGTGGGCCCCTCGCCCCACGCCGTCCTCACCTTCGAGGTTCTGCTCAATGCGACATCCATGTTTAACCACAGCAACGTGCGCATGCCGGCTGCGATTGACCGCTGCCTGTGCTGGATCGTGGTGACTCCCGAGATGCATCGGGTTCACCATTCGATCCTGCCACGAGAGACGAACACGAACTTCGGCTTCAATCTGCCGTGGTGGGATCGGCTGCTGGGAACCTATCGGCCTCAGCCGGAAGGTGGTCACGAGGCGATGACGCTCGGCTTAAGTCAGTTCAGGGACCCGGCCCGTCTGACGCTCGTGGGCATACTCCTGCTTCCCTTCACGGGAATGCCAGGTGACTACCCGTTGAGCCGTGATCGGTGACGGGGTAGATTCGGGAGCGCCGGATGCCTGTCGTAAAGGTCTTTGAACAGCACGCGGCGGAATATGAAGAGTGGTTCGATGCATACGGGGCGATCTATCAGGCTGAACTCGCCGCGCTCCGCAAGTGCATTCCCGCCGCCGGTCGTGGCCTCGAAGTGGGAGTGGGGACCGGACGGTTTGCAGTTCCGCTCGAAATCCGGTTCGGTATCGACCCAAGCCAACGCATGTTGCAGCTCGCACGCCAGCGTGGCCTTCGAGTCTGCCAGGCCGTGAGCACTTACCCTTCCACGATGCACAGTTCGACGTTGTGCTGGTTGTCACCGTCATCTGCTTCGTGGATGATATCCTGGCCTTGCTCCGGGAACTCAGCCGAGTGCTGAAGTCAGGGGGGCACCTCACCATCGGATTCACCAACCAGAACAGTGAGCTTGGGCTGTTGTACGAGTCTCAGAAAGAGACAAGCGTCTTTTACCGGGATGCGCGGTTCTATTCCATAGAGGAGGTGGCTGGCCGCGAGGAGGTATAAACAGAAGGTGTGGAAATAGGAAAAAGGCGGTGGCAACCTTTCGGGTGGCAAAACCCCGCCGGGGGAATCCCGGCCAAGAAAGGAGGCACCGCCGTGAACGAGCAGCGCAGAGAGACGGGAGTCGAGTCAAGGAATCTGTGGGACCAGCTGGAGGACTTTGTGCGCG
>JBDIVW010000034.1:0-59226 GCA_039794185.1 Candidatus Inralta sp. | reverse complement strand
TGGCGCCCGGCCAGCTTCGGAGGGGGGATACCGAGACAGAAGAATCCCGAAAGAAAGGAGGAGACAGGCCAAAGATCCATTAGCTTATGTTCGGAGAAAACCTGTCCAGACAATGGGGGGAAGCTCAACCGAATGGCAATGGATTTGCCGCCCACCAGAGCTGAGAGTTGAGGATTGAAGTAAAGTCCTTTGGCAATTGAATGCTTGAAAGGAAAGAAATGATTGATCCGTACTTCGCATATCGGTACAGGTCATCAAAATTGTCACGGGAAGGATCAGGACCAAGTCGCTGGAGAAGGGACAGGTTGCCTTCGCTGGCTGCCTCTTCTATCGCCGACCACCCGCTTGGCTCCTCTCCATTCTCTGTATCAGATTCATCTGAGACATCAGAAACCGGCGCATGCGGATCTGCTCCTGCCCAGAGGCAAAGGGCTACACCTTTCTCACTCCCCTCTCGCACCTGATAACGGAGAGCGAGATTCAATTCCCTTTGAATCTTCGGATCCTCTGCACGATACCGCTTCACAAATCCTAAGAGCGGGCGGTTGGATGTCCCGTGACCCAAGATCGATGCCATTTCATGGCGTGCCGTTAAGTCGTACCCTGCAGCCCTAAAGCGTTCATAGAGTTCCGTGTTGTAGGTGCTCAGCACTGTGTAGACATCGACGCTTTTCAGGTCTGCTCCCCACTCTAGTAAGAGATCGAAAAGGTCCCACCGCCTCCTCTCTAGGGCCATGTCTAGCGGTCGATACCTCTCAAGTTCAAGCTGATAGCCTTTACTCAACAGGAGCCTGGTGAGAGAGTGTTGCCCTGTCTCGATAGCTATCTGCAACGCTGTTTTTGGTCGGGTACTTTTCGTGATTACGGCGGGATCAATTTGAAGCGGACGGCCTTCGGAAATCCAACTCTCCACTTCATAGAGGCGCCCCTCGCGACAGAACTGATGGAGGGGCTTGAGTTCTTCAAGCGATCGAGCAAGAAGAGCCTGTCTGTTTGGAATCTGCTCTTCAGCCACGGTGACCGCATCTCGTGGTGGGTCTAGCAGGCTTCTGACATTTTCTATTTCATTCTTCAAGAAAATAGAAGACCATACTGAGGCGCAATGTAACGGACCATCCCAATTGCATGTCAAAACCAATCATTTTCATAAGTTACTGTAAGCACGATAGATTAATGTCATCACATTGTCTTGACATAACATGATTGCCAGGATATCTTTAGGAACAACAGAGGTGACCTATGCCAGCCCGCACTCTTCGGACTGAAAAATTGGATCTTCGGGTAAGCTCCTCGACCAAGCGAACGCTGGAAGCTGCCGCATCTGCCTCGAATCGTACTGTAAGTGCATTCGTTCTTGAAAGTGCCCTGGCTCGGGCAGAGGAAGCCTTGGCAGATCGCCGAACGTTCCCTTTGAGCAAGGCCAAGTGGACTGAGTTCTTGGCTGCACTGGATGCTCCGACTCGACCCCTCCCTCGGATGCAGCGTCTCCTCACGGAACCAGGCTTCTTTGACGCGACGTCGACACCAAGCGCTCAAGCAAAGCGTTGACCAGGCGTATCGAAAAGCTTCAACCGCATCACGCCGTTGAAGCATTCGACTGTGGACAGGACGCTCCCAATCGCTTTCTCCAGAAGCACGCCCCCCACAATCAATACAGCGGAGGGGCGCAGACCTATGTAGGGTTGGCCGATGAAACGGTGATCGGCTACTACGCTCTCGCGGTGGGCTCTGTAGAGCAAGAACATGCCCCAGCGAGAGTGAAGAAGGGGCTGGCGAAGCATTCCATTCCAATCATGTTGCTCGCCAGGTTAGCTGTCGATCTCCGCTGGCAAAAACAAGGGGTCGGTGCTGGACTACAGAAGGACGCCGTGCTCCGGACTCTCCAGGCTGCCGACATTGCAGGAAGTCGTGCCTTGGTAGTCCATGCCAAAGATCAGGCGGCCAGAAAATTTTACGAACGCTTCGATTTTATCCCGTCGCCAACTGATCCGTTGCATCTCTTCATGCTCCTCAAAGATGTTCGGAAGATCCTCTCGTAACCCCTTCGTCATCAACACCGTCCCTTCATCATGTTTCGAGCCAGGTCAACTGATTACAGTGTTAACAATTCCGACGAATGGGCCGGATTTCAGACAACGAGCGACAAAGAGAAAGGAGCAAAGAAAAATGCGAATCGCTAGGAATGACAAGGGGATTGCCCATGTCCTCGCTGACTTGAGCAACCCCTTTGTTCCGCTTGGGAAGCTAGGACTCTACCACTGAGCTACGCCCGCTCCCGCGCATCCGGTTTGGCGATCCTATGCTGGGCGCTTCGTGCAAGTCGAGGCGCGGTCTGCGACTAGTTACGGTCCGACCATTCCGCCGGCGACGCGCACCTCGCCGACCGTGACGCCGTGCATCATCACGGCGACCTGCCACCGCCGTTGAGTCAACCAAGCGCCCTCTTCCCGGTGGCAATACAGATAGGTCTGGTTCGTGTCGTTTCCCCAGGGGGCATGCCACTGGTAGACACACTCAAACCCCGCTGCCTGCAGACGCTCCTGCGCGTCGGTGATGGAGCTGCCGGGCGGCACGACCGCGCGAATGGCCTCGTGCATGGCGCTCTCGCTGGTCAGTCCCTCCGGAATGGATCGGTCGGAAGGCGCGCAGGCCGACATCAGCACCAACAGGATAATCGGGGCGTAACGGGACACGCGCCGTCAGGTGTGGTACTCGATCACGGCAAACTTCCGCTTGCCGATCCGGAGTCGGTACGACCGGCCCGATTCGAGGGCGAGCGATCCGTTGATGTCCGTCAACTTGGCCCCGTCCAACTCGACGCCACTTTGCGCGATCAGCCGGCGGGCTTCGCTTTTCGACGGAAGGAGCCCGGTCTTGGCGAGTAACTCGATGAACGGGATGGCGGGTGCTCCCGGATCCTTCACGTCGGGCGGCCTCAAGATCAGCCGAATGTCCGGCTCGTCGGGAAATTCCTTCTCGCGGAACTTGTGCTGAAAGTCCGCTCGGGCCTGCCGGCCAGCCTCGACGCCATGATACCGGGCGACGAGCTGCTCGCCCAACGACAGCTTGGCCTCCATCGGATGGAGGGTCCGGACGTGCGCCAAATCCTCTGTGGTCAGCAACTCATAGTACCGGTGCATGAGCGGGTCGCTGATCGACATCACCTTGCCGAACATCTCGTGGGGCGGGTCCTCCAGGGCGATGTAGTTGCCGACGCTCTTGCTCATCTTCTTCACTCCGTCGGTGCCCTCCAGCAGCGGCATGGTCATGACGACCTGTGGTTCCTGCCCATAGTCGCGCTGCAATTCGCGTCCGACGAGCAGATTGAATTTTTGGTCCGTCCCGCCCAGTTCGACGTCGGCTTTGAGCGCCACCGAATCGTACCCTTGGACCAGCGGATACAAGAACTCGTGGATGCTGATGGGTTTCTGTTCGTGAAACCGCTTTTGAAAGTCATCCCGCTCCATCATGCGTGCGACCCGATAATGCGCCGCCAGTTGGATTAGTTCGTCGGCCGACATCGGCCCCATCCATTCGCTGTTGAACACGATCTTCGTCTTGACCGGATCGAGGATCTTGAAGATCTGGCGCCGGTACGTCGTCGCATTTTCCTGGACCTGTTCGCGTGTCAGCGCCTTGCGCGTTTCCGACACCCCCGTCGGATCGCCGATCATTCCCGTGAAGTCGCCGATGAGGAACAATACCTGGTGCCCGAGGTCCTGGAAGTGTTTCAGCTTGTAAATGAGGACGGTATGCCCGAGATGAAGGTCCGGCGCTGTCGGATCGAAACCGGCCTTGACCCGCAGGGGCCGCCGCTCGGTGAGGGCGCGCGCCAGCTTGCTCTCCAACTCCTGTTTGTGAATGACCTCCACGGACCCGCGGAGGATCAGGTCCATTTGTCGGGACAGCTCGCTCATGACGGACGGGTCTCCGTTCTAGGGACCGCCGGAGTCCGAGGCTCAGCGGGCGCCGTCGAGATCGTGACCAAGGGAACCAATCGCTCGAATCGCTTGACCCCGATCCCCTTCACGGCGCGAAGGTCGTCGATCGTCCGATACGGGCCGTGGGCGGCACGATACTCGACGAGTTGCCGAGCGAGGCCGGGGCCGATCCCGGGAAGGCGCTCGAAATCCTGTTGCGTCGCGCGGTTAAGATCGACCTTGACCCCGTTCAGTGTCGACGCCGGCGCACCACGCTTTACCGAGGCCGCGAACCCACGTGGCTCGCGCGGCGGGATCGAATTGGCGGCAGGCGAGGCCGCAGCCTGAGGGGTCGGCAGGGTCGATGCCGCGACCATGGTCGGCGGAGGCCCCACGGTCGGTGGAAGCGCCCTGACGATGATCGGGTCGGGCGTGAGCGGATCTCCGTCGATTCCGTCCGAAACCGCGGGATGCTGGTGAAGGATGGCCGCTACCGCTCCCGCGGTGACCGCCAACATGCCGAGTTTGATGACCAGCGATCGTACCATCGATGCGCCTCAGGCGCGTTTCCGCGCCAGATGAATGGCCATGCCCTCGACGTCTTCGGCCGCTTCCATGAGCCCTTCCGAGAAGGTCGGGTGCGCGTGGATCATGTCGGCCATTTTCGCCACCGGCGCCCCGATCTCCATGGCCAGAGCCGCCTCGTGAACCAGGTCTGCGGCATGTGTCCCTATAATGTGCACGCCGAGGATTCTGTCTGTCGAGGCCTCCGTGATGACTTTGTACATGCCGGTCGTGTCGCCGGTGGCCTGGGCTTTCCCCAGCCCTTGATGCCGGAAGCGTCCGATCTTGAGCGTCTCGTCGGGATTGCGACCGGCCGTCGTCTCTCGCTCTCGGGCCTGCCGCTCCGTCAAGCCGACACGCCCGATCTCCGGCAGTGTAAAGATGCCGGCGGGAATAACTGTGTAATCGATGGTTCGCGCCTGTCCGAGCGCGTTGGCCACGGCGACTTTGCCCTGGGCCGAAGCCACGTGGGCCAGCATGGCGATTCCGGTGACGTCCCCGATTGCGTAAATGCCGGGCACGTTGGTCTGCAACCGGTCGTCCACGAGAATTTCACCCCGACGTCCGAGCCGCACGCCGGTCCCCTCGAGGCCGAGGTTGCGCGTATTGAATCCCCGTCCCACCGACACCAACAGGCACTCCGTGGTGACGACGTTGCCGTTCTTCAATGTAGCGTGCACCCCTGTGGCGTCTCGCCTGACCTGCTCCACGGTGGTCGAGGTCATCACGGCCACTCCCCGCTTCCGCAGTTCGCGATCCATCGTGGCGGCGATCTCGGCGTCCTCCAGCGGGAGTACCTGCGGCAGCAATTCGACCAGCGTGACCTGGGTGCCCAGTCCGCTGTAGAGCGACGCAAACTCGCACCCTTCCACGCCCGCCCCGACGATCAGCAGACTGCCGGGAATGGTGTCGCGATCGAGCGCCTCTTTGCTCGTGATGATCTGGCGTCCGTCGATCGGGAAGAGCGGCAGGTTGGGCCATGAGGATCCCGTGGCGAGTACGATTGTGTCGGCCGGAATCCGTTGTTCCTGCCCGTCCTTCCCGGCGACGATGACCGTGTGGGCGTCCGCCAGACGACCGGTCCCGTCGAGATGCTCGATCCCCCACGTCTTGAACAACGTGGCGATGCCTTTGACGAGATTGGTGACGACCTTGTTCTTCCGGGCCACCATGCGAGCGAGGTCGTAGCGGGGCGGTCCGCCGAGGTCGAGTCCCAACTCCCCCGCCTTCTTGGCCTTGTCCCCCAGTTCGACGACTGACAGCAGGGCCTTGCTCGGGATGCACCCCCAATTCAAGCAGACGCCCCCGAGGGCTTGATTTTCCACCACGGTGACCCGCGCGCCGAGTTGGGCCGCTCGAATGGCGGCGACGTACCCTCCGGGTCCTGCCCCGATGATCACGATGTGATGATTCACAGACATGCAGCCGATGATTCAGGTTAAGGTTCAGGTGCCGGGTGGTTTTCACCCTGAACAGGAGCCTCAACCTTGCTTTTGCTTGGCCAGGAAGGCGTCGTATTGGCCGGCGGTCATCAACCTATCGACTTGTGACGGATCGGCGAGATCGATGACGACCATCCAGCCCTTCCCATAGGGATCGCTGTTGACGACCTCGGGATGGTCCTTCAACTCGCCGTTGACCTGGGCGATGGTGCCGCTCACCGGAGAATAGATGCTGGAAGTGGTTTTGGTGGATTCGACTTCTCCGATTTGCTGGCCGGCGTTGATGACGGTACCGGTCTTGGGAAGGTCGATGAACACGATGTCGCCGAGCGCGTCCTGCGCGAACTGACTGATGCCCAAGGTGGCCTGCGAGCCGTTCACCCGGAGCCATTCGTGTTCTTCATGGTAGCGGAGTTCAGGCGGATTCATGAGTCTCGAGATCTCCCTGGTGATCGGCCGATGGATGCATCCACAAACGAACTCGGATCGTAGAGCAGCCCTCTGCCAGTGTCAAGGACGGGACCGGACTGTCATGGGGTGGGCGCGGTGATGACCAGATTGATCCCGCGGGAGCGCAGCAGCTCCACTTGCGGGGTTTTGAGGACACGCGACAACGAGGCGCGATCGAGATGCGAAACCGGCTCGAGCAGCCATAAGCGTTCGGGCGAACCGACGAAGTCGAGCGTGCGGGTCACTTGCTCGGCGAATCCCGATCCCGGGGGCTGGCCGGGTCCGGCGGCCGCCGTCGGTGACAAGGCCGCCAGCGGGACGGCGACGCCGAACCCGCGTTGGGCCGCCTCGAGCAGATCTTCACCGTGTTCCAGCAGCCCTGCGTTGCTGTTGGTCAACGACACGTCGTGAAACGCGATCGTGAGCTGGAGGCCGGAGTGTTGACGTCGCATGGTCGCGCGCAAGCGGGCCAGGACATTCAGTTGCTCCCGGGCTTGCCACCCGGCCCATCGCCAGAAGTGACCGGTCAGCGGATCCGAAGGCGCGGAGGGCGCGCCGCGGTTCCGACTCGACAGCGACAGGCCTGCGGCGTAGGTCAGGACCTGCTGCGGATCGAGGTCGATCCCGGAGGCTTGCGCGAACTGGGTCAGTCCTTTGGCGCTGAGGTGGTAGCGGGGTCCGTTGCGGCTGCCGAGCAAGGCGATCAAGCCGTCGACCTGGGTGCGCGCAAGGTCGGACAGGAAGCCGGAGAGATATTCCTGCACGGCCGGGTGCAACAGGTCGAAGGACTGGCTGGGAGTCAATTGTCGCGAGGAGCTGTCGAGGACGTACGTGGTCCAGCCGAGGGTCGGATCGAGCCAGGGCATCTGGGTCAGATCGAGGGATGCGAACACCGTCAGTCCCAGATCATGGGCCAACGGCACGAGTTCGGTAAAGAGATCGCGCTCCAGTCGCGCCCATGCGGTGCGGAAGTACACGCCGCGCGCCGATGCCGAGCTGTTTCCTGTATTTGCGCGAACCACCGGCGCCACGTCGACGATCAACGTCGTCAGGCCTTCGGCAAGCAGCGGGGTCAGCCACTGTTGCCAACGGGCCGGATCCGGCAGGTGCGCAGGATCGAGCGCAATGGCCACGAAACCGGAGGTGGCGGGTGAGGCCCGCCCCAGCATGCGCGTCAGCACGGAGATCCGGTCGCGCACCTGCGTATTCAGCGCCGGGGGTAATCCGGGTGGTCGAGTGGCGGCGGTCGCAATGATGCGATATTGCGCCAACGCGGAGTGCCACTCCCCGAGTTCCTCGTAGGAGCGTCCCAGGAACCAGCGGGCGTCGACGGCGTTAGGGGTGTGGGCATGCAGTTCGAGGAAGTGCCGCAGCAGACGGGCGGCCGTTTGGTAGCGGCCGCCCTCGAAGTGTGCGCGCGCCTCGGCGAGCGCGCGCACTTCGGCTTCGAGATTGGCCGTGCGCGGCGGCGGCGGCGGCGGTGTTGGTTGAATCGGCGGGCTTGGACGCGGGCAGCCGGTCAGGCTCAGAACCAGCGCGGCCGCCAACGCGCACAGACCGAGGGGGCGAAGCCGAGGCGCACGGAGCCGACGCCGCGGAGGCGGGACACCCTGCGATGAGCGGGCTGCGGCGACGATGCCCACTGGGTACCAACGACGGCGGTCTAGCGGCTGACGAGGTCCATTTCAGGAAAGAAATAGCCGATCTCGAAACGTGCCGTGTCCGGCCCATCCGAGCCATGGGTGGCATTGAACTCGATATTCGTCCCGTACAGCTTGCGCAACGTATTGGCCTCGGCCTTGGCCGGGTCCGTGGCGCCCATCAGGTCGCGGTGCTTCTTGATGGCGTCGTCTCCGGAGAGGACCAGCACCACGCAGGGTCCGGACGACATGAACGTGCAGAGGCTGTCGAAGAAGGGCCGGGCCTTGTGCACGGCATAGAAGCCTTGCGCGACTGATTTCGACATCTGCATCATCTTGATCGCCACCGGGCGCAAACCCGCTTTTTCATAGTGCGCGATGATCTCGCCGATCACGTTCTTTTTCACTGCATCCGGTTTAATAATCGCCAATGTCCGCTCCATCATGCGTGCGCTACTCCTTCCAAAGGTTACTCAAACAAATCCTCAGCGTCCGCGCATTATAGAGAAGCGCCGCAGGGGCTTCAAGGCAAGCCCCTGCGGTGATCTTCCCTCACTATGGATCATGTCGCCGCAAATGTTGCGACCGAGGTCGCATGGAGGAGAGCAACTATGAGGCGGTCAGAGGATCAATGACTTCAAGGAAGGAGAAGCGGTGAAAGTCCGTATCGCGAGTGTAGATGCGTCGAACGCCGTGCTTCCGCATAAGAATCGCGGTATGGGCGTCGTGAAGAATATTCCCTCCGAGGTGCGGAATGTCCCTGAGGACCTCCCCAACGACGGCGGCGTGACGCTCCGTCTCCACAAGCACGCTCAGTGCCGGTGCGCTCAGTATGGCATCGATAAGTGACCAAGCCTGTCCAACTGACCAAGGCTTGCAAAAAACCCGAGGGGGGGGTAACGATGCAGAGGAATTCGTAGATCACGCCCCAGGTGGTAAACCAAGCAGATCGTTGGCGGCGCCATTCCTCCAACAACGCGCGGCACCGCTGATGCGCCGGTGCATCGGCAGCCGCGGCGTACACCAGAACATTGGTATCGACCACGAACACTACCGCCCTTCCATCGCGCTGTACAAGGCATCGCGGTCTGCAATGTCGACCAGGTGGCCACCGCTGTGAAAGGAAGGGAGCGGAGGGAGCGGGGGAGGAGTTTTTTCGGACTGGAGCAGGAATCGCAGAGCCGATTCGACCATCTCGGAAATCGTCCGACCCTGTCGGGCTGCCTCGGCCTTGAGACGCTTCATGATTTCGTCGTTGATGACAAGCGTGGTTTTTATATAGAAGCCATATCACGAGGAAGGCAATATGGCAAGGCCAGGTATGAATCGGGCGGAAAGGAAGGCACACGGCTGGTGGGTAGCGCGGCCTCATCCAGCGTCCGTTCCGAGGCCCAATCTGAGTTTCCACTCGGAGCAGCCTGGCCTTTTCGTAGCGAGCGATGATCTCGCCGATCACGTTCTTCTTGACCGCATCCGTGTCCTCCCCGCGTGAATTGTGCGTTTCAGACGGCTTCGGCTCCAGTTCTCCGAGGAGGTTGCCTCGCTGCTGTCCAAGATCATGTGGCGAAGAGCGTCCCTTGCGGGGGCCGGGGTAAACAGCGGACGTTCACACGGTGCATTGAGCCAAGAGTGCGAAAAGGCGGCACGGTCGCCGTCGAGACCGCGGCCCGCTTGGCATTCTCGATCACCTGCGCCATGGCCGGGCTCTACCCGACCACATGCTGGTAGCGCCCCTGCACCTCCGCTTGAAGGAGGTTCAATCGCCGCGCCAGCTTCACCCGCGCGACAGCCTTCTCGAGTACGACGGCCAGGTGGTCCGGATCGAAGGGTTTGGTAAAGAAGTCGAAGGCTCCGAGTTGCATCGCTTCGACCGCCCGCCCGATGGAGCCGAAGGCGGTGAGGACGATGACGGCAGGCAGCATCGGTGTCGCCACGGCCGGTCTGGGCCCTACGCGGGTGTCGGCGGACGTCCGTAGATCGTTCAGACGCTTGAGGACGTCGAGGCCGGACAGTCCTGGCAGTTCGATATCGAGCAACACGACATCGGGTGCATCGTCCGCAATTAGCCTGAGGGCTTCTTCTCCTTCCTCGGCTGTCACGACCTCGTGTCCCATCCATGAGAGCCGCTTGCTCAGGGCGCTGAGGATGTCCTGATCGTCATCGACGATCAGAATGCGTGCCTGCATCGGTATTCCCTTCCAGGGCCCTATTTTATTGCAGCCACCTGCGAGATGCACGTGGGAGTATGGCAATCCGCTTCGCTGCCAACCCGGCGGGACCGTCCCGGGAAGAGAGTTAGACCTTTCGAACTTGTTTCAGAAACTCCTCCCATTCTTCCACGAGATCGATCCTCTGGGCGAGTGCTCTGAGGTCTGCGAAACCAGAAGAGGTTGGGGATTGGGCCTCGAAAATTTGTTGAGCATCGAGTACTTCTCGAGGACCTCCCGCATAGAGCTTGAGCAGGACGAGCGCTTTCCAGCTCACGATGGGGACATCACATCCGAGCAGCTTCGCATGGTGGAGATGTTCAAACACCAGCGCGGAAAGCTTCGCCGGCAAGAAGATCACCCGCACAGGGACGGGACCCTCGCTCGGCCCACTACTCGTCGCGATCACCCCTTGAAATGGATCGCCCGGCTCTCCGGGTTGGTAGGTACCCTGAAGGAACGAGGCAAGGGCCTGCGGCGAACCAGCGCGAAGAGCAACGGCAAAGTCGAGATCCTGCGTGGCTCTGGGCTCGGCCCAGACTGATACGGCCAGCCCACCGATGAGCGCGTACTGATCCAGAAGACCGCGCGCACGGGCTTCATCCAGTCGCGCAATTATGTGGGTGAGGGCGTCTTGAAACACAACTCGCGTAGAGTCCAACAGAGGTCAGAAAGCTCGAGTGCAATGGCAAGACGTTCGTCCGGGGTCTGCACTCCACGCACCTGCCGTCGATGAGCTTCCATCCAGTCGCCCAACCGACTCGCAGGGCGTGAGCGGCCGAGCCTATCAAACGAGTGAGGTGTTGTGACCATGTGGCTATTCTGCACGGACTCGGGGCGCAGGCCAATGAGGCCGGAGATTATCGAAATTGGCGCTGGATGTCGCCCGGCTCGAACACGCCGCGTTCGGTGATGATCGCGGTGATCAGCTCTGCGGGGGTGACATCGAAGGCGGGATTGAGGACCGCCCTCTCAGCAGCGCCTAGCCTCGTTTCCTGAGTTCCTCCAGAGCCGAGCGGACCAGTTGAGTGTAGTTACGAAGATGGGAATAGATCGATTCGGCGGTCGCGTCATTGTAAGTATGACTGGTCAAGTTCCGATCCTCGAGCATCCGAAACCATTCCTGGTGTTCCTGGATGATCCCAAGCTGAAATCCAGTGCGGAGGCTGTCGCGGGGCGAAAAGGCTTCTACGCCCGCTTCTTCGGCATAAGTCTTCAAACTCTTCCAGAGTAGTTCGAAGGTGAACTCAAACCGTTGGATGGCCGAATCTCGGACGAATTCATTCACTGGCTGGGCCAAGGCCTTCTCCAGTCGACTGACTGCCGTTTCCAAGAGCCGAAGCTGATTATGCAGCTTTTCGCTCATAGAGCATTCTTATTGCCTTCCGGGCCACGGCCTTGAAAGACTCATCGACGTTCGCGAAATCGACCACATCGACCTTCTGAAAAATAGGTAGTGCGTCGAAGGCCTCGCGAATCCGCACCAACGTGTCCGGTGGGAGCGGATGACCGAGATCGATGCCGACATCGAAATCCGATCGCGGAAATGCTCGGTCGCTGGCACGAGAACCGAAAAGAAACACCTGAACCGTTCGCTCACTCCTTAACAGTTCTTGAGCTAGTTCGATCGCCCTCTGCTCCACGAGGCGGAAGGGGTGGTGGTTGCCTATTTCTTGCGCGCTCATGGCAGGTTTCATTATCGTCGGACTTCTTGGAATTGTCGAGCCAGGTCTACCGGCTTGAAGATGCCCCGTTCGGTGATGATCGCGGTGATCAGCTCTGCGGGGGTGACATCGAAGGCGGGATTGAGCACGTCTACGCCCACCGGGGCCACCGCGCGGCTGCCGTGAATCGCGATAACCTCGTTCGGATTCCGTTGCTCGATGGGGATCAGTGCTCCCGAGGCCGTGGCTATATCGATCGTCGATGAAGGTGCGGCGACGTAAAAGGGAATGCCATGTGCCTTCGCGAGTACGGCCACCGAATAGGTGCCGATCTTATTGGCGACATCGCCGTTGGCCGCAATGCGGTCTGCGCCGACGATACAGCCGTGAATCATTCCTTGTCGCATGAGGCTGCCGGCCATATTGTCGGTGATGACCGTGACGGGAATGTGGTCTTGCATGAGTTCCCAGGCCGTGAGCCTGGCTCCTTGGAGCACCGGCCTGGTCTCATCCGCAATCACATGTATCTTCTTCCCGGCTTCCCACGCGGCGCGAATGACGCCGAGCGCCGTGCCATACCCGCCGGTCGCCAGCGCCCCCGCATTGCAGTGTGTGAGAATCGTTTGCCCATCCTCTACGAGGGCGGCTCCGTGCCGTCCCATCGCGCGATTCATCGCGATATCTTCTTCAAGAATCAGTTGAGCTTCCGCCACCAAACCCACTCGGATTTCTTCGAGCGTCCGATCGTGCCACTCATCAACCCGCTCCTTCATCCTGGAAATCGCCCAGAAGAGGTTGACGGCCGTGGGGCGCGTTGCGGCCAATTCCTCGCAGATCGCATGGATGGATTTCCTGAAGGTCTCGAAGTCCGTCGCCTGGACGGAACGCGCGCCCAGCGCGATCCCCATGGCGGCGGTGATCCCGATGGCGGGTGCGCCGCGGACTTTCAACTCGCGGATCGCCGAGGCGACGGCTCGATAATCCTGACAATCGAGAAACTCGACGTGCTCGGGCAAGCGACTTTGATCGAGCAGCCGGGCGGCGCCATCGTGCCATTCCACGGTGGGGACCATGGCGGGGATTCTAGCAGGACCGGGGAGGCTTCGTCATGGGTCAAGCGTGCCTGAAGCGACACGTTCGATTCGCAGATCCTCACGTCCTGCTCGTTCCGCTCCGAGGCCTCAGGACGGAGTCAGGATCCAGCCTGTACGTGGTGCCGGCTCACGCCGCTCGACTCTGCCGGCGCATGTCGCCGAGCAGGACGCTTTCGAGATTGATGATGTGATGCGACCAGTTGAGTTCGCGTTCGACGAGCTGGCGTCCTTTGCGGGCCAGCCGCTCCTGCTCGCCTGGTTGATCGGCAAACCGGCGTAACAGCCGGCGAATGCCGTCGGCGATCGATCCGGCGTCGGAACCGTCGGTGACGAGCGCGGGGTCGATCCGACGAAGAATTTCCGGGAGCGCGCCCACCGGCGTGCCCAGCACCGGTGTCCGGCAGGCCAGGGCTTCAACCGTGACGAGGCCGAATCCCTCCAACTGCGCGGTCGGCACCACGACAAGATCCGCCGCCTGATAGTAGCGGGTGAGCTGCTCCTCCGGAATATAGCCGGTGAGCCGCACGCGGTCGGTGAGGCCGCGCCGCTGTATCTGCTCAGTCAGGACGGGGCGAAGGGGGCCCTCCCCGCCGATGACCAGCGTGACCTCGTGCGCATCCTCCCCCAGCATCGCCATCGCCTGGAGAAGTTGGTCCAAGCCCATGCGCGGTACCAGATTGCGGACCGACAGGAGCACCGTGCGATCGAGCGGAAGGCCGAGCTCGCGGCGAACTCGGCCCCGGTCCGACGTCGGTTGAAACCGTTCCGTATCGGCCGCGCCCGGGATTTGCCAGATCCGTCGATTCGGAACCCGGTGGAACCGGATGACACGGTCGCGCATGAACTCGCTGAGGACCACCACACGCGAGCAGTGCGAGATGACGAAGTGTTCGGCCCAGTATCGGCTCTGCACGTTGGCCGAGCGCCGAAGCCCGTCGAGTCCGGAGCCCGTCTCACACGCCCGCGTCGCGTACTCTTCGTGCGCCAAGGAGTGGCACAGATACGCCCAGGTACGGGGCACGCCCCGGCGCATCAGCATCGGACCGAGGCCTGCGGTGGATTGATGGATCAACACCACGTCGGGCGGCCATCGCTCCGTCACCCGGTCGAAGGTCTCTACCGAACGGTGCAGGGAGGAAAGAAGGAACGAGAGGTCGTTGCTCCGGTCGACGGAGAACCTCCACTCGTCGACGCCGTCGATCCGGACGTACGGGCGCGGATCGTCGGCGGGCGCGCGGGTTACCAGGTCGACACGATGGCCGAGATGCGCCAGCCCGAGCGCCTGTTCGCGGAGCATGCGTTGGGCTCCACCGATCACCCGCGCGGCGGATACGTCTGCCAGCAACAGCAGATTCATAGCGCTCCCTTGTGTTGGCGCATCCAGAGTTCCAGGACGAGCGCCGCGTACAACTGATCGGCCAAATTGCGCCGTCCGGACCGATGCTCGACGATGAGCCAGCGCACGTAATCCGGCCGTAGGATCCCGCGTTGTCGCACGGCGGTGTCGCCGAGCAGGTCGTCGACCATTCCCGCCAGGTCCTCCTTGAGCCAGCGTGCGAGCGGGACACGGAATCCCAACTTGGGACCATTCACCACGGACGGCGGCAAGGTCCGGCGGAACGCATGTCGGAAAAATCCTTTGAGCTGCGAACCGCGGAACCTCAGGGACGCGGGCAGGCTCAAGGCGAACGCCAGGAGCTGATGGTCGCAGAAGGGCACGCGAAGCTCGAGCGAGTGGGCCATGCTCATTCGGTCGCCGACCCGCAACGGATCGTCCGGGAGGTAGGATTGCAGATCGACGCCCATGGCCCGGTCCGCCGGGTCCGCGGACTGCCAGGTATCGAAGTGGCGTCGGGCGCGAATCAGCGATCGCGGCTCGGCGCCGGCGGCAAGGCCGTCCTGAAAGGCGCGCCGTCCCCATTCCCAGGGCAGATGGGTCGTCCACGCGCAGTATTGGTCCGCCAGGGACTCGGGTCCCCAGCGGAGAAACCGCGCGAGGCGGCCAAGGTGGTCCCGGCCGTTCGTTCCTTCCGGCAGCAGCGGCGCAATCCGGGCGGCCACCGTTCCTCGCACTTTGCGGGGCAGGCGCGCATACCGGGCCGCCATGCGGATCCCACGATGCCGAGGGTATCCTCCGAACAATTCGTTCCCGCCGATGCCCGATAGCGCGACGGTCACGCTGCGGCGCGCGATTTCCGACATCAAGTAAGCCGGAATGGCCGAGGAATCCGCAAAGGGCTCGCCCATGGCCCGGACCATCTCCGGCACCAGCGCCGAGATGTCGGGCCGCAGGATCGCCTCCGTATGATGCGTCTCGAAACGGCGGGCCAGAGCCTGCGCGGCCGCCAGCTCACTGTCCGACCGATCCCCTTCGTCGGCGTACCCGACCGAAAACGTCTTGATCGTCCCCTGTGTCGTCTCCCGCATCATGGCCAGAATGGCACTCGAGCCCAGCCCGCCCGACAGAAACAGGCCCAGCGGCACATCGCTCGTGAGGTGGGCGCGTACGGTGTCCCGGAAGAGACCGAAGAAATGCTCGGCTGCTTCGTCGATCGACGACCAGGAGAACCCCGGGGTGGCCGGCTCCAGGGAGGCGTAAGACTGCAGGCGAAGCGTTTCATCTTCCCACGTCAGCAGGTGTCCCGGCGGGAGGTGCCGGATTCCTTCGTAGATCGTCCCCGGACCAGGGACGTACAGCCAGGTGAGGAAGTCGACGAGGGCGTCACGGCGCAACCGCGGCTCGCGGATCGCGCTCACCAGGGACGGGAGCTCCGATGCGAACAGGAGGTCCGCCGTGCCGGCCTCGGTCTCCGCTCGTGTGGCGTAATACAACGGTTTGATGCCGAATCGATCCCTCGCGAGGATCAACCGGCGAGCCCGTTGATCCCAGAGGGCACAGACGAACATGCCGCGCAGGCGCGCGATCCCCTCGGGCCCTTCCTCTTCATACAAGTGCGCCAGCACTTCCGTATCGCAGCGCGTCGCGAAGCGATGGCCCTTATGGATCAATTCCTCGCGCAGCGCGGGATAGTTGTAGATCTCCCCATTGAGGGTTACCCAGACCGTGGCGTCCTCGTTGGGGAGCGGCTGGTGACCGCCCGCCGGGTCGATCACCCGGAGCCGGCGGGCGCCCAGACAGACACCGGCGGAACGGTGGTAGCCGTCGTCGTCAGGTCCGCGATGGACCAAGGCGTGCAACATACGCCCGATCATTTCGGGGGTGGACGGCCCCACTATGCCGGCGATGCCGCCCATTAAAAATGTTGCGCTAGCGCGCGCCCTCCCTCCGTCGCATCTGTCGTTCGCGTGGCGTATCGAGTGAGCGATCGTCGATCAGATCCTGCTCCTTGTACGAACGGATGACCGACCTCATCCCCAGGGCAAGACAGGCCGTGAGGAGCCGCCGCAGGGGCTTTCCGCCGGAAGCCATACGCGGGACTGAGGATCCGCCCTGCGGCCCGCATCGCCGCGACGCGGTCCTGCAGATGGTCGAGGATGTTGAGGAGGACCACCGCGCGGCCGCGGAGGTACCGCCCGATTCCGGTGCGGCGGCCGCCTTGCCACTCCCGCCCGGCGACGCCGACACGAATGGCTCTCATGGGTTTCCGGCTGCGCGCGGCCACTGCGGACATGATCTGCTCGTCAGGCGACCAAGGCATCGTAGACGTGGCTCACCGCCTGCACGTGTCGTGACAGGCTGAAGCGCTCTTCGGCCCGATGGCGACCGTTCTGTCCGAAATACTCGGCCAGTTTCGGGTTCGCGATCATGGCCCGGACGGCCTGGGCCAGCGCCTCGGGGTTGCGGGGTGGCACCAGGATGCCGGTTTCTCCCGGGACCACCACCTCCGGAACGCCACCCGTTCTGGCGGCCACGACGGGCTTGCGCATCGCCATGGCTTCGACGAGCACCCGTCCGAAACCCTCCCTGACGGAGGGAAGCACGAACAGGTCGCAGCCGGCCAGAGCGCGGGGGACGTCGGTCAGCCAACCAGGGAACCGGATCCGACCGTCGAGGCCCAGGTCGCGACAACGGGCTTCCAGATCCGCGCGCTGGTCGCCTTCCCCCGCGAGGACCCAGTGGAGGTTCGGCAACGGAGCGGCCAGGAGACGGGCGGTTTCCAGGACGCACTCATGCCCTTTGTCCGGCGAGAATCGTCCCATGGTCATGACCATCGGAACATGGAAGGGCACGCCCAGCCGCCGGCGAACGTCATCGCCCGCTTCCCGCGGCATGGGATGGTAGGTTTCGAGGTCCACCCCGTTGTAGATGCAGAGCAGTTTGGCCTGGGCCGCGTGGGAAAATCGGCCCGCGACCGCCTTCGAATTGACGACGATCCGGTGGGCCAAGCTCGACAGGAGTCGATCGATCAGGCCATCCGATTCCGCTTCGCGCACGTGCCAGACGACCCGTCGGCCCTCGAGGCGACCGGCCAATCCCGCATAGATCATTGCGCGGGTTCCGTTGGCGTGTAGAACCGCCGCATCCGTCACGCGAATGATTTCCCGAAGGCGCGTGACGCCGGCGCGCAGATCCCGCGAGAACCAGCGGCAGGAGGGCATGGGAAGCGTGAACGTCGGAATGTCGTGGCGCTTGCAGTGCGCCGCCATCGGACCGGGACCTGGAAGCACCATGAGCGGGGACCAGCGCTCCCGGTCCAACTGCCCGGCCAGTTGCAGCAGACTGATCTCCCCCCCTCCGACGATCTCGGCGTGGTGGGAGACGTAGAGCACCGACGTGACGGCGGTGGACTCGGCCATGGCCTTCGCGAGGAGACGGAGGCACCTACGTGGACGGGGGCTCCCTCCGGCCCGATCGTGTCCATGGTACCGGATGAGAGGACAGACTCGAACCAAATTCCAATTTGACGATGCGCCCCTGGTAAAAGAGCGTCACGAGGCGTCGCGATCGGGAAAGCTCAAGGGTGAGGGTCAGAGTCCGGCCGGACAGGACGTGTCGAAATAGCGGCGGCAGAGGCGGCGGTAATTCCCGCGTTCGGTCTCCCAGAGGGTGGCGTCCATGGACACCTTCTCAAGCGAGGACTGCCGCGCCATGGTCACGGTGAGGACAGGATGAGTGAGTGAGCCGGTGATCGTGAGTGCGCCGTCTCGGTCGGTTCGGAACAGCGGGATGTCGCTGTCGCGATAGGCGGCGACGACCTCCGGATGGGGGTGGCGATAGGGATTGTGCGCCCCAACCGACAACAGGGCCGCCTGGGGTCGAATCGAGCGAATCCACGGCAGACTCAGCGAGCTTCGAGCGCCGTGGTGCGGCACCTTGAGGATGGTCGCCTGGTGCGCCTGCCCCTTCGACAGCATTCGGGCCAGTCCGTCTCCTTCCATGTCCGCGGCGAACAGCATCGCGTAGGTGCCGCAGTCCAGCCGTGTCACGAGGGACACGTTATTCTGGTCGGTTCCTTCGGCCATGTTCCCGGCCCGGCTCGCCGGCGCGCCCGTGGCAGAGGGGCCGTTGACGGCCGTCAATCGACAGGGCCCCCCGACCGCCAGGGGCTCTCCTTCTCGCGGCACGCGTTCCGAAAGCCCGCGTTCGGCCAGGGCCGCCTGCAAATCGCGAAAGAAGCGCTCCTGTCGCTCCATCCCGTTGCCCCAATAGTGCGCGACCGGGAAGTGCCGTATCAACCAGGCAAAGCCGCCGACGTGGTCGAGCTGCGGATGTGTCCCGATCGCATGATCGATCCGGGTGATTCCGCGATCCCACAGGAGGGGCCCCACCACGGCGGCGCCGACGTCGTATCGCTCGTGCCGCGGACCCGCATCGATGAGGGCGGTGGCCCCGCCCGGGAGTTCGATCAGCGTCGCATCACCCTGCCCGACATCCATCACCGTGACGCGGACGGCGTCCGGCGGGAGCGTGCGATGCGGCCACGTCCACCAACACAAGAGGGCCACGAGGCACCCGGCCGCGGCGATCCGTCTCCGCTTGGGCGTGGCGGCTCTGGCGAGCAGCAGGCACAACCCGAAGTAGACAACGATCGTCGGCACCGAGGGTGCGGCGACGTGCCGGGAGACGGCCGGAAGTTGGGCAAGAAGGGACACCGATTTCATGAGGAGTGTCAGCCCGGATTCAATCAACGGCGCCAGGGGCAGCGTGTCGGCGGAGCCGATCAGGAGGGCGCAGGCCGAAGCGAGGCTCATGGGGATCAGGAGGCCGGCCATGGGGACCAGCAGCAGATTCGCGATCGGGCTCACCCAGGCGAACTGGCGGAAATAAAGGGCGACCAGCGGCAGGGTCACGGCCGTGACCACCAGCGACAGGATCAATGTATTGGCGCACCACGCTCGAGCGCGATACCAGATGGGGTGTCCGTCCTCTTCGAGCGGGACATCCGGAGGCGCAGAAGCTCGGCGTCCGTCAGCCAACAAGGCGATGGCCAAGACCGACCCATACGAGAGTTGGAACGATACATCGTATAACGCCCTTGGATCGAGCAGCAGCGTGACCAGGGCTGCGGTGGACAGAATCGGCAGCGCGCACTTGTCCCGGCCCAGCCACACCGCAACGAGTACCAGGAGAATCATCAGCAAGGCCCGCATGGTGGCGACCTCGGCTCCGGCCAGGAGGGTATAGCCGACCGTCAAGGGGACCGTGGCGAGAACTGCCAATCGAGTGGCGGTGAGGTGATATCGGTTCAGGAAGAGGATCACGAAGGCGGGTAACCGACGGCAGACGAACCGGGCGCCGACGAAGGCGAGCAACGAGATCAAGCCCAGGTGCGAGCCGGAGATCGAGAGGATGTGGACCGTGCCGGTGGCCACGAAATCCTCTCGCAGCGCCGCGTCGATAAGCCCTTGCTCTCCGGTGACGAGTCCCAGGTAGAGACCCAGCGCGGGGCCGTCCAGGGAGGCGGTTGCGGCGCGGTGGATGCGGTGTCGCCAGTGATCGACGTGCGCCCAAAGAGCCCATCGCGGGGACAGGAGACCTGGCTCGACGATCCGTACGGCACCCGGACCCGAGACGAACCCCAAGGCGTCGAGTCCTTGTCGCCGGAGATGTGCGCCATAGTCGAACCCGCCTGGATTGGTCGTGCCGCGGGGAGCTTGGAGCCGCGTCGTGAAGGCGACGAGGTCGCCCTCTCCGACCACGGCATCGGGCCCCTTCCAAGTCAGGCGTATCCGGCGAACGGCGGGGTCCGATTCGCCGGGGGCCGGCCGATCGTGGGGATCGACGATCGCGATCAAGCGATCCGGCCCAGCCGTGACGGGTGCGACGATACGGCCGACGAGAGAGGCCGGCCCCGAGGCGCCTGGAAATGCCGGCGGCTCCGGGGACAGGAGCAGCGTAAACAGCGGCCAGTACAAGACGCCAGCCAGTAGGGCCGCATAGGCCGCGAGATCGGCTCCGGCTGGGCCGGGCCTTCCTCGTTCCCAGAGGGTGAACGCCACGGCTGCGATGATCAGGAGAATCAGGAGTAGGACCGGGAGGTATCGAACGAAGGATCCACCCGCCAGGCCGGCGATAAACCAGGCGGTCAGGCATGGAAGCATCCCGCCTTATAGGGAAGGCTGGGATGCAGGGTCAAGCCAGGTGACTACGTACGACAGTCGCGAGGTCGTCGGCGACGGTGCGGATCAGTTGGTCCTGCGGACCCTCGACCATGATCCGCAACAGGGACTCGGTGCCCGAATACCGCACCAGCACCCGGCCCTGCCCGTTGAGCTTGCGTTCGGAGGCCTGGATGGCCCGGTCGACTTCCGGGATGGAGGCCAGGTCGGGTTTGTGCCGCACCTTGACGTTCAGGAGGATTTGAGGCACTTGCGTCATGACGTTGACGAGGTCGGACAACGGTCTTCCCGTTCGCTTCATCAGGGTCAGGACCTGAAGCGCGGCGATGACGCCGTCGCCGGTCGTATTGTGGTCGAGGAAAATCATGTGCCCCGACTGCTCCCCTCCCACGTTATAGCCGTCGGCCAGCATCCGCTCGAGGATGTAGCGGTCGCCCACAGGGGTGCGCACCAGGCGAATGCCGGCCTTGCCCAGGGCCAATTCGAGACCGAAGTTGCTCATGACCGTGCCGACCACGGTGTTCTTGGCCAAGTGCCCTTTCCCCTGAAGATCCAGGGCCAGGGCCGCCATGATCCGATCTCCGTCCACGACACGCCCCTGTTCGCACACGAAGATCGCGCGGTCGGCGTCGCCGTCCAAGGCGATACCGACATCGGCGTGATGTCGGCGCACCGCCTCTTGAAGTTGTTCCGGGTGCACGGCCCCGCAGCCGGCGTTGATGTTCATGCCGTCCGGTTTGCAGCCGATGGATTCGACCACGGCCCCCAATTCGCGCAGGATCGACGGTGCGACCTTGTAGGCCGCGCCGTGCGCACAGTCGATCACCACTTTCACACCTTGAAAGTCGAGGTCCTTGGGCACCGCGCGTTTGACGAACTCGATATAGCGCCCTTCGGCATCGTCGATGCGAAACGCCTTGCCGATGGCGTCGGCCGTGGGGCGGAGATGCTTGATCTCGTCCGAAACGATCAGGGATTCGATCCGGGCCTCCAATTCGTCCGGCAATTTCAGGCCGTCGCTGGAGAAGAACTTGATGCCGTTGTCCTGATACGGATTGTGCGAGGCCGAGATGACGACCCCGGCATCCGCCCGGAGGCTGCGCGTCAAGAACGCGATGGCCGGCGTCGGCATCGGCCCGACCAGGAGGACGTCGACGCCCATGGAGCAGATCCCGGAGGTCAGAGCCGATTCCAGCATGTAGCCGGACAGGCGGGTATCCTTTCCGATGACGATCTGATGCCGGCCGGCCCGCCGCTGAAAAATGTAAGCGGCTGCGCGCCCCAGTTGCATCGCGATTTCGCTGGTCATCGGTTCGAGGTTGGCGACCCCTCGCACCCCGTCCGTTCCAAAGAGTTTGCGCATCGATTATTCGGTGCTTTCTGCGGGCGGTTTGGGAAATGCCACGGCGGCGGCCACGGCGAGCACGTCTCGCATCGCCGCGACGTCGTGCACGCGGAGCAGCGCGGCACCGCGTTCGACGGCCAACGCCACGGCGGCGGCGGTGCCCCACAGTCGATCGTGGATGGAGCGTCCGGTGAGTTGTCCGACGAAGGTTTTTCTGGACACACCGGCCATCAGCGGGCACCCCAGGGAGGTCAACTTCGAGAAACCTCTCAGCAAGGCGACATTGTGCCCCTCAAGCTTACCAAAACCGAAACCTGGGTCAAGAACGATTTGCTCCTTCCGGATCCCCACTTGCTCGGCGTGGGAGAGGCGTTCGGCCAGGAAGTCGAGCACCTCGCGGACCACATCCCGATACTGTGGCCGATCCTGCATGGTCGGAGGCGCGCCGCGCATGTGCATCAAGACGACGCCGGCGCCGCGCTGGGCGATCACACCTGCCATCGCAGCATCGAATCGAAGCGCGCTGACGTCATTGACGATGACGGCGCCGGCATCGAGCGCCCGCCGGGCCACGGCCGCCTTGGTCGTGTCGATGGAAATCGGCACGCCGAGTGTGGGGCCCAGCCGCTCGACCACGGGGAGCAGCCGTCGGGTTTCCTCTTCCTCGCCGACCGGAACGGCGCCGGGACGGGTCGATTCCGCGCCGATGTCCAGAAGACCTGCGCCTTCCTCCACCATCGCGTGAGCGTGGGCCACCGCCCGATCGACGTCGAGGTATCGGCCGCCGTCGGAAAACGAGTCCGGCGTGACGTTCAGAATGCCGACGAGTTGAGGCCGATCGAACGTGAGCGGCCGGCCGCAGGCGTGAAGTGAAAAGGCGGTCACAAGGGGATCTCCGGGCGCAGGCGGTTCTCTGCCGTTGATGGGGCGGGTCATCGGGCGGGGCCCACAAGGGGCGGGGCTCTCTGCGGGCAGGCTGGATGGTTTCGAACGGCCGAGGGAGGCCGGCGCACGGGCCGGCCGGTTACGCGGGAACCGGTTGGGCCGATGAGGATTGGATGATATCGTCGATGTCCGCGCCCTCCAGCACTTCCTTCTCGAGAAGCGCCTCGGCCAGCGCTCTGAGGGAACTCATATGCTCGGTGAGCAGCCGTTTCGTGCGCTCGTAGTTTTCGTTCACCAGCCGCCTGATCTCGTGATCGATTTCGAGGGCGACTTGCTCGCTGAAATCGCGGCGCGTCGTCATCTCACGGCCGAGGAAGATCTCTTCTTCTTTCTTCCCGAACGTCAGGGGCCCCAACTTCTCCGACATGCCCCATTCACAGACCATCTTCCGCGCCAGCTCGGTCGCCCGCTCGAGGTCGTTGCCGGCGCCGGTGGTGATGTTCTTGAGCACCAGCTCTTCGGCCACCCGACCGCCCAGCAGAATGGCGAGCGTGTTGTACAAGAATTCCTTGGAGTAGTTATGGCGGTCGTCGGTCGGCAATTGCATGGTGACGCCCAGAGCCCGTCCGCGGGGAATGATGGTCACCTTATGGACCGGATCGGTGCCGGGCAGCAGCTTGGCCATCAGCGCGTGTCCTGCTTCGTGGTAGGCGGTGATGCGCTTTTCTTCGTCGCTCAGGATCATGCTCTTGCGCTCGGCGCCCATGAGCACCTTGTCCTTGGCCATTTCGAAATCGGCGTACTGGACTTCTTTCTTGTTCTGGCGCGCAGCCCACAGCGCGGCCTCGTTCACCAGGTTCTCCAGATCGGCTCCGGAGAAGCCGGGTGTGCCGCGGGCGATCTTCTCCAACTCGACGTCGTTGCCGATCGGCACTTTCTTGGTGTGTACCTTGAGGATCTCGGAGCGGCCGCGCACGTCCGGCCGGTTGACCACGATCTGGCGGTCGAAGCGGCCAGGGCGCAGCAATGCGGGATCCAGGACGTCGGGGCGGTTGGTGGCGGCGATGAGGATGACCCCCTCGGTGGTGTCGAATCCGTCCATCTCCACCAACAATTGATTGAGCGTTTGTTCGCGCTCGTCGTGGCCCCCGCCGAGCCCGGCTCCGCGCAGACGCCCGACCGCGTCGATTTCATCGATGAAGATGATGCAGGGCGCATGCTTTTTCCCCTGCTCGAAGAGATCGCGCACGCGCGAGGCGCCCACGCCGACGAACATCTCGACGAAGTCGGAGCCGCTGATGCTGAAAAACGGCACTCCCGCCTCGCCGGCAATGGCTTTGGCGAGCAAGGTCTTTCCCGTACCCGGAGGGCCGACGATCAAGACCCCTTTGGGAATCCGGCCGCCCAATTTCTGAAACTTGCGAGGATCCTTGAGAAAGTCGATGATCTCGACCACTTCCTCTTTGGCTTCGTCGATGCCGGCCACGTCGGAGAACGTGACCTTTTTCCGCTCTTCCGTCAGCATACGGGCGCGGCTCTTCCCGAAGGACAGCGCCTTGTTCCCGCCGATCTGCATCTGACGCATGAGGAAGAACCAGAGGCCGAGGAACAGAATGAAGGGCCCCCAGGTCACCAGGAAGGTAATGTACCAGGGGCTGTCGTCCGGAGGTTTCGCTTCGATCTGAACGTTACGCTCGCGAAGGACCTTGACGAATTCGGGATAGTCCGCGGTGAAGGTCTTGATCCGGGAGCCGTCCTTGAGAATGGCGCTGACGTTATTCCCTTTGATGATGACCTTGGTGATCTCCCCCTTTTCCAACTGCGCCATGAACTCGCTGAAGATGACGTCGTCTTCAGGGGCGTGGGTTGGGACGCTGAACAAGTTGAAAAGGAGGATCATGAAGAGACCCACCACCACCCAGAAGAGCAAGTTCTTCACGCGAGAATTCATTCAGCCCCCTCCTGAACCCTATCCGAACAGGGGAAAAGTCCAAAGGTATCAAGCAACTCTAACACAGTGTCATTCGGCGAGACAACTGGCTCGCATAATTCTCGACGTTCCCCTGCCGAATCGTTCCGCGCGGGAGCCGGATGCGAATGAGACTGGCGGAGCACTGCCCAACGCCAGCGGACTCCTGCGCACGGAGGCAGGAGTGCCGACCGTATGGTCGGCGAGTCTCCGCATCGTGCGGCTTCGAATAAATTCCCAACATATTCCGGCACGTAGGTCCCCCGGCGTGTTCGAGTCGGCTACCATCCCCAATACCCTCCCGCCGCCGCGTCACGCGAGACGGAACCGCGGGAATCAGCTCCTAAGTGTCTTGATCGTCCATGCCTACCTGATCCAAGGCGACCAGGTAGGGAAGGTTTCGGTACTTCTGTTCATAGTCGAGGCCATAGCCCACGACATACCTATTCGGAATCTTAAACCCGACATACTCGATCGGCGGATGCACGGTGCGTCGCTCCGGTTTGCTCAATAACGCGCAAATTTTGAGAGATCGAGGTTTCCGCGCCGCCAGCTTCTTGAGCAGATATGCGGCGGTGAGGCCGGAATCCACGATATCCTCCACCAGCAATACGTCTCGTCCCTTGATGTCTTCGGTCAGATCGGAAACCAGCTTGACCTTTCCGGATGTTTTCGTGCTGCCGCTATAACTTCGGACGACGATAAAATCGACGCGCATCGGAATCCGGATCGCCCTCGCCAGATCGGCATAGAAGGCATAGGCCCCTTTCAGCACGCCCACCAGCACGAGGTCTTTGCCCGAGTAATCCTCGGTGATTTGCTTGCCGAGTTCCTTGATGCGTACCCGCATTTGTTCCTGGGTGACGATCGGACGGCCGAAAATACCCTGCATCATGGCTCCTTTGAGATGGAATGGGTCCCTGCGCCCGTGACGTCCGCGATCAAGAGGCGACTGGTCGCGGCCGTGGGCCGAAACCGTTCGTCGGCCCGATGACCCACGATCCAAAGAATCCCTTCGGGGGCCACCATGACGGGTGTGGCGGCCCGCACCTTGCGTGGAATCTTGGCGTCGATCCAAAAATCGTGCACCTTTTTCCGGTGGCCGCCCATCCCCGAAGGGCAGAACCAGTCTCCGGGATGCCAGACCCGCAGTTGAATCCTGGGCGTGATGCGATCGGCATCGATGACGAGGCGGGTCGATCGGCGCTCGGCCGGCCCCAGGAACTTCGGTGCCGCGGGGGTCATCCTTAGCCGGATGGCCTGGCCGGAGGGAGTCCACACAAGGGTGGCCGGGCGGCTTTGCGTCGGCGTCACCGGCCCCACAGCCGGAGCGAGGACGCCGGCCGTCACCGGGTGACTCGGGAGACGAGCCACCACGATGCGGTCGACGTCCCTCGACACCGTCACCCCACGGAGGCTCACGCCGGCGCCCGACCGTCCCAGGAGGACCCGATTCAGAATCATGGTCACCGTGGCCAGGGAAGGCGCGTACACCCCGTCCTGCGCCATGCGGACGGCTTCGCGTAGAAGGCGTCGTTGCAGTGCGAGGGGCAGCGACAGCAGTTCCGCCCGATTCAAGACCACCTCCCCGCTCGCCGTCCGGACCGCCAGCGCGGCGAAGGCCCGCGCGGATTGGCCGGCCAAGTACTCCTCGTCAGCGCGAAGCAGGTCGGCCTGTCGCGTCAGAGTGCGCACGATGGCCGGGTTCAGTTTCTTCAGCAACGGCATCAGCTCGAGACGGATGCGGTTGCGCCGATACAGGGGACGCGCGTTGGAGGAATCCGTTCGGTATGGCAGGCGACGCGCCTCCAGGTAGGCCAGCACCTCTGATTTCGCAACCGTCAGCAACGGCCGGATGAACCGGTCGTTCCGCATGATGGGCATGCCGGACAGACCGGTCGTGCCTGCACCGCGGAGCATGCACTGGAGCACCGTTTCGGCCTGATCGTCCGCGGTATGCCCCAATGCCACCCGGTCGATCCCGTCCCGCGCGGCCAATTTGTCGAACGCCCGATAACGGAGCGCCCGCGCCCGTGTCTGGAGCGAGACCGGGCGCCGCGGCCGCGCCGCGGCCGCAATCGAGAGGCGCCGAACGTGACAGGGAATTCCTAATCGTTGGCACAAGTCGCGAACGAAGGTTTCGTCCCTCTGGGACTCACGGCCGCGAAGCCCGTAATTGCAATGGACGACGGAGAGCGAGAGGCGCCATGACGGCGCCAACTCGTGAAGGAGATGCAGCAGGGCCACTGAATCCGGTCCGCCCGACACAGCAACCAGCACCGACATCCCGGGTTCGCATAAGGACCGTCGGCGCAAGACCTCGTCGATGGTCCTCGACAGCAAACCTCGGCGGGGGGCGGCGAGGCGTGCGGTTGAGCGAGACGACGGTGTCATCAGGGTTGCGGCGTATGGACCAGTTCGCAGAGACGGGTGCGCGCGGCGGCGACATCGGACACGATCTGTGCGGCCAGGGCGCCGGCTGACGGAAAGGTCATGTCCCCTCGAATGTGCGCGACGAATTCTACGGTGATGGTTTCACCGTACAACGATGGTCGCTCATCGAGCAAGTGGACCTCCAAAAGACGCTCACCGTCCGATTTGAACGTCGGGCGCGTTCCCACATAGGCGATGGAATCGAACGTGCGGTCTTGCCAGATCGCGACGGCGGCGTACACCCCGTCTTTGGGGACGACCCGGTCCGACGGAACGTGGAGGTTGGCGGTGGGCCACCCCAGGTCCCGTCCCCTCCCCTCTCCCCAGACGACCCGGCCCGTCCAGGAGTACCTCCGGCCGAGACAGCGCGTGGCGCTCTCGATCCGGCCCTCCTGCAACAGCGTGCGTATGCGGGTCGAACTGACGATGGCTCCGTCGATGGACACCGGCGCGATGGCGTGGACCTCGAATCCCCAGGCCTCGCCCAAGCGACGGAGATCGTCGAACCGGCCTGCCCGCCCCTTCCCGAATGCGAAATGCTGCCCCACGAACAGCGCCCGGATACCGAGCGAGCCGGCGAGCACGTCCTTCGCGAACGCCTCGGGCGACAGCGCGGCAAACGCGGGGGTGAACGGCAAAAAGACCACTTGCCTGATCCCGGCGGCGTCGAAGGCAGCGAGCTTTTCCTCGGGGGACGTCAAGAATTTGAGAGGGACCTGCGGGGCCAGGATCCGCACGGGATGCGGATCGAAGGTCACCACCATGGGTGTGCCGCCGAGCCCTTCGGCGGTCGAGACCACGGTTTGTAACAGGGCTTGGTGGCCGCGATGTTGGCCGTCGAAATTGCCGATCGTGGCGACGGGGGATGGCGGGACGGTGTACCCCGTCAGGTCGCGCACCACCTTCATCGAGGTCCGGAGAGGAGCCGCCGAGCGGCGTCCTTGGCAAAATACGTCAGGATGATGTCCGCGCCCGCGCGGCGGATGCTCGTCAGGGACTCCATCATCGCTGCCGGTTCGTCCAGCCATCCCGCCTGCGCGGCGGCCTTGATCATGCTGTATTCGCCGCTGACCTGGTAGGCGGCGATGGGGTGGTGAACCAGCCGGCGGGCCTCTGTGATGACGTCCAGGAACGGCAGCGCCGGCTTCACCATGATGATATCGGCCCCTTCGGCGACGTCGCTGTCGATCTCCCGCATGGCCTCGCGCCGGTTCGCCGGGTCCATTTGATAAGACTTGCGATCGCCGAATTTCGGGCTGGAGTTGGCCGCGTCGCGAAACGGGGCGTAGAAACACGAGGCGTACTTGGCCGAGTAGGCCATGATCGGAACGTGGGGGAACCCGCTTCGGTCCAATTCGTCGCGAATGGCCGCCACCCGGCCGTCCATCATGTCCGAAGGAGCGACCATGTCCGCTCCGGCTTGGGCGTGGATCCGGGCCATCAGGCGGAGGCATTCGAGCGTCTCGTCGTTCAGCACGCGCCCGTCTTTGACCAATCCGCAATGCCCGTGCGAGGTGTATTCGTCGATGCACACGTCCGTGATGACCAGTAGGCCGGGCACCTGCTCCTTGAGCGCGCGGACGGCTTGGGGGACGACACCATCGGGGTCGACGGCGGCACTCCCCTGCTCGTCCTTCGTGTCGGGAATGCCGAAGAGGATCACGCCGGGAATCCCGAGCGCGGCTGCGTCGGCCGCCTCTTTGACGAGCAGATCGACGGACCATCGGTATTGCCCCGGCATCGAGCCGATTTCCTCCCGCTGTCCATGCCCGCTTCGCACGAAGAGCGGGTAGACGAAATCATCGGGTGACAAGACCGTTTCCCGCACCATCCGGCGTATGGAGTCTGAGTCGCGGAGGCGGCGGAGCCGCTGGTGTGAAAAGGGCATGCGCGGCTACTTCCTCGGCAGGTTGGTCAAAAACACCACCAGATCGCGCACCGAGATCAGCCCGACGAGCTTGCCGTTTCGTGACACGCCGAGATGCCGGGTGTGCGATTGGGCCATAAGATCGTTGGCATCGAGCAGGGTCTTGTTCTCGTCGATCATCAGAATCGGCGCAGACATGATCATCTCGACGGGTGTCTTGCTCGGATCGGTGCCCGTGGCCAGCACGCGGCGCACCATGTCGGTATCGGTCACGATGCCGATGACGTCCTTTGAATCCTGCCCGCGCGTGACCATCAGGCTGCCGACATTGCGGTCGCGCATGATCACGCCGGCCGTTTTGACGTCCGTGTCCCGCCCGACCGTAATGAATTTTTCTGCTGGAATCATGAACGATTTCACAGGAACCATCAGATCCTCCTCTTGCGTCAACGGCTTCTCGCCGGGAAATGTCCGGGTCAGGACACCGTCTGATAATAGTCCACAATGGCCTGGGCCAAGGCCGGTATCGTGTTGGCCCGCGCTTGCACGGTCACCTCCAACCCGAGTTCCCGCGCCGTGCCGGCGGTAATCGGGCCGATGCACGCCACCGGGAGGCCGGCGACGGTCCGCGCCAGCTCGGCGGGGTCGGCGAACAAGTCGGTGAAATTGCGCACGGTCGACGAACTGGTGAACGTCATCATGTCGATCGACCCGCGCTCGAGCGCCTCTCTCAACTGCGCGATCGTGGCCTCCGAGCGGACCGTGCGATACACCGTGACGACGTCCACTTGCGCGCCCATCTCGCGCAACCGCTCGGGCAGGATTTCCCGTGCGACCTCTGCGCGTGGGATCAGGATCCGCGTTCCCCTCATGTCCTGGTTCCCGAACGCCTCGAGCACCCCCTCCGCCTGGTATTCCGCCGGCACCAGATCTGCGCGCAACCCGTGACGAACCAGTTCCTCGGCCGTCCTCGGTCCGATGCAGCAAATCTGTGCTCCGGCCAGCGCTCGGGTATCGAGTCCTGCGGCGCGCAGACGCTCCATGAAGGGACCGATGCCGTTGACGCTGGTGAAAATCAGCCAGTGGTATCGCCCGAGCCGCTCGATCGCCGTGTCGACGGGTTCCCATGATTTTGGGGCTACGGTTTCAATGGTGGGACATTCGACCGCCTCGGCACCGGCCTCGGACAGGAGACGGGAAAACTCGGGCGCCTGGCCGCGCGCCCGCGTCACCAGAATCCGCCGCCCGAACAGAGGCTTCGTCTCGAACCAATTGAGCTGCCGGCGCAATTGCACCACCTCCCCTACCACAATCAGGGTAGGCGGCTCAAATCTTGCTTTCCGACTGAGGTCGACGATGTCCTCGAGTGTGCCCGTCACCGTTCGCTGTTTGGCCCAGGTTCCCCAATGGATCAAGGCGACCGGCGTGTCGGGAGACCGACCGTCCTTGAGCAGTCGGGCGACGATGGTCGGCAGGTTTTTCATCCCCATGAAGAAGACGAGGGTGCCGTCGGCGGTGGCCAACTTGGGCCACTCCAGAACCTCCGATTCCTTTGTCGGATCCTCATGCCCCGTCACGAACGCCACGGTGGAGGCCAGCGTCCGATGCGTGACCGGAATGCCGGCGTAGGCTGGCACGGCCGTGGCTGCCGTGACGCCGGGGACGATTTCGAAGGTCAGTCCCGCTGCGGCAATCGCCTCGGCTTCCTCCCCGCCGCGACCGAAAACGAAGGGGTCGCCCCCCTTGAGTCGCACCACCGTGCGGCCTTCCCGCGCCTTTTGAATGATCACGCGATTGATCTCGCCTTGATCGAGGTAGGCTCCGCGCCCGCGACGGCCGACATAAATCCGTTCCGCATGGTCCGGCGCATGCCGCAGCAGACTGGGGTTGGCCAAGTAATCGTAGAGCACGACGTCGGCGCGCGCCAGACACGCTTGGCCCTTGAGGGTCAACAGGCCCGGGTCTCCGGGGCCCGCCCCGACGAGATAGACGGTTCCAGCCGCACCCATTCGCACGCTCACGTGTGTCCGTAGATCGCGTTGAGAATCTCGCGCCCGCCCCGTTCCAGGAGTTGCGTGCCCAGCTCGGTGCCGATCATCGCGGCCTCCCCCGCCGGCCCCACGCGCTGTCCGTGAACGAGCTGTTTGCCGTCGACGCTGGCGATGAGCGCTTGAAGGGAGACCTGCCCTCCGTCGACGGTCGCATACGCGGCGATGGGGACTTGGCAGCCGCCCTCCAAACGGTGCAAGAGGGCGCGTTCGGCGGTGACGGCGATGCGCGTGGCGGCGTCTTCCAGACGGGCCAGAATACGCGTGACGAACTCGTCGTCTCGGCGCGATTCGATGCCCAGCGCTCCCTGCCCAATCGCAGGCATGCTCAGCTCGATCGGCAGATAGTCGGTGATCTGGTCGATCCATCCCACCCGCTTCAGCCCGGCCGCCGCCAGCACGATCGCGTCGTAGACCCCTTCCCGCAGTTTCCGGATCCGGGTATCGAGGTTCCCGCGCAGCATGAGAATCTGGAAGTCCGGCCGGTGCCGCAGCAACTGCGCCTGGCGTCGGAGGCTGCTCGTGCCGATGCGTGCGCCCTGCGGCAACTCGGCGAAGGTCTTGGTCTCGCGGGCGAGCAATGCGTCCCGAGGGTCTTCCCGAGTCGGGATGCAGGTGATGGCCAGGCCGTCCGGCAACGCGGTCGGGACGTCCTTCATGCTGTGCACCGCGAAGTCGATCTGCCTTTCCAGGAGCGCGTCCTCGATCTCCTTTACGAAGAGGCCCTTGCCGCCGATCTTAGCCAGCGGGACGTCGAGGATCTTGTCGCCCGAGGTCTTGATCTCCTTCAGCGTGACCGTGACCTCCGGCGCGGCGCGCATCACCTCGCCGGCAAACCACCGGCTCTGCTGCAGGGCGAGCTTGCTCCCGCGCGTGCCGAGCACCATCGACCGGCGTGCGGGGGCCGCGCTCACGGGCGAGGCTCTCGGTGTCGCCACCCCGTGGCGGGGGCGTCGGTGGGGAGGATCGTGGTGGGGTTGGGCTCGTCTCCGGTCGCCGGGGCGTCGACAGGATGGTCCTCGGAGCGGCCGTTGCCGGCCGCTCCGGAGGCCGGCAACGCCGCTCCGGACTCCAGGTTGAAAAAGCGGCGGGCAGCCTCCACGAACAAGCCTCCGGAGGGCGAGGTGGCTTCGGATTTCAGCGTAACCATGGTGCCGTGCACGAGTTTATTGGTGATGGCATTGGCGAGGGATTCGACCATCGCGCGGTCCTGAGGGGACAGGTTGCCCAGACGCGCCTGGATCCGTTCGAGCTCGGCTTTCTTCACGGCTTCGGCGCGGTTACGCACGGCCACGATCGTCGGTGTCACTTCCAGCGACTTGAGCCACTGCTCGATGACGTTCACTTCTTCGCCGACCAACCGCTCGGCCTTGTCCGCCTCGCGCAGCCGTTCCTCCCGGTTCTGCTCGACGCGCAACTTGAGATCGTCGATGTCGAACAGGAATGCGTTGTCCACGTCCCGCGCGGAGGGGTCGATGTTGCGAGGGACGGAAATGTCGATCAAGAAGATCGGCCGATTCAGGCGCTGGCGAACCGCCCGCTGCACGTGTTCGGCGGTAATGAGATAGGAGGCGGCGCCCGTCGAGCACAGGATGATGTCGGCGTTCGCCATCTCGGCGTGGTAATACTCGAACGGCACGGCGACACCGTCGAATCGCTTGGCCAGTTCCACGGCGTTCTGCGGATTGCGCGTGGTCACCCGGATATGGCGCACACCTTGGGCGATGAAATGTCGGGCGGCCAACTTGGCCATTTCCCCGGCCCCGACCAGGAGGACCGTCCGCTCGCCCAGGTTCGAGAAGATTTTCTTGGCGAGCTCGACGGCGGCATAACTGACCGAGACCGCGGTTTCGGCGATTTTCGTTTCCGTCCGGACCCGCTTGGCCACCGAGATGGCCTTTTTCGTTACCTTGTTCAGGATCATGCCGGTGGCCTTGTGCGCGAGGGCCACCTCGAACGCGTCCTTCAATTGGCCCAGAATCTGTGATTCGCCCACGATCATGCTGTCCAGGCTGGCGGCGACGCGGAACAGATGCGCGATGGCCCGCTCGTCCGTGTGCCAGTAGAGGTGCGGGGTCAATTGCTCGGAGGAAAGCGACAGATGGGTATCCGCCAGGAACTCCTGGACGCTGTTGTAGCCGGCCTCCACCGTGTCCACCACCGCGTAGACTTCCACGCGGTTGCAGGTGGAGAGCAGAAGCCCTTCCTTGATGCCGTCGTACGAGCACAGGCGGGCCAACGCTTCGCCCAGACGGTTTTCCGGCACGGCCAATTGCTCGCGGATCTCCACCGGGGCGGTCTTGTGACTCAGGCCCACGAGAATGATGTGCATGTCAGGATACCGGTCCCTGGTTCTTGAGGACCACGCCGATGAGCGTCAGGATCACGCCCCCGAAGCCGATGATCGTCAGATAGGCGGCGCGTTTCGCCCGCCATCCGACGGTGAGCCGTCCCATCAAGACGACGAAATAGAACACCCACGTGACCAGCGCCCATGTTTGCTCGGGATTCCAACTCAGGTATGATCCCTTGGCGAACTCGGCGGAGAGCGCCCCGGTGATGATGCCGAGCGTCAGCAGCGGAAATCCGGTGACGATCGACTGCTGGTTCAGGTTGTCCAGAAAGTCGAGCGGGGGCAGTTTGGCATAGAGGACGTTGAAGCGTTTGGATTTCAGAAGCCCGTCCTGAATGACGTACATCAGCCCCGCCACGAAGGCGACGGCAAATCCGACGGTTCCCAACATGCTCAAGGTGACGTGGACCCACACTGTTTTCAAGGCGGGGCCGAGGGTCGGCACTTTCTCGGGCAAGGCCGCTGCGGACACCAGGGAAATCAGCGCCAAGGGCACGATGAAGGATCCGAGGACGTGGATCCGATGACGGAACTCTACGGCCAGGAAGACCAAGACCAACATCCAGGACAAAAAAGAAAGCGCCTCGTGAAAGCTGGCCAGCGGCACCTCCTCGGCGGACAGCATCCGCACCACCAGGGCGATGGTATGGGTGGCGAACGCGGCCGCCGTGAGTCCGAGCGAAATCTTGGAGAGAGCGTCGGAGCGCCGCAGGAGATAGACCAGGAACGAGACGGTCGCGAGGAAGTACAGCGCGATCGTGACCATGATGAACGGCACCGGCATGGACCGCTAACTCCTTGGGGAGAGAGAGGAAATCGCGCTGATGAGTAAAGCGCAAAATTATAGCGAGGTTGAAAAACCCGCGTCAAGAAATGCTCGCACCACGATCGGCCGGGCGGTGACGGGGACGAGGGCCGCCGTGAGGCCAAGATTTCGATGACCTCGATCCTCACGGGCCGACCACGCCAGGGTTTGCTATACGTGGTCGGCGTTCCCATCGGCCATCCCGACGATCTGACGGTGCGAGCGATCGCGGTGTTGAAGGCGGTCTCCGTGATCGCGTGCAAAGACCCGCGGGCCACGCAGGCGTTGCTGGAGCACCATGGGATCACGGCGCAACTGACGTCCTATCATCGAGGGAACGGGGAAGAGAGGACCGCCGTCTTGCTCGACCGGCTACGCGCGGGGTCGTCGGTGGCGCTGGTCTCCGACTTGGGAACGCCGGCGGTCTACGACCCGGGTACGAGGCTCGTCCGGTCGGTGTTGCGGAGCGGCATGCCCGTGGTGCCCATTCCCGGTCCTTCGGCCGTCACCGCGGCCCTGTCAGTCTCGGGCCTGGACGGTGACAGCTTCTTCTTTGCCGGTCCCCTGCCGTCGGGATCGCGTTCGCGAACGACTTGGCTCATGCGCCTCGCGCGTTGTGATCAGACGCTCATCGTTTTCGCGGAGGGATCCGGTCTGGCCGCGACCATTCGCACACTGCGCAGGACCTTGGGTCATCGACGGCTCGTGGTTGGACGGAGTCTGACCTACGATGACGAAGGGATCGAACAGACGACGCTGGACGACCTTTTGAGCGACGTGGGTTCGTGGCGGCACGCTCGGCATCTGGTCCTCGTGATCGAAGGACTCCGGAAGCCCGGTAGGAGGAGCCGGACGGCGGCGCAAAGCGGCGGCAGCGACGCTCCTCAGTCGCGGTCTTCCCGCCGGCGGATCACAATGCGGTAACCGTCATCGATCCGCTCCTGCTGCACCACTTCGTGGCCCTCGTTCCGGACACTCTCCGGAACGTTGTGGATGGGATCGCCATCGTCGAGTCGAACGCTCAGCAGTTGGCCCGGGGCCATGGCCTCGAGCCTCAGCTTGGTCTTCACGAAGTTGTAGGGGCAAATCACGCCGCGTAGATCGAGTTCGGCGACGGCGGCCTGCTCTTGCGGGTCCGGCGACATAGGGCGAGGTTCACTCCGTGTGGCGTGGTGCGGATAGAAACAAAAAGGGCAGCCTTTTCAGGCTGCCCTTTTCGTGCGCACAGAAATGCGAGAATTACTTTCCGGAGTACCCCTTGACCAGGTTCGGCTTCGCCGGATCGGCTCCGTAGTCGGACTTGTTCTGAAGCTTTGTCTCTGGCGCAACCGTGTTGTAGCCCCAGCCCGGCTGCGGTTCGCAGTTCCAGCAGGGGGCCGCACCCGTGAATTCTCCGATGCTGGTCTGGACGACCCCTTCCTTGACCTCGCCCGGCAACACTGCCCCGACCGCCCCACCCGTCACACCGCCGCTGTTCGTGACGATGCCACGCTCGGTGGCGGGGTTCGGACGCTGGCCCAACCCGCCGAAGCCGGCGAGCTTTTCGTTTCCACGGACGACCCAGATCTCACGCACCATCTTGCGGCCGGTCCCGAACGGCTGTTGCGCGGTCGTCTCTTCCATCACTTGTACGCTGATGTCGTCGCCGGCCTGAACGGACTTGAGTTGCTCCATGTTGGTTTTGTCATCGAAGTACACGGTCCGATAGGCCATGGAACCGCCCCCTGCCCGACCTTCGTCATGGGAACTCCCTCCCGTCTCCAAATGCATCTTGTTTCCGGGAAGGTCGATGCCGAGAACGCGTCCAAAGACGGTCTCGGCTTGAGACAGACGGTCAAGGAAGGCACCCCGATCGAACGTGTTCACTCGAGTGCTGGATCCTGAGATGTCGCCCACACCGGTCCCGACGCCTAGTCCGGACATGTTCTGGGGAAGGCGCTCTTGTGCCCCCGCGATACCGACGGAGCCCACGAGAATGATTGCAGCTCCCAGTGCCACCACATTACGCATGTGCTGCCTCCTTATGGATTGATAGGAAGTGAGAGTTAATAGTACACACGAGAAGAGTCATGCTGCTATGAGGTCATAATGAGTCAAAAACGGCGGCACTATAAGAAATTATGAGGAGTATGTCAAGTGGCTTCCGGACCGGGCTTTTCCCGGTACGCCAGGTCCGAATGGGACTGCCACCCCATGGAATCAACTGGAAGACTCCCCGAGAGCCGGAGGCGACGTGGTTCTCATTAAAATTTACCAACAAAATTTCCCAACAGCCGATGTGGTGCCCGGAGGGAGGGTCGAACTCCCACTCTCTTGCGAGAACCGGATTTTGAGTCCGGCGCGTCTGCCAGTTCCGCCATCCGGGCGAGGAGAGGGAAGCGGTGATCTCGGTGTCACTACACGGCACACGTCTGACGGCTGATAAGTAACATGGCCGCCGCGGACCGTCAACAGACCATGACCCTTCCTTTCCAGAAAACAGAGGTGCTACAATTCGGTCCGTGCTCAACGACAAGATCGCCATTCTGCAGGAGGAACTCATGGCGGAGATTCAATGTGTGACGTGCGGGCAGTCGGGCGAGGCCATCACCGAGCCCATTTTTCTGGGGCGACTCGAGGCGGAAGTCAAAGCCAAAGTGTGCAAGCCCTGCTGGAAAAAGTGGGAGGGGATGCGCGTTATGGTGATCAACGAATATCACATCAACCTGGGGGACGAAAGCGGCCGCGAAACCCTGAAGAAACACATGAAGGCCTTCCTGAAATTGGGCGAAGCGGCCGATACCGGGTTGCTGGCTCAGAACTACAAGCCCCAGGGCTGAGTATCCTACGGCGCTCGAGCCGCCTCCTGAGCGCTGGCCTGTCAGAGATCGCCGCGACAGGCGAGTCCGAGTCACTTGGCATCGAAGTGGCTGTCGAAGCGCCGAGCCGATTCACTCAGCCGACTTCCTGTGGGTGAGTTCCACGCAGACGCGATCTCGTCGGACCTGTCATCTCATCTCATCGCGACCGATTACTGCGTTTGGATGCGATTCCGAGGGCGTCGCCTCCTACCGGTCGTTCCGCCGAATCCTGCACCGGAACGACGTGCTCGACAATCCGTTCATTGACATCCTGCGGAAGTCTTTGATATTCTTCGGCGGTTCTACTCCGGATTCTGGAGTCACTCCTAGTCGAGAGATGTGACGGCGCCGTGATTACGCAAATGAAGGTCAGGGGGTTGATGTTCGACCCCTACAATAATGCCTATATCGTGATCCTCCGCGGAGAAGATCAGGCGGAAGTGCTTCCCATTTGGGTGGGCAAGGCCGAAGCGAGCGCGATCAGCCTGTCTCTCGAAGGAGTCAGCGCCCCCCGCCCGATGACGCACGACATGATGAAATCCCTGCTGGATCTGTACGATGCCAAGGTCATCAGCGTCGTGATCACAGACTTAGCTGATAATACGTACTACGCCAAGATTCACCTGCTGTATCAGGATTCGGAATTTTCCATCGACTCCAGGCCGAGCGATGCGATCGCCATCGCGCTACGCACCGAGGCTCCCATTTTCGCCCAGGAGGCGGTGTTGAAAAAACAGACCAATGAAGAACTCGAGCAGTGGCTCGAAAATCTGAAGCCCGAAGATTTCGGCAAGCTGGATTCCTGAGCGCCCGCCATGTCGACGCCGACTCCCCAATCACAGGAACTGATCGAACTCAAAGTCCACGGCGTGGTGCGCGACGAGAACACCGATACGCAGATCGTGGTGCTCCGAGACGAGCAACGGTCGGAGGTATTGCCGATCTGGGTCGGACTCGCGGAAGGGAACGCGATCCGCTTGGCGCAGGAAGGGATCGTCACTCCCCGCCCGATGACCCACGACCTGATCCGCAGTTTGGTGACGCATTTGGGCATTCAGGTCCGGCAGGTCGTTATTACGGATGTGAAGAATACGACCTACTTCGCCACCGTCTATCTGTCCTCGAAAGGGGTCGACCGCACCCTGGACGCGCGTCCGAGCGACGCGATCGCGCTGGCGTTGCGGATGCAGTGCCCCATTTACGTGACGCAGGATGTCTTGAATCGCCGGGGCGGGGCGAATGCCGATGTGTGGCTGGAGAAGTTGATTCCGAAGAAAACCGACACACAGGAAGTGTAACGGGCCAAGCAGGGAGGCAGATGGGAGCGAGTATGACGCGGACGTATCTACAGAAGCCCTTAGAAGTGCAGGAAAAGTGGTATCTCGTCGACGCGGCTGGCAAGACCCTTGGACGATTGGCGGCGCGGGTGGCGCTCCATTTACGCGGCAAGCATCGTCCGACGTTCACGCCGAATGTGGACATGGGCGACCACGTTGTCGTGATCAACGCCGAGAAAGTCAAGTTGACCGGCGACAAGTGGCGGAGTAAAACCTACCGGTCGCATTCCGGTTACCCGGGCGGATTCAAGTCGGCCACGGCGGAAGAAGTGTTCGCCAAGGATCCCACGAAGCTCCTGACGGCGGCGATCGAGGGGATGCTGCCCAAGACGCCGCTCGGCAAGAAAATGGCGCGAAAGCTGCGGGTCTACGCGGGTGCGACGCATCCCCATACGGCCCAGCAACCGGAAGCGCTATCGTTATAGTTCACGATCGGTCAACGAGAGGAGAATCGGGAATGGCAGCAGTTCAATACGCGACCGGCAAACGGAAGTCGGCGGTAGCCCGCGTGTGGCTCACGGCCGGCAACGGTGACATTACGGTCAACGAGCGTCCACTCACGGAGTACTTCGGGCGTTCCACGTTGCGCACGCTGGTGCAGATGCCCTTCGATGTCAGCGGAACCAACGGCAAGTTCTCCGTTACGGCCACGGTGGCCGGGGGCGGCCACGCCGGCCAAGCCGGCGCCCTGCGGCACGGGATTTCCAAGGCCCTGGTGCTGTTGAACGCCGGATTGCGCGAGCCGATCAAGAAGCAGGGGTTCCTGACGCGCGATTCCCGCGTGAAGGAACGTAAGAAATACGGTCAGAAGGGCGCCCGTCGGCGCTTCCAGTACTCCAAGCGGTAAGGATCGATTCACAGGGATTCGTGGAAAGGGAAGGTCCAACCGGCCTTCCCTTTCTTATTTGAGTGGCCGAGCCAGCTCGGGTCCAGAGCCAGAGAGGAAAACGCCGTCGTCGTGAGCGCCGCTCAGCAGCCAATCCGAGTCGCCGTCGCGGGAGCGAGCGGCTATGCCGGCGGAGAACTGCTCCGCTTGATCGCGGGCCATCCCCGCTTGACGCTGGCCGCGGTGACGAGCGAAAAGTCCGCGGGGGCCGCCGTGGCATCGGTGTTTCCGCATTTGAACGGCGTGGTGGCACAGACGTTCGAAGCCATGGCGCCGGACGCGCTGGCGGCGCGCGCCGACGCCGTTCTGCTGGCCCTCCCCCACACGAAGTCGTTCGAGGCCGTGGCCGTGTGTCTCACGGCAGGCAGGCACGTCGTCGACCTCAGCGCGGACTACCGGTTGAAGGATGCCGGGGCGTATCCCGCCTGGTATCAGGCCACGCATCCGTATCCCGAGTTGTTGAAAGAGGCCGTCTATGGATTGCCCGAGCTCCATCGGGAGGCGATCCGCGGGGCGCGGCTGGTCGCCTCCCCTGGTTGCTACCCCACGGCGGCGATTCTCCAACTGGCGCCGCTGTTCGCCGAGGGGCTGGTCGAGCCGGCGACCATCGTCGTCGACGCGAAGTCCGGTGTGTCCGGGGCCGGTCGCAGTCCCGCCCTCGCCTACCATTTTCCCGAAGCGCACGAATCGTTGGAGCCCTACAAGATTGGAACGCATCGCCATATTCCGGAGATCGAGCAGGAACTCGCTCTGGTCGGCATGGATGGCCGCGGCCGGTCGGAGCCTGTTTCCGTGTCCTTCACCCCCCACCTCGTGCCGATGAACCGCGGCATCCTGAGCACCGCCTATGCCAGACCGACGAAGCAGGTCGACCTTCGCGCCCTGCGGGATCTCTATGCGGCGTTCTATCAGGGGCACCCCTTCGTGCGCGTGCACCAGGGAGACCAGCCGGCCAATCCTCGGCACGTGCGCGGGTCGAACTATTGCGACATTTCCGTCCATCTGGACAGTCGGACCGGATGGACGGTGACCGTGGCCGCGCTGGACAACCTGGTTAAAGGAGCCGCTGGACAGGCTCTGCAAGCGCTGAACCTCATGCTCGGATTTCCTGAAGAGACCGGGCTGTCCGCGCCGGGAATTTTCCCCTGATTCTCTTTATTCTCTTTCACTCCGTTCAAGGGATGATCCGTCCATGAAGCGAATTCGTGGGGGCATTACCGCCCCGAAGGGTTTCACCGCCGCGGGTCTGCACTGCGGCATCAAGAAGCAACCGGCGCTCCTCGATCTGGCATTGGTGGTGTCGGACGGCGCGGGCCCCGTCGCCGGGGTCTTCACCACCAACCGCGTCGTGGCCGCTCCGGTGACCGTCGATCGCGATCATCTTCGGCGGGGCCTCGCGCGGGTCCTGGTCGTCAACAGCGGCTGCGCCAATGTCTGCACCGGGCGGGCGGGTATGGAGGCCGCTCGCACCATGGTGCGCGTCGCCGCCGACGCCTTCGCCGTGCCGGCGAATCAGGTCTTCATCGGATCCACCGGGGTGATCGGCGCCCCCCTCCCCGTGGAACGGATCGTTCGGGCGTTTCCCGCCCTCGTGAAACGCCTCCGTCGAACGGGCGCCAACGAAGCCGCGCGCGCGATCATGACCACCGATACGCATCCGAAGGAGATCGCGCTGACCCAACGCATCGACGGGGCGGCGGTCACTATTGGAGGCATGGCGAAGGGCTCCGGTATGATTCATCCCGACATGGCGACGATGCTGGCTTACCTGACGACCGATGCGGCGATCCCGCAGCCCCTGTTACAACGGACGCTGGCGGCGGCGGTCGACCAGACGTTCAACTGCATCTCCGTCGACGGCGATACCAGCACCAATGACACGGTCCTCTGTCTGGCCAATGGACGTGCCGGGAATCGGATGCTGCGGGCCGGAACGACGGGGTTTCGAGCCTTCAAACGGATGCTGCGCCAGGCGTGCGAAAACCTCGCGCTCCAGGTGGGGCGCGACGGCGAGGGGTTGACCAAGTTCGTAGAGATTCGCGTGCGCGGCGCCCGCACCGACACCGAGGCCAAACAGATCGCGACGACGGTCGGCACGTCCTGCCTGGTCAAGACGGCCTTCTTCGGGGAGGACGCCAATTGGGGGCGTATCATGGCCGCGATCGGCCGTGCCGGGGTTGCCATCGAGCCGGAGCGTATCAGCCTGGCCTTCGACGGCGTGCCGATCCTCACACGGGGCGTACCGCAGGGGGCGACCGCGGAACGGCGCATCGCCCGGGTCTTCAAACGGAAGGAATTCGTCGTCGACATTGATGTGGGACTGGGACGGGGCCGCGGTCGGCTCTGGACGACCGATCTCACGTACGACTATGTGAAGATCAATGCCAGCTATCGGTCCTAGCCTCGGAAGAGCTTGAAAAGGCGGAGGGATCGTGATAGCTTCTTTCGGTTTATCGGGCTTCGCCGCCCGTCCGTTCGGCGGCAAAGTCTGTTATCGGAAAGGCCACTTGCGGCTCGCGGTACAGACCCGGGCCTATTATCAAACTTGACATCGGCGTCCCGGACGCCGCTCGCTTGGGAATAAGGGGTTGAGGACCCCTCGCCTGCTTCGGTGGGTGCGTCCGCAGGCGGGAGGGGAGGTGAAGGCATGGCAGACGTTCAGATCAAGGATCTCTTGGAAGCCGGTGTTCATTTCGGACACCAAACGAACCGGTGGAATCCGAAAATGAAGAAGTTCATTTTCGGCGAGCGCAACGGCATCTACATCATCGATCTGCAGCAAACGATGGACCGGTTGGAAAAGGCCTATGCCTTCGTCCGGGATACCGTCGCCGGCGGCGATTCAGTCTTGTTCGTCGGCACCAAGCGGCAAGCTGCGGAAGTGCTGGAGGAGGAGGCCAAACGCGCGGGGCAGTTCTACGTCAATCAACGCTGGCTCGGCGGCATGTTGACCAACTTCCAGACGATCAAGCGCAGCCTCGATAAGCTCAAGAAGATGGAAGCCACGCTGGCCGACGGCGGCACGCGCCAAGGGTTGACCAAGAAAGAGCTGAACCAGATGGACAAGGATCGGGTCAAGCTCGAGAAGTATTTGTCGGGAATCAAGAACATGCGGTCGCTGCCGGGCTGCGTCTTCGTGCTCGACACCCGGATTGAGCATATCGCCGTGCTGGAAGCCCATCGGTTGAGCATTCCCATCGTGGCGATCGTCGACACGAATTGCGAGCCCGATAAGATCACCTATCCCATTCCCGGGAATGACGACGCCATTCGCTCGATCAAGTTGATTACGACCCATATCGCCGACGCCTGCATCGAAGGCGCGCACTTGCGCACCCAGCGCGAACAAGCCGAAGCCGAGGCGGCTGTGCCCGAAAAGCGCACGCCGGTCTCGGGGATGGTCATGGAAAACGTGTCGGTGCGCTAAGGGGGGCGCTTCGCGCCCCCCTATTGATCTGATCCCGTTCAAGCAAAAGGTGAAACGTCATGTCTGCTCCAGCAACGCTCGTGAAAGAACTTCGTGAAAAAACCGGGGCCGGAATTCTCGACTGCCAGAAGGCCCTGCAGGAAAATAGCAACGACATCGACAAAGCCGTCGACTATCTCCGCCAGAAGGGCTTGGCCGCTGCGCAAAAGCGAGCGGCCCGTGAGGCGAACGAAGGCATTATCTCCTCGTACATTCACCCGGGAAGCCGGATCGGGGTGCTCGTCGAGGTGAACTGCGAAACCGACTTCGTTGCGCGGAACGATGAGTTCCAGGCGTTCGTCAAGGACATCGCCCTGCAGATCGCCGCGGCGAACCCGACGTACGTGAAGCGAGAAGACGTGCCGGCCGATTTGGTCGCCAAGGAAAAGGCCATCTATGAAGGGCAGGCCAAGGAAATGGGAAAGCCGCCGGCCGCGTGGCCCAAGATCGTCGAGGGAAAGCTGGAGAAGTTCTACCAGGAGTCCTGCCTCCTCGAACAGGCGTTCATTAAAGATCCCAGCGTGACCGTGAAGGATTTGCTGACGCAGAAGGTTGCGAAGATCGGCGAGAATCTCATCATTCGCCGGTTTACCCGCTATCAACTCGGCCAGGCATGAGCCATCCAAAATTTCGTCGTATTCTCCTCAAGGTCAGCGGCGAAATGCTCGCCGGTGATCAGGGGTACGGGATTCAGCCGTCGATCCTCGACGGGCTGGCCGGCGAGATCGCGGATGTGGTGGCACTGGATGTCGAAGTGGCCATCGTCATCGGGGGCGGCAACATTTTCCGCGGCATTGCGGCCAGTGCGAGCGGGATGGAGCGCGCGTCCGCGGACTACATGGGCATGCTGGCCACCGTGCTCAACGCGCTGGCGATGCAGAATGCCCTGGAGAAACGCGGCGTCGTCACTCGTGTGCAGTCCGCGATCGAAATGCGGCAGCTTGCCGAGGGCTACATCCGCCGCCGCGCCATGCGGCACCTCGAAAAAAAACGCGTGGTGATCTTCGCCGGCGGTACGGGCAACCCGTACTTCTCGACCGATACGGCCGCCGCTCTGCGGGCCATGGAGATCGGCGCCGACGTGATCATGAAAGGGACCAAGGTCGACGGGATCTACGAAGCCGATCCCGTGACGAATCCCCAGGCCAGGCGGTACGACCAGCTGCAGTTCCTGAGCATCCTCAACCAGAAGCTCAAAGTGATGGACTCGACCGCCATCACCCTGTGTATGGACAACAACCTGCCTCTGATCGTCTTCAACCTGAAACATCGCGGCAATCTGAAGCGAATCCTTCAAGGCGAGTCGATCGGCACGTACGTGACGGCGGGGAAGAACTAACGACGCGATAGGACCCGGCCATGGCAAACCCAGTCCAGCAAAAAACCACCGAGGGCATGGAAAAGGCCCTGGAACATCTCAAGCGCGACCTGAGCGGCCTTCGCACCGGACGGGCATCGGTCGCCCTGCTCGACAACATCCGCGTGGACTATTACGGGACCATGACCCCGCTCAGGCAGGTGGCGTCGATTTCGACGCCGGAGGCCAGGTTGATCACCGTGCAGCCGTGGGACGTGAAGCTCATCAAGGACATCGAAAAGGCGCTGGCGGTGTCCGATCTGGGGATCACCCCGTCCAACGACGGGAAGCTGATCCGCATTCCCCTCCCCCCGCTCACGGAAGAGCGCCGCAGGGATCTCACCAAGATTTGCAAGAAACACGGCGAAGAGACGAAGGTCCAGATCCGGGCGGTTCGGCGTGAGGCCAACGAGGAACTCAAGAAATTGCAGAAGGACGGCAAGATGAGCGAAGATGACTTGCGTCGGTCCGAAGCGGAAATTCAGAAATTGACCGACCAATACATCGACAAGGTCGACCAGGTGATGAAGAAGAAAGAGGAGGAAATTCTCGAGGTATAAGAGCCCTCTCCCCTCCTCCTACGATCCCGGTGCTGCGAACCTATAGTGCCTCCCCAACGCAAGCGGTTGTCGACCTCGGCGCACTCGCCCACAACCTGAGATTGCTTCGCGAGCGGCTCCCGCCGTCCTGCGCGGTCATCGCCATCGTCAAGGCCAACGCCTACGGGCACGGGGCTGTGGAGGTGGCGCAGGCCCTGATTCGCCATGGCTGCACGATGTTCGGGGTGGCGACGGTGGCGGAAGGCGTCCAGCTTCGCGAGGCGGGTATCCTCTCGGAGGTGATCGTGCTGGGGCCGGTCGTGCCCCGCGAATTGGGCGACCTCCTGCAGCATCGGCTGACCCCCCTCATTTACGAGGAGGCCTTGGTGTTGGCGCTCGGAGAACGAGTGCGCGGCACCGGCGCGCCCTGTGGGGTTCACATCGAAGTCGAAACGGGCATGGGACGGCTGGGTGTGCCTGTCGAACGGGTCGTGCCGCTCCTCCAATCGGCCGCCTTCAAGGGGCCCTTGCGGGTCGAGGGCGTGATGACGCATTTTGCCGATGCGGACAATCCCGATCCCACCTTCGCGCGCCGGCAATTGGCGGTCTTTCGTGACGTGCTCGATCAGGTGCGCGGGGCCGGGACGGTGGTGCCGCTCGCACATGCGGCCAACACCGCCGGGATCCTGAATCATCCTGACTCGCATCTGGACGCCGTGCGGCCGGGCATCGGGCTGTATGGCTATCAGTCCGGAGACCGCAGCGAGCGGGCGGCCGGCCTCCGGCCCATCCTGTCGTGGGTGACCCACATCGTGCAAATCCGTCCCATCCAGCCAGGCCAAAGCGTCAGCTACAACCGAACGTTTCGGGCAACCAGGCCATCGCGGGTGGCGGTCCTTCCGGTCGGGTATGCCGACGGATACAACCGGCTCCTCTCCAACAGGGCCGAGGTGCTCGTGCGCGGACGGCGGGCTCCGGTAGTCGGACGGGTGTGTATGGACATGACCATCGTCGACGTCACGGACGTTTCCCACGCGACGATCGGGGACGAGGTCGTGTTGATCGGGACGCAGGAACAGGAAACCATTACGGCCGACGACCTAGCCGCATGGCAAGGCAGCATCGCCTACGAAGTGCTCTGTGCCATCGGACCGCGCGTCCGGCGAGCGTACACGGGCGGGGCCTGACGGCTAGGATTTCTTGAGTTTCCGACCCAGCCGCTTTTCGACGCTGGCCACCTTAGTCGTGAGCCGGCCTTTGGGGCCTTTGCGGTAGTCGATCTTGATCGAGCAGGAAATCCGATTACAGTCTTTCCGCATGCGGTCGTAGCACCGTTTGACCACCCGGAGCACCTCGTCCCACTCCCCTTCCAGGACCGTCCCCATCGGGTTCAACCGATAGTCCACGCCGCTCTTGTCGACGATGGCCAGCGACCGCGCGACGTATTTCCCGACGCTCTCGCCCTTCCCCAGGGGCGACATACTGAACTCCAACAGAATCATGCCCTGCCTCGCTTGGTGTGAGAGGACAACGGCCTAGGTGGCCGCCTTATCCCGGTTGCGCCACGCGGCCGGATAGGTGACCTGCCCGGCGACGGCGAATTCCTCGACCGCCCGCAGCAAGATCTCCCGCCGTTTGGCATAGTCCGCTTCGGTGGCCTTTGTGTCGTCGCGAAGCTCCGCCAGCCAGGCGACGAAATCGGCCGCGTCCGGGCCAAAGAGGGCTTCGAGATCTTGGCGGATGCGCGAGGCCAAGGCGGGCGACGCGCCCCCCGTGCTGATCGCGATGCGGAGCGAGCCTCGGCTCACCACCGCCGGCATGAAAAACGTGGAATGCTCAGGCTGATCGACGGACCAGAGCAGAAACCGATCTTTGCGCGCCAACTCCAGCAGACCGGCCGAGAATTCCGGATCGTCCTTGATGCAGTTGAGCACGACGACGACGCCCGGCAGGTCGGTGGTCCGGAACCGACGCACGCGGTGAATGACCTTCGCGCTCGCGGTCAGTTTCTTCAAGGTGTCGTTGAGCGTGGGGTTGATGACCGTCACTTTGGCGCCGGCCTCGAGGAGACGCAGCGCTTTGTCCGCCGCCTCCTGATCGCCACCCAGCACGAGGCACGGCCAGCCTTTCACGTCGAGCGAGATGGGAAATCCTGGGTTCACGAAGGAGCCCTCCTTGTTGCGATGAAGGGGCATTCTACAACAGGAAGAAACGCGGACAAAAGGCACTTTCGCGTCAACGTGCGTGGCAAAGTTCGGCGGGCTCCTAGTATAATGCCGCCCGCGCAGTGACGGAGAACGCGAGAGGAATGAGGTTGAAGCATGGCGAAGACGAACGTGGCCACCTTCGGGATGGCGGGCGGGATCATTCTCTTGGCGGCGGTCGCTGCCTATTTCGGTTTGGCGCACGGGTGCGAGCCGGTCGGATCCGGTCGGCTCGCGGGCCGCGTCTCGATCGCCGCGGAGCTGGCGGACCGGGTACAGCCGACGGACGTGCTCTTTGTCATCGTGAAGCGTCCGGGCGGGACCGGGCGTCCGCTGGCGGCCAAACGTATCGACCGGCCCGCGTTTCCGGTGTCGTTCGAAATCACCAGCGCCGACATGTTGGTGCAGGGAAGCGAACTGCGAGGGATGGTGGACGTGTCCGCGAGACTGGACAAGGACGGGCAAGCCGGCCCGGCCCAGCCGGGGGACATCGAGGGGCTCTTCGCAAAAAATCCGACGCTGGTCGGGGGCGAAGGCATCGAGATCACGTTGGACCAGCCGAAGTAGCGTCTCGTTATTCGTCAGGCGTCATTCGTCAAGCGATCGGACGGAAGTATCGTTCGACAGCGATCGAGCGCCCCTCGATGAAGGAAGCGACGCCGCGCGTCGAAGTCAGATCCCTCACTTCGATACGAATGAGGCGCGACGACTCACGCTGGGCGGGCTGCGGAACGAGTCACGAATGACGATGGTCGATTCACGGGGACATACGCGGGCCTCGCGGCTAGGTTTCGGCCGCGTCTTCGTCGAGCGCCACGTTCCAATACAGGTAATCGCGCCAGCTTTCCGGCGCGTTACGAATGCCGATCGTGATGGTGACAACCGGACTCCAGCGCGGCTTGACGGGCCTCTTGATGAGCTTCATATTGGCTTCGTCGGGTGTGCGACCGCTCTTCCGGTTGTTGCATCGCCAGCAGGCCGTGACAATATTTTCCCACGTCTTCTTGCCGCCCTTCGCGATCGGCACGACGTGGTCGAAGGTCAATTCCTCGGTGCGGAATTTATGCGCGCAGTACTGACAGGTATAGCCGTCCCGGGTGAAGATGTTGATCCGAGAGAACTTCACCGCGCGATGGCTGTCTTTGAGTTTGACGAGCTTGAGGAGCCGCATGACCGAAGGAAGGCGGAAGGTCACGGAGATCCCCCGCACGTCCCGGTCGTAGAACTCCAGGACTTCGACCTTCCCCTGCCAGAGAAGCGTGATGGCTTTCTGCCAGTGCACCACCCGCAGGGGTTCATAGGTGGCATTCAGCAAGAGCGTCAGCTCCATACCACTCCCTTTCGGCGTGACGGTATCTCCGAAAATCTATGCCATAGTCCCTGGGTGAAATCAAGCATTGGCCGGGCTTCGAGGCCCGACGAGCGCCCTTTCTGGCGGACGGTTCCAGGTCAAGTGTAGCAGGTCGCAGCAGCGCATCATGGCAATCAATACCAAGACATACCTGGCCGGTCCCGTGGCCGAGCTGCCGCCGGGAACCTGCCGATCGGTTGAAACGGAACGGGGCTGGATCGCGATCTACAACGTCGAGGGTCGACTCTACGCGACCGACGACGTCTGCCCGCATGCGGGAGGCCCGTTGGGAGAAGGCCGGCTTTCGGGCGACTGCGTGGTCTGCCCATGGCACGGCTGGCGCTTCAACGTCCGAACCGGACAGCGACCCGAGAATCCGGATTTCTGCGTCGAGTGTTTCGAGGTCAAGGTCGAGGACGGTCAGATCGTCGTCGAGCTGCCCGTCGATCGACGCCCGTTCTGAGCGGACGCCGGCACGGCATTCGTCCTGCGTCGATCGCCATGCGTGGTGACCAGGCGACCGGAGAGCGAAGCGACTCGGCGCGGGGCCATCGCCGCTCGCTGTAACGGCCTCTCAATCCGCCTCAACGGACCGGCATCGGGGTGGTGGCCCCGACCGGAGCCAGGTCCTCGTCCCTCATGAGATCGATGGCGGGCATGGACAGCGCGTGGACCTTCTGCCTGGCCATGTCGACCTGCCATGAATACTCGCGCTCGATCCAGTTGCGCGTCCCCTGTTCCCGAAACATGACTTTCACGACATAGTGCCCGGGCTCCTGTTGCTCCACGGTCCACTCCCCGAGCCGCGCCTTCTTCCCGTTCTCGTTGCGCACTCGAACCATGTCCGTGACCCCCTGAAGCAGCGTCGGCGCAGCTTTCGCGCGGTGCGTCTGCACGAGGGCCAGGGCTTTGACCGCTTCGGGGTCGGTGATGGGATTGATCATGGGCGGCTTGAGCCACAGGTACAGCGCCCCGCCGATGGCCAACGCCCCGAAGGCCAGATAGTGCACCAGGGCGGCCCACGTCGGGGTTCGGCGTGGGGGGGACGCGGCGGGTGCGGGAGAGGAAAGCCCTGGCTGCTCGGTCATGCGGTGTGTGTGGTCGACGTCGTCACGGTGGTGAGGCTGAGCATAGGCGCCGGCCGCGGGCAAGTCAATCGCGGGCGGCCGGCAATCTCGACCACCCCTCACGCGACACTCTCGTCGGGCCCCATGTGCCACGGCCGACTTGACAACGTGCGCAAGCACTCGCTACAAGTCATCACCCGCAGCATTCATGACGGTTCGTTGCGCAATCGCACCATCGCGTCGTGAGAGGGGTGCCCGGAGCACGGGACCAGTCGTGTGAGCCGGAGAGCTCATTCGGGGGTCGCGAAAGCCCGGCGTCGGCCATGCCATGGCCGCGGACGGCCGCGCCGGCGGGTGCCCCGAAAGCGCGTGGATCAGGCGGGTTCGGACTGCGCCGTGCCCTGGCTTTTGACGAGGATATGAGACGCCGATGAAACTCTTCGTGTATGCGGATAACCTCAATCCCACTCAGCTCAAGCGTCGGGCGCCCGAACACCAGCCGGTGTGCAAGGCGTACCTCCCCGACCATGAAATCCAGTTCTGTCGCTGGTCGTCCCAGTGGCGCTGCGGATTGGCGAGCGTGGTGCCGTCGCCCGGTGAAAAGGTCTGGGGCATGGTCCTCGAGGTGACGGAGGAAGACCTCAGGCTGATGGACGAATTCGAAGGCGATGTGCCGCCCGGCGCCTACCGGCACGTCCAGGTGACGGTGATCTCGGAGGAGGGAGAAAAGATGGTAGTCAACACCCATGCGGCGCCTCCGATCGGGAAATTCAAACCGAAGGAACACTACCTGGACTGGGTCATGAAGGGGATCAAGCACTGGAAGTTCGACGAGGAGACGCAGGAGATTTGGCGCTCGTACTATCCTCAGTGAACGGTGAAGGTCACAAGGAAGGCTGAGGAACAGCCTACCGAGAGCATAGAAAGGATGGATCATGCCGAAGCCCAAGTACCATATACTCGTGTGCAGCAATACCCGACCTCCGGGCCATCCGAAGCCGTCCTGCGGCGCCGCCGGGTCCGCGCAACTCTTGATGGCCTTCAACATGGGCCTGATGCAGCGCGGCGTCCAGCCCGGGGAAGTCCTCGTTACCGGCACGGGATGCTTGGGCCCCTGCGAGCAAGGACCGACCGTTGTCGTCTACCCGACCGGCACCTGGTACTCGAAGGTGACCGAGGCGGACGTGGCGACCATTCTCGACGAACATATCGCCAAAGGTACGCCGGCTGACACGCTCAGGCCGGATTCGGTTTGGAGCTGAGCGGAGCCGGCCCGTGTCCACTCCGACCCATCACGCACACAAGCACCACGCGCCGCAACGCGTGGGGTGTCTGGTCATTACGTGCAGCGATACGCGCACGCCGGAGACCGACGCCAGCGGCCAGCTCATCATGCACCTGCTCAAGGCTCAGGGACACGAGGTGGCCGGCTATCATCTCGTCAAGGACGAACCGTCCCAGATTCGCGAGAAGATCGACGCAGCCTGCGACGATCCGGCGGTCCAGGCCATCATCATCAACGGGGGGACCGGTATTTCACGGCGCGATTCTACGTTCGAGGCCGTCGACGGCCTGCTCGAAAAGAGGCTGGACGGATTCGGCGAGGTGTTTCGCTATCTGACCTATCAGGAGATCGGCTCTCCCGCGATCATGAGCCGGGCGACGGCCGGGATCGTGAAGGGTCGTGTGCTCTTCTCAACCCCGGGATCGGAACACGCCGTCCGCCTGGCGATGGAAAAACTCATCCTTCCTGAACTGGGCCATCTCGTCAAAGAACTCACCAAATGACCGTGAGACCGGAGTCGTGAGGCGTAAAACGCACCTCCGAGTACCGTTCCGCTCTTACGTCTCACCCTCTCACGTCTGAGCTCTCGCTAGTCCTGCGAGATCTTCGGCTCAGAAGTCTGCTGGAAATAGAGCAGCAGGTCGCGCACGGAGATGATTCCGACGATCTCGCCGGCCTTGCTGATGCAGAGATGCCGCACGCCCAGATCGCCCATCATGTCGTGCGCGTCGTGGACGTTGCGTGTGTCCTCAATCGTGGCGACGGGGCTGGTCATGATCGTCTCGACGGTGACTTTGGCAGTGTCCTTGCCGAGGGCGACGACCTTGCGAACCATGTCGGTGTCGGTGACGATGCCGACGAATTTTCCGTTCTTCTTCACCAGGACCGACCCGATGCGTTCGTCCTTCATCTTCTTCGCGGCGGCCCGGACCGACGTGGTGGGGGTCACGCTGACAGGATGACGATGCATGATGCGACTGAGGGACATACCGATCTCCTTTCACCGATTCCAGCCATTAGAACGTGAGCGTACCTTCGATGACCATGACGACCCGGCCCCCGACCTTCACCTCTTTTATCATATCATCGTCCGATTCCACTTGAATCATGATCCTCGACGGACGCTCCATTTCGTACCCCTGCTCGACCACGATCTCGGTGATCGGCCCGACCTGCACCACTCCGTTCTGCACCAGATAGGCGCCGAGGGCGCCCGAGGCGCTTCCGGTGGCCGGATCCTCCGGGATGCCGAGGGTCGGCGCGAAGACCCGCGCGTGAACCGTCGACCGAGGATCGACCGTTACCGTGGTGAACACCATCACGGCGTTGACGCCGATCCGGCTGCACACCTCCGCCAGTTCCGCGCTGTTCACCGCCATCGATCCGACGGCGGTCAGGGTGCGGATCGGCACGATGAGCACCGGCAAGCCCGTGGATACCATTTCGACCGGGAATTTCGCGGCGGTGATGACCGACTTCGAGACGCCCAGCGCCCGGGCCAGATCGTATTGATCCCGGATGTCGTCGATACGACCCAAGAATTGCGGCGCCGGCTGCGACATGACGACACGCAGGATGTCGCCGTCGGCGCAGTAGATGTCGACCGGAAACAGCCCGAGATTGCACTCCTGCAGCACGCGGGTCAGCGGCTCCTTGAGCGTGAGGCGCTTGAGCGCCCCCAGGATATAGAACGTTCCGATGACCGGATGGCCGGCGAACGGAATTTCCTGGGTCGGAGTGAAGATTCGAAGCTTGGCGACGGCGGCGGGATCGCTTGGCGGAAAGACAAAGACGGTCTCCGAGAGATTCATCTCCCGCGCGATCCGCTGCATGATGCGGTCGTCGAGGCCCGAGGCATCGGGGATGACGGCGACGGGGTTTCCCCCGAAGGGCCGATCGGAGAAGACATCGGCTTGATAGAAGCGAATCGTCCGCGCCTCGCTGGCCATGGGGTAGCGGTACTCTAGGTCGATGCGACGGTCTTGTCAACGACGGATCGCACGCGAAACCCGTCACTCGTCATTGGTCAATCGTCCTTCGCTTTACAATCCGTCAATCGTGATTCGCCACGCGTCAGTGGAATCGAAAGGGAGGATCTCATTCCGGAACACGGCGCCCCCTTCATCACCGATGGACGCGTGACGGTTGGGGAAGGACGCCTCCCCCTTCCCCCCGGCGATTGACGGTTGACGACTGGCGGTTCCGTCCGATCGATGGCCGAACCTCGAGGGCGCGGCGACCTAGGCCGGCAGCGGCAAGGCTTCGTATGGCTGCGTCAGCGGATTGCCCAGGTAGTCTTCGACGTAGTTCTTGAGAAAGCCGTTCCGATGCAGTTGCCTGTTCGCGAATGTCGTATCGACCCGGTGGAGCACTTTGACCCGCACGCCGGTCTTCTGCATGAACTGCGTCAACGTCACTCCGGCAATGTCGGTGTAGCCGCCCCGCCCCGACTGCATGATGCACTTCGGCACGTGGATGACCTTCTGGCCCGTGAGCCGGCGGGCGATGTCGTTGAAGGTGAGCAGCACGGTGCAATCGGAGTCCCCGCCCAGAGTCGCGTTCGGCACGAAGAGGAACCGCGCGCGGTTCTTTCGGAACAGCGTCAGGATCCGGTGGACGGAGCCGGCGACCACGACCGTGTCCTTCTTCTCCAATTCGAGCGCGTCGAACACGCTCAGGATCCGCCGACGGTTCAGGAAGGCCGTGATGTAGGCCTCCGTGTGGATCGTGGTCATGTTGGGCAGGCCCATGTCGTAGATGCGCCGGGCCTCGTGGGGCAAGGCGCGCCGCCCCTGGCGCATCAATTCCACCGTATCGGGCTTGAGACCCTTGATGGGCGTGAGGCAGCCCATCCAGAGGACGCAGCGCCGGTTGATCTCCGAGATGGTTTTAGCGTCGTCGGCCATCGTGTCCCGATCGAACGAATAAAAGTTGGCCGAAGAGACGGCCGGGCCGTCCAGCACCCGCATCAGGTGCTTGACGCTCGGCGCGTGCGGCATCAAGCGCTGCCGGTAACGCCCCAGCGTGATGACCGACAGTTCGAAGTTGATCCGCCCGGGATACTGTGTCGCCAGTTGGTGGATCTTGGGGACGTGTACGTACCCCACCGTGAAGAACAGGATGTTCTTGTCGGTGTACTTGAGAAAGTCCTCGACCCATTCCATCGCCTTCGGATGGAGGAACAGGTCGGTCCATTCCATGTATTCGTTGCCGCCGAGACACCAGAATTGCAGCGGGTCGGTCGGCTTCTTGCTGATGTAGTCGAGGATGAACTTCCAGTCCTCGTCGGAAGTCTTCGGCGGATCGAGGGTTTCGCGGTAGGAATGATCGATCTCGTAGCAGAATTCGCACTGGACCGGACAGGCCTTGCCCAGGCTCAGCGGGATCTTGCCGGCATCCATCTCCCGGATGAGCACCTCGCGATAGTCCTGTCCCTTGAAAATGGGTACCGCGGTCAGCATGGGGAGGGTCGTGGGCATGGTGGTGCAACCTAACGCATCGGGAGGCGGAATGGCAATTGACAGGACCGAAGGGCGTTCAGCAGACTACCGCCATGAACGACGTCGGGACGGAGATGACGGTCGAGGAGGCGCTCGCGATTTTCGATCTGGAACCGCCGGTCACGCCGGAACGGGTGGACGATCGCTACCAGACGCTTCGGCACACCTGGCACCCGAAACGCTATGCGAACATGACCAACAATCCGAGGAAATACACGAGGATGTATAAGAAAGCTGAGAAAATGCTGAAAGATGTGGAGGCCGCATACCGGGTCCTGACCGCCTGGCTGGTGCGTGAAGCGACCGGAGAAACGCGTCACTTGCCAAACGTCGACCGTCAACCGTAAGGGGTTCTCGTTCGGTCAACGGGGGCTTTCACGATGGATCCCTGACGCATGACGGGCGACGTTCATCCGACGCCGTGCGAGACCACGCGCGACATGCCTTCCTTTCCGTCCTCCCCCTCCCCCATCGCCATCGGCCAGGTGACGAGACCCGAGACGCTGTCGGTGCTGCGCGCCTGATCCGTCCGTCCCGCATAGATTTGCGGCAACCGGTTCGTGCCGTACCGGGAGATGTAGAGAAAGACGTGCTCCCGGGCATTGACCCGCACCGCCCAGGGATGGAAGTCCCGCTGGTAGAACTCTTCGCAGAGTTGCATGGCTTCGAGGCAGGAGATCCCGCCGGGCTCGTTCAGCGTGTAATAGAAATCCAGCGGCAGGTCGTACTCCTGCTGCGTGTGGATCGTGATCCCGAACTTGTCGGGGTTACGCACCATCGGCGTGTGCCGGTAGGCGACGAAGTAGAACAGCTCCACCGAGTGGATGTATGGCTGGTTCTCAATGACGAAGCGCCGGGTGTCCTCCGCCTCCTCGCGCGTCTCGCCCGGGAAGCCGTAGAACGCCATGACGTGGTTCCAGATGCCCGCCTTGGCCGCCTGGATCAGGTTGTTCTGGATCACGCTCTTCTTTGCATGCTTGTCCATGAGGTTCAGCACCCGCTCGTTGGCGGATTCCATGCCGTAGTAGAGCGTGCAGCAGCCGGCCTTGGCGGCCAGGTCCCAGACGGCCTGATCCTGCAGCGTCTCTTCGAAGCGGATCAGCGTCGTCCACTTGATCCCGACGTTCTGGTCCACCAGCATCTGCGAGACTTTTTTGAACAGCGCGGGCGGATAGGACTCGTCCGAGAACAGGAAGTGCCGGCATTGGTACTTGTCCCGCAGCGCCGTCACCTGCTCGACCACCTGGTGGGCCGGCATGCCGCGGTACTGGTCGAAGTACCCCTGCCCATGGTCGCAGAAGGTGCAGCGGCCCCAGTAGCAGCCGCGGGTCGCCAGGTACGGTAGAATGCGCTCCGGGACGAAGTAGCTGTCAAGCGGCAGGCCGTCGAAATCCGGCAGCGGCAGGGCCGTGGTTTTCTCGGTGTAGACGTCCTTGCTCGTCTGGACGCCCGCGTCGGTGCGATACATCAAATTTGGGACAGTCGCGATCTCCCGGTCGCCCGCCAGGGCTTCCAGGAGCCACAGGAGCGCGTGCTCCCCTTCATAGAGAATCGCCGTGTCGAAGATCTCATTGAAGAACTGCGGGTGGGTCGGCCACTCTTCCTGGAGTCGCGTCACCACGTTGCCGCCGACCGTGATGTGAATGTCCGGGAAGGCCTCCTTGATCATTTTGCAGAAGGTCAGCCCCGCCATGAGCTGCATCTGGGTGCCGATAGACACGCCGACCACGTCGGGCTGTTCGCGGCTCACCACCGGGAGGACGAGCTGCCGGCAGACGTCGCGGTAGACATTCACCCGCTCGTCTTCCAGACAGGCGAACACTTCCTTGGAGACGCCGGGCCGGTAGCCGAGGTTGCTTTCCATCGGATAGAAGACGAGCGAGGCGGGATAGTAGGCCGCGGAGATGTACTGCATGACTTCGCGGAAGGTATTGAGCGCCCACTCCAGCTTGTTCGCGTCGTAGAACCGCTCGCCCCGCACGATCTCTTTGGCCTCCATCGCGCGGTCCGCCAGGTCGAACACGTCGACCGCGCCTTTGGCCCGCAAGATCGCCAGTTGATCCTGCTCCGCCTCGGTCAGGCGGCCGTGATGGTTGTTCTCCTCGAGCAACTTCGTCTGGAGGTCGATCCGGCCCTTCACCCAAAACAGGAAGGCGTCGCTGAAGAAGAGGTCGTACATCTCGATGTTGATGTCTTTTTGGACGGCCTCGTGGCCGGCTTGACGCAACACCGCCGTGAGACTGGGTAGAGCGAGATAGGGTGCGGTCGGCACCCACTCCGGAGGGAACAGGAGCAGCGTCTTGAGCTTCCGGCCGCTCTTCGCGACCGGCGCCAATCCGTCGATCTGTACGAGTCCATTCCCGCTCATGGTCGTCATTCGTCAACCGTCATTCGTCAAGCGTCTCAGGAACGACCTCGGAACTCAGCAGCCTGCCCTGGGCCTGGTCGAAGGGTCACATCTTGCCCGCTAAGGTCGGCGCCTGCACGTGCTGCTGCCGCGCCGCCGCGAACTGCAGCTTGGGCAGCACCTCGAGCCCGAACCGCGCGATGTAGAGGAAAATGTATTCCCGGATGAAGATCCGCAGATCCCAGCCGGGGTGATGGTTCCGCTCGAACTCCTCGAACACCCGCTCGGCCTCTTCGATGCTCAACCCGTGCTTCACCGTGAAGTAGTAGTCCAGCGCCAGGTCCCATTCCGGGTTCTTGTACGGCGTCACGCCCCACTTCTCCGGATGCTTGGCCACCGGGTTGTGCCGGCCGAGGTCGAACGTGCCGAAGCCCAGCGAATGCACATAATCCTTGTTCTGCTCCAGGAACTGCACCGACTGCCAGGCTTCCTCCTTCGTCTCGCCGGGAAAGCCGAAGAAGCCCATGCAGTGGTTCCAGATGCCCGCTTCGGCCGTGAGCCTGAGATGCTTCGTCATGACCTCGGTCGTCGTCGCCTTGTCCATGAGCTTGAGCACCCGCTCGTTCCCCGATTCGTAGCCGAAGTGGAGATAGCGGCAGCCCGATGCCTTTGCGTCCTGCCAAACGCCGTCTTCCAACAGGCTCTTCTCGAACCGCATGTGTGTCGTCCAGTAGATGCCCATCTGGCTTTCGACGAGACCACGCGCCAGCTTGCGGAAGAGGGCCGGCGGATAGGATTCGTCGGTGAAATGAAAATGCCGCGCCTCGTACTTGTCGCGCAGATGCTTGATCTCCGCCAGCACGTCCTGAATCTTCTTCGACCGGTAGCCAGCCGTGTAGCCTTCGCCGTGGTCGCAGAACTCGCAGCGGCCCCAGTAGCAGCCGCGCGTGGCGAGGTACGGCAGGACCTTGGTCGGGACGAAGTACTTGTCGAGCGGGAGGCCGTCGAAATCCGGAGGCGGCAACGCATGCATGTCCTCGGCGTAGCTGGTCGGCGAGGTGTGCACGCCCGTCTCGTCCTTATAGATGGTGTTCGGCACGTCCTTGAGGCTCTGCTTTGCCCCCACCGCCTCGACCAACTGCAAGAAGGCCGTCTCCCCTTCGTAGACCACGGCGCTGTCGAAGTATTGGAATAGAGGCGACTGCGGGAGCACGTCGCGCAGCCGGGTCACCGTGTTGCCGCCGATCGTGACGTGGATCTGCGGGAAGTGTTGTTTGATGAGCGCACAAAAGGTCATGCTGCTATAGATTTGCTGCTGGAGCACAATCGAAATTCCCACGATGTCTGGCTGCTCGGCCTCGATCGCCGGCTTCACCAGATGGTCAAACACGTCCCGGTAGATATTCACCTGCTGATCGTCGACCGACTGCATCACTTCGCCTGAGACGTACACCTTATAGGTCAGATCGGTTTCCATCGGGGGCATGCAGATGCGCGCGGGGGCATACACGAGCGAAATCACGCTTGTGATCTCGCGGAAGGTGTTGATCGCCCATTCGAGCTTGTCGGGGTCGTAGAAGTCAGGCCCACGGACGATCCGCTTCGCCTCTTCGGCCTGCTTGGCCAGGACGTCGATCCGGGGACGCGTGAGATCGCAGAGAGCCAGTTGGACGTCCCGCTCCCAGTCTTCGAGTCCGCGTTTCTTGTCGAGCTTGCGGTAGCGATCGAGCTGCTGGGTCACCCGGCGGAAGACGCGCCTCAGGAAGTCTTCGCTGAAGTACCAGTCGTACATCTCCAGGTTGATGTCCTTCTGGACGACGGTATGGCCGGCTTGGCGCAGGAACGCGGTCAGGGTCGGGAGGCTCAAATAGGGTTCGGAGGGGTACCAGTCTGGCGGGAAGATGAGCATGACCTTCATCTTCCGTCCACCGGCGGCTTCCGACGTGCGGCGATGGAGCTGGATCAGCTCGCGGGACGCTCGCTCGCCCTTGGAATACTCAATCCGCATCCGGGTCGTCTGTATCTATCTGGCTGGCCGGCACTCTGAACCTAGCAGAATGCCACAGGATTGGCCCGAGAACGGCCTATTCTACGGGTGGCGTCGGCGGAGTTGCAAGGGTGGGAAGGGTAAGGAGGAAGGCCGTCCGTGGGTGGGTCCGTGCTCCCGGAACGCGCGCCCTCGGAAGGGCCTCGTTCGACGGCCGCAGTCGGCCCAACCAGGGGGCGCCTTCCTGGGGAAAGAGTATTCAGCAAGTTTGGAGGGACCATTTGGGAGGCCGCACGATCGGAAGGTGCTCCGCACGGGAAACGGGCGTGTCTCGGCGGGCTCGGGGTTGGGAGGGCCAGCACGTTGCACGCACTCCAGGGTGGCTGCCCTAGACCATTCGGACTATTTACGTTTCGGAGAAGACGCGACCCTTCACGACCGGCGGATCTGCTTCAAGAGATCCGCCGCGCCCATCGCAAGTCCGACGGAAACCGAATGATTCGATCCAACCGGAACCGGAGTATTATTGCGTCCCGTCGCACCTGACACATTGCCTCGGTGCAGCCGGACGTGGAGAATGCGCCACAATAGCGTGGGCAGGAGTACTCCGCCGGCAAGATGGCGCGCTGAGAACCAGCATTTGCAGAACGACGAAGCGGTTTAATTTGGCTACGGGTGGCTCCGTTCCTGTTGGGCATGGCTATTGAGCAAAAAATAAAGATTCCCGACCCACTCTTGTCCAAAATACGTTCTTAAAATACCTCCGGCCTGTGAGTAGGATGGGGCGGTGATCACCACCCATCCACGGCGTTCGCGCGCCGTGCCACCCACAAGCCGGAGGTGCCGTATGGTA
>JBDIVW010000033.1:0-62867 GCA_039794185.1 Candidatus Inralta sp. | reverse complement strand
CGGCCACCGATTCCGAGGAGGCTCGAAATAGTGGCTGGCTTCACATCGGAATCAGTGGCCGCGTTCCGTCGGAATGGGTGGCCGACTTGCGTCGGAATCAGTGGCCGGCTTGGGTCGGAATACGCACCGCATACTCGCTTCTCAAGAGATGTCAGGGTGGGCGCCTCCTGATTGACAACATCAAGCCGCTTTTTCAAAGCCATGCCCTTCCCAGGGAAACACACATATCTAGCCCTCTCCCTCGACTCCAGGAGAAGCGGCTGGCGCTGGTGCTCTGCTTAATGGCCCATTTCGGAAAACAAAGCAAGCCGGAGGCGGTCATCCCGAAGATCAGTCAGGAAACGCTGGCCGAAATGGTCGGCATCACGAGGTCACGGGTGAGTTTATTATGAATAAATTCAGGAAGCTGGGCTTCTTGGAGTACATTCTTGGAGTACAATGGTGGTATCCACGTGCACGGTTCCCACCTCAATATCATTCTCCACGGCTAGGTAGCCCATCCGTTTCCGCTGCCGAGGTTCAGTTCCGCTGCCGAGGTTCAGCGAAGCCGAGTGTCCATTGGTCCACAGTTACACTTCTCCCCTCAACTGAGCAATATTGACCAGACTGCAATACGTGTTAGAGGCATAAATAAGCCACCGTATCATCCGACGCGCGTCTTCGCCTTCGAGGAGCAGGATCTGCACAAGAACTTGTGGGGTGTCGTGCGACGGCCGGCAAGTCATGGGAAAGGGTCGTAAATAATAATGGGCAAGACAGTTGCGGACATGCTGGTCGAACGACTTATCGATTGGGGCATCGACACCATTTTTAGTCTGCCTGGCGACGGCATTAACGGTATTTATGAATCGCTCCGCATGCATCGAGACGCTATTAGGGTCATCCAAGTCCGTCATGAGGAAACGGCTGCCTTCGCTGCATGTGGGTATGCAAAGTATGCGCACAAACTTGGGGTGTGTCTCGCGACGTCGGGACCGGGCGGACTTCATCTGTTGAACGGTCTCTATGACGCCAAATTCGATGGTCAGCCCGTCCTGGCTATCACCGGCCATACATTTCATGACCTTATTGGCACGCATTATCAGCAAGACGTTTCCCTCGACAAGGTATTCATGGATGTCGCTGTGTATAACGAGCGGGTCATGGGACCAGCTCATGTCTACAACGTGGTCGACGAGGCCATGAAAACAGCAATTGCGAGACGTTCCGTGGCCCATATCACTATTCCCAAGGACATCCAACAATGGACCACTGAGGGACCGCGCTCTTCCACGAACATTCCGAAGCACAGCGGCGATATCTCTAGCGAGGCGCGGCCGCTGCCGCCGAAGGCGCTGGTCGAACGCGCGGCAGGGATTATTAATGCCGGATCAAAAGTGGCAATTCTCGCAGGGCAAGGCTGTCTCACAGCGCGCCATGAAATCTTACAATTAGCGGACACGGTGGGCGCCCCCATTGTGAAGCCCCTGCTGGGGAAGGCGGTGGTGCCTGATGATAGTCCTTACACCACCGGAGGAATCGGTTTACTCGGAACCGCACCGTCGCAGGAAGTATTGGAAAACTGTGAGATCCTGATTATCGCCGGCAGCAGTTTCCCCTATCTCGAATTCTATCCGAAGCCCGGTCAGGCAAAGGCAATCCAGATCGATATTGATCCCACAAGGATCGGCCTTCGCTATCCGGTGGAGGTCGGGCTTGTCGGTGAGTGCGGGGACGTCTTGCGAGCCTTGCTGCCGCTCATCCACGTGAAGACGGATCGCAGGTTCTTGGAAGAGGCGCAAGCACACATGACGCAATGGAATGCGTTGATGGACGAGCGGGGGACACGCATGGATCTCCCGTTGAAGCCGCAGGTGGTCGCTCGTCAGTTAAACCAGTTCCTGCATGACGACGCGATCATTTGCTGCGATACCGGCACGGTGACGACATGGGCGGCCCGCCATATCCACATAAAAGGCGAGATGCAATTTTCCGCCTCCGGCACCCTTGCATCAATGGCCAATGGCCTCCCCTATGGGATTGGTGCGGCGGTGGCTCATCCGGATCGTCAAGTTGTCTGCATAACCGGAGACGGTGGCCTCACCATGCTGATGGGAGAACTCGCCACGCTGGCGAAATACAACCTGCCCGTGAAGGTCATTATCATGAAGAACAATGTCTTCGGCATGATTAAGTGGGAGCAGATTGCTTTCGAAGGAAATCCCCAGTACGGTGTGCAGTTACAACCAATTGACTTTGAAGCAGTTGCCACGGCTTGCGGGGTGGCGGGCTATACCGTCGACGATCCAAAACTGGTGGAAGGCGTGTTACGTGAAGCATTCAACCATCCTGGTCCGGCGGTCGTCCAAGCCGTCGTGGATCCCAATGAGCCGCCATTGCCCGGCAAGATCACAACCGAACAGGCCTGGCGTTTCACGAAGGCGCTGGCACGTGGACAAAAAGATGGTTGGGAAATCATCAAGACAGTCGTGGAAAACACGATTCGCGAAGTCGTGTAAGGGGGGGTGGATCATGAGTACCAGCTCATGACCGATATCGATAGGCCTGATGTGATCTTGTGTCCTCTTATGCCAACGTGCAGGCCATCGAAGTTCTCCCTGCCGAAATGGTTTTTCTACAGCCCGCTGATGTCCAATGGGTGTCGAGCCAGGCCGAGTCCTGTGGTTCCCGTCCTGATTCTTCCAGGCTGAGCGATTCTGACCAGAATCATTCCATCCAGAGGCGTAGGCTGAAAACAGAATGCGTGATCAGCTCCTCTCGGTGCTATCGACTTCTCAGTGAGAAAGGAGTGCCATCATGCTCAGCTCCATTCTGATTCTCCTGAAGGGGCAAGGGAGCGCGCCGTCTCTCGTCTTGGTCTCCATCCTGGCCGTTGCCTGCACGGCGGCGACGCAGCAGAGCCCGGCCCCCCATAGCGGGGGGTTCGACGGTGTGATTGCCAGTCATGTGAACGCGATGATCGAGGAGGGCCGCCAGATCTTCCGTTATGACACGTTCGGTGACGAAGGTTTCTGGAGCGACGCCCTCAAGCTTCACCAAGCCATTGCGGGCTCTGCGCAGGGAGGCGTCGGTTCAGGCGTGTCCCCAAAGACGGCCCTGTCGGTGGGACTCAAGGTTGACGCCGCAGCCCTTCCCAACGAACTGATCGCACAGCTCAAGGCAGGAAAAGTGAATCTGGACGATCCCGCAACGACCCTGGCGATGCTCAAGCAATTTTGAGATAGGTTCTAGACAAGACGCCAGCAGGGCCGGCACCAAGGGTGCCTTTCGTAAAGATCGTCGATTTCGAGTCGCGCGAGCGCTCCATTTGCAGCGGGATGAATTCTTCAAATGTGAGCAGTTTTGAACAGATTGCAGCCCGTCTGGTTGGATAGAGTTCACCTGAATTGACACACGAATACGCGTGTGTACAAAGGAGGAAATCATGAGATATTCCGCGATGGCGATGCTCGTGTGTGTCATGGGAGTTGCCGCTGGCTGTTCAATCACCGATACCGCTGGTGATTTGCGTGGCATCAAAGGGGTGGACGGCGACAAGCTGACGCACATCAACACGAGGAACTACGCGATTAACCTGTTCATGACCAAACCGATCTGGGGGGACGCCTCACTGAACGCGACCGTCCAGAGTTTCGCCGATGAGGCCAAGAAACATGGTGCAACCAAGGTGCGGATCGTGCAATCGGACGAGTCGGTCATGTGGTATTTTCCCCCGCTTCTGGGGTTCATTTTCACCCCGGTCCACGCAAACGTCGCGGGAGATGCGATTCTTCCGTAGTGCAGAGTCACACCGACCGTGTCTTGGTTTCACGGACACCTCGAGGGGGCTCAAGACCCGCGAGGGAGGTGTCCTATGGGAAAGCGGCAAAGGGCGCCTACCGACCGACGAACGAAGAGAATATCTTCTGAGAAGCGGTTGAGGTCAAGAATGACGCGGTGAGCTCGGTGGGGTAGTCGCTCGTCGACAACAAATGGAGATCAGCGCTGTGAGCCGAGCCAAGCCAAACCAGTGTATTGTGGAGTGGGGTGTTGGGTCGCCACCGGCGACGTCCGCCCAACCTATCCCGCGGTCCACTGCCCATGCTCTCCGCCCCGCGTACGTGGAGACGGCTAGCCTCGAAACACTGCTGAAAGCTTCGCCATCCAACATCCTGGGTATTGTCCGTCATGACCGGAGTCCCGGGGCGCCTGGTGGCGTAGGTGCCTGCCCGGTTGTCTGCCTCGATCTGCCGCAATTCAACGGGCCTCCGTTGGCCGAGGTGTGGACGAGCTCTCTGTCGGTCACCTATCACCAGGCCGAGGGAATCCACTGCGCCATGAACGATGAGGTGCTCTTTGGCGCGTTGCAATTGGACGAACGCCCGGGCACGCTGCTGGATCTCGTGACCTACATCGCCTATCGACGCCTGCTCATCCAGGCTCGTACCTTGGGCTACCCGCATCTGTTGCGGGTGTGGAATTATTTCCCCCACATCAACCTTGAATCGGACGGGCTGGAACGGTACCAGCGCTTTTGCGCAGGCCGACACCGGGCTCTGGCCGAGGGCCTTTCGGACTTCCCTCGAACCCTGCCTGCGGGGACTGCCGTTGGGACGAGATCTGGCCCGCTGAACATCCATTTCCTGGCGGCGAGGCAGCCTGGAACGCATGTCGAGAATCCGCGGCAGGTGAGCGCGTACGAGTATCCTCCTGTCTATGGTCCGCGCAGCCCGTCGTTCGCGAGAGCCACCCTGCGGCCATCCGTTTCCGGGTCCCACCTGCTCATCGCCGGCACGGCGAGCGTGGTCGGTCATGCGAGTGTGCATATCGGCGATCCTCATAAACAGACCCTGGAAATACTTCACAACCTGAATGCCCTGATCACACATACTGAGCAGCTCGGCGGAGTCACACAGGGACAGTGGGATGGACAGGCTCTCTTCAAGATCTATATTCGACACCCGGAACACTTCGCGACGGTCAGCGGCATCCTCGAGGAGCAGCTACCTTCCCACACTCAAGTTGTCTACGTGCAAGGAGAGGTATGCCGAAGCGAGTTGTTACTGGAGATCGAGGGCATCCTAGGTCAAGAACAGACTATTGACGCGAGCCAAACGGTGTCGCCGGCCCGTGTTCGGCTCCGACAACCTGCGACACCTCAGCATGTCCAGCCGGATAGCTTCAAAAGAGCGTAATGTCGGTCGGGACAGGATCGCCGTCCGTGGCCTCGCCGGCGCCGTGCCGGCAGGAGGCGCGCAGGACGCGACGCGTCCGGTCATTGCCGTCAACCGAGACTTCTACGACGCGCTCTGGTCGGCAAGCTATGTGATCCTGCCGCAGCGCTTCAACACATGGCCGCTGCTCTCCGCGCTCGCAGCATCGGCACCGGCGCGACTCGAAATCGGCCCCGGCCTGCATCCGAGACTCCCCATTGCCGGCACGTCCTTCGTCGACATCAGCCGGCCGGCTCTCTCCGGCCTGAAGCCGCGCGGCGGTCTGACAACGCTCGGCGAGATCACCGCCCTGCCATTCCCCGACGGCAGTTTTGACCTGGTCTGCGCGTTCGACATTGTCGAGCATATTGAGGATGATCGGCAGGCCTTCCGCGAGCTCGGCCGGGTCGCGAAGGACGGTGCAACGATCATCGTCTCGGTGCCTCTGCATGCAGATCGGTGGAGCGCCTTCGACGCCCTCGTGGGTCACGTTCGGCGCTACGACCCCGGCGATCTCCTGGCCATCCTCGGACAGCACTCTTTCGTGCTTGAACAGAGCGCGATCTTCGGGATGCAGCCACGAAGCGGCTGGCTTCTCGACTTTGCCGTGTGGGGCCTGACCCACCGGCGGGCACAGGCGATGCGCTGGTACAACGGCCTTTTTCTCCCCCTCGGGCTGTTTCTGCAGAGGCCCCTCGTTTGGGGCGCTGGCCTGATTGACGTGGCGCATGTGGACGAGCTCCTGCTCGTCTGCCGCCGTCGTGGCCGGTGCACATATAAGGTCACCGCTGAGGACGTCAGGAAGGAATCCCAGGAGGGAGCCGACATGGCCAACGAATATAAGGTATAGAAGAAAGAGCCCTTCTATAAGAAGACGCGGACTGGGCTGGAAGAGATGCAAGCCACAATGGACGGATTGACGCTAAAGGCGAGCGACGGGTCAGACAAAGCGAAGACCGAAATGCAAAAGAAGGTCGAAGACCTGGAAAAGCAAGATACGCAACGGACTTTGTGACCAGCCCCCTGAGCAGTTGGATGGATCGCTACTAGGCCTCCATCACATGCGCGCACAAACCTGCCTGCAGTGGCACTTTACCATCGATGTCGACTGGGTCCCTGGGTCCGAGGTCGGGTTGGAAGGCCTGTTGGAGTTCTGCGATCGATGGGAGCTCAAAGCGACGATCTTTGTGGCCGGACGGTTTGCGGAAACCTATGCGGCTCTGATCAATGAATGTCGGCGGCGAGGGCACGAACTCGGCACGCATGGGTGGGAACACGGGAGCCTCGAGCAAGACGAGGATTTCAGGTCAGCCAGTTATGACCAGCAGCGAGCATGGATCCGGCTGGCCACGGAGGCTGTGGAGAAAGCCTCAGGGGTTCGCCCCGTCATCTTCCGCGCACCGAGCTTGTGGGTCAGCGAAACGACCTTGCGCGCGCTCGAAGCCGAGGGATACCGCTACGATTCATCGGTGCCGGCGAGGCGATTTGATTGCGGCTTCGGCCGGGTGCATTACTTGAAATACTTTCGCGCCCCGACGGGGCCATACCGCCTCTCGTCACGCCACCTTCGCCTCCCGGGATACAGTTCGGTCGTCGAGATAGCCCCCTCCGCGTTCCTGTTCCCCATCAACTTGGCCACGCTCCGGACGCTCGGCCTGCCGGTGATGAAGTGGATGGTCGGACGGATCTCACGGCGCGCTTCGCGGCTGGTGTTCTATTGCCACCCCCACGAATTCGTGCATGCGAATCGGCAAACCTTCCCACGCAACATGTCCACATGGAATATGCAGGGTATGAGACCGGAGAACTTCGCCCTGCTTGACGCATTCGTCGAACACATGAGGGATCGAGGATATTCCCCCGCCCTATTTGCGGAGTCGTTCGGCAAGGCCCTTGCTTGATAGTATGAATCAATCGCCCGGGGATATGCGACATCCACCCGATGCGATCGATGACGTCAATGGGCACGCGACCTCACCCCCAACAGGAGATGTTGTGGAGACTTTTGCCGTGACACCTGCCTTCAGAGAACGATCCCTTCGTTGCGTGAGGGAGATCGTGTAATGGCCGAAACCCGTGGCGCAAAGATTCCGTGCTCGCCCACCGTCTCTCTGCGTTCAGCGCCGTGAGGATCGCGGCGGGGGGCGTAGTCTTCGTGCCCTGTCTCATCAATAGAAGCAATCTGCGCTTCGAAGAACTGGATCTGAAAGTGCCCTATGAGCTGGCCTCCTGGTTCCGGATCTATGGCGGTGGGGGCATGCTGGTGGGGCGAGATCCGAAAGAGCTGAAACGCGGCACGAGCCAAGCGGGAGCCGAACTCGCCGGCCCCTGGACTTTTCCGCTTCATCGTCTTCGTCAGGCCGACTTCACGACCGAATACTCCATCGGTATCGCGCAACACCGCGCGAGTGCGCGGCGGGTCCTCAGGGCTCCGCGCGCCGGTCTCGCGACGCGGCTCAGCGATTGCGAGACGAACTGTCGTGAATAATGTGAGCCAGGGCGAGTGTTGAGGGGCGGGGACTGCGCTGAAGCGAGTGATGGCTGTCTCGCAGCGGGATCTTACCCGCATTTCATACGCCGCCAAGCAGTCTCTTCCCTGTCCTCGACCTCGCCTCGGGTCCCGCTACGCGGAGGCGGGGGTTGCGCGCATCGAGCCGGCGCGACCCCAGCAATACCGTGAAGCTCCCTTGACGCGCATGAGGTCGGTCCACAGAGCGAGTGGTAGAGTCCGATCGGGTACATGCCCCTGGACATGAGTTTCCACCCCACCATGCAGGTGATGCGGGCGATATCGAGTACCGGCCGAAAATAACTCGGTCGCGCTCCAGGACGGCGCAGGGCCTCAATGGGAACCGCCAGGCTTCGATGTCCTGCACGCGTGGCTTCGATCAGCAGTTCGCTTTCGAAAACGAAGCTTCTGGCTTTGCCATGATTGATCTTCACACGACTCAACAGTGATGCGGGATAGACACGAAAGCCTGACTGACTATCTTCAAATGACGACCCCGCGGCCCAGGAGATCCAGAAATCAGCCACACGGTTCGCGACATAGCGCCAGAAAGCCGCGCGTCGCTGATCTCGACGGCGTGCGCCGATGATCACATGATCAGGATAGCAGGCGGCTTCAGCGAGCAATCTGGGAATGTCTTCCGGCGCATGCTGGCCGTCGGCGTCCAGCGTCACGACTCCGGCGGCTCCATCAGCCAATGCCTGCTGAAAGCCGCGCCACAGGCTCGCGGCCTTCCCGCAGTTCGTGGGATTTCGCAACACTGCCACGGGCACGCCGACCAGGGCTTCCGCCGTGCCATCGGTAGACCCATCGTCCACGACGATCACGTTCTTGATCTGTCGAAGCGTCCGCCATGCCACGTCCCGAATCGTTGCGGCTTCGTTATAGGCGGGGATCACCACCCAGTACCCGGCCGGGACGTCGACCTCTGACTGTGAATGAGGGTTCACGCCATGCCTCCATTGAGGCCGATCACTTGGCCGGAGAGATAATCGGCCTTCTCGGAGGCCAGGAATCCGACCAGGTACGCGACCTCTTGAGGCGTGCCGGCTCGCTTCATCGGGACAAGCGCCTCGATCGTTTCCGGTTTGCAACTCTGCTCGACCATCCGCGATTCGATAAAGCCCAGTGCAACCACATTGACGGTCACGCCACGGGTGGCGACCTCCCGTGCAAGCGATTTGGAGGCGCCGTGGAGCCCCGCTTTGGCCGCGGCGTAATTCGTCTGGCCGCGATTGCCGAGCACGGCCGAGATCGACGAAATCGTGATGATCCGTCCCCACCGCGTGCCGATCATCGGCAAGAGCAACGGCTGAGTCACGTTGAAAAAACCGCCCAGCGACACCGCGATCACGTGGCTCCATTGGTCCGGCTTCATGCCCGCCATCGGGGCATCGTCGTGGACGCCTGCATTGTTCACGAGCACCTGGATGGGACCGCCTTCCAGAATCTGCGCCAGGGCACGGTGGGTGGCCAGGGCATCGCTGACGTCGAAGCAGGCCACGCCGGCCGATCCGCCTGCTCCGATAATCTGATCGGCCACCTCTTGAGCCGCAGCGCGATTGCGATGCGCATGGACAATGACGTGCAGGTGCTCCTGCGCCAGGTGCCGGCTGATCGCGGCGCCGATTTGACCGCTGCCGCCTGTGACCAAGGCTCGCTTCATGACTGGTGGTCGAGGAACTTGAGAAATATCGATGCGCGCCCATCCAGCAGCTCTTGTCGCTCAGCCGACACTCGAAAGGCATAGATGAATCTGCCCCCCTCGCCGGCTAGACGGGTCGCCTGAACCGTCAAGGCTCCCGCCACGTTGTCCAGACGAGCGGTCCGAAGCATCAGATTCTTGACGGCTCCCAGGTAGCCTACGGCGGGTCGATACTCCTTCCCCTGCTGCAGAAGCCCGACATGCACCGCCATCGCCTGGGCCGCATACTCCAGTCCGCAGATCGCCTCCAATTGGTTGTCTCGCCGGAGAGGATTTGTCGCGTCACGATGCGACGCAGTCGTACACCGAATGCTGGTGTCATCCCACCGCTCGACCGTATCCAACAGGCACATCGTGCCGTGATGCGGAATCAAGCGGCAGAGAGCGGTTTTGCTGAGGATCGGCATGGCATGACCCGGATCACAAGGTGTTGGTCTTCCAGATATTCAAGACGCACCAGCGCGACGCGTTCCTTCGCGATGGCGGCCAGCAGCGGTAACGATCGCGCGGCTTGATTCCCGCTCCGAAGCGCTTCCAGTCGTGCGTCGTCCATGCTCGTCGCGTCCTCAGAGATGTCAGTGGAAAGCGCGAGATCGAGCTGGGCGAGGTTGTGCGGCGCGGGCGTTCGCGTCAACACCAAAGCGGCTGCGAATCCTCCTCGCAGGGGTCGCGCGGCATAGAGAGGAGGGGGAGGCGGAAGATCATAGGCCACCAGGAGTACAGGCCTCTCCTCGACGTGCGCATAGGCGGCCGCTTCCAGCAAGGCGGCACAGAACGAAGAATCATAACAAGCCAGCACGGTTGACGATTGCTGTGAGCCCGTGGCGATGCCCCAGTAGCCGGAGGCGGCATTATGGACGGAATGGTGGAACAGCGTAGGCGAAATCGTCCGTTGCGGCGTGGCGAGCGCCGTGCAGAGACGATCCAGGACAACGGTGTCGCCGTCGGAAGAAGCGAAGACGGACGCCACCTCGCGCGCATCGGCCTCAGCCTGTTGCATGGCCTCCTGAGCCACCTCGACAGCCCAGCGCACACTCTCGCTGCTGCGCCTCCGTTCGTTCGGCGGAAGCACGTTTGCGCTCGGCTCCGGCGGGGCGGCTTCACACGAAGGGCTCTCGCCTGCCAGCACCGCCCGGCTTCCCGCCCACCCGGCGAGCCCCGGCCCCAAGGTGCCGATCCCGTTGACATACAATGCCATCAGACAGTCCCCACAATCAGGCTGCAGTTATTGCCGCCAAATCCGAAACTATTGCTCAAGACCCGCCGAACCGGCTGCTCCCGATTCTCCAGCAGCACTTGACTGCTCAAGCCGGGATCGATTCGAGTCGTATTCAGTGTCCCGGGAACAAAACTGCGCGTGAGGCACATCGCGGCAATCACCGCTCCCGTGACTCCCGCTGCCCCCAATGTATGTCCCGTCCACCCTTTGGTCGAGCTGCAAGGGGTCGAGGGACCAAACACCGAGTGAACGGCTTTATCTTCAACGCTGTCGTTCGTCCTCGTCGCGGTGCCGTGCAGATGAATGTAGTCGATGTCCCGGGAGGTGAGTCCACTCCGCAGCAAGGCCTCTTGCATCGCCCTGATCGCCCCGGTCCCTTCCGGATGGGGATGCGACATATGATGCCCGTCGCAACTCTCCCCGTAGCCCAATAACGCGACCGCCCCAGGCTGACCCGCATGCTCGGATTTTTCCAGCAACGCGAAGCCGGCCGATTCGCCCAAGGTCAGTCCGTCGCGACCCTCGTCCCATGGACGGCAGGGACCGCTCGATGTCAGCCCCAAGGAAGCGAATCCATAGAGGATCGTCAGACAGAGGCTATCCACGCCGCCGACCACCGCCGCATCGCAGAATCCGGCCTCGATGAATCGTGCCGCCGTCGCAAACGCCTTCGCACTGGACGAGCAGGCCGTGGAGATGACCATCGCCGGTCCCCGCAGCTCCAGGTAGGTGCGCACGAAATGCGCGGCCGAGAACATGTTATGGGTATATCGATGGGACACCAGGTACGACGGCGGCAAGGCGCCGGTGGCCGGGTCACGGTGGCAATACGCATGTTCGGTCTCCAGGATGCCCGATGTGCTCGAACCGAGGATCACCGCCACGCGGTGGGCGCCGTAGCGCTCCCGGGCCTCTATGGCAGCGTGGATGAACCTATCCTGCTGGAGCCCGAGGAGCGCGAGCCGATTGTTCCGGCAGTCGAACTGCTCCAATTCCGTGGATGTTGAACCACCCCCGAGCCGCGCGGCTTCCACGCCATCGACCCGGCCGATGCAGGTGCTGATCCCCACATCTTCGAAGTCGCAGGGACGCAGCCCGGACCGCTGATTCCACAATGCCCGATAGGTCTCATCGAGGCCTTTCCCCAGCGCTGAGACCAGGGTATAGCGGCTCAGGATGAGCGGGACCATCGCTCTGGCCCCAGCCGGTCGATGGCGTGGGATTGCGTGCCGGCGGCCCTGAGGATCGTACAGGACATCATCGCCGGCCTCATTCGGGCGGCGATCGTCCACGAGGTGGGATCCGTCCACCTCTGTGTGCTTCTCAACCAGATCCTGTGCCATTGCAGACGGTCCTCCACGCTGTCGATCAATCAAGCCCGGAAGAAAATTAACAGGTTGCGGAGAGACCATCTGTTCAAAATTGCTCACTTGGGGGAAGCCGCGATGAGAAGTGGCGGTTTGTCAGGCGGCTCAGCGAGGAGCGCGGCAAAGACCAGACAGGCCAGCGATCCCAACGCCGTGGTCATTCCGATGGCTCGGAGCACGGGAATCTGCGAGAGGGCCAGCACTCCGAATACCAAGATCGTGGTCGCGCTGCAGACGACGAGGCCAAAGACGGTGCGTCCTCGCTCCGCCGGGGTGCCATGTCTCCGGTTGAAGAACAAGGCATAGTCCAGCCCGAGGCCGATGACCAGCAGAAAGGACGCCAAGTGGAACAGCGAAAATCGTTCGCCCAACGCGTGCAGCAGGGCAGCCACCACCACAATGGCGCTCCCGATTGGAAGCATCACCCGCAGGACGGTGACGGGCGCCCGGAGCCCGACCAGCAGCACGAGGCCGATAGACAGGACGCCCCATCCCAAGAGTCGCAGCGTCTCATTGCGGTACGCACTGACCATCCGGTTCGATTCTTCCTTCAGATCCAAATAGCTCACCTCCTGCTCACGCCATGGCGCCAGACGTTCCCGGAACGTCTGTCTGTCGGTGACGCCACGTAACGGCACGACGGCCACCCACCGTCCCTCACGCATGAACAGCAACGAGTTCAGCTTGAGCCCCAACGCCGTCCCGCTGAACGTCTGGATGTCGACCGGTTCCTGCGTCTTGGCCTTTCCCGTTGCGTCCAGGAACGGCTGAAACAGGCTGGGCTTGAACGGCAAGCCCTTCATGGCCGATGCGAGGTTCTGCTCCAAGGTCTCGCGATCCGGCAACGCCGCCTGGCGCGCCTGCTGCTTCTTGCGACTGGGCAGGTAGCGAGCAGCGAGGTCGTATCCTGCCAGTTCCCCTTCTCCCACGAGCGGGTCCAACGCCAGCGCCAACGTCTCACTCCGTTGGAGGGCCTCTTCCTCGCTTGAGCCCTCCACTACGATGAGGTCCCGGACCTCCGGTCCCCCCAGTTCATTGCGAAGGGCCAGATCCCGCTCTTTCTGCTCAGTCGAAATCGGACTCAGATTGGCAATGTCCTGCTCCCACAGTGGCGTATCCGACCACATGAAGGCGCCGAAGGCAAGCAGCACCATCAGCGGGACCACAAGTCGTGCCGTTGTCAGCGCATCGACCCAGCGGGCGACCTGCAGCCCTTCGCGTCTCGCATGGATTTCTGACGGTATGATGTGGGGGAGTACCCCACGGGTCACGCATGCGGCCGTGAACAGGCCGACCATCGCGAACAGCCCCAGTTGCGACAGGCCAGGGAACCCGCTCAGGAGTAAGGCAGAGAACCCAAGCGCCGTTGCCGCGACTCCGAGGCGCATCGTCGGCCAGATCTCTTTCATCACGGTCGGCGCCCGGCTCTCCCTGGTGAGATGGCTGAACAGATGGATGGGATAATCGTCCACGACCCCCAGCAGCGTCATCCCAAACGCCAACGTGATGCCGTGAATGAATCCGAACGCAAGATCCACGGCTGCGATCCCGGCCACGATCGCGCTCGCCAGGGGAAGGAGGCTGAGAGCAAGAATAGAGACTGATCCGTAGCTGACGAAGAGCAACGTGGTGACCAGCAACGTCGCGTAGACGGACAACCGCCACACATCGGCTTGGATGGTCTGCCGCATCTCGACGGCAATGACGCCGGCTCCCGTCATCACCAAACGGGCGGGAGCCGCACCGGCGGGACCTCCGGCGACCCGGCTGAAGGTCTCTCTGATTTGCCCTTGTAGTTGTTCCTGGGATTCCATATCAAAACCGGCGGCTTTTGTTTCCGCCACGAGCAACGCGCGCCGCAGGTCCGACGAGAACCACACTCCTTGGTGTCTCCTCGGAGCCGTCCAGGTCATCCAGGCTTGAAGGATCTTCATGAACTCGCCGGTGGGATCGGCCGGGATCAATGCCTTGATCATCGGTGATAACGGGGAAGTGAGGTCGTTCAACCGCTGCTCGAGGGAGTCGCGGAGATGATCTCGGCTGAACGTCGACTCCTGCACGCCTGGGCTGAGCACGTACCGGTACTGAAAGAGGCGTTCCCGCTCCTCCTTTGTCCAGGCCTGCTCGCCGTTGCCGACATAGTGAAACGCGCCGCTTTCGCGCATCCAGGCCGCCAACCGCTTGCTGGCCCCTGCCAGCAGATCGGCATCCTCTCCCTCCAGAGCCAGCAGGATGAGCCGTCCGGTCGCGCCTGTTCGCAGTTCAGTGAGGAGCAGGCGTTCGGTTGGCGTGGCACCCTCCGGCAACAAGCGGGAGAGTTCGGACTCAACGTGTGTCTGCGTAACCGTGAACCAGGCTCCGAGCCCCAGCACCATGCACCAGATCAGGAGCGTGACCCAGGATGTTCTGGTCACGGTGCGTCCGTTGCGATGACCATGACGGACCGATCTCCGTCTGGCGCCAGGAGTTCAATGCGACTGATCTGGCCTCTTTCTCCGGAGAACCGAATGGACTCCACCAGTTCCTGCACGGATTTGTCCAGCGGACGCAGAACCAAGACCCATCGTCGTGGCTCACCCTGCAGCGTCACGCGATACCAACGCCTGAGGGTGACGACATCATTGGCGAGCGTTGACCGAAAGGCCTCTATAAATCCCCGCAGCGCCGGGTAGTCATGCAACGACAAGGTCCTCTGCGTCCCCTTCGTCTTGCTTTCGAGGAGGAGCGTATCGCCTTCGACGAGATAGCGTTCGTCATGAGGCATGGTGATATGTTTCTCGAGTCCCGCCGGAGGAGTGAAGCGCAAGATGCCGTGGGTCTTCAATGGTTGGGTGAGCAGGTCCGAGTAAGCGGTCTCTTCAAACCGTACTTCCGCCTGCCGGTTCTCGGCAAGGTTCTCAAGGAGCTGTTCCACACTCCAGCCGGTTGATGCTGCCTCGCGCTCGGACGGGGGCGCCGTCTGGGCCACGGACATCGGCGCAGGACCAGGCCAGAACAACCAGATGAGGAACGCCGCCGGCAGTCTCAACGACCAGCTACCGTTGCTCTTCCCAAAAGTCATAAAAGTTGAACCAGTTGTCGGCCGCCAGGCGACAGTAGTGCTCCAGGCGGTCGGCGTAGCGCTGGGTCCATTGCTGAATCTCCTGGTCTCGATGCTGTCGGTCGATCGTGATCTCCTCGGCGAACAACTCGAAATGGACCTCGTAGCGATTCCCTCCGCGGTAGAGTCCGAAGAAGAGCATGACCGGAACCTTTAAGAGGCTTGCCAGCCACATGGTTCCGGCGGGGAATCGTGCACGCTTGCTGAAGAACGTGCAGGGCGTGGCCTGTTCCTGCTTCAGGAGACGATCCGCAAGAATTCCCACCACCCCTCCGCGGTCCAGACATTCCTTGACCCGCAGCATCGTGCTCGGCGAGCCGGTCGGGATCACCGAGTCGGCGACCGCAGGATTCAAGTCATGGAAGAGGTCACGGATCATCGGTGTATTCTGCTCGTGCATCAGGACCTTGATTTCGACATCCCCCTGGGTCAGGCCGATGGCACGCACGATCTCGAAGCTTCCCAGATGCGAACCGAGCAGGAGACATCCGTGGCCGCGAGCCAAGCACTCCTTGAGCACGTCGAGTCCCCGCATCTCGATGTCGAAGCGGCTGCCTTGTCCGACGAGAAGATAGACGCGATCGAGAAGCGTCGAGGCGAAACGGTGATACTGCCTATACAGGTCACGCCAGCCGATCGGGCGTCCCAGCGCTCGAATCAGGTAGGGCCGGATGGCACGACGCGCCGCACTTGAACACACCAGGTAATAGACGCAGATCGGATGAAGCAAGGCGCGCGTGGCCGGACGTCCGACGGATAACGCCATCCAGATCATGAAGCGCCATGCGATTCGGCTGCCGCGTTCGCGTTGTCGCAGCCACCCCACACTCACGAATCACCCGTGGACTCATCGGCGACGAGGCGGTAGCGCAGGGAGCCACTCGCAATGAGTCGAGACCCGGTCGTGCACGTGAACTCCGTTGCGCCGTCGCCCTGCTGGTCCAACCTGATCGTGAGAGGCTCTCCAGGGTTCAGAGGCGACATGAACTTCGCCGACGGCATGCCCACAAACTCGATGTTCTCTGTGGCCATCTCGCGGATGGCCTTCATGATTTCCCCCAGCACCACGACGCCGGGGACCACGGGATGGCCGGGGAAGTGCCCAGCCAATGATGGATGGTTCGCACCGATCGTGACGATCCGCTCAGGTCCCATGCCGCTCCTTTTTTTGTGAAGCTCTTGCAGCAGGCTGAGCAAGGCCTCTCTCGTGAGCTTGCCGGTTTCGTTACGGGGAAGCTTGGGAACGAGGTGAAGCGGTCTGGGGAGGAACACGGGATCAATGACTGTTCGAAGCGCCGACAGAATGTGCTCGGCAGCCTTTCCAGGCGCAACCACGAAGGCGATCAGACGTGTGACCGAAGGTCCCGTGTCATCCGGGAGGAAGAACACGCCATCCTGCACCCCCTCGATCTCGTTCAATCTCTGGTTCAGGTCGCGTAACGAACCCCGGTGCCCACCGATGTTCACCAGATCCGTGCCACGCCCAAGCAACACGAACCGATGCGGCCCTTGCAACGACACCAGATCGGGAAAGGGGATCGGCTCACGCAAGTATGGCGCTTGCAGGGAACACCCGGCGGATTCCTGATGCAGCGTGATCCCATCCAACACGTGCCAGGTGTCCTCGGCGACCGTCCTCCTTGTTGCGAGACTCCCGGCCTCCGTGAACCCGTACACCTCATAGACACTGGTTTGGAACAAGGTCTCGGCTTGCATTGCCAATGAGCTCGGAAGGGGCGCGGTCGCAGAGAGGATACACTCCACGCGAGGCAGCCGCGAGCCGGCTGCGACACAAGCCCGGATGTGTAAGGGCGTGGTGACGAGCATGCGCGGTGATGGAACTTCCGCCAACGCGACCCGCACATCTTCCGGGAACAGCGGCCGTCCCACATGCAACGCCATCCCATGTTGAATGGGGAGCATTATGGAGGCTTCGAGCCCATACATGTGCTGGTGAGGAACGGTCGCCACCACGGTCATCTGATCGGAAGTCTTGAGCCCCAGCCGGGTTCCCGTACTCCGAGCGACTGCGACTAGGGAGCCCCAGGTTTTGGAATGTGGATGAGGGCTCCCCGTGCTGCCAGACGTAAAGGCCACCAGAGCCGAGCGGTCAAGGGGGATTTGGGGGACCTTCGCTGGATAGATCGGACTCCAGGTACCCTTTGGGATGTGATAGGCGGGCAGCGGTTCGACTGTTTCCACGCCGTCTAGAAGGCAATAGCTGGCGCCGTAGTCCCGAGCGATCCGGGCCAAGGCGCCCGGTGCGCGACTAGGAGGAAGCCATGTGGTCTGGCCGCGGATCAACGCCGCGGCAAACCCGACCAGGAACCGATAGCGGTCATCAGCCAGGTTAATGACCGTGGGTTTTTCAGGAAGCTGGTCAGCGAGGGCTCCGACCTCCGAAAGAAATCGACCATAGGTAATCGAGCGGCCGTTCTCCCAGGCCAACACGCTGTCAGGGTGGTAGGGGGCGAGCAACGGGGCGGTGTTCATAGAGCCACATGCTGCTACTTGGTCCGATTTTTCTCGATCGACCGGCAGAGCGAACGGAGTGAGGCGAAAATGGCGGCGGCTTCCGGATCATCAGAACGTATCTGATACCCATAACATTCAGAGATCGCGAGAGCCAGCTCGAGCGCGTCAATCGAATCAAGGCCCAGGCCGTCACCAAAGAGGGGTTCCTCCGGCTGAATCTGTGCAGGCTCAACCTTGAGCGTGAGCGTCCGCACAATCAGTTTCGCAACCTCCGCTTCCAGAGGTGACACATCAGACACGGATCGGTCCCTCCCGCGCATGGGTTGAGCCCTCTCGAGAAACCCTTGCGCCGAGCCATTCTTACCGACTCTTTCCGCACCCTGTCAACACACGATCCACGAGCTTCCTTCTCTCTGAGCGGGAAGACAGCCGTTGGCGCCTTGCGATCTTCTTCGTGACCTTCCCCCTGTCTTTCAACCCCTTCTCAGGTCATACGGGCCCCGAGGGGATCGGTATCCAAGCCGGTTCATTCGAGGGCTTTAAGGGTCGTTGCGGCCTATCGCATGTTGGACTGCGGCAATAGTGAGGGTGAAAGGCCGTGCTTCTCATGAGGAGGCCGACAGGGATCAAAATAGCTTAACAGGTATGCTGTTAGCCGACCGTTCAAAATTGCTCCTCGCGACCCGTCCCGAACACCGGCCCCAGGCTCACCAGGTGAGCCTGGCCCAACGCTGCCGGGCAAACCAATCTTCCAAATTGAGCAATTGTGAACAGACTGCAATCCCCCTTCGAGGCATACTGACACTGCAGTCTGACGCTCTTTCTCACTGACGCTCATCTTCACCGTCACCCTGAGCTAGAAGGAGGTGACACCATGACTTGCCGAGTCGCCCGATCATTCCCACGCCAGGTCCAGACTGAGCCGGTGTACTGCTGTGAGTGTGGCTCGACCCATCTGGAAACGTTTTATGCACGGCAGACCCTTGGGCCGCACCTGTGCCCGACCTGCGCCCAGTGCAGGGCCGAGCGGGTCGTGGCGGACTGCATGACGCGGGTACCAAGGAGGGGCGGCAGACAGCCCTATAGCGGCGCCACTTTGGAGCGTGAGCTTCAGTCCAGCAGAAGCAGGTGAGAGACGGACCGACGTCGGTATCCTCGGAGCACGGCAATTGTCCGCCGGTATTCACATCTGGCCTGCGGCTCGTCTGGATGCTTCAGTATGCATTGACGTCTCTGATTAAGTCCTTCCCCCCGCTCCAAACGACGATGCTCCGGCTTCTGAGCCGGTGCGGTGCGGACGGGAATTGCGGTATGACCAGGTCGAAACCGACCGGGCAGGGGGCATTCTCCAATGGGCGAAAGCCGGCTCCTTTCCTACGGTGACACCCGTCGGGCTTGGAGACCATCACACGGAGGAGTGGGTATGGAAAAGAGACTGCGGGTGCCGGGGAAGTCTTCCCTTCTGTGTTCTGACGACTCAGCGAGGCTGGGTGCGGCTTGCGTGAAAGGGCATCGCCGCGTCACCCTAATCCTGTCGGTCGAACAGTTGGAGCAATTGCGAAATGCCGTGTACTGGACACCCGGGATGACGTTAGCCGGCTTGATCAAAGCCGCCGTTCACGAATCACTGGAACGATTGGAGCAACGGAACGGCTGCCGGTATCCCGCACGGTTGGCGGAACTCAAGTGCGGCCGGCCGAGAAAGGTGAGGAATGGAACCCGAATCCCATTCTCCGTGCCTCCGCCCGATGCTTTTGGGAACGGGGGTTTCAGACGTGAAAAATCTCCTGCTAACCACACTGACCGTCCATGGCAGCAGCCGGAGGAAGGTTGATCGTGGCAGTCCATGCTGACGCCGGAACCGGAGCCGTGATCGACGCGGAGGAAGCGAAGTCGGGGAAGGACAAAAAGCGCGAGCATAAGCAAGAGCGCAAACGGGAGCACCAACCATGACGGAACCATTCGATCAACAGCAGCACCAGCAGTTCGACGGGCGTGAGGGAGCGGGAGTGGTGATGGTGGGTGCGGCAGCATTTGCCGCCGGCGTGCTGGTCGGGATCGCCGCAGGAATGTTGCTCGCCCCCCATTCCGGTGCGTATACACGCCGGCGACTCCACAATCTCGCAGAGGACTTCAGGGAGCGGGCCTCCGGGTTGGCGGCTGAGGCCGAGAAGGCGGCGGAGTCCCTGGTCGCCCAAGGGAAACGTATGGTGATGTGAGTGCCGCGACGGCGGTCGTCGAGGCACACCCTCACCGGAAAAGGAGGGACGTTCGATGGCCAATGGCAAAGGGTCTTTGGCGGGGGCTGTAGGAGTCGCGTTTGTGATCGGGGCGGCACTCGGGGCAGGAGTGTCCTTACTTCTGGCCCCGCAATCGGGTCGTGAATCACGGAAGCAGGTGCGAGGGTATGTGCGGCGGGCCGACGAGCAATTCCAGGATCTCGCCGATACGGCTACCGAGGTTGTGGGTCAAGCAGTAGACAAGGGACGCGAATTCATCAAAGACAAGCAGGCGGTCGTGACCGAGGCGGTCGAGGCCGGGCGCGCGGCCATGCAGTCGGAGCGTGAGCGGCTGTTTGGCGAAAAGAAGGCGTGACGGAGCAGGGCATCGTCACAGATGAGCGTCGGCGGGGCGAACCCGCGCACAAAGGAGATACGAGATGAGTACCATTCTGATCGTCGTGCTGGTGTTGTTGCTCGTTGGTGTACTGCCCACCTGGCCGCACAGCGCCAACTGGGGCTACTACCCCAGCGGGGGACTCGGCTTAATCCTCCTGGTCCTGGTGATCCTGGCCCTGACCGGTCGACTCGGCCAGCGCACGTAGCAGAGGACCCGACGACGGGTGGCAGAATCCTCGTGCAGTCCCCGTCGGTCGCACGGGGACCGGGTTCGCGCGCAAGAAGCAGGCCGCGTTGTCCCACATGACATGAAAGGACAGGACCATGAAACCGGCAACCATGGTCGGCATGGCGCTCATCGTGCTTGGCGTGGTGGCGTTCGCCTACCAAGGCATCACTTACACGACCCGAGAAAAGGTGATCGACCTCGGCCCGCTCCAGGCCACGGTCGACAAAGAGCGGACCATTCCGCTTCCTCCCGTGGTCGGAGGATTGGCACTCGTCGGCGGCATAGTGTTGCTGATCGTTGGAGCCAGGAAAGCGTAGCCAGAGGACGACTCGCTCGCCGGCCGGGTTCCAATCAAAACGTGCTGTCGGAAGCAGCGCGCGCTCTATCAACAACGATCCCTCCCACCTGCAATTGTCTGTCAGGGGGTGAGCCGCAACGGCTGATTCACCCCGGCGGTTCTGAAAAAACTGAGCAATTGTGATCAGATCGTAGGCTCTCCGCGTGGCACAATGGCCGGAGGGGAGTCCTTTCCCGTCCGAGCCGGGCCGTACAGCGAGACTGGCCGGTGAGCACTGAGCGCCGCTCCGGCGTGCCCGGGCACTCTCGGTGACGCTCCTTCCGGTCTGTGATCAGCTTCCCACAGGTCTCTCCCGCAGGCGGCTTCCACACCAGGTGCGTTCTCTGTCGCTCATTTCACCAGGCGAAACTCGAGTCGATCAGGAGGTCCATGGATACGATCCGTTCATCTGTTGTGAGCCTTCGTCCTGAGTTGGAAGAGCCGATTCGCGCCGAGCTCTTCGGCGTCGAGCGGCTCGAACAGCATGCTGAAAGTCTGGCGGTCGCGCAGGTCGTGACCGGCGATTCACGGCGGGGCCGGGTGCTCACGCCGCGGGTCCGGGAGAACGGACGGGTGTTGGTGGAGTGCTACCGGACGATCGCCCGCGCGATTCGGGAGGAGAAGGCGATTACCCCTGCGGCCGAATGGTTGGTCGACAATTTTCACATCGTGGACGAACAGCTTCGCGAGATCATCGACGATTTGCCTCCCGGCTATTACCGGCAACTGCCCAAACTGGCATCCGGCCACCTGCAGCATCATCCACGGGTGTTCGGCGTCGCCTGGGCATTCGTCGCGCACACCGACAGTCGATTCGACCCCGACATGCTGCGCCGCTTTGTGGCGGCCTATCAGCGCGTGCAACCGCTGACGATCGGGGAATTGTGGGCGGTGGCCATCTCGCTGCGGGTCGTGCTGGTCGAGAATCTTCGCAGGCTGGCGGTGCGGATCGTTCACAGCCGCGCCGCCAGGCTGGAAGCCGACGAACTGGCGGACAGTCTTCTCGGCACCGGCACGTCGGCTCCGGAGCCGACGGCCACCGCCCTTCGCCGCTTTGAGCACAGACCGTTGGCCACGGCGTTTGCCGTGCAGCTCGTTCAGCGACTCCGTGACCTGGATCCCAAGGTGCGCCCCGTGTTGCTGTGGCTCGACGAACGTCTGGCCGCGCAGGGCACGACCGCCACCGACATCGTGCACGCGGAACATCAACAGCAGGCGGCCATGAGCGTGACGGTGCGCAATATCATCATGAGTATGCGGTTCACGTCTGCGTTCGACTGGGCGGACTTTTTCGAGAGCGTCAGCCTGGTCGAGAAGCTGCTGCGTGGGAACCCCCGCTACGCCGAGATGGATTTTGTCACCCGGGACACCTACCGCCATGCCATCGAGGATCTGTCCCGCGGCGCCGGGCTCTCCGAAATCGAGGTGACCACACGAGTCGTGAACCGAGCCAGGCAGGCAGTGGGTGAGTCGCATGCGAGCGAGCCGTCGGAGCGGGAACGGCACATGGACCCTGGCTATTACCTCATCTCCGAAGGTCGCCGGGCGTTTGAATGCGAACTCGGCTACCGGGTGTCCTGGAAGCGCCGGCTCCTGCGTTGGTATGTCGGGGCTTCGGCGCCGGGCTATCTGGGATCGCTCGCCGTGGTGACCGCGATGGTCGTGGCCTGGCCGCTATGGCACGCCGGCGAAGGGGGTGTGACCGTCGCGGGCCTTGCGCTGCTCGGTTTCCTCGCGCTCGTGCCGGCGTCGGATCTCGCCATGGCACTCATCAATCGCACGGTCATGGCGATCCTTGGGCCGCGGCCATTGCCTCGAATGGCGTTGCGGAACGGGATTTCCAGGGAGTTCCGAACGATCGTGGTGGTGCCCACGTTGCTCACGAATCAGCGGGGTATCGATGAGCACGTCGAACGATTGGAAGTTCATTATTTGGCGAATGCCGATGATGACCTGCGCTTCGCCTTGCTCTCGGACTGGAGGGACGCCCCGAGCGAAAATATTCCAGGTGACGCCGAACTACTGGCGACGGCAGTGGAGGGTATCGCGCGCCTGAACAACCGGTACGGCCCCGCGTCCGGAGGGGGTTCGCGCTTTCTCTTGTTTCACCGCCGGCGTGTCTGGAACGAGTCAGAGCGCACATGGATGGGGTGGGAACGGAAGCGAGGCAAGCTGCATGAGTTGAATCAACTGCTGCGCGGTTCGACCAGCACGACGTTCATGTCGGTCGGCGGGCATCCCCCCGAATGTATTCCTTCTGTCCGGTACGTGATCACGCTGGATGCGGACACGCGGTTGCCGCGCGGAGCCGTGCACCGGTTGATCGGCACCATGGCCCATCCGTTGAACTGCCCTCGGTTCGACCGCCTCGCCGGACGCGTCGTCGAAGGGTATGGAGTTGTGCAGCCACGGATTACACCGTCGCTCCCGACCGATGGGGAGGGCTCGTGTTTCCAAAAGACGTTCTCCGGTCCCAGCGGGATCGATCCCTATGCCTCGGCCGTGTCGGATGTGTACCAGGATTTGTTCCGGGAAGGGTCGTACACCGGCAAGGGCATTTACGAGATCGACGCCTTCGAGGCGGCCTTGGCGGACAAGGTGCCGGACAATGCGATGCTCAGTCACGATCTCTTTGAAGGGCTCTTTGCCCGCACGGCCCTGGCGACCGACATCGAACTGTTCGAAGCCTTTCCCGCCCACTATGAAGCGGCGGCCGCCAGGCAGCACCGATGGGCGCGCGGGGATTGGCAGCTGCTGCCCTGGCTGCTCGGGCGCGGGCATACCGGCTCGGAGCCGCATCGCGCGGTGGAAATGCCTCCGATCGGCCGCTGGAAGATCCTCGACAATCTCCGCCGCACGCTATCGGCTCCCGCCGCATTTTTGACATTGATCGCCGGGTGGATGGTCCCGTCGGGAACCCCCTGGGTCTGGTCCGGGTTCGTTCTGGCCACGATCGCGATTCCCTCGCTTTTGTCCTTCGTGCTCGGACTCTATCCTCGCCGGCGCGGTATCCCCCTGCGCGGCCATTTCCGCGGAGCGGGCAACGATCTCAAGTTGGCCGCGACCCAGATCGCCTTGACGGTCACCTTCCTCGCGTATCAGGCCTGGCTCATGTCGGATGCGATTCTTCGCACCCTCGGTCGTCTCGTCATCACGCGGACTCGGATGTTGGAGTGGGTGACTGCAGCCCAAGCCGAGAATGCCTATACGTGCAATCTGGCGGGAATGCACCGGCGCATGGGGGGCGGCGTGGTGCTCGCCGTCATGGCTGCCGCTGGAGTGGCGGCGGGTGGGCGGCCCGAGTCCTGGGCTGCCGCGGCGCCGTTCGTCCTGCTCTGGATGGCATCTCCTGCCGTGGCCCGTTGGGTCAGCCTGCCTCCGCGGGTCACCGGGATCGGGTCGGTCACGACGGCCGATGCCCGGACACTCCGCTTGATCGCGCGCCGGACCTGGCGGTTCTTCGAGAGGTTCGTGTCTCCGGAAGACCACGCCCTGCCACCTGACAACTTTCAAGAGGATCCGAAGCCCGTCGTGGCCCATCGGACGTCGCCGACCAATATCGGGCTCTATCTGCTCTCGACGCTCGTCGCCCGTGACCTTAGTTGGCTGGGCACCCTGGAGGCAAGCGAGCGGCTGAACGCGACGCTGGCGACGATGAAGCGACTGGAGCGGTTTCGCGGACATTTCTACAACTGGTACGACACGCGCACCCTCCATCCCTTGGAGCCCAAGTATGTGTCGTCCGTGGACAGCGGCAATCTCGCGGGACACCTGTTGGTCCTGGCGAATGGATGCCGTGAGTGGATACAACGATCCCCCCTGGAAGGCGATCTCTTTGCCGGAATCGACGATCCCGTCCGGCTGTTGCGCGCCGCCCTGGCCGACATTCCGGATCAGCGGCAGACGTACACGGTGACGCGGAAACAGCTCAGCCAGGCCGTCGACGCGTTGGCCCTGTCGCTGCGGTCGCGGCCGGTCGGCGCCGCGGGGTGGACCACTCGGTTTACCCAACTCGCCATCTCGTCCCATACCGTCGCAGATATGGCGCAAGCCCTGGCGCAGGAGCGCGCCGACGGGCCGGATGGGGAGTTGCGCATCTGGGCCGATGCGGTCCGAGCCTGCGTGGAGAGCCATGTCCGGGACGCGGAACTGTTGCTTCCGTGGCTTCGCTTGAGTACGAAAGACCTGGCCGCCCTCTTTGCCGGTCCATCCGGACCGGCGCCGGAGTGGGCCACCATCGAACCGTTGTTCCATCCCATCCCCACGCTGGCGGCGGCCCCTGAACGGTTCACGGCTGCGCTCCGCGAGCTGGACCGCTTGCGGCACGACTCACTCAGCAATCCGGTGCAGAACAGGGCGACGTTGACAAGGATCGGCCTGCTGGCCGATGCCATCCGGCAATCGGCCGGGGATGCCGCCGCCCTCATCCGCCGTCTTGAGGCCATCGCCCAGACGGCGGACCAGATGGCGCGCGCGATGGATTTCACGTTCCTCTTCGATCCGACGCGCAAGCTGTTGTCCATCGGCTACCGCGTGACCGACAACAGCCTGGATCCCAACTGCTACGACCTGCTGGCGTCGGAAGCCCGGCTGGCGAGCTTTATCGCCATCGCCAAGGGCGACGTGCCGTCCTCGCATTGGTTTCACCTGGGCCGTGCCCTCACGCCGGTGGGAAACGGGTCGGCGCTGATTTCCTGGTCGGGCTCCATCTTCGAATATCTCATGCCGGCCTTGGTCATGCGTTTCCCGGCTGGCAGCTTGCTGAGCCGGACGTATGAGCTGGTCGTTCGCCGGCAGATTCAATACGGGGCGGAGCGCGGCGTCCCCTGGGGCGTCTCGGAATCGGCCTATCACGCGCGCGATCTCGATCTGACCTACCAGTACTCCAGCTTCGGTGTGCCGGGTTTGGGACTCAAGCGCGGCCTCGGTGACGATGTCGTTGTCGCGCCCTATGCCGCGGCACTCGCGGCCATGATCGATCCCGCAGCGGCGACGCAAGATTTTGCCCGCCTCGCCGAGGCCGGCGGCCGGGGAGCCTACGGGTTCTATGAGGCGCTGGATTACACCGGCCTACGCGTGCCCGAAGGAAAAGACGTCGCCATCGTGCGGGCCTATATGTCGCATCATCAGGGCATGTCGCTGGTTGCGATCGCGAATGTCCTGAACGATGGGGTGATGCGGAGCCGTTTCCACGCCGAGCCGATCGTCCGGGCCACCGAGCTTCTGCTCCAGGAGCGGACGCCGCGCGACGTGCCGGTGGCGCGCCCACGTGCGGAAGAAGGCTCCGCAGCGGTACACGTCCGCGACCTCGCTCCACCGGTCGTGCGGCGCTTCACCTCTCCCCACGAGGCGACCCCGCGGACCCATCTCCTGTCCAACGGCCGGTATGCCGTCATGCTGACCACGGCCGGTTCGGGGTATAGCCGGTGGCGGGATTTGGCGGTCACGCGTTGGCGCGAGGATGCGACGCGGGACTGCTGGGGCTCCTATATTATTCTGCGCGACCCCCAGACCAGCTCCGTGTGGTCGGCCGGCTATCAGCCCAGCGGCGTCGAGGCGGACGACTATCAGGCGTCCTTTTCCGAAGAACGGGCCGAGTTTGTTCGCCGGGACGGCGATTGGAGTACGACGCTCGAGGTGGTGGTATCGTCCGAGGATGATGCTGAAGTGCGGCGCGTCTCGATCACCAATGGAGGGACACGGACGCGCGACCTCCAGATTACCTCCTATGCCGAGCTGTCTCTGGGGCCGCAGGCCGCCGATGCGGCCCATCCGGCCTTTGCGAATCTGTTCGTTCAAACGGAATTCGTGCCAGAGCTCGGCGCGTTGCTCGCCACGCGCCGCAAACGGTCGGAGGAGGACGCGACGATATGGGTTGCCCAGGTGGTCGTGGTGGAAGGCGAGAGCGTGGGTGAATTGCAGTATGAAACGGATCGCGCCCGCTTTCTTGGGCGCGGGCACCATGTCCGCGCCGCCGTCTCGATGATCGATGGGCGGCCGCTCTCGAATACCGTCGGGTCCGTGCTCGATCCGGTGATGAGCGTGCGCCGCGCGGTGCGTGTGCCTCCGGGCGGGACCGTGCACGTCGCGTTTTCGACCATGGTCGGCCCCACCCGCGAGCAGGTGTTGGATCTCGCCGACAAGTACCGCGACCCGAGAGTGTTTGAGCGCACCCTGTCGTTGGCCTGGACGCAGGCGAATGTCCAACTGCATCACCTTGGGATCGGGCCCGACGAAGCGCAGATGTTCCAGCGACTGGCCAACGCGGTGCTTTATGCGGATGGGTCGCTGCGGCCGTCTTCGGAGATACTCGGCCACGGCACGTTGGAACGTGCGGCGCTGTGGGCGCACGGGATCTCGGGCGATCTGCCCATCGTGCTGGCCTGCATCGACAAAGCGGAGGATGTCGATCTCGTTCGGCAATTGCTGCGGGCGCATGAATACTGGAGGATGAGGCAATTATCCGCCGATGTGATCATCCTGAACGAGAAGCCGCCGTCCTATGAGCAGGATCTGCAAGGCTCCCTGGAGGCGCTCGTGCGAGGCAGCCGGTTGCGACTCTGTCCGGATACCGGCGGCGCTTGCGGCAGCATTTATCTCCTGCGAACCGATCTGCTTGCCGCACACGAGCGGATGCTGCTGCAGCAGGTCGCCCGGGTCGTCCTGCTGAGCCGGCGGGGCACGCTGGCGGAGCAGGTCGCTCGATTACAGCGCCGGCACAGCGCGCCGCCGCCGACCCTGCCGGCACGGCGCGGAGGCAGACGCCTGGATGTGCCGTTGCCTGAGCGGGAACTCGAATTCTTTAACGGCCTTGGCGGCTTCGCCGACGACGGCCGCGAATATGTCACGGTTCTCGGCGAGGGGCTGCGGACGCCGCGGCCCTGGATCAACGTCATTGCGAATCCGACGTTCGGGTTTCTCGTGTCGGAGTCCGGTTCCGGGTTCACCTGGTCGCTGAACAGTCACGAAAATCAGTTGACCCCTTGGTCGAACGATCCGGTGACCGATCCCTCCGGAGAGGCGATCTACATTCGCGATGACGACTCGGAGGAGATCTGGAGTCCCACGGCACTACCGATTCGCGATGATCCGGCACCCTATGTCGCCTGTCACGGGCAGGGCTATAGCCGCTTCCATCATGGTTCGCACGGCATCCTCGTCGAACTGCTGCAATTTGTGCCGCCCGAAGACCCGATCAAGATCTCTCGACTCACGCTGCAGAATGCGTCCGGCCGCGCGCGCCGCCTCTCGATCACGGCCTATGCCGAGTGGGTCCTGGGGAGTTCCCGCAGCGACTCCGCGCCTTACATCATCACGGAGATCGATCCGGACACCGGCGCGCTCTTCGCGCGGAATGCGTGGGGCGGCGAATTCGGGGGGCGCATCGCCTTTGCCGATCTGGCCGGAAAGCAGACATCGTGGACCGGCGATCGCACGGAATTCCTGGGTCGCAATGGGACTCCCGAGCGTCCCCTGGCGCTCGAACTGGGAGGTGCGCTGTCCGGAAAGGTGGGCGCCGGTCTCGACCCTTGCGCCGCGCTGCAACTGTCGATTGAGTTGAAGGCGGGGGAACGCGCGGAGATGGTCTGGTTTCTTGGCCAGACAGGCGATAGGGAGGAGGCGCGCCTGTTGCTCACCCGCTACCGCGAGGCGGATGTAAACACGCTCTTGCGCGAGGTCGCTCGCCGGTGGGACGACGTGCTGGGCGCCGTCCAGGTGCGCACGCCGGAGCGGGCCATGGATGTATTGTTGAATCGTTGGGTACTCTACCAGACGCTGGTGTGCCGGGTCTGGGCCCGGGCGGGCTTCTACCAGTTGAGCGGGGCCTATGGATTTCGCGACCAACTCCAGGACGTCATGGCCCTCAGCGTGGCGGCGCGCGATGTCACGCGCGAGCATCTCCTGCGGGCGGCCGCGCGGCAGTTTGTCGAAGGTGACGTGCAGCACTGGTGGCATCCTCCCTCCGGGCGCGGTGTGCGGACCCGCATTTCCGACGACCTGCTCTGGTTGCCCTACGCGGTCATCCAATTCCTTGAAGTCACCGGCGACATGACGGTGCTGGATGAAATGGTGCCCTTCCTGGAGGGCGCGCCGCTGCCAGAGGGACAACATGAATCGTACTTCGAGCCGCGCGTGTCCGAGATGCACGACACGCTCTTTGAACATTGCGCGCGCGCCTTGGACCGGAGCCTGGCCGTCGGCGGGCACGGCCTTCCGCTGATGGGGACCGGAGATTGGAATGACGGGATGAACCGTGTCGGGCAACATGGCAAGGGAGAAAGCGTCTGGCTCGGGTGGTTCCTACACACGGTCCTTTGGGAGTTCGCCCAGGTGGCGGTCCGGCGCGGCGAGCACGTTCGCGCGGAACGGTGGCGGCTCCACGTGAGCGCGTTGAAGGCCGCGCTGGAGCGCGAGGGGTGGGACGGAGAATGGTACCGCCGCGCATACTTCGACGACGGCACACCGCTCGGTTCCGCCGCAGGGCAGGAGTGTCGCATCGATTCCGTCGCGCAGTCTTGGGGCGTGATCAGCGGCGCCGCAGACCCGGGCCGCGGCGCGCGCGCCATGGCGGCGGTGGACCAGCAACTGGTGAACCGGCGGGACGGGTTGATTCTCCTCCTGACGCCGCCCTTCGATCGAATGCCGCAGGACCCCGGCTATATCAAAGGATACGTTCCGGGCATTCGCGAAAACGGCGGCCAGTATACCCACGCGGCCGTCTGGACCGTGCTTGCGTTTGCGGCGCTGGGCGAGGGAGACAAGGCCGGAGAGTTGTTCCGGATGTTGAATCCTATTCATCGCGTCTCCTCGCGATCGAACGTCCAGCGTTACAAAGTCGAGCCGTACGTCCTCGCGGGCGACGTCTATGCCGAGCCTCCGCATGTCGGGCGCGGGGGATGGACCTGGTACAGCGGTTCGGCCGGGTGGCTCTATCGCGCCGGCATGGAATGGATGCTCGGCTTCCGCGTGCGCGGGGCCACCCTTGGCATCGATCCTTGTATCCCGCGCCACTGGCCGGGGTACTCCATTCGTTTTCGGTATCATTCGGCTCACTATGACATCGCGGTGGAGAATCCGCGGCACGTGAGCCGCGGCGTGACGCTGGCCGAAATGGACGGCAGGCCATTGCTCAGGCGCGACAGCATCCCGCTCGTCCAGGACGGCGAGCACCACATCCGCATCGTGCTGGGTTGACGTGCGTGGCAGACATAGGGTGCATCTAAATCGTCGGAACTGAGCTGTCTTGACCAGCTTGCCATCGACAGCCTGTGTACAATTAGATTGGGTTAGGTGTCGAGAAACTATTCCCATCTAGAGATGGGCAGGAAGGAACCGGTGATCGAAATGCAGGCAACGTACGAACAGTGGTCGCAGCGTGAGAGTCGGATAACATGGGGGGCGATTTTTGGCGGTCTGGCCGTAGGCCTTGCGATTCAAATGGCCTTTACCCTGTTGGGACTCGCCATTGGCGCATGGTCGATCGACTTACGAGAGACCCAACCGACGGGTGGGATACCAGTGGGAACCGGCATTTGGACCGGCCTTTCCATGCTGATCTCCGCCTTCATGGGGGGCTATGTCGCCTCGCGCTTGTCCGGAGTTTCGCTCAGGATGGATGGGTTGTACCACGGTGCCGTGATCTGGGGCGTGACATGGGTGGTCTTTGCCTGGTTGGCCACGACCGCGTTGTCATTCATGGTCGGAGGGGTGTTTAGTGTCTTTGGGTCAGGTTTGAAGATGATGAATCAAGGTCTCGGGACGGCGGTCTCGGCGGCGGCGTCACAAATATCTGGTCCCGGCAAGATCGACATCAAGGCCATCGATCTCCGCAAGCAGATCGAATCCGTGCTCCGGTCGACTGAGAAACCCGAGTTGCAGCCGGGCATGATCACCAAGGATGTCAATAAGCTGACGGCGCAAACCAAGGACGGACAATCGCTGGAGAGCGTGTCCGATTCGGCCATCGGTGAGATCCAAGAGAAGTTGCTGGCCATGGACCGAGAGGCAGCCGTGAACGTGATGGTGAATAAACTGGGCCTCTCCGAAAAACAGGCACAAGAAGTGGCCCAATCAGTTGTCGGCATGATTGCCTCGATCAAGGAGGCAGGCAGCCAGGTGAAAGAGACATCCATGGACATCGGCAACGCCACCATGACAGGGCTCGGATCGGCGGCCATGTGGCTCTTCGTCCTCGCGATGTGCACGATGGGAGCCTCGCTCTATGGCGGGACACTCGGCATCTCCCCGGAGCAGGTGCGTTTCGTAGGGGGGGAGCAGCCGATTCGCACGGAAGTCAAACGAGCGGCCACCCTCTGATCCAATGCCGGGGGGGACCGGGTGAAGCGAATGGAATGCTCAGGGTGATCGCTGGATGGGGGTTCACGCGCCTCATCAGGGATAATTGCTATTTGCCAGGATGCCCAGTAGCGGCGGTACGAAGGGCCGCCGGACGGGGCCGGGTTGTGTTGTCCCTCTGACACACTGTCCTGGGATCCTAGGGTAAACCGTTGGACTGTAGACCGCGCGCATCAGGAAGCATAGTGGGACTAGATGCATGTCAACAAGACCAGGAAGCTCGATAGCATCTTCAAGACCAGCGATAAGGTCGAGGTCTAGGTAACGGATAAGGGCCACGCTGTGTCCGTGAAGCATGGAGAGCCGATGAAGTAGCCCCGGGTTCTCAAGGAACAGAGTACTGAAACCGATAGGGCCAGTCCTGAGGACTGGGCCTATCCCTGCATTCTGCAGCATCGAACTGCAGTTCATTTCTCATGACGTCTTCCGCGATCACGCTCGCTGGCAACCCCCGATGAGACAGATACACCGCCCGGTTCGGATTTCTACGACGTACGCAGAGCATGAGCAATTCTGAATAGATGGTATCAGGGCTGAGAACCATACTGGGTGTGCCATTGGCCTTGATTCATGGGATCTGGGTGCTGGGCCATGGTGTCATTCTTGCCCAGCCAAGATAAGCAATGGCGGATATCCGGATCGAATAACTGGCGGCAGCGGGTCAGGTACGGCGCGGTAGAGCAGTGCCCCTGGTCGCACGATCAACCGAGGGATAGAGAAAGGAGTGGCCCATGTTGTACTACGCGTTGGTGTTTTTGCTGCTCGGCCTTGTGGCGGCTGCGTTGGGTCTGTCGGGGATCGCTGGGGTGGCCACGCAGATTTCCTGGGTGTTGTTCGTCGTCGGACTCGTGCTCCTGGTCATTCACGCGCTGCAGGGGCGAACACCTCGCGGGAACTAGCCCGCATTATTCGCGATGACTTCTCCTGCACCCGCCGAGACGCCGCTGCGACAAGCCTGGATGCGGCCTGTTGGCATCCAGGCGGGCAGGCCCGCCGCTCGGTCCCTCGACAGACTGGTTCAAGTCTGCCTCGGGCTCGCGCGACTCCGCATGCCCGTCTCGCCTGGCGTCTCCGCGGTTTCGTCACGAATTCTCGTGAATAATGCGGGTGAGAGAGGTCGCCTGACCGCCACGTTCACCTGGAGCACGAGTCCCCGTGAGCCGTTCAACGCCGGTGGTCGTGGCGAGGAGAGCCGAAGGGCCCCGTTGTTGGCGGCAGGTGCGTGTGAGAATCTGGAAGGGATAATACGCAGGGGAACGGGATGGGCAAAAGGGGCTCGCCCTGGGCGCGAGCGGGGCCGCCACGAGCAGCGTGCGTGCCCGTTCTTCTGGCAACATGGCGGAGACCAACCGAGTGCGGAGGAGTGTGCACACAGCACTGTGTTCGTGCCTCCGGACGGGCGGAAGGTCTTCTTCTTGATCCTGACCACATCACAACAAAGTTCAAAGGCCTCCGGCCTCCTGGGTACCGTGAAGGTGCTTGGCGAGTGCGAGAGCCGCGACGCTTCGGAATAGCCGATGTGTAGCAATATGCCTCCTTGGATGCCCTTCCGCGTGAGGAATTTCACCTCAGATCCCTGCGTTCTTCATCCTCCCGGGGTTTTCAACTGTCTGAATTCTCGTCAGGTCTCAATTGGCATCCTTTTCGCCTTAGTGTTGCGTACTTGGCGCTCAGCGTGACGTTCCAACGGCCGTGATTCATGATCCAACCACCATCAGGCATGGTGGAACTGAAAGGAGAGCAGAATGCTCAAGGAAGGGAACAAGACGACGAAGTGGGAACTACCTGGGGTCCCGGCCGGAGGGTTACGAAAGGTGGGACAGATCAAGGGAACCAACGACCTGATCTTGCATGCCGGCCAAAACGGGATGGCTATTGCTTTGGAGTTACTGTCCACCCACACCCCCGGCGCGCCGGTGGTCGATGATCAAAACGAGTTTATTGGATTCATCAGCGAATTCGATGTCCTCCGGGCCTTGGAAGCTGGCAAGGATCTTTCCAAGCTGAAGGCGCAAGACATCATGGTCCACGATCGCATCGCCGTCACGGCAGAGACCACGATCGAAGAAGCCGTGAAGATCATGGAGGAGAAGCGCTTGCTGAATCTTCCCGTGAAGGAGAATGGGGAAGTCGCCTACTCCGTGACGCGACACGATCTTTTGCGAGCCTGGATCGGCCTCGGCACTGCGGGAGAAATGTAGGCGGAGACGTCTTCGCGGTGGGGAAGGGCAAAGCGGCATCGGACGGTGATCTGCCCGCCATCAGCGGCTCCAGGTCTTCAGGCAGGGCTTGGGCAAAAGGCGGGCAGGTAGCCCCCCCCCATCAACTACGTCGCGGAACAGATCAGCAGCACTCGGCGTGAAGCGGACGGCGCAATGAGCAAATGGCAGGCCGTGTCCAGCGGATGATCGCTGAGCTGGGCTGCCGGCGAGGTGAACAGGGACGGAAGCCTTGTCAGGCCATTCCCGGAGGGGGCGCAAACGACATCAACAGCCGTGAATAGTTGCGCGGAGCACAGTTCCCTGTTGAAGAGGAGCGACCGGGTCTCGCGGTCAGCCAGGGGTGATGCGAGACGGTGAGGGTGTCTGCCTTCTGCCGTCTGGCATGGCACGTGCTCTTTACTCCTCGTGGAATGCCGTGCAGTCGCGGCACTTCCGGTCGGGGGGCTCACACATCAGCCGAGATCCATCATCTGAGGCCGGGAAGGAGCTGTTATGTCGGAGGCACAGCCGGGCCCAGACAAGAAAATGCGACCGATTCGACCGAAGAAGCGCGATCCGAAGGGCGCGAAGGGCCAACCCGGGGAGCGGCTGGTGTGTACCGGGAGTATTGCGGCCGACCACCATGGCCGGTGGACGTCGGACTCAGGCGATGGGAAATGTGTGCTGACGTGCCCAAAGAGGCAGATACTCTTCTCGCAAGGGGATGCGGCGGAGGCCGTGTTCTATATTCAGGCGGGGCGGGTCAAGCTCACCGTGGTCTCGCCGCAGGGCAAGGAAGCCGTCGTGGCCATTCTGGAGGGCGGTGCCTTCTTTGGAGAAGGCTGCCTCGCCGGGCAGACGGTTCGGACAGAGACCGCGACCGCCATGGAAGACTCCATTCTCGTGCGCGTCAGCAAAACCGCCATGATTCGCGTGTTTCACAAGGAGCCCGTGTTTGCCGAGCGGTTTCTGTCCTACCTGCTGGCGCGCACGATCCGCATCCAAGAGGATTTGGTGGATCAACTCTTCAATTCCAGCGAGAAGCGGCTCGCGCGGATGCTGCTGTCACTGGCCCATTGTGGGAAGGAAGGCAAGTCGAAAGGGGTCATCCCGAAGATCAGTCAGGAAACGCTCGCCGAGATGATCGGGACCACGCGCTCCCGCGTCAGTTTCTTCATGAATAAGTTCCGCAAACTGGGCTACCTTGACTACAAGGGCGAGTTACATGTGCGCAGCTCTCTCCTCAACGTCGTCCTCGGGGACTAGGTCCTTTCTCCGTATTCGCCTGGGAGAGTCGGTTGAGACGAGCCGGGCCGCGTCCGGCGCCTTTGCGACGGGGGGGCGAATTCGTCGGCGTGGTGATTGGCCCGCCAGCGCGAGATGAGGCCGCGAGCGTCTCCGCCTCTGGGGCACTGCCGTGACACGTGTGGTGGGAGGGGACAGAGCTCATTCGCGTCAGAGAACGTCCTCTCCGTGGTGCTCCGGGTCTACTTCCCAGGCATCCGCACAGGGTGTGACATCGCGGTAGGTCGATCATTGATCGAGACCGAACTCGTCCCTTCGCTGGAGGAGTTCAAGCCTTCGGATTGAAGAGCTCTGAAGAAATCTCTACCGCTCGAACTCAGCCCAATGGGCGGGTCGACAGAAGTGATGCGCGATCTGCAGACTGCACCGGCGGAATCCCGGACCGGTTGGCCCGTGGGATCGGTTCCCTGCGGGTGACCGTGTTGGGGATCCGAAGCCGGTTCGTTATAATACGGCCTCGTCGAGGTCGGCGAGGTGTGAAGGACCGGTGGCACGAGGGAGCAGCTCACGCTCACGGTATCGTGCCTCGGGTGATGAGGCAATTTCTGAGGCCGCATGGCGAGAGGATGCCCTAAGAAGACGGTCGCGCGGATACCCGCGTATCTGGTGATCCTGATCGGGACGGCGGGCGCCGGATCGCCGGACGCCGGAGAAGAAATCGTCATCCTGGGCAAGAGTAAGACCCAGACTCTTGTGGAATGGGACAAGCCGGTCCACTTCGGAACGGGCAATTGGAAAGTGGTGGATGATGGAGAGGATCAGGCCATCAAGTTACGGGCAGACTCGTCTTCCTTCGCCTTGGAGAAAAGCATCACGGTGGATTTGAGCCGGACGCCGTATCTCGAATGGGAGTGGAAGGTGACGGTCCCGCCGGCCGGAGGAGATTTCTCTTCTACCGACACCGATGACCAGGCCGCTCAATTGCTCGTCGTCTTTCCCAAGACCTTCTTTGAGCGTCGGAAAATCATCAGCTACATCTGGGACCCGACGGCGCCAAAGGGGACCATCGCGTCCGCCGCTGGCCCGATGTACCTGAATGTGAAGGCGATCGTGGTCGAATCAGGAGACGCTCAGATCGGCAACTGGTTGACCGAAAAGCGCAATGTCGTCGAGGATTTTCGGGCCCTTTTTGGGGAAGTACCTGAACGCGCCGTGGCCATCCGCATGCAGATCAACAGCCAGCATACACAATCAGTCGCCGAGGTGTTCTGGAGGACGATACGGTTCACGTCTGAATGAGGCCCGGTCATGAATACCGCACACTATCCCCCCGCTCCAGTCACGCGAATGGCGGTACTGAATCTGGCGTGTGGAATGCTGGGATCCTTGTTCGCAACTACGGCGCAGGCGGAGCGGTATGTTGGCGGCTTGTCCCATCCCGGTGCGTTTTCGAACGCCATCCTGAGCGATCCGGCACTGGGAGGCGGCATCTCCGGCGCTCGCATCAACGACCTTGAACTCAAGAGCACCCTTGCCGGCGGCGTGACGGCGGACTACTTCTTCGCTGACCGGCCCTGGTTAGGTGTCGAGACCGACCTGTTCACGCTGAAACCGGACGCGAAGCAGCAAGAGGTCGTGGGGGGGAAAGCCGGGGGCCGGTCTTCGGCGATACGCCGGCGCGAATCCCCCTTCGGCTCACGACGCGAGCAGCCCCACCATCGTCATTCGGTCATCCTCGCTGAGCGACGTCTTTCAGCCCTATGGCGGCATGGGATACGCCCTCTTGATGGCCGATAGCACTCATGTCGGGGAGTCGAGTATGCGGCCTAGGGCAACGCATATGACGGACTCGAACAAACAGGGCGGGCTCCACCGCATGGAAGCCGACGGTTCCACTGGGTGGGCGCCGAAGCAGGGCATACATCCCTGTCGGAATCACGCGCGACCTGTCCCCCACCGCCGCACCGGATTCCGGTGCGCGCTCGTCTGGCTGGGGGTGAGTGTGTGCCTACCCCCGCTCTGCGGCGCCGGGGTGTTGGACCAACTCCCCGATTTGACCGACAAGGCGGCTCAGGCGGTGGTCACGCTCAAGGGCCGCGACAATTTCAACAGCGAATACCTGTACGACGTGAGCGTGAAGAACCTGTCGTCCGATCCACTGGTCGGGGAGTCGCTCGTGGTCGTGCTCGACAAGATCACCGGTATCGGCGGCGACGAGCGGACATCCGGCACCCGCGAATCGATCCTGAGTCGCATGGAGATCCTGGGACAAGACGGGGAAACAGACGACGGGAAGCCCTACTTTCGCATTCCGCGCGGGTCCGGGCCGGACCTGCCACCTTACACCGAAAGCAGCCCCGTCACCGTGCGGATTCGCAATAAGGACTATCTCATCGTGTTCACGCCGTTCTTCAAGGTCTATGGGCAGCAACGGACGCCCGACCCACCGAAACCGATGGAACCGGTCTCACCGGCGCCTCCAGCCAGGACGCCCACCGACAAGCTGATCCAGATGCTCATTCAGAAAGGCGTGCTCTCCGAGGAAGAAGCGCGCGCGCTCTATCAGCCGTGAGCTCCCCCCACGTTCCGCCGATCCGTATTCAGGAGCGCCTGTTCCGGTGTGAATATTTTCCCGAAGTGAGCAATTGTGACCAGTGCGCGCCTCGTGCTCGGAGCAGAATACATGCAGACCCAATGCGAGAATCCTCTGGTCCCCGGGCGTCAGGATGGTCCGCGGGTGACGCCGATTCCTTCGGCGCTCCCATGCCGGGTGCGGACGGAAGAACCTGAGCGTGAGCGCGGGGGCGTCTCATCAGTCGGAAGAAGGAGACCACCATGAGTCCATTGTTGAGAACCTCTATCGCGCGGTGTCTGCTCGCCATGGCTTGTCTTCTGGTTGCCACCGCGACCCACGTGAAGGCCGATGACCGCGACACGACGACGAAGGTGAGCGGGGTCATCTCCAAGATCGACCCCGGGCGTATTTCAGTGACCACGCTGTGGGGCCACATGAGTATTCAGTCGGATGCCCTTGCCGGGGCGAAGGTCGGCGACGAGGTCACCGTGTGGGTCAACGAAAACAACGTCGTCATCGATGCCTATCCCAAAGGAGCGGCCAGACCGGAACACCGCTGGATCCGCGGCACGTTGATCTATACCTCCGCAGAAAAGAACTCGATCAAGCTCTGGACGCCCGACGGCGAAAAAGAGTTTACGGTCAAACGGAATCGCCCCAAGTTTACGATGTTCCCGGACGGGTCGCTGATCACCGTGCAGTTGAATGACCAAGGCGAGGTCATCGATGTGCACCGCCGGTTGGAATTGGAGCTGGCCATAGCCCCCGCCCCTCACACAAAGCCCGGTTCCCGGATTAAGTTGGAGGGAGTGGTGCAAGAGATCAGATCCGGTCAGGTCTTCGTCAAAACGCCCGGCGCGCGGTACAGCCTGAATGCCAAGACGGCCCCGCCCGACGTCAAGATCGGCGACGAATTGACTCTCTGGGTCAGCGGCAACAATGTCGCAGTCGACCACCATGCGAAAGGGCACGAGGGTGTGCATCATTTCATCACCGGGGCATTGACCTATGCCTCCGGGGACATGAAGCAGATCAAGATGATGACGACGGAAGGCGAACGGACTTTTGCGGTTCAGCACGGAGAAAGCAAGCTCTCCGGGATGAAAGAGGGAACGGCGATCACCGTGGAACTGAACGAAGCCGGCAATGTGATCGAAATCCGCAAGGCTGGCTGAACGCATCCATGTGCGAGGGGTATAGCGCGGCATGGTCCCGTCGATCGTGCCGCGGGCCGTGCAGCCTCCGCCAAGCTGGCTCTTCTCAAGGATTCTGTCTTCCCCAGAGGCGCTCGACGTCGGTCACCGGCACCGTGCCCGTGCACTCGGTCCGTCGGCTCTGCGCGTCGACTGTGGCATTCGGGGGCAGGGCGTCCGTCCGATGGTGACGAATATCACCACAGCCTCTTCGGGCGAGGCGCATGCCTGCGGGGCGGTGTGCTCTGTCTATCCATGGCTTGGGCAGAGTGGATTCCCCTGCGCGGCCTTCTGCCCTGTGGCACCGGACATGCAGTGCTAGTTTTCTGTGGGGAGGGGTGCCGGCGGAGCGAGAGCCCTGGCGGAGAGGGATGTGACGGGCTTTCCTTCTTGCAGCATGACCAGCAGTCCCCCGCCGGCGCGGGGGAAGGAGTTGTGATGGTGACGACGCATCATCCTCGAGACAAGAAAGATCGTTCGGTTCGCCCTCGCAAACATGACCCGTACAAGGCCAAGGGCAAACTTCGAGAGCCGTCCGTGTGTCGTGAGTGCAAGGCGGTCTACCACAAGGGGCGGTGGACATGGGGCCCTGTCCCGTCGGGCAGCGAGGAGATCGTGTGCCCAGCCTGTCAGCGGATTCGGGACGGTGCCCCGAGCGGGGTGCTGATGCTCACCGGCGAGTTCGTCGCCCGCCATCGCGACGACGTTCTCGGGCTCGCCCGGAATGAAGAGGTCCGCGCCAAAGCCGAACATCCCCTGGCTCGAATCATCAAAATCGAGGACCAAGTCGAAGCACCCAACGGGGTGATCATCACCACCACCGACCCTCACCTCGCGCGGCGCATCGGCGAGGCGCTGCATCACGCCCACCACGGCACCTTCACCTGTCGCTATGAGGAACACGAAGACCTGCTCCGGGCCAACTGGGAAAGCTGAGCGGTCGGGCGAGAGCCGGAGGTCCCGCCGTTGAATGCGGTTCGGGAAGAGGCCCGTTCACTCTGCACGACAAACGCAGCCGGGGGAGAAACCGTCATGCGCCGCGACTGGACGGGGTGGGTGGACGCCGTCGTTCCCTCCTTCGCGACGTCATGGCTCAGCGCGAGTCATTCTCGCTTGGCGCCGGGGGGAATCGCTGGTTCGACGACCGGAATGTCCATTCGCATGCTCCTCCGCACGGTGGTGCTGGCCGGATCGGGCGTGCTGCTGCTCTCCGCTCACGGCAAGGCCGACTCGATTACCATTGCCGGAAATGGACCCGAACTCCGGACGATGGAACGGCTGGCCCGGGCATTTGAGCAACGCTACCCGGGGCGATATGTACAGATTCGCTGGGACCTGTTCTCCCAGCCGCTCGAACTGATCAAATCGGGAGACGCGGACGTCGCTGTGACGGGGCACGGGGACCCGGATCTGGCGGAGACCGCTATCGCCTGGGACGGCATCGCGGTCGTCGTCGACTTCACGAATCCCATCAAGGCGGTGACCACACGAGAAGTGGCGGCCATCTTCACGGGCGCCGTGACCCGATGGTCCCAGTTAGGCGGTCCGGATATCGAGATCGATCCGATCGACCGCCCGCCGAACCAACAGATCCGGCAGAGCTTCGAAGAGGCGCTGGGGATCGTCGGTCGCACGCCGAAGTCGGCGAAGGTGATTCGGTCAGACCAGCGAGCGATCAGCACGGTCGCAGGGAGCGTCTCGGGGATCACCTATGCCTCTCTGGGGGTCGTTCTGGAGGCGGTCATGTATGGGGTGGGGGTCAACGCGCTGATGATTGATCAGGTGGATCCGGCGGAGCAGACGGTCAAGGATGGACGATACCCCTTGCGTCGGCCGGTGTTGCTCCTCAAGAAACAGGAAACCAACTCTGCGGCCGATGCCTTCGCCGAGTTCGCCTTGTCCCCGGAAGGACAGGTGATCGTCGATGACCTGTTCGTTCCGTATCATCCGCCGGGGAAGCGAGACTCACAGGCCGGGCCTGCGTCTCCACGTCAGCCATGACAGAGCCCGCCGAGTAAAGCGGGACAGGACGCGCAGGCCGGAATCATGAGCCTCATCGACCGTCCTGTGGATTATGACGAACATCTTCGAATGGGCGAGGGGCCAAGACGGGTTTCATCGTCCTTTTCCATGAGCCCGGTCGATTCACGCACCGAGTGGGTCACACACTTCAGGGAGGCTGGCCATATGTTCCTGTCCCGACTCGTGCTTTTCATCATTCTCGGACTTCCCGTGCCGGGTTTTGCTCAGGCTGTGGACAAGGGCGACTATGTCACCCTCGCCAAGGGAACGAAGCTCTGTACGAACGTCATCCTGGACACCGCCAAAGGGTCGCTCGATCCCGGAAGGGTCTTCTGGCGAGTGACCAGTCAACCGCGGGCCAATGGCACGCAGACCGTCGCCGCCTTTGTCCTGGAAAGCGTGTACGACCGCAAGAGCGGGGACACCACGATCAAGGAGAGACGTTACGACGATGACTATGCCACGTTCTTCAAGCGAGACCCGGATCACAAGGGGATGTTTCTGATGATCAGTCCGCAGGATGGCGGCGTCGAAGCGATTGTGGAAGTGTGTAAGAACAAGCGGTAGTGGTCTCTGTGGGCCTTGGACCTGCCGCCGCCACGAAAACTGCCAACGTCACATTCGCATGGTTCATGAGGCATGCGCCCTCTCTGGCATGAGAACCGTGCCGATTCTCCTTGCCCGATGCCCCTCCCCTCCCGGGATGTTCCCGCCTTGATCGATCCGGCGCCTCGACGGAATAGAAACCCAGGGGTTCGGTGGGCAGGGGGAGGATCGCCTCCGTGGTGAAACCGTATGGGGGCCGGCTATGATGGTCGCACGATTCCGGCGAGGCACTGCGGATGGCCAAGCACGTCAGCGCGGGGATTCTGCTATATCGAACGAATCGCGGGCCGGTCGAAGTGTTCCTCGTCCATCCTGGCGGCCCCTACTGGGCCGGGAAGGACGACGGCGCCTGGTCCATCCCGAAAGGGATCTGCCAAGGCGAGGAGGATCCCCTGGCCGCCGCAAAACGTGAGTTTCAGGAGGAAACCGGCATGGCGGTGACCGGACGGTGCCGGCCGCTGACGCCGCTCCGGCAGCCGAGCGGAAAGGTAATATCGGTCTGGGCCGTCGAAGGCGACCTGGATGCGGGGCGGGTGAGGAGCAATGTCTTCTCGATGGAATGGCCGCCGCATTCGGGAAGGATGCAAGAGTTTCCCGAGGTCGATCGCGGAGCCTGGTTCGATCTCGTGACCGCTCGAAGGAAGCTGCTTCCCGGCCAGCGCCCCTTTCTCGACCAGTTGGAGGAGGCGCTGAGCGCTCGCGGCGAGGCATGAACAACGCGCTCCCCGGTCGCCTCGCAAGCCAGACCGCTTTGAACCTTTGAACGTTAGTCGACCAGTTCGGCCAGATTCGACGTGACGACGTGCGCGCCGTGTTGCCGGAGTTCGTCGGCATGGCCCGTCCGGTCGACCCCGATGACGAGTCCGAACCCGCCGTTGCGCCCGGCCTCCACGCCTGCGACGGCATCTTCGATCACGACGGTCCGCTGGACGCTCACGCCCAATCGCCGCGCCGCTTCCAAAAAGGCATCGGGGGCCGGCTTCCCTCGCAGGCCCAACCGTTGGCTCTCGACGCCGTCGACCCGCACGTCGAAGGCGTCCGCGAGTCCGACGCGTTCGACCACGGCCGCGGTGTGCTTGCTGGCCGAGACCACCGCGGTTCGAACACCGCGCGCGCGCAGGGTCCGGAGGCAGTGCACCGCATCGTCATACACAGCGACGCCGTGCGCCTTGAGCCGGGCTTGAAAATATCCGTCCTTCTTGTTGCCGAGCCCATGGATCGTCTCCCGGTCGGGGCCGTCTTGCGGGGTGCCCAGCGGGAGGACGATGCCGCGGGATTCCAGGAAGCTCTTGACGCCGTCCTGCCGGAGCTTGCCGTCGACGTAGCGTCGGTAGTCCAGGAGTTCGTCGAACGGGCGAAACGGGCTGCGCGTCGCGGTCGCCTGGGCCTGCAGGTATTCATCGAACAAGCGCTTCCACGCGGCGGCATGCACGACGGCGGTCTTCGTGAGCACCCCGTCGAGGTCGAACAGCACCGCACCGAACGACGTCAGCGTGATCCGCCGTCGAGGCGGGGGGGACGCTCCGGCCTCCACTTGCGTCATCCGTTCACCTCTGTCACGGTAGGGGGCCGAACGGCCCCTCCCCGACGTTGGGGGTCCGCCGCCATGCTACCATGCGCTGTTCCTGCAATGTGAGAGGGCTCATCGAATGAAACCGAATTCCCCGTCCGTTCGCCCGTCCGATCGCGCCGACGCCGACGCGACCGCCGCCGAGGCCTCTCAACCGGCTCCGACAGCGGCCGCGGTCGATCCCGATTGGGCGGTGATCGAGGAGGGCTTCACCTTGGCCCGCGAGCGCGAGATCGAGTCGATCATGACGATCTCCAACGGCTACGTCGGCTCGAGAGGGTCGCTGTCGGAACGGACGAGCCGGTCCGCCCCGGCCACGTTTCTGGCCGGCGTCTTCGAAACCGAAGAGGGCGGCGCGTCGCTTGAGCTGGTCGCCCTCCCGGATTGGACGCATCTCAGCATTCTCGTGGATGGAGCGCCGCTGTCGCTCGAACGCGGAGACATGTTGGCGCATCGACGCACGCTCGACCTTCGGCATGGGTTATTGCGTCGAACCTGGCGGCATCGAGATCCCGCCGGGCGCGTGACGAGCCTGGAATTCGTCCGCTTGGTTTCGCTCGCCGACCGGCACCTGTTGCTGCACTCCGTCTCGATCGAGCCAGAGAACTATGACGGCACGATCATCGTCGAGTCCTGTCCCGCCCCGCCGCATGGGCGCACGCGCTGGCAATCGAGGACGGAGGGCGAAGCGGTGATCTCGCTCGCCACGACCACGCGCGGCGTCTCCATCGCCACGGCTCTGACGAGCGGGTTTCGGGCGGGGAGCGGCCGCAGGGTCGAGCGCGCGCTCGACCCCGGATCAGGAGAATGGACGGAGCGCTGGACGTGGCGGGCGGAGCGGGGAGACATCGGGCGCTTCGATCGTCTCGCCGTCGTTTATACCTCGCGCGAGACGCACGATCCCGCCGCCGAGGCGGGGCGAGATCTGCAACGGGCCCGTCAGGCGGGGGCGGCAACCCATGTCCGAGACCACACCAATGCGTGGGAGGAACGGTGGCGGAGCGCCGGCGTATGCGTCGTCGGCGACGAGGCGGCGCAGCGGGCGCTTCGGTTCGCCGTCCATCATCTCGTCGCCGTCGCGAATCCGGACGATGAGCGGGTGTCCGTCGGCGCGCGCGCCCTGTCGGGGCGCACCTATAAAGGACATGTGTTTTGGGATACCGAGATCTATGTGCTTCCGTTTTACACGTGGACCCACCCGGCGGCGGCGCGGTCGCTGCTCATGTACCGGTACCATACCCTGGCGGCCGCTCGGGCGCGCGCGCGGCGGCTTGGCTACGGAGGCGCTCTCTTCGCCTGGGAGTCCGCCGATACGGGCGACGACGTCACCCCCGATTACGTGCTCGGGCCCGACGGCCGACCGGTTCGTGTTCTGACCGGCCTGCAGGAACATCATATCAGCGCCGACGTCGCCTACGGGGTGTGGCAATACTGGCAGGCGACGGGCGACGAGGTCTTCTTCACGTCGGCGGGTGTGGAGATCATTTTGGAGACGGCGAGGTTTTGGGCGACCCGCGGCGCTGTCGAGTCGGACGGACGTTACCACATCCGTGCCGTCATCGGACCGGATGAATATCATGAGAACGTGGACGACAATGCCTTCACCAACGTGATGGCGCAATGGAATCTCGAGCGGGCCGCCGAGGCGGCCGAGTGGCTCCTGCACGAGCGGCCGGACGTCTGGCGGACCCTCACGGAGCGGCTCGGGATTCGACCGGATGAGCCGGCCGTGTGGCGTCGTCTTGCGGACTTGATGGCCACCGGATTCGATCCTCGAACCAATCTGTTCGAGCAGTACCACGGCTTCTTCCAACTGGAGGACGTGGACCTGGCACCCTACCGCGGGCGAACCCGCCCGATCGATGTCGTGCTTGGACGCGAACGGACTCAGCGCTCGCAGATCGTCAAACAGGCCGACGTCGTCGCATTGAGCGCGCTGCTGTGGGAACGCTATCCCCGCGCGGTGCACGACGCCAACTTCCGGTACTACGAGCCGCGCACCGGCCATGGAAGCTCGTTGAGCCCTGCGCTTCACGCCTTGGTGAGCGCGCGGCTCGGCGATCCCGAGCAGGCCGGGCGCTATTGGCGGGACGCCGCCGCCGTCGATCTGGCCAACGGCGCGCACAACGGGGAGGGCGGCATCCACATCGCCGCCCTCGGCGGCCTCTGGCAGGCCGCGGTGTTCGGGATGGCGGGGGTTCGCTTGCGAGAGGACGGGCTGGTGTTCGATCCCCAGCTCCCCTCGACGTGGAACGAATGGTCGTTCTCGCTGCAATGGCGAGGCCGAAGTCTGGCGGTGTCGATCCGTCGCGACCCGGGACGCATCGCCGTGGAGCTGCTGAACGGCGGGCCGATGATCATCGAATTGGTTCGGGGGAATCAACAGCACATCGGCCCGCGGCGCCGATACATCGCCGATCGGACCGCGTACGGGTGGGACGTTTGGCGGGAAACGGCGCTGTAAACGTCCGTGGTGGTCGACGCTTCATTCGCCGACCGGCGTGCCGGCTCTCCGAGGCCGTGCGGACGGAGGCGATGTGATGGGTACCGAGCGGGCGGCCTGTTGCATCGCCGGGGGTGGGCCGGCGGGGATGATGCTGGGTCTGCTGCTCGCCCGCGCCGGGGTGGAGGTCCTCGTCCTCGAAAAACACGCGGATTTCCTGCGCGATTTTCGCGGCGATACGATCCATCCGTCCACGCTCGAGGTGCTGTATGAATTGGGATTGCTGGATCGGTTCCTGGCCCTGCCTCATCAAAAGGTTGCGCGCATCACCGCCCAGTTCGGCGATCTCACGTTGACCGTGGCGGACTTTTCGTCTCTCCCCACCCAGTGCCGATATGTGGCGTTCATCCCGCAATGGGACTTTCTGTCGTTTTTGGCCGACGAGGGTGCGCGATATCCGACGTTTCGGCTGCGGATGCAGACGGAGGTCACCGAACTCACCCATGAAGGGGATCGTGTGGTCGGGCTCCAGGCGGCGACGCCGAAGGGACTCCTCACCGTGCGTGCGGACGTCGTGGTCGGGGCGGACGGACGGCATTCCGTCGTGCGGGCACGGGCGGGATTGCCGGTGGAGGAGTTCGGCGCGCCGATGGACGTATTGTGGTTTCGGCTGTCGCGGCGTTCGATGGATCCGGCCGATCCGATCGGCCGATTCGATGCCGGCCGGATTTTCATCATGCTGAATCGGGGGGACTATTGGCAATGCGGATTCGTGATCACCAAGGGAGCGCTCGATCGCATCCGAGCCAACGGATTGCCGGCCTTTCGAACGAGCGTGGCGCAACTCGCGCCTTTTTTGGCCGATCGCGTCGAGGAGCTGCGCGGCTGGGAGCCGATTAAATTGTTGAGGGTGCAGGTCGATCGATTGCGGGAATGGTGCCGTCCGGGGCTGCTGTGCATCGGCGATGCGGCTCATGCCATGTCGCCGGTCGGCGGCGTGGGGGTCAATTTGGCGATTCAAGACGCCGTCGCGGCCGCAAACCTGTTGGCGGGGCCGCTCCGCAAGGGGCGGGTCACGCCGATGGATCTCGCTCTCGTGCAGCGTCGCCGAGACTGGCCGACCCGGATGACGCAGCGCGTCCAGCTTCTCATTCAGAAGCGCGTCATCGGACCGGTGCTGGGCGAGGCCGGGCCGCTGACGCCTCCAATTGCGCTTCGCCTCTTGGCGCGGTTTCCGTTGCTCCGGCGCATTCCGGCCAGACTGATCGGGATCGGCGTGAGGCCGGAGCACGTGCGGACGCCTTGCGCCGATTGTTGATCGATGATCGCGGTGGTCGAGGGACGATCTGCCGGACTGTCGTGGGCATGAACCACACTGGGGAAGGTCCGGCGGCTGCTCGAGTTCGCTCTTCCATTTCCGCCACTGTGGCATTTCACCCCGTCGCGATTTTCTTGAAACGTAGCAAAAGGCCTCTCGTATCGCCGATTAGGCCGATAAAGCAATGACTTGCCGAGGCACGCGACATGCTGACACAAGGGTCGTGGGAAATCGATCGAGCCGTGCATTGATCTCGACGCATGACCAGTGATCGACCTTGTCAGGAGTCGGCGTGCGGCGCGAAGGCGGCGCGCGCCCGCCGTCCGTTTTGGAGGCCGGGGGGCGCCCCGTTCGTGGCGACCGTCTTTCTGCTCGGCATGGCCTGCGACCGTTCCGGCGATTCACCGCAAGCGAACGACCCGGCGGCCACCGCTCCGACGCCATCCGGCCTCATCCGGCTGAATCAGGAAGAAATCGCGCGGGCGGGTGTGGAGGTCGCTCCGGTCACGCGTCGCTCGCTCCGGGCGTATCGAGAGTTTCCCGCCACGGTCCAACCCAATGAAAACGAACTGGCCGAGGTGACGCCGCTCATACGCGGGCGCGTGGTGCGCGTGGCCGTGGACGTCGGCCAGGATGTCAAGAAAGGAGCCCTGCTGGCGCTTCTGCACAGCACCGACCTGGGGATGGCTGAATCCGCCTACTTGAAGGCCACCGCTCGCGAACATGAGGCCAATCTGGTCTATGAGCGGGCGGCCGACCTGCATCTGCACAAGGCCGTGAGCCTCGCCGAGGTGCAGCGCCGCGAGGCCGAGATGAAGACCGCGCGCGCGGAGGCCCGGGAGGCGAAAAATCGCCTGGAACTGCTCGGGGTGCCGGCGCAGGAACTGGCGCGCCTTGACCGGGAACAAACCATCCGCCCGGAGGTCGCGATACGCGCCCCATTCGACGGCCGGGTGATCATGCGGGACATCACCCGCGGCGAGGTGGTGGAGACGGGACAGCGGCTGTTTACCGTCGCCGATCTTTCGGACGTGTGGGTGGTGGCGAACGTGCCGGAGAAAGACGTGCAGTTCGTGCGACGGGATCAGCCCGTCGAGGTCATTGCCGCGGCCTATCCCCATGCGACGTTTCCCGGCACCACGACCTACGTCGGCGACGTGCTCGACCCCGCGACCCGAACGCTCAAGGTGCGCGTGACGGTGCGGAATCCCGAGCGGGTCCTCAAGCCGGAGATGTTTGCGCTCGTCCGCCTCTACGCTCCGCCCGGGGCGCCCGCGTTGGTCATTCCGAGCGTCGCCGTTCAGGACGGAGGCACCGCGCCGATGGTCTTCGTGCGAACGGATGAACAATCGTTCGAGCCGCGCCGGATCACGCTGGGCGACGAACAGGGCGAGACGGCGGCCGTGCTGAGCGGCCTTCGAGAGGGAGAGTTGGTGGTGACCAAGGGCGCGTTCCTCCTCAAGTCCGAGATGCAGATCCACAAGGTCGAACCGGCGCCATGATCTCCTCCCTGCTGGAGTTTTCTCTTCGCCAACGCATTCTGGTGCTCGGCCTCGCCTGTTTCGTCAGCGTGGTCGGTGTGTGGGCCTATCGGAATGTGCCGATCGATGCGTACCCTGACGTCACCAACATTCAGGTGCAGGTGCTGACCGAAGGTCCGGGGCTCTCCCCCGTCGAAGTCGAACGCTTCATCACCTATCCCATCGAACTCCAGATGACGGGCCTGCCGGGGCTGGCGGAGATTCGATCGCTGTCGAAATTCGCCTTGTCGCAGGTGACCGTCGTGTTTCGGGACGACGTGGACATCTACTTTGCCCGCCAGTTGGTCCTCGAGCGGATGTCGGCCGTGAAGGAGCGGCTGCCGCCGGGCGTCGACCCCGTCATGGCGCCCGTCACGACCGGCCTCGGGGAAATCTACCAATATTATCTGGACGGACCGGCGTTCGAAGCCGGACCGGCCGCGTCGGCGGAAGCCGAGTTGACGGAGCAACGGACGCTTCAGGATTGGGTCCTCCGCCCGGCCCTGAAAAGCTTGCCGGGAGTGATCGACGTGAACGGCATCGGCGGATTCATCAAACAATACCAGGTGCTGGTCGATCCCGCGAAGCTACGGAAATATGAGCTGACCCTCCACGAGGTATCCGAGGCCGTGGCGCGCAACAACGCCAACGCCGGCGGGAACGTCCTCGAGCGGCACGCCGAGCGCGCGATCGTGCGGGGGGTGGGACTCATCAAGACGCTGCCCGACATCGAGAGCATCGTCGTGAAGGAAGAGAAGGGCACCCCGATCCTTGTGCGGGACGTGGCGGAGGTCCGCATCGGCCATGCCGTGCGGCACGGGGCGGCGGTGTTGAACGGAGCGCGGGAAGTGGTCGCGGGGACCGTGCTCATGTTGAGGGGCGGCAACGCGCGGGAGATCGTCGAGGCGGTGAAGGAGAAGGTGGAGCAGATCGGGCGAGACCGGCTGCTGCCGGACGGACTTCGGATGGTGCCCTATTACGATCGGATCGAGTTGGTGGAAGCCGCCATCGCGACCGTGCGAGATGCCCTAATCGAAGGGGTGGTCCTCGTGACCTTGGTCTTTTTCCTGTTTCTCGGGCACGTCCGCAGCGCCATCGTCGTGACGGTCGCGCTGTTCGTCACGCCGTTGATCACCTTCGTCGTCATGGAGCGCGTGGGGTTGTCGGCGAATCTCATGACGCTGGGCGGCTTGGCCATCGCGATCGGCGAGATCGCGGACGGGTCGTTGGTCGTGGTGGAGAATATCTATCGGCACTTGACCGGAAACCGGCACCGCCAGCGCCCACATCTGGAGGTGATCCTTCAGGCGACCCGGGAGGTCGGGCGTCCGATTCTCTTCGGCATTCTGATCATCAGCGTGGTGTTTCTTCCCCTGATGACGTTGCACGGGCTGGAAGGAAAGATGTTCGCCCCTTTGGCGATGACGCTCGTCATCGCGCTGCTTCTGTCGGTGCTCGTCACGCTGACGCTCTCCCCGGTGCTGGCGTCGCTGGTGCTGCGAGGGGATCATCCCGAGGATACGGCGGTGACCCGGTGGATGAAAGCGCGGTACCGTCCGGTGCTGGAGTGGGCCCTGCGCCATCGCCTGCGGGTGCTCGGCGGCGCGATGGGGCTGCTGGTCGCGAGTCTGGCGCTGGTGCCGTCCATCGGACGGGAATTTATCCCCATTCTGGAAGAGGGGGCGTTGACCCCGCAGGTGGTGCGTCTGCCGAGCGTCTCGCTGGCTGAATCCATCGAGATTGAAAAGCAGGCTCACCGGGCCATGTTGGAGTTTCCGGAAGTGAAACTGGCGCTGAGTAAGATCGGGCGTCCGGACATCGCGTTCGGTCCGGAGGAGCCGAACGAGAGCGATCCGGTCGTGGCGCTGCACGACCGGAGTACGTGGACGACCGCCCGCACTCAGGCCGGTTTGACCGACGCGATACGACAGAAGCTGGCCCTGGTGCCGGGGATCTCCGTGCTCATGAGTCAGCCCATCCAGGAGCGGGTCGACGAGCTCATCTCGGGCATCCGCACCGTGTGCGCCATCAAGTTGTTCGGCGACAATCTGGATCGTCTCGTCGCGATGGCCGAGCAGATCGCGGAGCTCATGAAGGGCGTCGAGGGCGTCAAGGACGTGAAGGTGGAGCCGGTGGCCGGACAACCCTATCTCACCGTGGACATCGACCGGCAGAAGATCGCCCGTTACGGGATCAACGTCTCGGACGTGCAGGAATTGGTCACCACCGCGATCGGAGGACGGGCGGTCACGCATGTCTATGAAGGTGAGCGGCGGTTTCAGCTCGCGCTGCGATTCCCCGAGCAGTATCGGAACAGCGTGGCGGCGATCGGGGAGATCCGGGTCCGGTCCGCCTCGGGCGCGCCGATTCCGATGAGCGCCCTGGCCACGATCGAGATGCGCGAGGGGCCGGCGCGGATCAGTCGAGAACAAGTGAAACGCCGCATCTATGTGGGATTCAACGTCGTCGGACGGGACATCGGGAGCGTGGTGGACGAGGGGCGGGAGTTGCTCGCGCGGAAACTGTTCCTCCCGGAAGGGTACTGGCTCACCTGGGGCGGGGCCTTCGAAAACATGGAGCGGGCCAATGCCCGGCTGATGGTGGTCGTGCCGATCACGTTGGGGTTGATCTTTTTTCTGCTGTTTTGGGCCTTCCATTCCCTGCGTTACGCGACGCTCATTTTTCTGAATCTTCCGTTCGCCTTGATCGGCGGCGTGGTGGCGCTCTGGCTCACCGGGCAGTATCTGAGCGTGCCCGCGTCGATCGGCTTCATCGAGCTCTTCGGGCTCGCGGTGGGCAACGGCATCGTACTCGTGTCGTACATCAATCAATTGCGAACCGAGGGGATCCAAGCCGACCATGCGATCGTGACCGGCTGCGTGCTGCGTCTGCGCCCGGTCGTGATGACCATGATGACCACCTTGCTGGGCCTGCTGCCGCTCGCGGTAGCGACCGGCATCGGGGCGGAGGTCCAGCGCCCGCTCGCCACGGTGGTCATCGGCGGCCTTTTCACCTCGACGACCCTCACGCTGGTGGTGCTGCCGGCGCTGTATGGATGGCTGGCCGAACGGGAGGCGGGAACGGAGCACGCGCCGGATTGGATTTAGCCGACCCTCGCGAGCGGCACTCGCCCGACTCGTGGGTCGAGGCAGGGCGGCTTGCTCGGGAGCCTTGTCGTCTCGGCCCGCAGCCTCTTACATCGACCGATCGATCAATGCGAGCAGGGCCGGGGCCAGAAGCCAGAGCAGTCCCTTCGCGAGGAAAAACAGGAGGCCGGCCAGGCCCGTGCGCGACCACCACGTCGATCGTTGCACCGCAGGAGCATGAACGGGACTGCTCGTCGTCCACATGGGAGGCTCTCCTTTCGGATGAGAAAAGGCGGGAATCCGGTTTTCGCCTCCGGACTCCCGCCGGATCCCGTTAGAGCGCCCGCACGGCATGTGCGCGCAGCTCATCTGAGGCATAGGGACGGAGATTGGGGACGAGCATGGGAACCCGCTCCCGATACTCCGCATAGGCCGGTCCGTGGATGTCCACCAAGTCTCGCTCCTCGAATCGGATGGCGAGCAGGATATAGGCGGTCGTCGCCAGCGCGAAGACCAGATGGGCGACCGTCATGATCGGCGTGGCCCAAAAGGTCAACAGCCACCCGACGTACAGCGGATGGCGCACATAGCGATAGAGGCCCGGTGTCGCAAAGGCCAACTGCGTATAGGGCCGGCGGGTGAAATACAGCCAGACCTGCCGCAAGCCGAAGAGATCGAAGTGATTGATCAGGAACGTCGCCGCGAGAATGAGCAGCCAGCCGCCGGCGTAGAGGCTGTACGCCAGGCCCTGTATCCCCGGGTCAGTGGCCTTCCAAATTACGCCTCCCATGGGCTGCCAGGCGTGAAAGAGCAGCAGGAGGGCCAGGCTCGAGAACAGCACGTACGTGCTGCGCTCCACCGGCTTGGGAACGAAGCCAGTCCACCACCGCTTGAAGGCGGGACGGGCCATGACGCTGTGTTGCACGGCGAACAGACTCAGGAGCAGGGTGTTGATGAGCAGGGCCTGGCCGAATGGCGCGATGGCCTCCCCGTCGATGGTGTCCGCGAGACCGATGTTGCCGAGGAAGGCGACGGCATAGAGAAACGTGGCCAGAAAGACGAGATAGCACAAGGTCCCGTAGAGCAAGGCGGCGAATCGGTTCATGGTGGCATCCTCCTTCGAGTTGGGAGCCCGCCTACGAGTTGTTCCGGAGGCGGACCCGAGTTTAGGCCGTCGGTTTGGTGACGATCGAGATCGAGACCGGGACCGGATTCGACACGATGTCGTGGACCGGCGAAAACTTCGTCAGCTCCTGCAACTGCTCCGCCGACGCGTCGGTTTTGATCGTGAAGTCGACCCGAATCTGCTTGTACCCGCGCCTGACCGTGTCCGAGAGACCCAGGAAACCCTGCAGATCAAGATCCCCTTCCAAGGTGGAGTCCACGGACTCGATTCGGATTCCCCGTGCGGCTGCGTGATACACGAGCGAGGTGGTCAGGCAGGCGGCCAAGGCGTGCAGCACATATTCGGCCGGGTTGGCCCCATGGTCTTCGCCGAGCAGCACGGGCGGTTCGTCTGCATCCAGGACGAAGGGTTTCGTGCGGACCGTGTCTTCCTGGCCGGCGCCGTAAAAGCTTTGAATCGTCGAGCGATTGTGCCCGCCGGTGATCCAACGATTCGTCGCGCGGAATTGGAACGCCGCCAGCGACGCGTCGTGCTGCACCGCCTGTACCGTGGCGCCCATTCGCTCCACATCCACGCCGTTGATGGTTGTCTGTGACATGGGACATGCTCCTTGTTGGTTGAGGTTGGTGACGTGCCGCCGAAACAACAGCCGGTCGGCGTTCCGGCAGAAGAGTTCCCAGTTCATCCGTGCACCCGCTCGAGCCCCATCCGATGAAAGGCTGTCCCGCAGGGCGGCACTGCCGACTGTAGCGAGAGAAACGTGCGCCGAATCAGTCCGGCCGTCAGCGGTTGCCGTCGATTCCAGGGGGCGAGGGACAGCGTTCGCGCCAGCAGGCAGTACCCGATCAGCACCCGCGCAGTCGTTCCGATCAACTGCATCCAGTGGATCCACTGCAGCGGTTCCCCTAAGCCGGCAATCAGCAGCGCCAGATAGGCGACTCGGACCTGCAGAGGGAAGGCGGCCGCGTTGCGCGTGATTGCGAGGATGTGGACCGCTTGCACGACGCACAGGGCCATGGCCGCATACAGTCCCATCGGTGAGATGAAGAAACCAGTTCCGAGCAGCGCTACGGTAACGAGCCAGTACCACCAGGCCATGTCGCGTTGTGGGACCATCGTCGTACTCCTTGGTGTGAATGAGCGATCCGACGTCCGCTCACTACAGCAGTATCGGTGCCAACGAAGTCGGCCCAACCAAAGATTTGAAATGTCAAATGGTTAGACTCTGTCTGACCTTATGAAGAGGCCCACGAGCTTTCGCGATTTGCGAGAATTCACAAGGTGGACTTACGAGATTTCGCGAAGGGAAATGCCGAAGGAGGCGCTAGCGAGGTTTCTGGATCCTGAGAGCCTTCATGCGTGACGCGAGCGTGGAGGGGTTCATGTCCAGCAGCTTGGCCGCCCCGGCCTTCCCGGAGACTTTCCAGTTGGCGGCTTCGAGGGCGCGGAGGATATTGGTGCGTTCCAGGTCCTCCAACTCCCTGGCCGTGCGGATCGTGGTCGCCGCCGATTCAGCGACATTCTGCGGCGCAGCTCCCGCAGCTTCCGGCAGAGCTCGATCGAGGTTGAGTTTCCCGTCGCTCGCCGTAATGACGGCCCGCTCGATGACGTTCTGCAATTCCCGGATGTTGCCCGGCCAGGCATAGGCCTTGAGCCGGCGCGCGCATTCGGCGGTCAGAGGGAGGATCTGACGACCCAGCCTGGAGGCGAACCGCTCGGCAAAGGTCGAGGCCAACCGCACCACGTCGTCCCCGCGCTCGCGCAATGGGGGCAGGCGGAGCGGAAACACGTTAAGCCGGTAGAAGAGGTCCTCGCGGAAGGTGCCGTCGCGGACGGATTTCACGAGGTCGCGATTCGTTGCGGCCAGCACGCGCACGTTCACTTTCTTCGTCGAGGAACTTCCCACCGGATCGAACTCGCCTCCCTGCAGCACACGCAACAGCTTCGCTTGCAAGTCGAGGGGGAGCTCGCCGATTTCATCCAGGAAAATCGTGCCCTTGTCGGCGAGCGCAAAGCGGCCCTCGCGTTTCTTCGTCGCGCCGGTAAAGGCCCCCGCCTCGTGACCGAACAATTCGCTTTCGATGAGCATGGCGGGAATGGCGGCGCAATTGACGGTGACGAGCGGGCGGGTCCGCCGCTCGCTGGCGCCGTGGATCGCGCGGGCGACCAATTCCTTGCCCGTGCCCGTTTCGCCGAGGATCAAGACGGTGGCGTCGGTGGCGGCCACCTGCGCGATGTCCTGCAGTACCTGTCGCAGGGCCGGGCTCTCCCCGATCAAGGCCTCGTCCCGATGCAGCGCGTGCAGTTCTTCCCGCAACAATTCGGTCTCGACGGTGAGCGACTGGATCTTCTGCTCCGCTTCCACGCGATCGCGGACGTTGCGAAGGATCAGGGTGGTGAACTTCTGGCGGTGCAGCTCGAAACGCGCGATCGTGGCCTCCGCGGGAAACGACTGGCCTTCCGGGCAGCGGGCCGTGAGTCCGCCAGGGATCCAGCGGGAGCGTTCGCCTTCCGGACGGGCGTCCAACTCGGCGATGAGCCCGGCGAGCCGGATGCCGTCTTCCTCGGCGACGAACCGGCGGAAATTCTGCCCGACCATCGACTCGCCGCGACATCGAAACACCTTCTCCGTGGCCGGGTTGACCCGCGTGATCCGGAGTTGATCGTCCAGCTCGATGATCGCGTCCATCGCGCTGCCGAGAAGCCGTCCGACCTTTTCCTCGCGCTCACGGACCTCCGCTTCCGCTCGCAGCCGCTGCAACTCCGCGGCCGCCCGCGCGGCAAAAATCTTGAAGATCGCGTGGACGCGCGGCTCTTCCGGCAACGGTCGCCGATCAATGACCGCCAGGTGTCCCAGGATCGTGCCGTCCGTGTCCTGCAACGGCACGCCCATGTAACTGACGGCCCCGATCGCCGTGACGTCCGGTTCATTCGGGTAGAGTTCGAGCAGGCGATCGGGGAAGTGCACCAGCCGCTGAGTGTCGATCACCTGCTCGCAGGGGGAGCCGGCGATGTCCACCTCATAGTCCTGCACCCAGCGGCCGTCCATCCAGAAGGCAAGCGCGCGGAGGCGTCGCTTCTCTGGGAAATACTCCGTGACCCAGGCTCCGTGGGTTTGCAAGGCCTTGGCCAGGTTTTGAACCAGGGCCGCGAAGAATCCATGCCCGGTTTCCGTGGCCGTTCCCTCGAGAATGGCGCGCAGGGCGGCATCGGTTTCGAGTTCGTGGAGAGGACTGGGAGCGGACATCCCGCTCAGTATCCAACCGAGGGGCCGAGGGATGCAAGAGGGGCGGCGAGGTCGCCCTGGTGCAAGGCGGTCATCGGGGACCTATCGATTCGAATCCGTCTCCCGCCGACGGCTCGACGGTGCCCATGACGTCGGCCCCCGACCCCGTCGCTGCGTGACGCAGCGACCACGCTCCGAGGACCGGCGTAAGTGGCGCCAATTGACAGGGGCCTGTCCGAATCGTAGCTTCAGCGTCGTTCCCGCGAGTGAAACGATGACGTCTGCGAATCCTTCGACCGCGCCGCGCCGCGCCGCCGTGGTCTTCATCCTGATCACGGTGGCGCTCGATATGTTGTCGTTCGGCATCGTGATCCCGGTGTTGCCCAAGCTGGTGGAACAGTTCCTGAACGGCGAGACCGCCCGCGCCGCTCAGATCTACGGCCTCATGGGCACCGTCTGGGCGCTGATGCAGTTTTTCTGCTCGCCGATCCTCGGGGCCTTGTCGGATCGGTTCGGCAGGCGCCCGGTCGTGTTGCTGTCCAACCTCGCGCTCGGGTTGGATTATGTGCTGATGGCGTTGGCTCCCACGGTGGGCTGGCTGTTCCTGGGTCGCATGATTTCGGGCATGGCTGCGTCGAGTTACAGCACGGCCGGCGCCTATGTCGCCGACGTCACCCCGCCCGAGCGGCGGGCGGCGGCCTTCGGGAAGATCGGCGCGGCGTTCGGGCTGGGATTCGTGCTCGGGCCGGCGATCGGCGGACTGCTGGGTGCGCTCGATCCGCGATGGCCGTTCTGGGGGGCGGCGGTGACGAGCCTGATCAATGCGTGCTACGGATTTTTCGTGTTGCCCGAGTCCTTGCCGCAGGAGCGACGCGCCTCGTTTGCTTGGAAGCGCGCGAATCCCCTGGGCTCGCTGATCTTGTTGCGGTCCCACCGTGAGCTCTTCGGCCTGGCCGGGTCCGGGTTCTTGATGAATCTGGCCCACGCGGTGCTCCCGAGCACCGCCGTCCTGTACCTGGGGTATCGGTATGGATGGGGCCCATCGGCGGTGGGCCTGACGCTGGCCGCCGTGGGGATGTGCGCCATCATCGTCCAGGGTGCGCTCGTCAGGCCGATCACCGCGCGATACAAGGAACGGCGCACGCTTCTGGCCGGGCTACTGTTCGGGGCGGCCGGCTTCGCCATCTACGGCTTGGCGCCGACCCCGCTGATCTATTGTCTGGGCATCCCGGTCATGGCGTTCTGGGGCCTTGCCGGTCCCTCCGCTCAGGCGTTGATGACCCGGCGCGTCCGTTCGTCCGATCAGGGGCGGCTCCAAGGAGCGATTGCGAGCCTGAGCGGGATCGCAGGCCTGATCGGGCCAAGCCTGTTTACGCAGACCTTTGCCGCCTTTATCGGCCCGCATGCCCCATGGCACCTTCCCGGCGCGCCCTTTCTGCTGTCGACCCTGCTGCTGCTGACCGGGGCCCTGCTGGCTTGGCGTGCGACCGGTCCTTCGACGATCCGGTTGCGTACCTGACGGACGGCCATTCCTCATGACGTCCCGCTGGCCGCTTCCCACACATGATCCCTGGTCGACGCCGTTCTCGGAGGCGTTGTGCCGCCATCTTGATCTGCGACCGGGCTTGTCGATTCTCGACGTCGCCTGCGGCCACGGCATTCCCGCCTTTCATCTGGCGGAGCAGGTGGGGGCCGGCGGGGAGGTCGTCGGGGTCGATCTGAGCGAGGGGCAGGTGTCGCGCGCTCGGGCGATTCAAGGGGCGCAGGTACCTTGGTTGCGGTTCGAATGCGCGGATGTGCGGGCGCTGCCACCGACCATGCCTCTGTTCGATCGCGTCACGGGGAATCTGTCGGTGATGTTCTTTCGCCCGCACCGCTTCGAGACCGTTCGGGGGCTGGTCGAGCATCTGAAGCCCGACGGACAGTTGGTGCTGACGTTCCCATCGCGCGGGACGTTCGATTCGTTGTGGCGTCGAATTGACCGGGAGTTCATGGCGAGAGGATTGGCGGCCGAGCACCGCAAGTTTCGCGAGTACCTAGCCGAGCGTCCGTCCGCCGGCGACGCTCGTGGGTGGTTGGAGGCGCTCGCATTGGAACGCATCGTTGTCGAGGAATGGCCTCTGGAGGTTGCGACCGGCGGAGGCGCCGCGTTTCTCCGGCATCCGCTGTTGCGCGGAGGATTTCTGGACGACGTGTTCGAGTGTTTCGACGACCCGCAACTGGCGGACGAGTTCATGACGGCCATCTCCGAGGACACGGCCGCGTTCACACCGTTGCTGGCGCAGCGCTGCGTCATGGCCGGCTGGAAGCGCGGGTAAACGGGAAGAGGGCCAGAACCCGGTTCTTCCGACCCGGGCGACGATGTGTGACTGCGGACATTCCGCGGCCGCCGGAACGTGTTGCCGGCCCTCTCCGCCGAGCGAGCGCAAGAATGCCCCCTGCCCCCCCAGCCCGCATTATTCACGATGACTTCTCCTGCACCCGCCGAGACGCCGCTGCGACACGCCTGGATGCGGCCTGTTGGCATCCAGGCGGGCAGGCTCGCCGCTCGGTCCCTCGCCAGACTGGTTCAAGTCTGCCTCGGGCTCTCGCGACTCCACATGCCCGTCTCGCCTGGCGTCTCCGCGGTTTCGTTACGAATTCTCGTGAATAATGCGGGCTGGTCATAGAACTCCACCGCCACCTCGAGCGTGCCGAACCGTCCGTCCTGCATGGAGGGCCGTCCGGGCGATCTCGCGCAGTGCCGGCGTTTTGAACGCACCCATGTCCTCGGGGGTCTGCGCCACGATGTGCCGACCGAGGTCCACCGCGCTGGTATCTATGGCATTCCGAGCACGGAGCGCCGCCAGGCAGGCCGGTTCCTTCGTATGATGGAGCCGAGTTTTCAGCGACCGTCTCCTTCCTCCCCCAGGGGGCCGTGAACTGCGGCCGTCAATTGGGTTTGGATTGGACGGGATGCTCACCCGCGTGCGTGGCCACGGAATCACTCGGTTGCGCCGAGACCCGGCTTGGCGGCGCGGCGAAGCGCAAGGTGCTGCCCGGGCTCCCGGAGTCTTTCACGGGTGGCCCCGCCACCGGGCTCGCCGCAAACCGCATCGTGCTTCCCTCTCCCACGTCGACGGGCGACGCGACCTGGGCCGAAGAGGCTCGGAAGCGAAGTGTCGTGCCCGGCTCGGCCCGATCTTGCGCGTGAACTGTCGAGGCTCCCGCCATGAGCAACAAGGCGAGGGCCGCGACCATGTTGGGGTATGTGGATGCGGAAAATGTCGTCGTCATGTTCGACTCCTTTCTTGGTTCTCGATGCGTCCCGGAGGAGCGTGCGATGTCCTTCAGTGAGGGGCTACTGCCCTCTTGCGACACCGGCTCGTGCGCTCTCCTTGATTCAACATACGGCCCGGCCTGCCATTAGGCCAATTGATTGTTCATGACATACCGATTTATAATACTTATCGACTGGGAGGTGCGCCGTGACGTTGACGGAGCTCAAGTACATCGTGGCCGTGGCCCAGGAGCGCCATTTTGGGCGGGCGGCCGAGCGCTGCTTCGTCACGCAGCCGGCGCTGAGCTTGGCGATTCAAAAATTGGAGCACGATTTAGGCACGCCGATCTTCGAACGCCGGAAGCATCAGGTGGCCGTGACTCCTGTGGGGACCAAAATCGTCCAACAGGCGCAGCGGGTGCTGGAGGAGGCGGAGCAGATCAATCTGATCGTCGCTGAGGGGAAAGACCAACTGGTCGGCGCCTTCCGGCTCGGCGTCATTGCCACGGTCGGCCCCTACATCCTGCCGGACTTGATCCCGTTGCTGCACAAGCGCGCGCCGGCGATGCCGCTCGAAATCGAAGAGAACCTCACGGCCAATCTGAGCACCATGCTGAAGCAGGGGACCCTGGACGCCATCATGGTCGCGCTGCCCCACGACGAGCCAGGCGTGCTGACCCGGGCGCTCTACGACGAGCCGTTCAAGGTGGTCGTGCCGGTCACCCACCCCTGGGCCAAGCGGAAACGGATCGAAGTGGAGAGTCTGGCCGGGGAGAAGGTCATTTTGCCCCACGCCGGCCATTGTTTTCGGCGGCAGGTGCTGGATCAATGTCCGGACATCAGCCGGTCGGATCGGGAGGGTGTGCAGGGCAATTCGCTGGAAACCATCCGCCACATGGTGGCCTCCGGTTTGGGGATCACGGTCTTGCCCTGTAGCGCGCTGGCCCTCAAGCATCGGCAGAAGCGTCTGGCGACCATCGCCTTCGCCGATCCGGTGCCGGAGCGGCAGATCGGCCTGGCTTGGCGGAAGGGGTTTGGAAGGCCGCGTGCGCTGGAGGCCTTGGCGGACGCGGTGCGCGGTTTGAAGATTCCAGGTCTGGAAATGATCAAAGGCAGGTGACCCGCGGGTAGGCGGAACGGCGGCATGGGGGGGCTAGGAGTCCGGAGCCTCCATGTTCATCAGGCTGTCGAGGTGGCGACCGCCGACGTCGGTCAGGATATACGTTCGCGCGGCGCGGTCGTAGTAGAGGTGCCCCTCCTGGACGAGTTCTTTCAGGTAGGTTTCCAGCGTAATGGCGCCCGAGTCGATGGACTCAATGTCCTGCTCGCTCCAACAGCCTCCCTGGTCTTGAACAATCTTGAGCAGTTTGCGCCTGATCCGCTGATGGACGTCCACAGCCACCTCGATGGGCGGAAATCGCCGCCGGCCCCGCAGGAGGCCGGACCCGACCGCATAGGCGCATGTCGCGCCATTCTGAAACCTAGCACGACCAGGCGAGGCCGGTTAGACGCGATTGCCCCTAGCCGGATGCAGCACTCGGATGTGTCGCAATGGACCTAATCGGGTTTCTTTAATGAGCTTCGGGCCACGAGGAGGCGGTTTCGGAGCGGACCTGCGCGACGAAGCGCGTCGGAAGGCCGGGGCGGAGTGCCACGGCCGTATCGACGCGGCGGCGTTGCAATCGGGGCGACCGGGAACCGGCTTTCCGACGATCCGTGTGACTCGAAGTCGGCGGACTGTTATACTGGCGTCGGCCGTCGATCGAGCGGGGGTGGGATGCAAACGTCTTCGGGTCCCGCTCCATTCAGGAGGGCGGGAATTCAGACCCGGAGCCACCTGGCGGTCGAAAGGCCCGTGTCCAGTCATGGCCGATTTCGCCATTCACCCGCATCTCTTCGTGATCCTCGGCGCCACGGGCGACCTGACGCGCCGCAAGCTCTTGCCGGCGCTGTACGATCTGCGCAATCAGGGGGTTCTGGAGGGTCGCAAGGTGCTGATCGTCGGCTCGGCGCTGCCGGAGATCGGCGAGGCGGGCTTTCGTCTCTGGGCATACGAAGGGCTGCTGAAAAGCGAGGGCAGCGCCGAGCGCGACCTGAAAGGTTGGTGCGACCGGACGTTGTACTACCACACGCTCCGCGAGGGACAGGCCCAGGACTATGCGGCCTTGGCCGAATACATCCACCGGCTCGAGCAGGAACATCAGATGCCGGAGAATCGCGTGTTCTATCTTGCCCTTCCTCCGGATACGGTTCCCGGAGCCATCGAGGCGCTCGATGAGGTCGGTCTGCTCAAGGGACATGGGTGGGTTCGAGTCGTCTTCGAAAAGCCGTTCGGGCACGACTTTCTTTCGGCCCGCGCCTTGAATACGCGGCTCCACCGGTATTTGGAAGAAGCACAGATCTATCGCATCGATCACTATCTGGGCAAAGAGACGGTCCAGAATCTCCTCGCGTTCCGTTTCGCCAATCCCATTTTCGAATCGCTCTGGAATCGGGACAGCGTGGAAAACGTGCAGATCACGGTGGCGGAGGATTTGGGCATCGAGCACCGCGGCGTGTATTATCAACAGGCCGGCGCGCTTCGCGACATGATGCAGAACCATCTGACGCAACTGCTCTCGGTGGTGGCGATGGAGGTGCCGTTTTCATTCGAGTCGTCGGCGATCCAGAGCGAGAAGCTCAAGGTGCTGCATTCCGTCGCCCCGATCGCGCCGCAGGACGTCGTCTTCGCGCAGTACACGGGGTGGACACTCGCGGGCCAACGCATCAACGGGTATCGCGAGGAGCCCGGCGTGCCGGCCGATTCGGCGACGGAGACCTACGTCGCGCTACGCATGGACATCCATAATTGGCGCTGGAAAGGTGTGCCGTTCTACCTGAGGACCGGCAAGCGGCTGCCTCGAAAGCTGACCCAAGTGGCCGTCACGTTCCGGGAAGCCCCCACCCAGGTCTTTCGCACGCTTGCGCCCGGCAGCCTCTCCACGAACAAGTTGTTGATCACACTGCAGCCCAGCGAGGGATTCTCGCTCTGTTTCTCGGTCAAGAGTCCGGGACGTTCGTTTCAACTGAGCGAGCATGCGCTCCAGTTCGACTACGAGGAAGCGTTCGGGCAGCTCCCGGATGCCTACGAGACGCTCCTGCGCGACGTGATGATCGGCGATCAGACCCTCTTCGTCGGAGCGGAGTTCACGGAGGCGGCCTGGCGCTTATACGATCCGATTTTGTCCGGTGAGCGGCCGATCAGCTTCTATACGGCCTCCACGTGGGGGCCGAAAGAAGCCGATGCCTTGCTCGCGCGATACGGGCATCAGTGGCAGCTAGGGTGGTGAGGATAAACGAGGCTTCCCCCGGAGGCCGTCTCCCTGCGGCCCGAACCTGCGTGTCCGGGCCGAGCGGGCGGCTCGGCCCGCCGGGGTGCGGAGAGTGAGGCGGAGGGCGAGGAGCGAGCCAAACAGCCGTTATCTCGTCCGCAAACACACACCCGAGCTTGGGAGGATCCTGTTACCGCGCTCGCGGTTGCCCCGCGTGCGAGAGGCGATCTTTGCATACGCCTGAGTGTGTGGCCTCATCGAATGTCGATCGCACGAGCGGTCAGGCCGTCCGGGGATTTCTGATAGGAAATCCTGACCGCCTCCCCAGCGTGGATGCCCTCCAACACGGCGGTCCGTCCGCGCCGCGTGCTGTGAGTGCCGGGCGGGATACGAGCCCCGACAATCAATGCATTCCTTCCAGTCGGCGGGCATCCCACCACGATGGTCTGTGCGTCCGCCTTGACGCCTGTGGCGATCACCGTGCCGTGCAGGGTGCGCTCCACGACCTCCGGCGCCCCACTCGCGGCCGAGATCGTGATCGACGGAATTTCGATCGCTCCTATTAGATAGAACCTGCTGCTTTGAAATTGCCTGAGGCGGGTGAAGAGATTCCCCACAGACTCCAAGCGAGGACGTACTTGCGAGCGGTGTGTCCCTGCCCCACTCTACATTTTTAGACCGGCTGGAGGGGCTGGGCCCGCCCGCCTTCCCCATGGCGGGCGCCGCTTGTGGGGAGGCCACACCGGCTGCCGGGTCCGCTGATCCGCTAGAGGCGAGCGGCCAATCCGACGGCGCAAGGAGGCGGATTGGCATCAACACATTATGGACGGCGGCCCCACTGACGTATGCAATTATGAGCTAAGGAACGTCTGATTAATTCACGTTTGCACGAAGAACTCTGTTTCTGGGTGGATCAACACGGGCAATCCGCTGGCAATCCGCTGGGAATCCGCTGGTCCGAGCGTGTCTTTGTCGGGGTTCGTCCGCCGTCAGGCTGCCCACGACCCCGTTCGCGCACCCGTCCGCTAGGCCTCTGCCACTAGCTGCCGTCGCGCCACG
>JBDIVW010000032.1:0-66916 GCA_039794185.1 Candidatus Inralta sp. | reverse complement strand
GCCTGGTACAACACGCAGTATTGGCATTCAGCACTCGGCTATCGGACGCCGTGTCAGGTCGAACAAGAACACCTAACCAGCCACAGCACTCAGTTCGTGGCCGCTTGACAAATGGGGAGCACTACAGAGCGTCAATTTGGTGAAGGCTTTGAAGGTCCAGAGGCTGCAGCCTGTAGCGTACGGTGAAGGCCGATTAATCCGGATCGAGCCGCAGCCATGTAATAACTGTTCTCGGCTGTCTGCGGTAAGCGTAACACATTCAAATACATGATATAGGCAAGATCATCCCGCCCGGTTGCTGCCGCAAGATTGCCGGCATGGAGCCAGCAGTCGAGCGCCATGATCTGCGGATCTGCAGAAAGCCTCGGTTTATTTGAGGTGAAGAGCGTGGTCATGCCAAAGGATGATGAACGCCCGTTTCCTGGGAAATGATGGTCGTCCTCTCCTGCCGCCATAGCTTCCAGAATTTCAGCTTGATGCGCGACATCCCGCAAGGTCTGGCTGCCTCGACATGCCTTATACGTTGACCAGGTTATCCCAAAGTCAGACTTTCTAACCTGCAGGTCCTTGGAACCAGTTTGACAGGCAGCTAAGGTAATGGCCAGGATCGCACAAACGAGAAGCCTGGCAATTGATTTTTCTTCTGCATCCATTGCTCAATTTGGCTAAGCAATGGAGGGGCCAGAAACTATTATTTCCTAACCGTTTGATTGTGTTGTTTATTTAGGCTGGATGGCCGGATTGGAGCACAGAGGTCATGCCTAGCTGTGGCTTGAATGCACCACAAACTGTGTGGTTTATGAGACTGCAATGCCGCTTAAGATCGGAAAATCTGAGCAAGGATTCCAGTTCGGGTTGTAGAGTTGGTTTTCCTCATAATATGTTTGATATGCTCCTTCACCGTTTGTTCCGTAATGTTTAAGGCATTGGCAATTTCTTTGTTGGTCCAGCCCTTTGCAAGATGCTCTACCACAGCCTGTTCCCGATTAGTAAGTTGAAAACGTTCCTTGGCTTGGTCTGTACTAAACTGCTGACGACGACCAACTTCTTCCATCGTGATGACGAGTCGACTATTATTGAGGCCGCTACGATCGGGAAGGCCAAATCCCCTCAATAAAATAGGCTGTTCCGATGCGCCAGCTAGTCGTTTGACTTCAAACTGCTCCCAATCCTTCGCCTCGGTGCGCACCGTCAAGGCTTTGATAATCTCTGACGACAGCTCCGTCAGCGCAGTCGGGAGTACCCCATGGGCTTGTTTGGTACTGTCACCTGAATGCTCAACCTTATTAATTTTCTTACATAGTTCAGAAGCCTGTCTATTCATATGTAGCAACTGGAGTGACGACGAGAGGACAATGATACCTGGCCCGGCGCGTTGCTCGGTAATTGCGTCGACTTGTCCCTGAGGTGAACTGTCCAGACTATTTGGGATTCCCATAATTTATTTCCATGTTATCTTGTGGCGAGTTGAGAATAGATGTTTCAAATATATGGCGTTGACCCCCAAAAAGAATAGTATCTAACACTTTCGAGGGAGTCAAATCGAACCATCCTTTTGGGTCGCTCTCACAGTAGGTATTGTGATCAGTAAACAAAAAGACTATTCTCTGCCAAATTGCTTATCTTCTTGTGGCGGCCCTTTCCGTCGTCCGACCCCCTTGATATTGTGTCGTGTGGGCAAGAATCCGCAATAGATACCAGGAGTTCTTATTCTCCGATCTAGGCTTATGGGACCGGCCTCATTCCGTTCCTTAAAGCGCTGGCATCTATGCATGTCCAAAATTGCGCATCGAACTTGCATGATCAGATAAGGATGGCGCTATCTCTGAGGTATATCCTGGGTGAACTCAACATAATGGATTAGGGGGTCACCTTTGGCAATTGGTTGAGGGAATTGCGAAAGGGAAGAGGCCGGATTTGAAAGAGGGACGGATATACGCGGGATCCCGGCAGCGTCTGGGAAGATAGTATCGTCTATCGCGAGCGCGGACCAAGTCAGCCCCTTGTGAAGGCGGTTGCCGATAGTCACGAATTAAAGAGCAGTTCCGGAATTCTTGATATACTTGTTACGCTTAGGAGCACGAAAGAGGCGTAATGTCTGTTTAAGATGTTTGCTTAAGGTAAATTTAAGCAAGATTGTGGCCTGATCCAATTGAGTTGGTAAGGGGGGAGTAATGACTGTTCGCTCATACATAATCACGGTAATGTTGCTTTTCTTCGTGACCGGCACCGGCATATCGGCAGATACATCTAATCAGGTTACGACATCAACCAATCTATCGACGGGTGGTCACAAGTCCTCATTGGTCAACACAGAGAATTCTCAGTTGATTGTCACTCCAGAATATATCCTTGGTCCGGAAGACGTTCTGGAGATCTCAGTCTGGAAAAATAATGACCTATCCAAGCAGGTACAGGTTCGGCCAGATGGCCGTATTTCCTTGCCGCTGGTAGGCGATGTATCCGCAGTAGGAAAAACAGCTTCTCAACTGACAGAAGAGATATCCAGCCGGCTTCGCGCCTACATGGAGAATCCGACCGTTTCGATCTTGGTTCGCGAAGTAAACAGCTATCAAATATATGTGCTGGGTGAGGTGAATAAGCCAGGCAAGTATCCGCTCAAGAGCAAGTTAACGCTGCTTCAGGCTGTCACGGTCGCGGGCGGCTTTACTCAGGTGGCGGCGCGAAATAAGATCGTCGTTTTCAGATTTGGAAAAGAAAGCGAGGGTCTCACAAAGATCAAAGCCAGCTATGACGACATTGTAATACGGGATGGGTCCAATCAGAACATTGAGTTGAAACCGGGTGACTTGATCGTGGTTCCTTCGGAGACCATGGTGGTATTACCGTCACGGTAGTGCCTTGAGACATGATGCAGGAGAGAACGCGCAGTGAGGCAATACCCAAAATGGTAAGGGGTTTCTCCAGCATGCGAATACTGAGTCTAGTGATTGGCGGGCTTCTTTCTTTCGGCGCGACATGTCAAGGCCCGCAGGGAGATTACGCGGTCAAATTTGCGGCTCCGACTGAATTTCTGATCGGGCCGGAAGACGTGCTGGTGGTCAACGTCTGGCGTAATCAGGAGTTGTCCAAAGAAGTCATTGTTCGACCAGATGGCAAGATTTCCATGCCTCTCATCGGGGATGTCCCTGCAGCCGGATTGACGGCTCAGGCGCTCTCAAAGCGCATCGCAGATGGACTAGCTGAGTTTATGTCCAATCCCACCGTTTCTGTGACCGTAAAAGAAATCAACAGTTACTATATTTATGTTCTTGGCGAGGTGGGGCGGCCGGGGAAGTTCACGCTCAAGTCTTTCGCGACTGTCTTGCAGGGGATCTCATACGCAGGTGGATTTACGCAATTTGCCGCCAGGAACAAGATGCATGTGCTGCGTATGGTAACGAATGGGCACGGGGAGCCCAAGCAAGTCCAGATTCCGGTTCCCTATGACGACATTATTTTGGGAAAGAATCTGGAGGCAAACTTTGTTCTCAAGTCTGGCGATGTTATCGTTGTTCCGTAGCGGTAGCGGTGGCAGTGCAGTCACGAGATGGCTCTGGTCTACGATTGGGTGGCTAATGCTCGCGGGTGGGATCTCCCCCGCGTTTGCAGATACACGGCTATTCCCCATTATCTCTATTTCTGAGCAATACGATAGTAACGTATTTTATGCGCCAAAGTCGGTCTTAGGGCCTGGGATAACACCTGATGATTTCGTGACGTTTGTAAATCCCCAGTTGGTCCTTGCACATGCGTCACCGTCATTTACCGGATCGCTCTCGCTTGGGGGTGTGATCGGAAAATATGTGAACAACCCCGACCTTGATTTTGCTGGATTCAATGCGGCGACGACCATGGACCTGACTCAAATGGCCAAACGCCTATCCAATCGATTCACGACCCTATCGGTTCTGGGAGCGTATCAATTCACCCCAGCAGCGTCCGCCTTCGGGGGCGGTGGAGTTGGGTTCGGTGGTGTTGGATTTGGGACGACGGGTGTGCTAGGGGGCGGAGCCATCGGACCGTTCGATTCCGGGCTTGTGGCCAACAGGGCAAGAATCACCTCCTACTCGGGGAGTATCAACGGTGGCTACGCATTGACGCCATTGACTAGCCTTTCCTTCGGATACAGTTACAATCAAATCAGTTTTGGCGGGCAGTTTGGTCTTGCGAGTGATGCGCTGCAGAATCAGCTGTTTGATACCACGGGTCATACCATAACCGCCGGAGTGAATCGGCAGATGTCGTTGAACGACACTGTCACCTGGAACTACGCTTATTCCACATTTAGCCAGACCGGCGTAGACTCGTTCGGCACTCATACGACAACGGGGACATGGTCTCGTTTATGGACACGAGAGTTGTCGTCAACCCTTGGTGGAGGGGCGACACTACTCGAGCCTTTCAACGATCTCAGTACGGGTGTACCCCAGCGCGTCCCCTGGAGCGTACAGCCAACTGCGACGGCGGTTGTCACATGGTCATCGGCTTCTTCCGCGCTCCGTAGTGCGGGAGAAACTGTCGGGTCTCTCGGGGGCCGGATGAGTGCCTCGCCGATGCTGCTGTCTACATCCGCCGCGGGGTCAGTTGGCGCTTTACCTGGAATCGCCGGGAGTGTTTCTCCAGGATCGATGCTCGCACGAGGCCGTTACAGCGTATCCCTGAGCTATAACTTCGGCGTTTTCCCTAGTTTTGTGGCGGAGGCCGGACCCATTCTTACGCACGTGGTGGGTGCGCAAGCCTCATTTGGTGTAACAGATCGTGTCACTGCACAGGCAGGCGTTAACTTCGCTCGCAGCATTGGAAGCCTGCGCGGTGCGCAGAGTTCGACCTTCGCTTTTGATACCTACGGGACAACTGAAGGGTTGAATTATCTAGTCACCCCGAACCTTCAGGCTAGCCTCACCCATAGTTGGTTGAACTTTGTGGATTCGAGCCCCAATCCAACTACACTGAATAGCGGAAACCAAGCCTTTGAATTCTCGAAGCATATGGTCATGGTTTCACTCTCTTACGTCTTTACGCCTGCGCCGGGATTTTTTAGGAGCGGGGGGCTCGATATTGGGTCTGCAGGCGGGGCCAGTGGCCTGAAGTTGCCCACCGGCGGGAATGGCCTGGGCACGAGCACACCGGGGAAGGGAGTCAAGTGAACACACGTCTTCTCACGCCACAGGACTATCTGAAGGCAATTCTGAACCGTAAGTGGTTAGTGCTCGGCGCCTTGATAGTTTCACTTGGGGTGGCGTGGGCCGCCTGCGTGATCTTGCCAAAGAGTTACCGATCCTCGACTCTCTTACTCGCCGAAGAGCAAAAGATCCTCAACGTCAAGGATGTCGAATCTGCGACCAGCGACGGATCTTCGGATCGGTTGGCGATGATGCACGCCCGTATCACGGCCATGCGGCAGATCTTATTGAGTCGGAGCTTGCTTACCCGGGTAGCGCACGAATTCCACCTTTATGGATACGACAAAGATCACGCGAGCACCGTGTTTGAGGACGGAGTCGTTGGCAGGATGCGTACGGCTATCAAAATCGAGATGGCGAAGGATCAATCTTTCCTTACCCTCTCCTTCGCGAATGAAAGCCCGACGATGGCGCGAGACGTGACCGCCCGGCTTGCAAGCTCCTTTCTTGACGAGACCTCGCGGAGCCGCGAGGAAATAGCAGAGTCTTCAACCGAGTTCCTACAACACGAATTGGACGCCATTAAGTTACAGCTTGAGCAAAAGGAAAAAGCCATCGCTGAGTTCAAGCAGCAGCATCTGGGTGAATTACCGGAGCAGATGGATGCCAATCTCAGAGTATTGGATCGCCTCGAGTCTGAACAGACGGCGCAAAACGAGTTGGCTAAGAGTCTTGCCTTGCGGATGGCCTCTCTTGATAAAAGTATACGGGACTATGAGGAGCAGGGCAGCGATGGGAATCCTCGCCGCATGCGGGATCTACGTCTCGCACGAATCAAAGAGCTCGAGCGTCAATTGCTGGGTCTCATGGCCGTCTACAAGGATAATTATCCAGACATTGTCCAAATTAAGGAGGAGATCAAGAAGCTCAAGGCTATATCCACCGAAGATTATGTAGGGCAACTGCCAGAGTCTGACGATGTGGCAATCGGACGAAAGTCGAAAGGCAAATTCATCGACTCCTATCATGCCGATCTTCTCCGCCAGCGTGAGGATTTGGTCGAGCAGGCTGAAATGATCAAGGTGAAGCAATCGAGGATTGCCGCGGACATGCAGCGATACCAAGCACGCGTGGACCGAGCTCCTACGCACAAGCAGAGGCTGATGGCGCTGGAGCGCGATTATGATAATCTGCAAAAAAGCTACCAGGCACTGTCTGAAAAGAAAGTCAATGCGGCGATCGCTGGAGATGTGGAGCGTCGTAAGAAAGGATCTCAGTTCCGTATTATCGACCCTGCCAGCCTGCCTGTGCTACCGGAAAAGCCCAATGTTCTTTTCATCATGTTGAGTGGCCTAGCGATCGGTTGCGCACTCGGACTCGGAGGCGCGGTTGGGCTAGAACTGTTGAGGAGAGGATTCTATTCCGCAGAGGAAGTCGAGGTCACCCTTGGCTTGCCTGTCCTGGTCACAATTCCTCAATACGAGAGTGCTTTGGGGGGAGGGGTGAAATCATCCAGGGTCCTCTCGCGTCGACCTCGACCAGTAGCACTGTTTCAGTCCAGCAAAGCCGGTCGTCTGATTCCGCATTATGGAAATGTAGAGTCTGAGAACGGCAATGGCCATAGTAAGGGGACCGCCGTGGTCTCGTCCCATTTGTCGCCGGGACTTGAGCTTGTGACGCTATGGAGACCACGTTCGCTGGTTACTGAACAGTTCCGAGTCGCCGCGACCAGACTGGAACTTATGGGAGGCGAGAGGAAAAGCACCGTCATCGTGCTGACCAGTGCGTTGATGGGGGAAGGCAAGTCCTGCACGTCCCTCAACTTAGCCCATGTATTGGCCCGAGACCTCGATAAGAAAACGGTACTTGTTGATTGCGATCTCAAGCGCCCAATGCAACACGTGTATGCGGGGGTCGAGTCGCATCCAGGGTTGGCGGAGGTGCTGCACGGTGATAAGCCGTTGGAAGAGTGCTTACAGCATCCGGAGGGGTTAGGATTCTCTATCCTGCCAGCTGGCTCCGTCGGGGATGGACCTCCGGCCTTGTCAAAAATGCAGCAGGTGGCCGACCTTGTTGCTGATCTTAGAGAACGATTCAGCTACATCATTGTGGATGCACCGCCGATCCTGCCGTTGGCTGATATGAATGTGCTGGCGAGCATGGCAGACGTCGTTATTCTTGTTGTGCGGGCTGGAACCACAGGGCGTGATGCGGTCCAGAAGGCATTGAAGACTCTCGGCGATCCGGGGCCCATCTCTGTGGTACTGAACGGCCTCGAAGTACAGGATACTCCCTACTATATGCAGCAGATGTATTACCATGAAGCCCGCCATGAACAGCTCAAGTGATTCCGAACGAGGGATGGGCTTGGTGGCGACTAGCATGTCCCCTTCGTGGGGAGCGTTAGGCATCCGTTTGCCTACGTTGAAGCGCCGCATTCTCATCCTTGGCATTGGTCCGCTTGCGAAAGATCTCTCCGATGTTTTGAATGAACGCGGAGCGTGGTTCACAGAAGTCGTTGGATTTCTCGCCAAGGATCAAGAGCAGGTGGGCGAGCGGTTCGGTATGTCCGCTGTGATTGGTACCTTTGAGCAGCTATTTGAGATCGCGGAGCGTCATCAGATTGATACAATCGCCGTGTGTTTGGAGGATAGGCGGGCGGTCCTGCCTGTACAAACTTTGCTTGATATGAAAGCAATGGGGTTGGATATCGTCGATGGTCATCATCTGTATGAGGAGGAATCAGGTCGTCTATCGATCGATCTGTTGAAGCCGAGTGCGCTTATTTTTTCTACTGGATTTCGCCGGCGCATGGTGACCATGACCGCGAAGCGCCTCATCGATTTTGTAGTTTCCGTTGTGGGACTCATCGCGCTGCTTCCGCTGATGATGGTGATTGGGACACTGATACGCCTGGATTCTCCTGGTCCGGTCTTTTATCGTCAGATGCGGGTCGGCCTAAAAGGGCAGCCGTATATGATCTGGAAGTTTCGGTCGATGTCCAAGGACGCAGAAAAAACAGGTGCCCGTTGGGCCGCAGAAGAAGATCCGAGAGTTTCCCGAGTGGGTCGGTTCCTGAGGAAGTGGCGACTGGATGAAATTCCCCAACTCATTAACGTTCTCAAGGGAGAAATGAGTCTCGTCGGCCCTCGTCCCGAGCGCCCCGTATTCGTACAGGATTTGAGGGGGAGCATTCCGTATTATGACCTCAGACATACGGTCAGGCCCGGCATCACTGGGTGGGCTCAAACGCAGTTTCGATACGGGGCGTCTGCGGAAGATTCTCATATCAAGTTACAATACGATTTGTATTATTTGAAGAATCTCTCACTGGGGTTGGATTTGCGAATTTTAGCTGAAACGGTGAAGGTTGTGATTTTTGGGCAAGGGGCTCGATAGCCGTGAATGGCAAGGACCTTCGTCTGCTACATTGTCTGACGTTCGACATCGAGGAGCATTTCCAGGTTTCGGCATTTGCATCTCCGATGCGCAGGCGTCATTGGGACCAGTTTGAAAGTCGAGTTGCGGCGAATACCGATAAAATCCTCGCCATGCTTGCTGGTCGAGGACTTCATGCCACGTTTTTTGTGCTGGGATGGGTAGCTGAGCGGTGCCCATCGGTGATTCAGCGCATCGTACTCGAGGGGCACGAAATTGCCTCCCACGGATATGCGCACGAGTTGGTGACTGCGCAGCCACCTGATACATTCCGTGAAGATGTGCGAAAAGCCAAGGTAGTGCTGGAAGACCTCTGTGGCCGCCCTGTGATTGGATACCGAGCACCGAGTTTTTCAATCACAAAGGACTCGCTCTGGGCCCTCCCGATTTTGGTGCAGGAAGGATACCGGTACGATACCAGCGTGTTTCCGATCATCCACGACACGTATGGAATCCCGGGGGCGGTTGCCTCCTTGCACAGGATCGAAACCGATAGCGGGGGTCTCTGGGAACTGCCTCCTTCAACTGTGGAGGTTGGAGGTGTGAGATTGCCTATTGCGGGAGGGGGGTACTTCAGATTTTGTCCGTACCCGGTTTTTCGGCTGTTGCTTAGACGGGCTGAACGTTTGGGGCAGCCGCTTGTCACCTATTTCCATCCCTGGGAGCTAGACCCGGAGCAACCGCGGATGAAGGGACCGTGGCTTGCCCGACTTCGACACTATACTAATCTCTGCAAGACAGAAGAACGTCTCATTAGGTTGCTGGCCGACTTTCGATTTGGGGCCATCCGCGACGCAATTCTGCCGATTCGAACCTTGTACGAAGAGACGGATTCCATTCAGGATGTGCCAGGTGAAAAATGTTCTCCCCCACGGTGGACCGGAAGTGGTTGGGGTATTCCGGTTGGGCAAGGGTAGGGCCAGGGGCTCGCAAACGAAGGTGCCGCAAGTGCTCGCCGTCCGACTGTTCTGTGGATATCAAGGGGAATGCGATGCTCGACGCTCCTATGCATGAATTGGACACTGATTGGGGAACCGACACTCCCTGGTATGTGGTGCGATGTAAACCTCACCAGGAACGATCCGCGCGAATTCACCTTGGTCGCGCCGGAATCCGGACGTTCTTTCCGGAGATTAGAGAAGTTCGGAGGTCGAGGGACGGGAGTCAGGGTGCAGTGGGGCCGCTATTCCCAGGGTACTTGTTCGCTCAGTTTAACATTGATCGAGATCATCGAATCGTGACCTATTGTCGAGGAGTCCGTGGAATTGTTTCCTTCGGCGCACATCCGGCTAAGGTTGACGTCGAGTTGTTGGCGGCGATCAAAGCGAGAATGATCAGAGGATTTGTCGAATTGTCTAAGCCCGACGCCTTCCTCCCTGGTCAGGCGGTCCGCATAGAGGAAGGTCCCCTTCGTGGCATGGAGGCTATTTTTGAACGTGCGATCCCAGGGTACCAACGAGCGGTGTTACTCTTGAGGGCATTATCTTATCAAGCCAGACTGGTGGTAGATCTCAGCTATCTCGTCAATCTATGACATATCGCAACCTAGCAAGGACTGCTCCGTAAGCATAAGGATATATAGTGAGCTGCAGCGATTTCCGATCGTAGACGTCCGACATGAGATTTGGGTGGCGTGCTGATACGGGCCGGAGGATGACCGACCTTCGGCGATTTGGGCACGAATCGGGTTGGTCGATTGGGCCAACAACTCGGGTTGAGCGGGTCAAGACCGGCAGGGCGGTAGCTTGTCCCTTTCCTGAAAGCGCCGCCTCTTTGGATCCCCCAGCCTCACTTCCAATAGCGTTTTCATGTTGTACCAGGTTGGTGGGTGGAGAAATGATTCACAGGTATACTTGTTTGTGACTCAATCGGCGTGTTGCCGAACAGTCCAGAGAGAACGCCGAAGGAGACCGGCATGAACGTGGAAATTCCCTCGATTGTCATACAGCCCTGTAACCAGCTCTTTCGGCTGGGACTCAGATCGTTGTGGAATTATCGCGAGCTCCTTTACTTCCTTGCGTGGCGAGACTTGAAGGCTCGGTATGCTCAGACAGCGGTTGGCTTGGCTTGGGCTGTACTACAACCTTTGGCCATGATGATCGTGTTTACAATTGTGTTTGGCCGATTGGCCAATCTTCCTTCGGGCGGGGTGCCCTATCCTGTCTTCGCATATGCGGCATTAGTGCCATGGACGTATTTCTCTAAGAGTCTGGATCGAGGAAGTTTCAGCGTCGTAGCTGAGGCAAATCTGATCACCAAAGTCTATTTCCCCCGAGTTATTGCTCCTTTTGCGGCTGTCCTGGGAGGGCTCGTAGATTTCGGGATATCGTTTCTGTTGTTGTTCATTTTGATGGCCTGGTTCGGAATCGTCCCGGGTCCGCAAATACTCGCTCTCCCGCTGCTGGTCATGGTGACGGTGGCCACCGCTCTGGCGGTGAGTCTTTGGCTGGCAGCGTTTTACGTCAGGTATCGAGATGTGGGGGCTGTCATCCCACTTGTTACGCAAGTGTGGATGTTCGCCTCGCCCATAGTTTATCCACTGACTATGGTCCCGAGCGAGTGGCGTACGCTGTATGGGTTAAATCCTATGGTGGGCATTATTGAGGGCTATCGATGGGCGCTCCTTGGAACCGAGGCACCGGATGTTTTCATCATCGCGCAAAGTCTGGTCCTGGTCTCGATTTTGTTACTGGGCGGTCTCGCATATTTTAACCGAGTTGAACGTTCGTTCGCCGATGTAATCTGACACACGGGGCGGTCTGAAGTGGTCCTGGGGCCACCAGGGTCGGTTCGGAAGTATGCCAAGATAAGTCCAATAACCCGATGATTGCGAGAGTGTTTTGCCGACTATGAGTGACATCGCTATTCGAGCTTTAGGACTCGCAAAGAAGTATGTCATTAACGTGGGGAACAAGCCCTCCGACACGCTCTCCGAAGGTGTGACCAGTGTCTTGGCGAAGGTAGGCCGGAAGTTACGACGATCCTCGAAGTCGGCAACTCATCGAGAAGAGATATGGCCGTTGAGGGAGGTTTCGTTCGAGGTCAAGCGGGGGGAGGTTGTTGGGGTTATCGGGAGAAATGGAGCGGGGAAGAGCACACTGCTGAAAATCCTGTCTCGAATAACCGAGCCGACGGGCGGTCGAGCGGAAATTTTCGGGCGCGTGGGGACTCTCCTTGAGGTTGGTACGGGATTTCATCCGGAGTTGACGGGACGGGATAACGTCTACCTGAGCGGGATCATCCTAGGCATGCGGAAATCCGATATCGACGAGAGATTTGATGAGATCGTCGAATTTTCTGGGCTGAGGCAATTTATCGATACGCCCGTGAAGCGGTATTCAACCGGGATGTATGTCAGACTTGCGTTTGCCGTTGGCGCCCATCTCGAACCGGAGATCCTGATCGTCGACGAGGTTCTGGCGGTGGGCGATATGCAGTTTCAGAAGAAGTGCCTGGAAAAGATGCATGAAATCGGTGAGCATGGGCGCACGGTATTGTTTGTGTCACACAATATGCAGGCCGTGACACGGTTGTGCGGTCGGGTGCTGTATCTCGATCGTGGTGAACTCGTGGCGGATGCTCCCACGCATCAGGCCGTCAGCAGGTATCTACATTCCGGGGTGGGGGCCCGAGCGAGTCGAGAATGGATCGATCTTCCTTTGGCGCCAGGGGACGAGCGGGTCCGCCTTCGAGGAGTGCGAATCAGGGCCAACGATGGACGCATATGTGACACGATCGACATTCGCCAGGCCTTTTCGATCGAAATTGAGTATGAGGTTTTGCGCGAAGGTCCAGCTCTGACGCCAACGTTGAAGCTCGTTGGGGAGGACGGCGCTACCATTTTTGAAGCTCTGGATCTGGATCCGGATTGGCGTCGACGCGATCGTCCCCGAGGCCGATACATTAGCTGTGCATGGGTGCCAGGCAACTTTCTCGGCGAGGGAACATTTTTCGTGGGGGTCTGGTGCTTGTCATTGAATCCCTATTTCATCCACTTTGGGACCCAAGAGGTCGTGGCCTTTCAGATTATCGACAATCTTGAGGGCGGATCGGCTCGTGGTGATTATACAGGAGACCTCGAAGGAGCGATCCGGCCCCTGTTGAAGTGGACCACGAATTTCTCTCCGGTCGGCTGAGGCCGGCAGGTCCGTAGGGTACGCAATACCCGGGGAGAGGGCTCCACTACCCAGAAAGCGAAGGCATCGCCGCTGTCCACGAGGATGTCGGCTATAACGAGGGGGATAATAACAGGAGCGAGCGAATGATTCTGAGGCGCATTGTGAGATCCATACTGGGAAGAGTGAAAAATTGGGTCAATGACGATAGCCCAGAGAGTCCAGCTACGACATCTCCCGCTCCGATCCCCTTTGACAACAGTTATTCCTGGCTTTGGTCGACCATGGGGCGAGTCATGCTGGACCCCGTCTGCGCCAGGCGGCCGGCGTACGTATGGGGTATCCTTCAAGGAGCAGCGCTCAGCCGGGTTCTCGGCCTGAAAAGAATTATAGTACTTGAAGTCGGTGTGGCAGGTGGCGCTGGCCTTGTTTCGATGGAAAAAACGGCCGAACTCTGTGCCGATCTTGTGGGTATCGAGATCGAGGTCTACGGTTTTGACACGGGGCAAGGATTACCGAAGCCCCAGGACTATCGGGACAATCCCTTTAAGTGGACTGAGGGATATTATCCATGCGACAAGGACGATCTGCTTCATCGGCTAAACAGGGCATCCCTACGTCTGGGGTTGCTCCGAGATACAGTGCCAGAGTTTCTCGCGAGTTCTCCTGCCCCCATGGCGTTTGTGGGCATCGATCTTGGTATGTATTCATCGGCCATGGATGCACTGAAACTTTTCGAGGGAGTGCACGGGCATCTGATACCTCGAATGCCGTGTTCATTCCGGTGCGCGGTGGGAAAGGACTTCAGCGAATTTGCCGGTGAGGTCCTGGCCATTCGCGAGTTCAATGCAGCTCACAGTATGAGGAAGATCTCGCCCATCAAGGGCCTCACCTACTATGTCCCCCCTGAATATCGGTGGTGGTGGACGGAACAAATGTTCACCCTTCACGTCTTCGATCATCCACTCTACAACAACCCCGACGCATACGAATTGTCTGCGGTTATCGATGTCAACGACACGGAAGTATTTAAAAAATCGCAAATGAGTTAATGGTTAACGTTGCGTGCGCGGGAGGGGGCATGAAAGCCGTTATTCTAGCTGGTGGAATGGGGACTCGCCTCAGCGAGGAAACGCATTTGCGGCCGAAGCCGATGGTGGAAATCGGTGGCAAACCGATCCTCTGGCATATCATGAAGATCTATGCTGCAAACGGAATCAATGATTTTATTATAGCGCTTGGATACAAGAGTGAGATGATCAAAGAGTACTTTCTCAACTTCTACGCGTTTAATAGCGATATATCAGTTGATCTTGGAAGCGGAAGAACGACCATTCACGACTGCAAGCGTGCAGAAGACTGGACGGTTCATTTGGTCGAAACAGGTTTGCATACCCAAACTGGTGGTCGGTTGAAACGGCTTAAAAGGTGGCTTGGAGAGGACAAAACGTTCCTATTCACCTACGGAGATGGGGTTGCCGATGTGGACGTTCAGGCTGCCATCAGGTTCCATGAACAACATGGAAGACTTGCCACCGTCACGACGGTTCTCCCACCGGCACGATTCGGAAGGTTGCTTTATGAGCAGGATCGCATCACCGAGTTTAGAGAGAAGCCTCACGGAGAAGAGGGGTGGATTAATGGAGGCTTCTACGTGTTGCAGACCGACGCAATCGACTACATCGACGGCGACGACACAGCATGGGAGCGTGAGCCAATCGAGCGGTTGACCAAGGATGGCCAACTCATGGGTTACCGGCATGATCGATTCTGGTCATGCATGGACACGCTCAGGGAGAAAAACTACTTGGAGGAGTTGTGGGCTTCCGGAAAGGCGCCATGGCAGGTGTGGTAGGGAAAATGCCGAGTACCTGCGTCGAGTCGCAAAGGGGGGAATGTGGGGAACCAAAGGCGCACTCATTCAGCATCATCAAAGCTGAGATACTCTGACCTGTCGACGAAAGCGCGGGCGTGGTTGTCTGAGGACTGGGCGCGAGTTGCAACTACCCTGGGTGACAAGGTGGAGTCGCTACGGGGAGCACGCATCCTCCTGACCGGAGCCGCCGGTTTTTTGGGTTTCAATTTCCTCCACTTCTTTTCATACCTAAATGGCGTCGGTAGTTCTGGGAAGCGCAAGCGGATGGTCCGAGTTGTGGCTGCCGACAATTTTCTGAGAGGGCATCCACGATGGATTGCGGAGCTAGGCCAAGCCGATCCCAATATCGAGATCCGCCGATGCGATATCGTTAAGCCTTGGCCGAAGCAAAACGTACGGTTTGATTACATCATCCATGGAGCATCGATCGCGAGTCCGACCTATTACCGTCAATATCCCTTGGAGACGCTGGATGCGAACGTAACAGGTTTGAGAAACATGCTCGAGCTAGCCCGGCGCAATCGGTCCTCCAGCATGCTGTTCTTTAGCTCCAGCGAGATCTATGGTGATCCACCGCCTGCAGACATCCCAACCGCGGAGTCCTATCGTGGGAACGTGTCGTGCGTTGGGCCGCGGGCCTGCTATGATGAGTCGAAGCGACTTGGGGAGACGTTGTGTTACATCTATGCCGAGCAGCACAAACTGCCCGTCAAGATGGTTCGACCGTTTAACAACTATGGTCCGGGACTTCGGTTAACCGATAGGCGGGTACTGCCGGACTTTTGTGCGGACGCCATGGCCGGGCGCACGATCAAAATTTATTCAGATGGAACCCCGACCCGAACCTTTTGTTATGCCTCCGATGCGCTGACGGGATATCTGCTTGTGCTCTTGTCCACCTATAACGGACAAGCCTTCAACATTGGCACCGATGGCCCGGAAATCTCGATGCGCGACCTGGGGTCTCTTGTCGCTAAGCTCTCTGGTGGGGGCAGTGATGTGGAATGTCAAGCGAGTCCGGAGGCCGCGTATCTGACCGATAATCCGCAACGGCGCTGTCCTGACTTATCCAAAGCGCGCCAGTTATTGGGCTACCGGCCGCAGGTTTACCTGGAGGAGGGACTCCGGCGGCTGTTGTATTGGTACCAACACTTCCTTCCTCTGGAAGAAAATATCTTTCAAAAGTAAGTGATGGTCAGGGTGGTGTGAGATGGATGGTACAGCATGAATCTGTCGATTGTTGGCACAGGGTACGTTGGACTCGTAACCGGGACATGCCTGGCCGATGCCGGGCATCAAGTGGTCTGCGTGGACGTACGGACGAATACTGTCGAGATGATCAATGGCGGTCGGGCGCCTATCTATGAGGTGGGACTGGAGCCGCTCTTGTCGAGAGTCGTGCGGGAAGGGAGATTGGCGGCGACGACGGACCTGGCTTCTGCTATCCGCAACAGCGAGGTGACGCTGATTTGTGTGGGGACTCCGACCATCGGGTCGGATGCGGATCTGTCACAGATCCGACAGGCCTCAAAGTCCATCGGCGATGTCCTGCGTGGAAAAACCGCTTATCATGTGGTGGTCGTCAAGAGTACGGTGCTGCCTGGTACAACGGATGATCTCGTTCGGACCACGATTGAGGACGCCAGCCAGCGACCGCTGGGCGATGGGTGGGGGTTGTGCATGAACCCGGAGTTCCTTCGAGAGGGCCAGGCGGTGGACGATTGTCGCTTCCCAGACCGCATCGTCGTCGGCGCTTCCGACGACAGGGCCGCAACGGTGATGCGCCGAGTGTATGACGGGTTCGAATGCCCTTTGGTAGTGACGACGCCAAGAACTGCAGAAACAGTTAAATACGTCGCCAATTCACTTTTTGCGACACTGATCTCATTTTCCAATGAGGTTGGGAACTTGTGCGCATCCATGCCGGGTGTCGATGCCCGAGAGGTATGGCGAAGTGTGCATCTTGACCGTCGCCTGACGCCCAAGCAGCCGGAGCGGGGTAAGCCGGCAGACGTGGTCGATTACCTCTGGCACGGTCTTGGCTTTGGGGGGAGTTGCTTTCCGAAAGACGTGGCTGCGCTACGGGGATTCGGCAAGCGGTTGGGAATACCAACCGCCATTTTGGATGCGGTTCTCCAAACCAATGAACTACAGCCACTGCAGGTGCTGACATTGCTGGAGCGCGAAATGAACCTCACGGAGAAGCGAGTTGCCGTATTGGGGTTGGCGTTCAAGCCAGGCACCGACGATCTGCGGCATTCACCGGCCTTGCCCGTCATCACCGCGCTACGTGCTCGAGGAGCCTCCGTAGTTGTACACGATCCCATTGCCATGCCGCAGGCGAGGGCCCAGGAGGAGTTTGAAATGGTGACGTTCGCGGATCATTGGAAGGATGCGTTAAGGGATGCCGATGCATGTTGTTTGGTGACGAGCTGGCCGGAATACCGTGCAATTACCCCACAAGACTGTTGTCAGCTTATGCGTCGACCGCTAATTGTTGATGGGCGAGGGTTTTTCGATCCACAGAGGTTTGCCCAGGCTGGTGTGAGTTGGCGTGGGATCGGCTATACCCCACTCGACGGGAAGACGTGCGCCTAAGGGTTCAAGTGTGTCACTTCGGGACTCCCCACGCCCTGGTAGCCTATTGACGAATCACTAGTCGGAGGTGGCACCTGAAGTCCCGCAGGATAGGATTCTGCAGGAAACTCGGATGGACCTAGAAGAGTCAGCCGTGCTTCGGGGAGGGGCGCTCCGTGTCAGGGGGCTGATTTGAAGTTCGTGACGGAACAGTTCTGTGGAGGAATATGGCGTGAGTACAACGAAATGCCGTCTCTGTGCGGCTCCGTTACAAGAAACGTTTGTGGATCTGGGAATGTCCCCGTTGGCAAACAGCTATCTGCGTCCCGATCAGGTCAATCAGGCGGAACGATTTTACCCCCTCCACGTATTCGTGTGTCGGCGGTGTTTGCTGGTCCAGCTGGATGAGTTCGAGAGCCCGCAGGATATATTCGGAGATTACGCGTACTTTTCTTCCTACTCAGACAGTTTTCTTCAGCATGCCAAATCTTATGCGGAAATGGCAGGGGAACGCTTCGGATTATCCTCGAAGAGTCTTGTGCTTGAAGTCGCGAGCAATGACGGATACTTGCTTCAATTTTTTGCTCAGAAAGCCATTCCGGTGCTTGGAATCGAGCCCGCCATGAATGTGGCTGCAGTAGCCATGAAGAAGGGGATTCCTACGGTCGCTGAATTCTTCGGTAAGGCCACTGCCCGGAAACTCGTGGCGGAGGGACGCCAGGCTGACCTGATTATAGCAAATAATGTGTTGGCTCACGTGCCGCAGGTCACCGATTTCGTCGACGGCTTGAAACTTGCGCTTAAGCCGACCGGGGTCCTGACAACTGAATTTCCGCATGTGATGCAGTTGATGGCGAACAATCAGTTCGACACGATCTACCACGAACATTTCTCCTACTATTCATTTTTCGTGGTCGATCGCATGTTTGCCCAACACGGCTTGAAGGTGTTTGACGTTGAGGAAATCTGGACGCATGGAGGATCCTTGCGCGTGTTCTCTTGTCACGCGGAGGATGGATCGAAGCCGATCAGTGATCGGGTTCGTGAGCTTCGAGCGCGGGAAGAGGCTGCGAAATTAAATGTGATCGACTCCTACCTCGCGTTTGGGGAGGGGGTAGCAGAAACGAAGCGGAGGTTGCTCTCGTTTTTGATCTCGGTCAAAGAAGCAGGCAAGCAGGTAGCTGGATATGGTGCCCCGGCGAAGGCGATTACGCTGCTGAACTATTGCGGCATTAGGACGGATTTTATTGACTACACTGTGGACCGGAGTCCTTACAAGCAAGGACATTTCCTACCGGGTGTGCATATTCCCATCTACGATCCTGAGCGGCTCCGCCAGACACGTCCGGACTATGTGCTTATCTTCGCCTGGAATCTTCGCGATGAAATCATGAATCAGGTGTCCTTTATTCGGGAATGGGGTGGCCAGTTCGTCGTGCCTATTCCTCATGTGCAGGTCTTTGATTGACCTACCTCTGCGCTCCGTGTCTTGGGTCTCGGCAGCCAGGAGGTTCAATACGTTTCCGGGTGTCTTTCTCAATGCTGGCCTTGATGGCGCCATGCGGTCGTTGTAGTCTCGATGGATCCTTGTGATGCTGGACTCGATCGGACCACACTCTGTCCCAGACCCTGATATCGGACTAGAGGCCTATGATCTAGTGAAGGAGCTGTATCCCGTCTGTCGGAGTATTACCGGCGAGGGGGTTCGCACGACGCTCAAAGTCGTTGAGCGAAAAATTCAGCTGGAAATGATCGAAGTGCCGTGTGGCACTCAAGTGTTCGATTGGACGATCCCACCTGAGTGGAATATCCGAGATGCTTATATCATGAATCAAGCAGGCGAGCGAGTGGTTGATTTTCGTCAGTCCAACCTGCATGTTGTTAGCTACAGCATTCCTGTTCATGCACGGGTTTCGCTGACAGAATTGAGACCTCACCTCTTCACTCTGCCTGACCATCCAGAGTGGATTCCATATCGGACCTCCTATTACAAGTCCAACTGGGGATTTTGTCTCTCCGAGCGACAGTTGTCCGCGCTGACGGATCCGGAGTACGAGATCCGCATCGACTCCACCCTCGATCCATCCGGGTCGCTCACCTATGGAGAGTGTCGATTGCCAGGGCAAACTAAGGAAGAGGTGCTGATTTCAACTCATGTCTGCCATCCCTCTCTCTGTAACGACAATTTGTCCGGCATTGCGGTAGCCACGTTGCTTGCAAGAGCGATGGCCAATCGGGAGCGCAGCTACTACTCCTATCGTTTCATCTTTATTCCCACGACGATCGGTTCGATCGCTTGGCTTGCGACGCATGAGGACGTGGTGCCGCTGATCAAGCATGGGCTTGTCTTGACCGGTCTGGGAGATCGAGGATCTCTTCGCTATAAGAAGAGCCGACGAGGAAACGCAATCATCGACCGCGTCATGCTCCATCTGCTTCAGCACTCCGGGAAGCCATACGTCATCGGGGACTTTTTCCCCTATGGATACGATGAACGACAATTCTGCTCACCCGGCTTCGATCTGCCCATTGGGGTGATGATGCGAACGCCCCATGGAGAGTATCCCGAGTACCATACCTCTGCGGATAACCTGGATTTGATCGATCCTCGGTCGTTGGCTGCTTCATATGCTCACTGCCTGAACGCTATCGACGTGTTGGAGCAGGATCGCCTGTACCGTAATCTGAACCCCAAGTGCGAACCGCAGTTAGGAAAACGAGGGCTCTATCGAGCCATTGCCGGGCAGCAGGACAAACAGGCACGTGAGTTGACGCTCTTGTGGGTGCTGAATCTCTCAGACGGAACGCACAGTCTCTTGGATATAGCTGAACGAAGCGGTATGCCGTTCGCAGAGATTCGAGAGGCTGCCCAGTCGCTTGCTGCCTACAACTTATTAGAAGATCTTGGGAGGCCGGGTCACAATTGATTCATGGGAGGCACAGATGAACAACACGGTGTTTTATGACTCCACTCTCCCGGATGAGAAGCGACGTCAGGAACTCTTTGCCGGTCAGCTCTTTGCTTTTTCGCCCAGGCCCAGCACCTTGGCGTTCATTCAGCATGCTCGCACGCTCATCGAAGAAGCTTTTGCTCCGTTGGATCCGGAACTTGCCCAGTTCGATATGCCGGTTGAGCAGTACGCCGAAATCTTAGGACGTCTCAAGCCAACCTTCATTCACCATCCCGAATCAAAACGACACATCCAGAATATTCTGACAGAAATGGGGGCGGACTTGGCTAAGACCTATTTCGATGTGCCCAAGATGCGCAGTTCGACCAGCGACAACTATCTAACCACCGGCATCGCCTATGCCTGGCATCCGCATCGGGATACCTGGTACTCCGCGCCCCCCTGCCAAATCAATTGGTGGATCCCGATTTATGACATACGGCCGGATAATGCCATGGCGTTTCATCCCCGCTACTGGAATCGGGCGGTCAAGAACGATTCGCGAGACCATAACTATTATGAGTGGAACAAGCAGCATCGGGGAGGACACGTCGCCCAATTTCTGAAGTCGGATCCTCGCCCGCTTTCCCGTCCAACAGAGCCGATCGAAATGGATCCACAAATCAGACTGATCGTCCCAGCAGGAGGGGTCATCCTCTTTTCGGCCGCGCAGATGCATTCAAGTGTGCCGAATACCTCGGGGCGAACGCGATTCAGCATCGATTTCCGAGTCGTGAATGTGGAAGATGCGGTGGAAAAGCGAGGGGCGCCTCGTGTGGATGAGGAATGCACCGGCACGACCATGCGTGACTATCTGTGCGGGACAGACTGCACTTCGCGGATTCCGGAGGACATTGTCATGTTGTATGACGACAATACGGTCACGAAAGGGGCCCTGCTTTACCGGCATGATCCGAAAGTCTAGTCCGCTCAATGAATAATCGTCTCGATTCAGATGGTGTCTCGATGGGGAGGCGGGGTGTGGTCGGAGTGGTGCCCGCTGCCGGGCACTCGAGGCGGCTCGGCTTATTGCCGTGCAGTAAAGAGCTGTTTCCGGTCGGGTTTGTCACAGATGCGGAAAAGGGAGCTGCACGTCCTAAGGTGGTTGCTGAGTACCTTCTCGATCAACTCAGGCTTGCCGGAGTGAGGAAAGCCTTTCTAATTCTGCGTGGCGGGAAATGGGATATTCCCGCCTACCTTGGAGATGGCCGACACCTTGGAATCGAACTTGCCTATATCGTCATCCCCGGCTCTTCCGGTCCACCAGACAGTGTGGATCGGGCGTATCACTTTATCAAGGACGAGATCGTTGTATTTGGCTTTCCTGATATCTTACTAGAGCCTGCGGGTGTCTTCCCGCCGCTACTGGAGAAGCTGGACGAAGGGGATTGCGAGGCCGTCCTTGGCTTGTTTCCGGCTTCGCATGACTGCCGCGCGATGGACATGGTTGAGTATGACTCAAGTGGCCGGGTTCGAGCGATCATCCTTAAGCCGGAGACGACCGACCTGGAGTTTGCCTGGGCCTGTGCAGTTTGGACGCCCGCATTCACGAAATTTCTTCATGAGTTCATGGGATCGGAAGAGATGAAGCGGCAGGCGGGTCTCGGGGGAGGTCGGCAAATTGATGCTCAGGGAGACATTCCCGTCGGGGCTGTCATACGCTCCGCAGTCGGGCATGGGATTCCCATCCGATGCGTACCGTTTGCTCAGGGCAGCTATCTTGACATCGGCACTCCCGACGATCTCGTGCGCGCATCACGCGCGAACCGCTAATCTCGACAGCGTGTAAGAGCGAAGGAGGGAAGGGTGGCACAACTACAGCGACCGGAGCTGGCCTACAAGAATGGCAGGCTGGTGCTATGGGAAGAAGCCGTTCTGCATGTGGGATGTGAAGCAGTGACCAGAGGGCTAAACGTCTTCGAAGGTGTCAAAGCCTATTGGCAACCCGATGGATCAATGTGCGTTGCCATGCCACGCCAACACTATGAGCGCTTGCAGCGTTCAGCCAAGCTCCTGCACCTGCCCTGTTCAGTGACCTGCGAAGAGTACGTCGGTGCGATTGACCAGCTTGTCAGTGCCCTAGCGAAAGCTGATCGGGACATGTGGGCACGAACGACCTTGTTCGGGATTGAAGGGCACTGGGGAGAGAATACCGTTTCAGACCTCATTTTGACCGCCTATCATCAAGATACTACGCCTGCGGCTCCGATTCGAATGGGGGTGAGTTCATGGCGACGGAGCGCCGACACGGCGCTGCCTCCAAGGATCAAGACGGGGAGCAATTACGAGGTTTCCAGATTGGCGAGAATCGAGGGGCAGCGGCAAGGCTGCGATGACATGATTCTGCTGAACCCTGCCGGACGCGTTGCCGAAGCGACCGCATCGTGTGTTCTGATGGTGAGGAATGGGATCGTCCACACCCCACCGCCGGCAGAGGGGGCATTGGAAAGCATTACGGTCGATGTGGTTGAGGCCATGGCAGGGTCCTTGGGCATCGCTTTTGTTCGAAGGCCCATTGACCGCACCGAGTTGTTGATCGCGGACGAATTGGCTATTTGCGGGACGCTCCACGAAATAACACTGATAAATTCAATTGAGGGCTTCGCTATGCCCGAGAAAATGCCGGTTCTTGGTGCGCTTCGGAGCCGGTATTTTGAAGCGGTGCGGGGCATCCGGCCTCACGCATCAGTTGAGATGGTGACATTGCCATCGGTCAAACCACGTAGCAGATAGACCAGGAGGCAAGTCGTTCCCAAGCTAGTCTGTGTGTGATGAGGCCCTGGCCATGACCAAGCTCGTGACGATCGCATTACCGGTGTACAAGCGTCTAGATTACGTGGTTGAGGCGCTTCAGAGTGTTGCGGCCCAGGACTATCCAAATATTGAGTTGATTGTGTCGGATAATGGAGAGAATGGTTCCCAGGTGAGGGAGTTGGCGGAAAGGTACTATCCGAAACCGTTCCGGTTCAGGCAAAACTCGCACACCGTTCCCCTGCCGGTGCACTATAATCAGCTGATCGAGGCTGCGACGGGGGAATATTTCGCATTTCTGGATTATGACGATCTCATCAGTTCCAATTATGTTTCCGACCTTGTTCAGGTCCTTGACGAACATCCCGAGGTGGCGGTGGCCCTGGCACGAGAAGAAATCATCGATGCTCGAGGGCAGGTTCTGCGCTCTTCATCGGGGCAGGTGCCGGAATTCCTATCAGGACCGGACTTTCTCCGCTCTTGGACCGCTTATGGATATGAGAGTTATGCCACGGTGCTCGGGCGGACAGCGTACATCAAGGAAGATGGCGGGCATCCATATTTCCCGGGGGGGACCTATACAGATGATGCCATTCTGCTTAAGTTATGCCTTCGTGGATCGGTGGCCGTGAGCCAGCGATCTTTGTTTCGCTGGCGCTGGAGCGAGATCAGTTATGGCTGGTCGTTGAAGTGCGCCAGCCTGGCCGATGATACGCGCCGCTTTCTGAAGTTTCTCGCACAAGACCCGGCGATCCAACGGTATAAGCTGAAGGAAGCCCGGCAGTGGCATGAACTGGAAGCTCTTCTGGTCCGCATGGCCTGGCAGACGTATTTCGAGCGGTGGGCCGGACTCTACCGTGGACGGATGCCGTACGCGACGTGGGTCAAGGCTGGGTTCGAAATGCCTTACATCCCAGAGTACTACTCGAAAGTCACGGAAACTCTTTGGCATGAGACCAAAGGCAAGTGCATCGCCATCCTTAAAAATACTCCAGGTTCCCGCAAAACGAATGGATCTATCCGTTAGTGTCCCCCTGTGGCAAGAGCGACGATCGCGATTATGAACCGATCACGAGCCGAATGAGCGGGACATAGACTCGTTCCGGTTAGAGGCCTGCAGGACCGGGTGGCAAGCGAAGTTCTAGGGGAGGCTGTAGGGCCCGCTGTGGAGCCCGAGTTTGCTGACCGATTTGCGCCATGAACATTACTCACCTGAGTACATCCGATGTGAAGGGTGGTGCGGCCATTTCGGCCTATCGCCTGCACCGGGGGTTGCTCCTCGCGCAACAGGAATCATCGATGCTCGTGCTCCACAAGGCGAGTCAAGACGAGACGGTGGTTGAGTTCTTTCCGCCCACGGATTTAGGCAGTCGAATCAAGCGGAGGTTTCGGCGTCGCGCGATTGTCAGGGACGCGAAGGAGTATGAAGGCAGAAAGCCGTCCGGGTACGAGGTGTTTAGCGACGAGCGCAGTCCATTTGGCCAGTCAATCCTGCCTCAGATTGGCCCGTGCGATATTGTGCACCTGCATTGGGTCGCGTCCTTTCTGGATTACGACAGTTTCTTCAGAGTGATCCCTCACGAGAAACCGGTGGTATGGACTCTGCACGATATGAATCCGGTGACCGGGGGATGCCACTACGACATGGAATGTGGGCGGCACCAACAAGGGTGTCATGCGTGCCCGCAACTCGGCTCGACGCATGCCAAGGATCTTGCGGCCGAGATTTGGGCGCGGAAATTAGCCATCGTATCCCAAGTGCCTTTGCACCGGTTATGCCTCGTGACACCAAGTCGATGGTTGGGGCGCGTGGCAAAAGGCAGCCGGCTGTTCGCCAGGTTTCGCGTGGAGACAATTCCATATGGCATCGATCTCGATGCCTTTGCACCGCGCGATCCCAGTGTCGCGCGCGATGTGCTCGGGATCCCGAGGGATGCCAAGGTCGTGCTCTTCGTGGCAGAGATCGTGGATAACGCGCGAAAAGGATACGCCCAGTTGATGACGGCCTTGTCGCGTTGTTCGAAGGAGCTGGAGGGACTCTGGCTCCTCTCAGTCGGACACAAGGGAGCTCGAGGACCCGAGGGCATGAGGGGATCTCATCTGTCTCACATCGACAATGAACGTTTTCTGTCCCTGGTCTACAGTGCGGCCGATGTCTTCGTGATCCCCTCCTTGCAGGATAACCTGCCCAATACCGTGCTTGAGGCACTGGCATGCGGGGTTCCTGTTGTCGGGTTTGACGTGGGAGGAATTCCCGACATGGTTCGCGAGGGGGAGACCGGACGACTGGTCAAACGCGGCGATATCGATGGCTTGCGACGCGCGATAGTGGAATTACTCCAAAGCCTGGAACTCAGACATGGGCTCTCGCGGAAGGCTCGGGAGGTTGCGGTCGAGGAGTATGCCTTAAGGAGACAGGCAGAGGCCTACACCGATTTGTACGCAACGCTTGTATAACGGACGAGCGAGTTCAGGGAAAGTGAATCCGGATGAGCAGCAAAGACAGCGCGATCGAAAAGGTTTCCCCATTGAATGGGGATTGTTTCTCGCCGTCTTCGGAATGGAGCTAGGCCTACTGGCGGCCGTGCTGTTGCTCTACCGATCGACCTACAAAGCCACCTGGGGTGATTTTTTCCTCAGTCTTCCTGGGCTCGTCCTCGGGGTAACGGTTATCGGAGGGGGGGTCTTAGCGCGTGTTGCCGGAGGAAGCTGGAGGAGCCTTCAGACCGCGGATCGCGCATCGCGTGGCAGGGCTACACTGGCGGCGAACGTGTTAATGCTTGTCGGGGTGTGGGCGGGCGCCGAAGCGTCATTGCGACGGGTTGCGGTTCCGCATATTTGGGGTGAGGAGGTCCATGGAATGCTCCTGCTTCCCAGAGGTTGGGACAGAATCGTCGAGCGTTATACACACATGCTGAAGCAGATGGCCCGGCAGCCCAGCTATTACGAAGAGGATCCTGTTCTCGGTTGGTCGATTGGGCCGAATCGGACCAGCGCGGATGGCTTGTTCCATAGCGGTCCACAGCGAATCCGTACACCAAAGCGGCTAATGACGTATGACCAATCAGCTCCGTGTCGCGTGGCACTCGTCGGAGACTCCTTTACGTTTGGGGAGGAGGCGCTTTTCGAGGACACCTGGGGACACTACTTGCAGCAAGCCCTGGGATCACGCTGCCAGGTCATGAATTTTGCCGTACCGGGCTATAGCATCGGGCAAATGTTCTTGCGCGTGCAAAGGGATGTTCTCTCTTTTGCTCCCAACTTGATTATTGTGGGCTTCACGGATGGGGCACTGGAGCGTACGATGGGCGTGTACTGTTTCCTCATGGGGCTGGAATGGCCGGATTGTCCTTGGGTTGCCCCACGATTCGTTCTCCGAGAGGATGACCTGGTCGTCACGAATTCGCCCCTGCCTCAGACCGATGAAATCTATTCCGCGACGACGATCCGCAACTTGCCGGCCATTGCCTATGATCGATGGTATCAGACCAGTGAATGGGAGCAGCGGAACTGGGACCTGCTGTACCAGTCCTATGTATTTCGCTACCTGACCTCGCTGTATCCGATCCACAACGTCGTCAGCCCCGATGTCTCGGACGAGAGTCTGAGACAGGTGAACGGGGCGCTTTTTAAGGCCATCCTCGGGGTGGGCGAACAGACCGGGGTGCGGGTCTTATTGGTCTATCTCCCCATGATGGAAGATTTCGGCTACAAGGTTTCGTACCGCGCGCCAGTGAGTCACGACATTCTAAAGTCCCAAGGTAGTAACTTCCTCGATCTCAGGGACTGTCTGGCTCAACTGAGAGAGGACCATCGGTTTCTGGAGCGCGGGATTCACTATTCCCCGGTAGGAGAACGACGTGTCGCGGAGTGTCTCTTGCCTCACGTGGTGAAAAGGCTGCCGAAAGAGAGTTCGTCGGCCCATGCCACGGACAGTTGATTCTGCAGCCATGTCGGATCCATTTCACGAGAGTTCTTATGACGACCCTCGGGAAGCTGGTCGGCTGACATCCAGCAATGCTCCGATTGAGTCCCTGCAAGGTCTATATATGTTCGGTGGGTCTAATGAACGCTGTGGCTCCGATCGCTGGGGATGGAGAGCCAGAACGGGTCCTACAGTTTCCCGATTTGTTGCTTAGGCAAATCGGTGAGCCAGGAGTATCAGGAGAGACTCAAAACATGAATGAAGCTTCGGTTACCGACGATATGGACATGCGCCGGTTGGAGGGACACGGAAAGTGGGTCATGCCGGGCCTCTTCGCGGCAGAGGCTCTGGCCGTAGGAATTCTCCTGATGGCTTATCGTGTTGAAGCGAAGGGGGATTGGAAGGAGTTTCTGAACAGCCGGCCGGGCCTGGTGTGCGCCGGGGCTACGCTCGCACTCGTGATGGTGCTTGGTATCGTCGCGCATCAGTGTCATGCAGGATGGAAATGCGGATCGAAGCAATGGGTGTTCGGTCTGATCCTGAACGCGATCGTAGTCATCGGCATACTGGCCTTTGCTGAGACTGCCCTGCGACTCATGAGCGTGGCCTCCAATACCGAAGAGCGCATTGTGAACAGGCTTCTGTATCCGCGACGGTGGGAGGCCACAGCTGCCAACTTCCGTGCCATCCTCAAGCGGGCCGAATCACGGGCACCATTTTGGATTGCCGATGAGGAGTTGGGTTGGACCATTGGTCCAAGTCGGAGGAGCGCCGACGGCCTGTATTTGAGCAGTCCGGAAGGTCTTCGGGCTACCACGGTCGAGGAATCGTTTCAGGGAGCCTCTCCGGGGTGCCGAATCGCATTCCTCGGCGACTCGTTTACGTTCGGCGAGGAAGTGGCGTACGAAGATGCTTGGGTGCATCATCTGGCTAAAGAGGTCGGGCCCCGTTGTCAGGTGCTCAATTTCGCAGTCGGGGGGTATGGCGTGGATCAGATGTATCTTCGCTACCTGCGCGATGTTCGTCCATGGAAGCCTGACGTGGTGGTCTTGGCATTCGTGAATCATGATGTGGTGCGGACGCTCTCGATCTATAGTTTTCTGTTGTTTCCGGGCGGTGAAACACCCTTTGCGAAGCCGCGTTTTGTGCTCCGCGACAATCAATTGGTTCAACTGAATCGGCCGCTTATCAGTCCGGACAAACTCTTTGCGGCATCGTCCATTCAAGAGCTTCCATTTATCGAATACGATGGGGAGTATAAGCAAACCGAATGGGACCGGCCTGTGTGGAGGCCGTTCTACCATTCGTATCTGTTCCGACTCTTAATCTCCATCTATCCGTTACACGAGCGTGATCGGCCGGTCGTTTCACCGCAGGTGCTGGTGGATCTGAACACGGAGATCTTCAGGGCGTTCCGATCCGCGGTGGTTGAATCTGGAGCAGAATCGCTTGTGGTCTATCTGCCGTCGGTCGATGAAATTCCTGACCGCCTACCATGGGTGCCGATCGGGCAACGGATTCTGAGGGAAGGACAGATCCCCCATGTCGATATCCGGGATTGCATGGCGGATCGGTTTGCCTCTGATTTCTTCATGCCACCCGGCCAGGGCCAGCACTACTCTCCGATCGGGAACCGAGCGGCGGCTGCCTGCCTGAGCGGGAGCATTCGACCACTGGTGGCACGGATACTCGGACGGTCATCATAGGGGCGACCATGAAGGTCCTCGTCATATCGGCGGCATTTCCTCCAATGAAAGCGGGAGAAGCCGATCATGCCTTCCACATTTGTCGGCATCTCGCGGAGGGGGGGATTGATGTCCATGTCCTTACGACTGAAGGATGCCAGGGGCCGGAGGGACATTCCTTTCCCACGCATGCGCGGATGCGGGACTGGTCTTGGCGGGACCTGCCTCGCCTGGTGCGGTTTGTGCGCCGCGAGGCTCCCGATGTAGTCCTGTTGGTGTATATCGGCTGGATTTACCAGGACCACCCGATGATGACGTTTGCGGCGTCGTTCATCCGGGCGGTGCGACCGCAATGTCGGATCGTGACTCAGTTCGAATATCCCATGGGATGCAACAACGACAAGTTCTCCGTCTGGACCCGAGCGATCCGAAAGGGCGTCGCTACCTGGTTGTCCCATCGAGACGTAGACTATGTCTTTGGGACCCTGTTGCGGGATAGCGATGGAGTGATCGTGTTGAGTGATCGTCATCGCCGAATGCTGGCGGCCCAGTATCCTCCAGTGGAGAAAAAAACGGTGCTCATCCCTCCTCCCCCCCTCCTGAAGATGGCTTCACCGCCGGGGGAGGAGGAGCGCACGACCCTGCGCAAGGCATTGGGTTTTGATCAGGGGCATGTGGTTTTTGTGTATTTCGGATACATCTATCCCCCGAAGGGCGTGGAAACCCTGCTCCATGCCTTTTGCCAGGTTGGTCGGGAACATCCACATGCCCGACTGCTGCTGATCGGGGGGGTGGTGGCGCATGCCTATCCGGATCGTCCTCGGTTTGCCGAGGAGATGCGGGCGTTGCCCGGAGCACTGGGGTTTGAACATCAGGTCGTGTGGGCCGGTGATTTTGAAACGGAGAGTGATCAGGCATCGCGCTATGTGTATGCATCCGATATCGGGGTCTTCCCGCACGACCTGGGCGTGTACCTCAACAACAGCTCCTTTGCTGCCGTCGCCGCGCACGGCCTGCCCATGGTGGCAACCAAAGCCTCGTATGTGGAGAGTGCGTTTGTCGATGGTGAGAACTTGATTTTCTGCGAGCCGAAGTCTCCCACCACGATGGCGGCGGCGATGGCGCGCGTGGTCGAGGATCCCGAGTTGCGGAACAGGCTCGGACGGGGAGCGACCAAGCTGGCCGCCGATTGGTTTTCGTGGGATAAGGCCACGGCACGGATGGTCGAAGTGCTTCATGGCTGTCAGCCTGGCGGCGGAGGGCAGGCCGCGCTGCATGGCAGTGGAGATGTCCGGGGATAGCCGGTTGGCGAGGTGGGAGTGGTCTGGCTGGGCTTATGATGCGGATTCTATTCGTCACGCAGACGCCAGAGTTTGGGGGGGCCGAAAAGCATCTGATCGACCTCGTCCGCAGGATTGGGGATTCGGCGCACTGTACTATTGTGTGCTTCAGTGGAGACTTTTATAGCGCAGCGTTACACGCACAACCGCATGTGCAAGTTGTGAAGGTGCCCCGCATTACGAAGCGGAAGCTCTGGTCGTTCTGGAGGGTCTTTCGCCGATATCCAGCGGATGTCATTGTGCTGGTCAAAGGCATCTTCGAGCACTATCCATTGTCGGCGTATGTCGCAGCCCGTGCTTGCGGGGCCCGCCGGGTCATGGCGCTGGAGCACTTGATTCCGGACCCGCTCCCAGGCCCCAGTCCTGGCGGGGGGGTGGCGGGGTTTCTGCGGAGGCTGATCGGATGGCGTACGCGCTACCTGGTCGGGACGGCCCTGCAGGGCTACCTCTGCCATGTAACGGTGTGTGTCAGCGAAGCGATCCGCCGCCGACTCATTGATGAATACGGATATCCCACGAGCCGGACGATCACGATTCGGAACGGCATCGACCTCAGCCACTACGGCTCAGTCCGACTACGGGAGCGGATCGGAAGCGGGTCTCCCAATGAAGGAGGGCCAGCCTGTGTCACGCTGGTTTGTGCCGCTCGGCTGTCGTCCGTCAAGCGGATTGATATGTTGCTGGACGCTCTGGCCGGGACCGTGAAGCGATACGGCGGGTGGCGGTGCTTGATCCTCGGTGCCGGGCCGCTGGAGAGCGAGTTGCGGGAGCGTGCTCAGCGATTGGGACTGTCGGCATGGGTCACCTTTGTGGGGCAGGTGGCCGATGTTCGGCCGTATTTACGGGAGGCCGATCTGTTCGTGCTCTCCTCGGAAAAGGAAGGACTGCCGCTCGCGCTGCTGGAGGCCATGGCGGCAGGCGTGCCCGCAGTGGTGACCGACGTTGGTGGAACCCGGGAAGTTGTGGTGCACGGACAAAACGGATTATTGGTCAGATCAGGGTCGGTGGAAGAACTCGAACGGGCGATCAACCACATGCTCGCGAACCCTGAGGAGCGGCGCCGCATGGGAGAGGCCGCCCGGGCGCATGTGCAACAGCACTTTGATATCAACATCTCGATGGAACGGCTGACCCGAACGGTGCTGACCCGCTGTGCCTGAATGGCCGCGATGACCGGAGTCATGGGCATTCCGTCTGAACGAGAAGAGATCGAAGAAATTGTATCGGAGCCGACGCGGCGTCGCTTGACGATTGCCTGGTGCCATACCGGCGACTCCGGCGGATCCAAGCGGGCGGCCTTCGAGCTGGTACGGGAACTGGCCAGGCGAGGGCACATTATTGATGAGTATGTGATCCGAATCGGGGAGCCGAATGATGCCCATTGGCCTCTCGGTCCATACGTGCGGCGGAGTTATCGATATGTGCTGCCACCCACCGGGAACCGGTTTCGGCCATACCTGCTCCAGGTGTGGGTGTCTTTGGTCCAGGACCTCTGGAGGCGGCGAGCATTGACGGTCGCGCTTAACGGCGTGTCCGAGGACATCAGGACGCGGGGATACGATTTGATCCATATCGATCACTGTTCCCCGAGTTATACCGTCTCGCTCAGTGCGATGGTCGCTCTGCCCACCGTGGTGTATAGCCATGAAGTCAGCGGGGTCAGGTACCACGGTTCGGAACAGGACGGGGAGAAGTGCCGAGGTGTACGACGATTGTATCGAAGGGGATGCGACTGGGCATCGCGCCTTTGGGCGGACGTTAGGGAGCGCGAAGATCTGCGCGGGATCGCCCATGCGCAACTGGTCATGACCAATTCCTATTACTCGAAGGAAGCAATGTTTCAGCGGGCTCGACGGGCGTGCGTTGTCTGCCGGTACGGAGTCGACACCGAAACGTTTCGTCCCTTGGGCGTGCGGCGAGACAACATGATTCTCTCGGCCGGCCGCCTGGTGGAAGCCAAGCAGCACCATCTCGTCATTGAGGCGATGGCGAAGATCCATCAGGCTCGTCGTCCGCGTCTCGTCATCGCCACGCCGGAGTCCCTGACCCATCAAGAGGATCCTGACTATGCGGAGCGAGTCGTCCGGTCTGCTGATGCGGGGAAGGTCGCCCTTGAAATCCGGCGCAATCCCACGGAGTCGGAGCTGGTAGGGCTATACAATCGCGCGCTGATGTTGGTCTTTGTCCCCGTCATGGAACCATTCGGATTAGTGGCGTTGGAGGCCATGGCCTGCGGAACTCCGGTGGTCGGCATTCGAGAGGGAGGTGTCCGCGAGTCGGTGCTCGACAGCCGGACCGGTTTGTTGGTGGATCGGGACCCGGCCGAGTTGTCGCAGGCGATCGACCGCCTTCTGGAGCATGGAGAGGATCGGGAACGGTACGGAGTGGAAGCCGCGGCCTACGTCAGGCGTGAGTGGACGTGGGACAGGAGCGTCGACCGGTACGAAGCGGAGGTCGGGCGGCTCTTGATGGCCCCGAGACCGGTCCCGGCATGAGTGGCGGATCGTGACACGGAACCGGCGGCGATCATGAACCTTCTATTCGTAACACCGTTCTTCACTCCCCAGACCGGAGGAGTCGCGACATTTCTGGAGGACGCCAGGCGGTTTCTATCCCAGAGAGGACATGAGGTGTATGTGTTACGAACCGGCGAGGCTCGCGACCTGGAGCCATGTTCGTTGAACAACGACGACCGGGTGTATGAGTTCTACCTCCGGGCGCCGTGGGTTTCGGAAGCCCCGTTTCGCAGCATGGCGGGTTTCGCCGTGTACTTCATCCCGACGCTGTGGAAATTGGCGCGGTTTGTCCGAACGAAGCGTATTGACCTGATTTCGGTTGAGTATCCGCTTGGATTTGCGCTGTATTTTATGGTTCTCAGGACGCTTGTGAGGGTCAAATTGGTAGTGGGGTTGCATGGAGATGATGTCTTGTCCCTCGAGCAATTACCGGCCTACGAACGGGTGGTGGTCAGGCGGGGGATCCGGAGTGCGGATTGGGTATTGGCCCACTCCGCGAGTCTCATGGGACACGCGCAAAGGATTGTGGGGGGCTTGAAGAATCAGCGTTCCTACCTGCCCTATGGGATCGACTGCGAGCGATTGCGGGAACGAGCTAACCAATCACCGCTGCCGCTGGGGCTCGCCAAGGGGACCTATATCCTCACCGTCGCCAAGCTGTATCAGCGAAAAGGGATCGACATCCTGCTACGGGCGATTCAGAAGGTACAGCCGTTGCTCAAAGGTCTTCGCTTTCTCATTGTCGGAAACGGGCCGGAAGAGATGAAGCTGAAGCGCCTGGCCGAGGAGTTGGGAATCAGTTCATGCGTGGTCTTTGCCGGAGATATTCCGAACCCTGAGATCCCCTCCCTGTTCAGGGATTGCCGGTTTTTCGTATTACCGTCCAGATCCGAGCCTTTCGGCATCGTCCTGTTGGAGGCGATGACCTTCGGAAAGGCGATCATCGCGACCCGCGCCGGAGGAATTCCGGAATTTGTCACCGAGGGCGTCAACGGCGTACTTGTGTCCATAGAAGATCCCGATGCCTTGGCCGCCAAGTTGGAGGAGTTCATTTGCAATGACGCATATTTGGAGCGGATCGGCAAGAATGGCCTGGCAGTGGCGGAGAACGTGTACGACTATCGAGTGGTTATCAAACAGTACGAGGAATTGTATGCTCAGGTCGTTGGAGGCGGCTAAGACCTACGGTGAGCGGTACCGCCGGACAGGTTGGACTCGCGCCGGCGTCGGTCCCCTCCATCATGGAAAGCGAAAGGCGATCGTATGAATATCCTCGGCATCTCAGCGTTCTATCACGACAGCGCGGCCGCATTGGTGCGCGATGGAGAAATCGTAGCGGCCGCGCAAGAAGAGCGCTTTACCAGGAAGAAACACGACCCGGGCTTTCCTCATCGCGCGGTAGATTATTGCCTGCAAGCGGGCGGCATCGGCCTCAAAGATGTTCAGTATCTCGTCTTTTACGACAAACCCTTAGTCAAGTTCGAACGTCTGTTGGAAACGTACCTGGGCTTTGCGCCTAAAGGGATCCAGTCCTTTTGGGCCGCCATGCCGGTGTGGATGAAGGAAAAATTGCTCCTGAGGAGCCTGCTAGTCAGGGAGTTCTTGGCCCATGGCGAAGGGCTGACCAAGTCGGAACTGCCTCCGATGCTATTCTCGGAGCACCACGAGTCCCACGCAGCTTCGGCGTTCTTTGCCTCTCCGTACGAATCCGCGGTCGTGCTGTGCATGGACGGAGTTGGAGAATGGGCGACAACCTCGGCCTGGAAGGGGCAGGGAAACAGACTGGTTCCCCTGTGGGAGATCCCCTTTCCCCATTCTCTGGGATTATTGTATTCCGCGTTCACCTATTACACGGGGTTCAAGGTCAACTCCGGCGAGTACAAGGTCATGGGGCTGGCTCCATATGGGGAGCCAAAATACGTCAAGGCCATCTACGAGCATCTGCTCGACTTGAAGCCGGATGGGACCTTCCGCCTAAACATGGACTATTTCAACTATTGCACCGGTTTGACGATGACCAGTCGGAAGTTCGACGAACTTTTCGGGGGACCACCGCGAAAGCCCGAATCCAAGTTGGGGCAGCGGGAGATGGATTTGGCACGGTCGATTCAGGAGGTGACTGAAGAAGTCATGCTGCGCCTGTCGCGAACGCTCCATCGAGAGACCGGCGTCGACAATCTCTGTCTGGCCGGCGGAGTGGCATTGAACTGCGTCGGGAATGGGAGAATTCTTCGTGAGGGACCGTTCAAAGGCTTGTGGATCCAGCCGGCAGCTGGTGACGCCGGGGGGGCCCTTGGCGCTGCCCTCAGTGTATGGCACCAATTCGAAGACAGGCCTCGCGCGGCGGATGGCAAGCGCGACAAGATGCGGGGATCGTACCTGGGACCCGCCTTTTCCAACGAGGAAATCGAGCGGTTTCTCAAGGGGAAGGGCGCTCCCTATGTGCGAGTAGGCACTGAGGAGTTGGTCGAACGAGTGGCGAAGGATCTCGCGGAGGAAAAGGTCGTCGGCTGGCTGCAGGGGCGCATGGAATTCGGTCCTCGGGCGCTCGGTGGACGCAGCATCCTCGGGGATGCGCGGAGCCCGAAGATGCAGTCCGTGATGAACCTCAAGATCAAGTATCGCGAGTCGTTTCGACCCTTCGCCCCCTCGGTGCTGCGGGAGCGAGTGTCGGACTATTTCGATCTGCACTCGGATAGTCCATACATGTTGATCGTGGCCCCGGTGCTGGAAAAGCGTCGCAAACCGATGGGAGAGCGACAGCAGGGACTCTGGGGGATCGACCTTTTAAATGTCCCACGGTCGGATATTCCGGCGGTCACGCATCTCGATTATTCGGCACGCGTGCAAACGATCCATGAGGACACCAATCCTCGATACCATGCGTTGCTCAAGGCGTTCGAAGCGCGTACTGGCTATGCCGTTCTCGTGAACACTTCCTTCAACGTAAGGGGGGAGCCGATCGTGTGCACGCCGGAAGACGCCTACCGCTGTTTCATGCGGACCGAAATGGATGTCTTGGTGTTGGAGAACTGCGTGCTATACAAGACCGATCAACCGGAAACTGAAAAGGATACCAGTTGGCAAAAGGAATTCGCGTTGGACTAGTAGGGGCCAAAGAGGGGTAAGAGTCGTGCCAATCCCCGGGCCAATGCAAAGAAAGAAAGGAAGCTTCTCATGCGTATCCTCATCACGGGCGGAGCGGGGTTCTTAGGCAGTCACCTAAGCGATCTCCTCATCGGCAAGGGCCACGAGGTGGTCGTCATGGACAACCTGATTACCGGACGCGCCGAAAACATTGGCCACCTTATGGGCCACCCCCGCTTCAGCTTCATCAAGTACAATGTGTGCGACTACATCCATGTGGATGGGCCGCTTGATGGCATTCTCCACTTTGCGTCTCCGGCCAGTCCTCAAGACTATCTCGAGATGCCGATTGCGACCTTGAAGGTGGGCGCGCTCGGCACGCATAAGGCCCTGGGGTTGGCTAAAGCCAAGGGGGCTCGGTTGTTGCTGGCTAGCACGTCAGAGGTCTATGGAGACCCTTTGGTGAATCCTCAGCCCGAATCCTACTGGGGGAACGTGAACCCGATCAGCCCTCGGGGCGTCTACGACGAAGCCAAGCGTTTTGCGGAAGCCATGACTATGGCCTATCATCGCTACCACGGATTGGACACGCGAATTGTACGGATCTTCAATACCTACGGCCCACGGATGCGGCCGAACGACGGCCGAGTGGTATCCAATTTCGTCGTGCAGGCGCTTCAGGGAAAGCCGCTGACAGTCTTTGGGGATGGTCAGCAGACACGAAGCTTCTGTTATGTCGACGACCTTGTCCGCGGGATTACCGCACTGCTCCTGGCGGACTCTGACAAAACCGTCGACCAGCGGACGGATCGCTCGACCTTCCTGACCAGGTCCACGCGGCCTCTCCCAGAAACGATCCACGACCCCGTCAACATCGGCAACCCGCGAGAGCTGACAGTGAAGGAAATCGCGGAAATGGTACTGCGGTTGACCGGGTCAACGAGCAAGATCGAGCAACGCCCGTTACCGGCAGACGATCCCAAGGTTCGTCGTCCGGATATTCGACGTGCAAAGCTCCTCCTGGACTGGGAGCCGCGAGTCGACTTGGAAGACGGTCTCCGGAAAACCATCGAGTATTTTCGTCAAGCGGTCTAATTTAGCGAGAGGTCCCCGCCCGGAAGGGCGTGGGTATCTACGCAGCCCCTGGCCGTGATTGTCGGCGGTCCGACCGTTGTAGGACAGGCGCGCGGTTGGGCCCGAGATCTCAAGCGTCAATCCACCCGAGGCCACGACTTGGGAAGATGAGTCAGAGACTGGAAGGAAAAGAGCCATTCTAATGTGTGGCATCGCTGTCCTGTGCGGTCTCAACGGAAAACCCGCCGATCCATCCGCGCTCGATCGGATGACCCAGTCCCTCGTTCATCGTGGCCCCGACGACAGTGGACGTTATTTGGATGGGTCTGTGGGCCTGGGCTTCCGGCGTTTGGCCATCCTTGACCTCTCGCCTGCCGGTCATCAGCCGATGGAGAGCGAAGACGGACAGTGTGTGCTGGTGTTCAATGGGGAGATCTTCAACTATGTCGAGTTGCGCCAAGAGTTAATCGAGGCGGGATATCGGTTTCACTCAACCGGCGATAGCGAGGTGCTGCTCAACGCGTACCGCCATTGGGGACGTGACTGTCTCTCGCGATTCAATGGGATGTGGGCCTTTGTCGTGTACGATCGCCGGCGACGCTGCTTGTTCGGTTCACGAGACCGATTTGGCGTGAAGCCGTTATATCTCTATCGAAATGCGGAACAGGTTGTCCTGGCTTCAGAGATCAAAGGGATCCGCGCGTCAGGATGTTACCGTGGCGGGGTGAATTGGGCCGTCGCCTCGCGCTTTCTCCTTGAAGGACATCTGGACGATCACGGAGAGAGTTTCTATGAGGGGATCAATCCGATCGCAGCGGGCTCAGCCTTCGAATTGGATCTGGATGGAAGGTGGACCTCATGGCGGTATTGGGAACTGACCCGGCATCTCGGGGCCGAACCCGACGGGCCGGCCTCCGTGTTCGCGGACTTATTCGAAGACGCCGTGCGAATTCGGATGCGGAGCGATGTTCCGGTCGGAGTCTGTCTATCGGGGGGGCTCGATTCGACGTCGATCCTCTGCGCGGCCTCGCGACAGCAAGCGGAACACCTCCAAGGCAGATCGGGTCCGCTCCAGGCCTTCTGTTACATGGCCAAGGAATTCGATGAATCGAAGTATATCCAAGACACGCTGGACTTGACCGGGGCGCAACTGCAGGAGCTTCAGACCGGTCCTCATGAACTGTGGCGAAGCTTGGAGCGAATGCTCTGGTTCCACGACGAACCGGTCCATACCCTTACGGCGGTGGTCGGGTACCAACTCATGGAACTCGTGGCCAGGACCGGGGTCCGGGTGGTGTTGAACGGGCAGGGAGCCGATGAGACGATCGGCGGCTATTCCAGCTATTTCATGGACTATTGGTGCGAGCTGATTCGGCGCGGACGATGGAGCGACGCCCAGAGTCAGATTCGTGCCTATGCCGCCGTCCATGGTGGAAAACCACTGGGGATGTTGAAAGACACACTGGCAAGACTGTTGGCGACATCGCTCTATCAGGTGCCCCTCTACCGAGTGACGTCTGAGTGGCGCTATAGGCGAACAATTCGGAACCATGCCTGGTTTTCGAAGGACTTGACGTCATCGTTTCCACTCGCCGCGCGGGGTAGAGTCAACCGCTCGCTAGATGAGGCGCTCAAGGAGTCGGTGACCGGATCGCCCTTGCCGCTTTACCTCAGGATCGAGGATCGGAACTCCATGGCGCACTCTATTGAGGCGCGATTGCCGTTCATGGACTATCGGCTGGTGTCCTTCCTTTTTCGGCTCGGACCGGAGTGGAAGATCCGCGGTCCTTGGAACAAGTTCGTGTTGCGGGAAGCTATGCGCGGCAGAATCCCGGAATCGGTGCGGGCACGACCGGACAAAATGGGCTTCCCGACCGACGGACGAAGGTGGTTCGCTCACGATCTGTACGAGCCGGTCGCCGATTTGTTGGCGAGCCGTGTGGTCAAGGAACGAGGGATTTATCACGTGCCGTCGATGGTGCGCGATCTCGAGCGGCATAGGCGGGGCGAGGTTGATATGTACGAAGGGCTCTTTCATGTGGCGGAATTCGAGTTGATCGCCGCGTTGTCCGCCGCCGGCGACGACGCAGTCTCGTCGGGGACACCTCCACGTGGATAGGGGAGCGGGGATAGGCATGAGGGCGAATCCGCTCCCGTTCATTCATGATGCGATGCACGCGCACGTCTGCGAGAGGAGACCATGAAGATCGTCAATATCGTCGGGGCGCGGCCCAACTTCATGAAGATTGCCCCGCTGTTGAAAGCGATGAGACGACAGACCGATATTCAGGCGATCCTCGTGCATACGGGACAGCATTATGACCCCAGCATGGCCGGGCGGTTCTTCGAAGACTTGGAGATCCCGCCGCCGGATGTATCCCTAGAGGTCGGGTCCGGCTCACATGCCGCTCAAACGGCCGAGGTGATGAAGCGGTTGGAGCCGGTCCTGGAGCGCGAACGACCGGAGCTGGTGCTCGTGGTCGGCGACGTGAACTCCACAATGGCGGCTGCGCTGACGGCGACCAAGTTGAAGATCAAGGTGGCGCACGTCGAAGCCGGGCTGCGTAGCTTCGATCGTTCCATGCCGGAAGAGATCAACCGGCTCGTCACGGATGCAGTATCCGACTATCTCTTTGTGACGGAGGAGAGCGGGGAACGGAACCTGCTTGCGGAAGGGGTGGCGCGAGAGAAGATTTTCTTCGTCGGCAACGTGATGATCGATTCGCTGGAGTCCTCCAGGCGACTCTGGGCACGTTCCAAAATACTGGAAGAGCTACACCTCCAAAAGGCCCAGTATGGCGTGGTGACGCTCCACCGGCCGTCGAACGTCGATCGGCTGGACACGCTGGAGCGGCTGGTTGAGGCGCTGAGCGTGGTGGCCCGTCGGTGTCCGCTGATCTTTCCCGTGCATCCACGAACCGTCGGGACGCTTAGATCGCTGGACCGCTTTCGAGATTCGCTGCATTTCGGACCAAACACGGAGACTCCGACCGGAATTCGTTGTCTCGATCCGGTGGGCTATCTGGATTTCATGTCCTTGGTTGCTAACGCGAGAATCGTGTTGACCGATTCCGGAGGGTTGCAGGAGGAGACCACGGTGCTGGGAGTGCCCTGTCTGACATTACGCGAGAATACCGAGAGACCGGTGACCGTGACGCATGGCACGAATCGGATTATCGGCGCCTCGCCCGAGAAGATCGTCTCCGAATCAATGCGGATCCTCGATGCACCCATGCAACCTCAGGTTCCACCTCCCTTATGGGACGGACATGCCGCGGAACGCATCGTGAGGATCCTGGTGGACCGACTGGGGCATCGGGATATCTCAGGAACTCGGTCCGGTCCTGTGCGCGCCTGACTGCCACAAGATCGCTCAAGGACAGACCCTGACGCTCGAATGGTTTTTTCGGAAACGACCGCGAACGGATGAGATCCGTCGATTCGTGTCGGCTGCATCGGGTTACGGATGGAATGCCCGGCCGGCAGGTCGTGCACTCAGACCACCGACGCTCCATGAAGAAAGTACTGATCATCGCCTATTACTTCCCTCCCATTGCCGCTAGCGGGGCTATGCGGCCGTTGGCGTTCTGTCGCTTCCTTGTGGAGCACGGGTGGGCGCCCCGTGTGCTGACCACCGATCCGGCTTCCGTGCATCCGCCCCATCCCGTCGATCCGCAGCTCTCTACCAGGCTGCCCCCCGAAGTTCAAGTCGACCGAGTTCCGCATGGAAACATCTTGCGGAGGCTCATTTGTATGAGAGATCGCATCCGAGAGGCGCTCGGCCTTCGTAGAAAATCACCCGTATCAGCGCCGAGTCCTGATGCGGTCGGAACCTCCGGCGCAAGGGACCAAACGGGGGGAGCGGAGAGATTGGGCGGGCTGAAGGAGTTGATCTTGGACTGGGGGTTTGCATTCCCCGATCCGCAATGCGCCTGGTTCCAACCGGCGGTGACCGTTGCCAAGCGGTGGTCGCGTGCGGAGATCCCGGATGTGGTATGGGCGACGGGGGGACCATGGACAAGTCTCCTGGTCGGCAAGCATTTGGCAGACTATTGGCGAGTCCCGTTCGTTGTGGATTATCGAGATCCTTGGACGGGGAATCCTTACGTCTCGTTCAATTCCCCCTACCTGAACGCCAGGGCGCGGCGGCTGGAGCGGGCAGTATGTGGAGCGGCGCGACGAGTGATCACGAACACCAGGGAATTGGAAGCGCAGTTGACACACGACTACCCGAATGTGGCCGGAAAGACCGTGGTGATCACGAATGGCTACGACCCGGACGCGTTCCCACAGGCAGGAGGCGCAGACCACTCGATCGACCGCCCTGTTGAACGCGCGAATCAGCCAGGGGAGCTGGAGTTGTGTCACTTCGGGACTGTGTATGGGAAACGGACTCCTGCCGTTCTTCTGCAGGCGTTTGCCGAACTGTATCAGGAGGGGCGCCTTGCTCCGTCCCAGATCCGGCTCCGATTCGTGGGGGCATGGGAGGTGGAAGACTTGGCCTGCGAACAATTGGCGAAGGATTTGGAAAATGCGGGGCTTCTCAAGCGGGAGCCTCCGGTGCCGTATCGGGCCTGTGTGCATCAGATGACGGAAGCGGATGCCCTGCTGGTGATTCAGCCAGACTCGCCCCTTCAAATCCCGGGGAAGATCTATGAGTATATCGCCACCAACCGTCCGCTCGTCCTGATCGGCGGCGAGGGCGCGACGGCCAACCTGGTGCATCGACATCGGCTGGGTGTGGCCTGCGCGAACGACCGGATCAAGATCCGGCAGTTGGTGCTGGATTTGTTGGAAGGAAAGGTGAGCCTGCAAGCACCCGCTCGCGACGAGGTGGCACGGTTCAATTATCGACGTCTCGCCGGCGAAGTCGCCGCGGTACTGGACCAAGTCTGCCGGGTCTCGACTCGGCCGTCTTCGGCCGGCGCCAATCAGGTCGCAGGATGATGACCGTGCGAGTCGACCAGATCGGCCGCGATGCGGAGACGGCGGCGCTCTGGGACAAGTACGTGCTCGAATCCCAGTCGGCGACCGGCTATCACCTGATCGCCTGGCGGCATGTCGTGGCGCGGGCATTCGGGCATGACACCATATACTTGATGGCCCGAGACGCCCAAGGAGAGGTGCGCGGCGTGCTGCCACTGGTGACGCTCTCCAGTCGACTCTTCGGTCGCTTCATGGTGTCGATGCCGTTCCTCAACTATGGTGGCGTCGCCGCGCAGGACCGGCAGACCACCTGCGCGTTGCTCGAGGCCGCGGTGCGGGAGGCGGGTCACCAGGGCGCAAAACACCTGGAGTTGCGCCAAGCCGCCACCTTGCCGATAGATTGGGCGTGCAAGGATCACAAGGTATCCATGCGCCTGGATTTGCCGAAGAACTTCGACATCTTAATGAAAGCGTTTCCCTCCAAACTCCGAAGTCAGATTCGCCGCCCGCAGAAAGAAGGGATGATCGCGCGAATCGGAGGCGTGGAACTGCTGGACGACTTTTATCGCGTGTTCTCCCGCAACATGCGGGATCTCGGCACGCCGGTGTATGGGAAGACGTTCTTTCGCCTTGTGCTGGACACCTTTCCCAAGGAGGCGGCGATCTGCGCCGTATCGTGGAATCACCGGCCGGTAGCCGCGGGGCTCGTATACACGTTTCGAGACATGATGGAAATTCCGTGGGCGTCGTCGGACCATCGATATGATCGCATGGCTCCGAACATGCTGCTGTACAGCGCCGTGTTGGAGTATGCCTGCCAGCACGGGTGTCGAGTGTTCGACTTCGGGCGATCCACCGTCGACAGCGGAACCTATCGCTTCAAGGCGCAGTGGGGCGCCAAGCCGGTCCCGTTACATTGGTACTATTGGCTGAAGGAGGGCGGGCCCCTGCCCGAGTTGAACCCCGCGAACCCGCGCTACAGAGTGGCCATTGGACTCTGGCGAAAACTGCCGCTCGCCCTCACGAATCTGCTCGGACCACGGATCGTCAAGTATCTGCCATGAGAATTCAGGCGACACTGCCGCCGACGGCGGCTCCGGTGCCGGCGCAGTCGTTGGCGGCCGGAATGGCGGCCTTGTTCGGAGGGACCGGTCGAATCGATGATGTCATCCGGCAGTTTCGCGAGCGGTTCGAGAGCGAGCATGTATTCCTGGTGTCATCCGGAAAAGCCGCATTGGCGCTCATTCTCCAGGCGCTGCACCGGCTGTCGGGCCGGCGGAAGGTGGTGATTCCTGCATATACCTGCTACTCCGTCCCGTCGGCTGTCTTGAAAGCCGGACTAGAGGTGGTGCCGTGCGACGTCGACCCGACGACGTTGGATTTTCGACCGGATCGGTTCGCGCAGGTGCTTGATGAGCAGGCCCTGTGCGTGCTGTCCACCCACCTTTTCGGTCTCCCCGCAGATCTGGATTGCGCAAGAGCTCTGTGCGACGCGCAGGGCGCCTTCCTCGTGGAGGACGCAGCGCAGGCGATGGGAGGTACGTTCAAGGGGCGTCGCCTCGGAACCGTCGGGGATGTGGCGTTTTTCAGCCTCGGGCGTGGCAAGAATCTCTCCTGCGGCGGCGGCGGGGTCATCCTGACCGCCTCGAAGGATATCGGGGCGGCCATAGGAGCGGCGTACGACGGACTCGAATCAGAATCGGTTGCGGCCGCAGTCAGGAATTTGGCCGAGCTCACGGCGACCTCGATCTGCATCCATCCCAGTCTCTATTGGTTGCCGGCCGGATTGCCCTTTCTCGGACTCGGCGAGACGCGATTCTATACCGACTTTCCGATCAGGAAGATGGGCGAAGCGCGGGCCGCTACGCTGATGAACTGGCCGGATCGACTGAGAGCGGCCAACAGGAGCCGGATAGAACAAGCGGAGGCATTGATCCAGGAGTTGCGCCGGACGGCGCCGGGTGTGGTGGTGAAGAGTGCGCCCGGCGCGGTGTACCTGCGTCTCCCCGTGCTCGTACAGGAGAATGCCGCCAAGCAGGCGGTTCTGGCCGAAGCTGCCGCGATGGGATTGGGGATCAGCCAGGGTTATCCGGGGACCATGTGGGAGATTCCCGAATTGCAGGGACGGTTACCCGAGCGGGATGATGAAGGAGCACGGGAAGTGGTGGAACGACTGGTGACCCTCCCGACCCATGGGTTCGTCAGCCCCGAGCATCGTCGGAAAATTTGCCGACTGATAGGGCAGATCAGCGCCGCCGCAGGGCGGAGACGTGCCGGAGATCCTACCGCAGGACAGGGGTCATCGAGTTCGCGCGCTGCGTCCAGCTTGTAGGCAGGCGGAAGAGGCGCGAGGAAAGCCATGGTCGAACAGGTCAGCCTCATGATGCAGTGCCTGTTTTGGTCGTCGGTCGCGTTTGTCGGGTATACCTATGCAGGGTATCCTCTCCTGCTCTGGGGTCTCAGCCTACTGCGTAGCCGCTCCGTCCGAAAAGAGCCGATCCACCCGATGGTGTCCTTGATCATTACTGCCTACAACGAAGAGAAGCGCATTCGTGAAAAGTTGGAGAACGCGCTGGCGCAGGACTATCCGAACGATCGTATGGAAATAATTGTCGCCTCGGATTGTTCGACGGATGGGACTGATGAAATCGCCCGCTCCTTTGGTCAGGCCGGAGTGCGTGTGGCCAGATTGCCGCACAAAGGGGGGAAGGAGGCCGCGCAAAAGTTCGCCGTCGAATCCGCCATGGGAGAGATCTTGGTTTTCTCGGATGTCGCGACGACGCTGCCGCCGAACGGCATCAGGACGATCGTGGCCAATTTCGCCGATCCGAGCGTGGGATGTGTCAGCAGCGTGGATCGGTTCGTGGACGAGGACGGCCGGGTCAGCGGGGAAGGTGCCTACGTAAGCTACGAGATGATGCTCCGCCGGCTGGAAAGTGCGGTGAACAGCCTGGTCGGGCTGAGCGGCTCGTTCTTCGCCGCCCGTCGGGTGGTGTGTCGAGACTGGGCGCCGGATCTGCAAAGCGATTTCAATACCTTGCTCAACAGTATCAGGCTTGGCTTAAGAGGGGTGTCGGATCCGGAAAGCGTCGGCTACTATAAGAATCTGCTCGACGAGCGAAGGGAATACGACCGGAAGGTTCGGACCGTGGTTCGGGGGATCTCGGTATTCATGCGAAGTCTCGCGCTCTTGAACCCGTTTCGGTATCATCTCTTCGCGTGGCAATTGCTGAGCCACAAGCTGTGCCGATGGATGGTCCCCTTTGCGCTGATCTTGGCATTGCTGAGCAACAGTGTGCTGGCGTGGGATTCAAGTGTGTATCGCGCGCTCTTGGCCGCGCAGGTGGCGTTTTATGGGCTGGCGGCGGCGTATTTGTGGTCGCATCGGGTACCGAAGGTCGCCGTCTTACGGTTGCCCTCGTTCTTCGTGATGGTGAATCTGTCGATACTGGACGCGTGGCTGCGGTATTTGCGCGGGGATCGCATTCTGTCCTGGGATCCATCCAAACGTTAGAGCGATCGGTGGGAGGGGACCGATGGGCTGTCCGCGGTTGCGGGAGAGGACGCATAGGTAAGCAAGCAAGCGAGGGAAGAGAGGAAGGTAGAAATATGAACGAAGCGGTCACCAACAAGACATTGCGGGATTTCGGATTGTTGATCGGTGGGGCTGCCTTGGTGTATGCCCTGTGGCCGTTGGTGTTTCGTGGCGAGGACATGCGGCTCTGGGCCGCGGGCCTCGGGGCGGTGATCGGAGCGACCGGCCTGGTGGCTCCGGCCATCCTGAAGCATCCCTACCGCGGGTGGATGGTGGTGGGGCATGCGCTGGGATGGATGAACACGAGGATCATTCTGGGAGCCTTGTACTACGGGCTGGTGGTGCCTATGGGGCTGGTCATGAAGATAATGGGCCGAGATCCGATGCGAAGAGCGCTGGTGCCTGGAATGGAATCCTACCGGGTCGTACGCGAGCCGCGTCCGGCGTCGCACATGAAGAACATGTTCTGAGTTCGATGAGGAGGATCGTATGGGCGATTTCTTGGTGGAGTTATGGGCGTTCATGAAAGAGCGGAAAAAGTTCTGGCTGTTGCCGATCATCGTGGTGCTGGTCCTGCTCGGCAGCTTGATCGTCTTCACGCAGGGATCGGCGGTGGCGCCGTTCATCTACACGCTGTTCTAATGCGCGATCCTCGAGGGACAGGAAATAGAGCCTGATCGGAAGTGACCGAAGGTCGGACGACGGTATGGGGTTGAGCGAGCTCAAGCGGTACGCATGGCGCGGATTGGCGGCTGCGTATGAGCGCTCGCGAGCCGTTCGAGCACGCCACCGAGGCACGGTGGCGATTCTCACCTACCATCGGGTGCTGTCAGGCGAGGAACTGGCGGACGAGGTGGTCCAACCAGGCATGTACGTGCGGACCGACGTGTTTCGCATGCACATGGAGTATCTCCTCGAGCGATTCGAGGTCATGACAATGGCCGGGTTGCTCGAACGGTGGCGAAGCAGGTCATGGAAGCATGACTCTGCGGCCTGTGTCATTACATTCGACGATGGGTGGCTCGACAATTATCGGCACGCCCTCCCCATCCTGCGGCACTACGGTCTGCCTGCCACGGTATTTTTGCCCACCGATTTCATAGGCACCTCCCGTTGGTTTTGGCCCGAACAGTTGGGATATCTCTTGCGCGTGGCGGAATCACCATCCTATCCAACGGACCGACGCAAGGCGTTGTATGCGGCGATAAAGGCAGGGATCGAAAAGGGACGAACTCGGAACGCGTTGCGGCCGATTCAGGGCAGGATGTCCTCCGAGCACACGGACGACGTGATCGAGGCGTGCAAAGCGCTGGATGCCGTGTACCTGGAGCAATTGATCACAAGTCTGGTGAGAGAGTTTGAGATCAAGATCCCGGAGAGACGGATGGTGATGAATTGGGACGAAGTTCGAGAGATGTCACAGCATGAGGTGACCTTTGGGTCCCATTCCTGTTCTCATCGGTTGCTCGACCGAGTGACGCCGGACGAGTGTCGCAGGGAAGCCACAGCATCGTACGAGGCGTTACAGAAGAGCGGCGCAAACGTCGTGCCGGTGTTCTGTTATCCCAACGGAAACTACAACCAGGCTATCAAGGAGGTCATCGGAGAAGCCGGGTACGAAGCCGCGGTGTCCTGCCGAGTCGGGTTGGAACGTGAGGAGCCGTCGGACCTCCTCGCGCTGCGGAGGATTTCCCTCCACCATGATCTGAGTGACACGCCCTCCTTATTGGCGTTGGCCGTGTCCGGATTACGATAACGCGTCGCGAAGTGCGTACGCTGATGAGGCGGCGCCACGGCGGATTCCCATGAGTGTGGTGGTCACAGATGGAAATGAACGGGCGACCTTGGCCGTCACGCGAGCCTTGGGACGGCAGGGAATCGAGGTGATCGTGGGTTCGGAAACGGACCGATCCCTGGCCGGGTCATCCCGATACTGTCGCAGCCGCTTCCAATATCCCTCGCCGTACGAGCATCCGAAGGAGTTCGTGGAGGCTGTTCTTGCGTCGGTGATGGAGCGAAAGGCGCGCGTGTTGATACCCATGTCAGACCTGGCCATGAGCCTGGTGGGAGAGGAGCGCGCGCGATTTGATGCTCAGACCGTCGTTCCCGCGCCACCGTCGCCCGTCTATGACGCGGTGTCCGACAAGTATCAGCTCATGCGGCGGGCGCAGGAAGCCGGCGTACCAATTCCGGACACCCTGTTTGTCCCGGATGGACTTCTCCCGCCGGAATTGGACTCGCTTGGACCGTTTCCGCTGGTGGTCAAACCCGGACGATCGCGAGTCAGGGTCGACGGGATTTGGATGAAGACCTCCGTCCACCATGTCACGAACCGACGTGCGTTGGAGGACCTGTACCGACGCACGCCGTATCTGAAACTGCCGTCCTTGCTTCAGCGGCGAGTGGACGGTGAAGGACAGGGCCTCTTCGCCCTCTTCGACCGTGGGAAGGCGGTCGCATGGTTTGCCCATCGTCGGTTGCGCGAAAAACCGCCCTCGGGGGGGGTGAGCGTGCTTCGCGAGAGCATCGCGGTGCCGCCGACAATGGCCGACTATGCCGTCCGCTTGTTGCAGAATGTTGGCTGGCATGGGGTGGCAATGGTAGAGTTCAAAGTCGAGTCCCGCACGGGAATCCCGCGCTTAATGGAAATTAACGGACGATTTTGGGGATCTTTGCAACTGGCGATCGACGCGGGGGTGAATTTCCCGTGGCTCTTGTATCGGATGGCCACGGGCCAGGCGGCGGGATCGGTCCCGGGCTATCGGTTGGGCATCAGATCCCGCTGGGTGCTCGGCGATGTGGATCACCTCCTCGCGCGGCTCTTGAAGTCCGATCGAACGTTGAACCTCCCGACGGGCTATCCCTCCCGCTGGCAATGCGCGAGGGAGTTCCTTCGTTTTTTTCAACGGGACCAGTATTGTGAGGTTGAACGCTGGCACGACCTCGGACCGGCCAGGTTTGAATGGTCCACCTACGTCAAGGCGCTATTGGGGGTTGCGGCATGAGTGAAGCGGGATCAGCCGGCTTGCGAGGGAGCGTCGAGGCCTATTTTCACGCCTTGCGTGAAGCCGCGGCCCATGTGATCCCGCGACTGAAATTTCTCCGCTTGGCGTATGAACGAGTGACGGCGACGAGGGAATTGCCGTCACCGGTCCGAAGCGTATTGTTTCTTTGCAAGGGAAATATCTGCCGAAGTCCGCTGGCTGAAGTCTACTTTGCTTCCCAAATCCGTCGCCGGAATCAGTCGATGCTCGTCAGATCGGCGGGAATCGAGACGACTCCCGGCAAGCCCGCCCATACGTTCGCGAAGGAGATTGCCCTCCAGCATGGCATCTCGTTGGCCAGTCATTCGACGACCCCGTTGTATTACGACCTGATCCATGGGTCCGATCTCGTGGTGGTGATGGAGGTGGCCCAGAAGGATCGCGTCGTGAAGCTGTATCCCCAGGCGAAACCCAAGGTCTTCGTCCTGGGCCAGTTCTGCCGCACGGGCTCCTGGGACATCGATGATCCGTACAGCGGCACGCAGGACGATTTCCGGGTCTGTTTCGAACGGATCCGTGATTCCTGCGATCGTTTGCTCGATCACATCCTCATCCGTGCGGCAACGAGTCCGCCGGCCGAGGACCCTAATTCGGGCGTCACAGGCGGGTCATAGCCGGGTCGACTCGGGACGGACCGTGAACACCGTGTTGCACCTGTCGAGCAGCAGCGGCCCGGGAGGGGCGGAGCGGGTCGTCTGCGCCCTGGCCTCGTCGTTGGATCCGGCCAGGTTTCGGTCGATCGTGGCGCTGTTTCGTCCAGGATGGCTGAAGGAGGAGTGCGAAGCACGGGGACTGGCCACCTATGTGTTACCGCATGAGGGGTGGCTTGATTGGCGCTGGATGGTCGAATGTGCGCACCTCGTGAAGCGGGAACGCGTGTCGGTGGTCCATGCGCATGAATTCGATGCCATCGTCCACGGATGGGTGGTCGCCAAATACACGGGGATCCCGATGGTGGCGACCGTGCACGGAAAAAACTACTTTTGGGAGAAGGCCAGGAGGCGGTGGGCCTATCGGCTCGTCAGTCGCGATGCGATGGTCGTGGCGGTGTCTGAGGATCTCAAGCGCTTCATCGTCGAAAAGACGGGCATCGCGGCCGGGAGCGTGAGAGTCATTTACAACGGGGTCGATGAGACGATTGAGGCGCAGATGAGCGATGCGCGGCAATTCAAGCGAGACATTGGAATTGCCGAGGCCGACCTCGTCGTGGGGGTCGTCGGGAACCTCTATCCCGTCAAAGGGCACAGATATCTGCTCGAAGCGCTTCCGCAGGTCCTCAACGTCGTTCCCAATACGACGGTGCTGCTGATCGGGCGTGGAGAACTCGAAGTCGAGCTCAAAGCGCAAGCGAAAGCATTGGGTGTCGACGACAAGGTGCGGTTCTTGGGATTGCGTGACGATATCCCCAAGCTGCTGGCGGTCATGGACGTCTTCGCCATGCCGTCCCTATCCGAAGGGCTGTCCATCGCGCTCCTCGAGGCGATGGCGGCCGGAAAACCGGTCGTCGCGACCAACGTGGGGGGCAATCCCGAATTGGTGCAGGAGGGAGAGACTGGGTACCTGGTTCCGGCCGAACATCCGGATGCGTTGGCGCAGGCACTCATCCGGCTGCTATCAGATCCCGACGTGCGAGTGAAGTTCGGTGGAGCGGGTAAGCTGCGGGTCGCGGAGCGATTCACACTGCCTACGATGGCCGGCCAGTATCAGCGGAACTACGAGAGATTATTGGCTGGTATCCATGGATAGAACGGCTACAACCTGGCAACGGCCAAGTGCGGGGACGCACGCTGAAGTGTCTTTACAGCGGACCGAAAGTCCTTGGCCTTTTCGGTTGGTCCTTCTATCACTCATCTTCGAGTTTGGCCGGCCACAGGAAATTGTGCCAGGCCTCAGGTTGATTCCATTCTCCACGCTCCTTAACACGCTTATCGCCCTGTCGGTCTTTATGTCCGGAAGGGTGAGTCTTCGGAATGCTCAATCCAAGCTCTGGATCCCCTTGCTTGCACTCATGTTCATTCACACCCCCATCGCCGTCAACAATTTTTCGGCGGCGATGGTACTGAAGGATATGTCCCTTCTGTTCTGCCTGTACCTGGGGCTGATAACGTTCGTAGATACATTCGAGAAGGTACGCACCCTCGTGTCGGTCTGGATAGGATTGCATGTGGTCACAGCAATCTTGGGCATTGCTAAGGGTGGGGTGGGAGTCGGGGGCTGGATGGGAGACGAGAATGATTTCTGTATGGCCATTAACATGGTCGTCCCCTTCGCTTTCTTCATGATCTACTCGGAGCCTGGATTGACACAAAGGCTCAAATATATCGGGTTACTTGGATTGTTTGTCCTTACGGTCATGGTGACCCTCTCTCGCGGAGGGTTCATCGGACTGACGGCAGTAGGAGCCTACTCTTGGTTCAAGTCCACGATGAAAATTGGCTCGATTTTCATCATCGTCCTCTTGGTGCTGTTCATGGCTGCAATGGCGCCGGACAAATATTGGGAGGAGATTAAATCCTCCTTTTCAGAAGAAGAGATGGAAACTGGCACAGGAGGTGACCGGCTATACATTTGGGGTATTGGGCTCGAAATGTTCTTGGCCAATCCGATCATTGGCGTCGGGCAGGGAAACTTCCCCTGGACGTTCGAAGAGTATGAAGGGGGACGCACACATATGGATAGATCCCGGGCTGGAAGGGCGGCGCATAGCATGTATTTTACTTTGATCCCCGAGATGGGGTTGACCGGCATCAGCATCTTTCTGGCGATGTTGGTAAGTAATCGACGAGATATCAAAGCAATCGAACGAATTGTAGCGGCAAGATCGCGTCAGGAGGGAGACGATGGTTCAAAGAGGGTGAAGCACGATATTCTCCTCATTGCCCGAGCGATGGAAGGAAGCATGGTGGGGTTTCTTGTTAGTAGTGTCTTCATCTCTACGCTGTGGTATCCCAGTTTCTGGGTCATGATGGGGTTCATCGTCGCACTTCGTAACGTGACGCTCTCACGTTTCGGGGTGGCGACATCGCAGAAGCAAGACGGAGGTAAGTTTCCCGTCGAGCGGTCTCGAAGGGCGAATCCCGCCATGAAACAACACTGGAGGCCGGCTGGTGCCTAGGATGAGGCGCCTCATCGGCGAGAGAGTTGGGGAGGAGTCATGGTAACGCAGGAACGATGGCAAGAGGCGCAGGTCTACGAGAGATCCTACTGGCAGCGCCTTGCAGGTCAGATAGCCTCGGGAAGCCAAAGCCAGTTGGATTGGTATGCCTGGAAGGCCAAGATGATGGAACAGCGGCTCGAGAGCCACATGACCGCTCAGCAGAAGGCTACGGCGCGTATCCTGGAGATCGGCAGCGGTCCGATTGGAATCGTCACGTACCTGAATTGGGGAGAGCGCTACACGCTTGATCCGCTCGAAGAGTTCTATGCAGCCGATGCGACTCTCTCGAAGCTGAGAAATCCCGAGGTGCGCTACGGTCAAGGGGGAGGAGAGAAAATCCCATTCGAGTCCGGGCGATTTACGTTGGTCATTCTCGATAACGTGCTTGACCATGTGCACCAGGCAGGCCAAGTGCTAAGTGAAATTCATCGAGTAATGGCCCGCGGTGGCCTGTTCTATATAGCGGTCAATATTCATACGCCCTGGGGAGGATTTCTGCACCGGATCCTGTCGAAGCTGAAGATCGACCGTGGTCATCCATATACGTTCACGAAGGATTCAATCCGACGTTTTCTGTCGGCCCACGGGTTCACAATCAATGTCGAGTTCGTAAACAGCTATGGGGCGGCTAAGGCAGAAGACCTCCGATCGCCATCTCTGAAAGCAAAGGTCAAAGCCTATTTCGGACTCTCTGAATTCGTATATCATGCCGTGTGCTCCAGATAGCGCTTCCCTCCTACTCTCTGCTCCTGCCCATCTCGTATTTGCCTTGCCCGTGCCTCTTGAGCCACCCAGGTGATGTCTAACCAGCTCAATATCCAGACGCTACGTATCTGTCATGTCGCCATGGGAGATCTGTGGGCGGGAGCCGAGGTACAGTTGGCAACGTTGGTCGCGGAATTGGTACGGCAGGCTGACCTTGAACTATCGGTCGTCCTATTCAACGAGGGGAGGCTTGCCGAGCAGCTTCGTGCGATGAGTGTTTCGGTTTCAGTGTTTCCGGAAGAGACTTGGGGGACGCCGAGGCTCTTGCGGGAATTGACAATGCACTGTCGAAAAGGCCGGTTCGACATTCTCCACACCCATAAGTACAAGGACAATATCCTGGGTGTGATGGCAGCGGTCCGAACGAGCGTCCCCTGCGTGGTGAGAACGGTCCATGGGCTGTCGGAGCCGTTTTGCGGGGTCCAGGCCATCCGGATGATGGTCAACGAATTGGTCGATGACTGGGCCATCAGGTTCCGTGTCGATCGCCTCATAGCGGTCTCCTCAGAAATCGAGGCAACCTTAAGAGCGAGGTACGGTGAGGACAAGGTCGTCCAAATCTATAACGGCATTCGGCTGCAGGAGGTGCAGCGGGCCGGGGAGCCATTGGAAACGAGAAAACGGATCGGAGTGGATGTGACATGCCGCCTTATCGGGACCGTGGGGCGGCTCACGGCAGTGAAAGGACAAGACGATTTTCTGACGTGCGCCCACGAACTGGTCAAGAGGAGGAAGGATGTCCACTTCCTTCTGGTAGGGGACGGCCCGCTCCGTGAACGTCTGGAAGCACGAACGAAAGAATTGGGTCTCTCCGAACGAGTCACGTTCCTTGGACACCGTGATGACACATATGATTTAATTCGTTCCATGGATATCTTCGTGTTACCCTCCTTGCACGAAGGAATTCCGATGGTCCTGTTGGAAGCCATGGCGTTGGCTCGGCCTATCGTGGCGACGAGGGTCGGTGGAATTCCAGAGGTCGTGACGGACCGGGTCCATGGCCTACTCGTCGCAGGCGGCAATCCGGTCGAATTGGTCGATGCCTGCGAGAGATTCCTGAATGACCCCGACATCGCCGGGAGCTGTGCCCAGGCCGGGCAGAGGCGTGCCGAGCGGGAGTTTTCATCGGCGAGGATGGGAGCGAAGGTGGCGGCTCTGTATCGAGAAGCCTTACGTGACCGATAACTGGATCCGCATCCAAGCCGCGATGGTTGGTTGATGGCGATTCCGTCCGCGACAATTCAGAGTCCAAATCCTCCTCGTGCCGATTTACTGCGGATCGCGCTCTTTGGCGCGGGCCGTCATGCTCACCACCACGCGCGCGCCATTCAGAGATGCCGGAACGTCGATGTCATTGCCGTTGCGGATCCATCCAAAGCGGCGCAGGAGGCCATAAGGGGTGTCGTCCCTGGCGTCAAGGTCTACAACACTCCCGACGAACTCCTCCGTGCAATGCGGCCGGATGTCGTGCACATCGTCACGCCGCCGGCCTCGCATGCCTCCCTGGCGCGGACCGCGCTCGAGGCGGGCTGTCATCTTTATGTGGAGAAACCTTTCGCGGAGCGAGCGGACGATGCCAGGCAGATCCTTGACGAGGCGGCAGCCAGGGGTCTTTTGGTCTGTGCCGGCCACCAGTTGCTGTACGAGCCCCCGACGAAGGCGCTGGGTCGGTACCTTCCGTCCATTGGCCGGATGGCACATGTAGAAAGTTACTTTTCCTTCCGGACCGTTCGGCATGCGCCGGGCGGCCGAACCGTGCTTCGCGCAGATTACCAACTCCTCGATATCTTGCCGCATCCGGTCTATTTGCTCCTGCACGTGCTTGAACGGGCAGGGGACGGCCCCATCGAACTGGTGTCGCTCGAATTGAGTCAGGCAGGGACGGTCCATGCGCTCGTCCGGCGCGCCGGAGTGACGGGAATGTTGGTCGTCACGCTCGAGGGGCGACCGGTCGAAAGCTATCTGCGCGTGGTCGGACGGAACGGAGCGATTTTCGCCGACTATGTCCGCAGTACGGTTCAGCGGGCCATCGGGCCTGGATCGTCCGGCATCGACAAGCTCATCGCCCCTTACCGCCAGGCAGGGCAACTCCTGACAGGCACGACCGCTGCCATGGTCCAACGGGCGCTCAGAAGTCAGCAGAGCTATCCCGGTCTGATGGAACTGTTCTCCGCTTTCTATGACTCGATTCGGGCCGGGGGGGCGTCACCCTGCTCGCCAGAGAGCCTTCTGGAGACTGTGCGTATCTGCGAGCGAGTGGCCCAAGCGCTTCGAGAGAGGGAGGCCACGGTCTTGGCCGTAGCGGCTCCGAAATCAGGGGAATGCCACGGCGTCTTGGTGACGGGAGGTACCGGATTCCTTGGAAAGGAGATCGTTCGTAGCCTGCTCGCTCGGAATCGTACGGTTCGAGTCGTGTCGCGTCGCGAACCTGCGCCCTGGGAACGCATGGCCGGTGTCGAATATGTCGTGGCGGACGTGGCCACCGGAGCCGGGTCGCACCTCTTCAAGGGCGTCGATACGGTGGTCCACGCAGCCGCGGAAACGGCCGGCGGATGGGAGGAGCACCAGCGGAATTCGTTGGATGCGACCGAGCGAATGCTTCGCGGGGCCGCATCGGCGGGGATTCCCCGGTTCATTCACATCAGCAGCCTGGCCGTGCTCGCCCAGGGAACCGGCAGCCCGATCGGCGACGATCATCCCCTGGAGCCGGACAGCAAGGGGTCCGGCCCTTATGTCTGGGGCAAGTTGGAATCGGAGCGACTGGCAGTCAAGCTGGGAGCCGAACTAAACGTGGCCGTGAAGGTGATTCGTCCCGGTGCCTTGGTCGACTATCGAGATTTCGAACCGCCCGGCAGATTGGGTAAGCGGCTCGGCAATGTGTTCGTGGCGGTGGGGTCGCCTGGCGATCGGCTCGGGGTCGTGGATGTTGGGTTTGCCGGACGATTCCTGGCCTGGATGACTGACAACTGGGAATCGGTGCCGAGCCCGCTCAATCTCTTGGACCCAGTCGCGCCCACCAAGCGGGAGTTGTTGAATCGTCTGCGGAAGGCGAATCCCGACCTCACCGTGGTCTGGCTGCCGTGGTTCCTCCTCGTACCTTTGTCCTGGGTCGCCACCCTTGGGCAGAAACTGCTTCACCCGCGCAAGCCGGCGATCGATGTGGCCAAGGTGTTCAGCGTCATGCCCTACGATACGTCTGCGCTTGAGAACCTTGCCTCCCAAATGGTCTCAGAAAACCATTAGAGTTCTCCATCCGGAGATCACTAGGATTTATGTTGCTAAAAAAGTTGGCAGTTCGTTTGCTGCCCAAACCATTGTTGATGTGGGGGAAGCGGCAGTACTATGTCCGTGCGGTCCCGAGATTTTGGGAGGCGGAGGTTGAGCCGATCACACAGATCGTCAAACCTGGGGACGTGGCAATCGATTTGGGTGCCAATATAGGATGGTACACTTGCGTGTTGGCACGGTTAGTTGGCGAAGAAGGGAAGGTTTTAGCAGTCGAACCAATCCCGGTGACCTTTGAACTCTTGTCGTCCGTTGTCGAACGCTTAGGGCTTCGTAATGTGGAACTGTTCAATTGCGCAGTGTCGGATCAGATTGGGACCGGGATAATGGAGTTGCCGAAGTTCGAGTATGGCGGTACCAATTTTTATATGGCACATCTCATAACGAGTGGGCCTGACCACGCGATGAAGGACCGGATAGAGGTACCGCTTCGCTCGCTCGATTCTTTCGTGGATGGGGGCAAAGCGGCGGCCGTGACTTTCGTGAAGTGTGACGTGGAGGGCCATGAATTGGCTGTCATTAAGGGCGCCGAGAAGTTTTTTCGACAGTCCAAACCCGTGATGATGATTGAAGTGGCCGGCACAGCCGCGATGCAGGACGATCCGCAGAACGAATTCTTTTCGCTTATGCGTTTTTATGGCTACGAGGCTTACTGGTTCGATGGCAAGCATCTCCGAAAACGCATGACGGGTCACTGGAGTGTGAACTACTTTTTTCTACAATCCTCCCACCGGGAACAGCTCGGGCGTCTCATCGCTGAATGACGAGTGGGCGTTACGCTATGAAGGTGCTCTGGTTGGGACATAACTTGGCTTACCCTCCGAAAGGAGGTGCCCTGCAGCGAAACTACAATCTTCTCCGAGAGATTGCCAGGAGGTGCGAGGTGCACGTCCTCGCGTTTGATCAACCCGCCACGCGGCCGGCCAACGTCACGCCCCAGGATTGTCTCGGAGCCCTCGGAGAATTCTGCGCTTCCGCCGAGTGGGTCCCCCTGACCTCTTCATTCTGCGGTGGCAACCGATATGCTTTGGCGTTGAAAGGACTGGTGTCCGGCGAGCCGTATGACTTCGCCTGGCTCCGTTCCGAACAGATGGCGGACAGGCTCCAAAGCATAGTCAAATCCGTCGCTCCCGACGTGGTTCATGTGGACGCGCTGGGTCTCGCGCAATACTTCCCGCTGGTGGCGCAGGCGGGAACCGTCTTGAATCACCACGATGTAGAATCCAGCAAACTCGAGGTGCGAGCAAGGAAGGCTACGAATCCAGTCTTGCAGCGGTACTTTGCATGGGAATCGAAGAAGCTGGCCGCAGCGGAACGGAAATGGTGTCCGTGCTTTGCGGTCAATACCGTCGTGTCCGATGAGGAAGGCGGCGTGTTAAGTCGATCCAGTCCACTTGTACGAATCAAGGTGGTTCCCAACGGCGTAGATACGAAGTATTTTACTCCGAGAACCGACCCCGGTGGGCACCTGGTGCTGTTTTGCGGCAGTTTGGACATGCACCCCAACCAGGAGGCGGTGAAGTTCCTTCTGGAGCGCATTTGGCCGAGGGTGCTGGACGAGATTCCCGACGCTGTGCTGTATGTCGTAGGGCGGAAGCCTCCGCACTGGCTGGAGGAAGTAGGGAGGGCGGATTCGCGGGTTCGTGTGACCGGCTTTGTGGATGACGTCCGCCCCTACTTCGAAAAGGCCGCCGTGTGCGTGTGTCCTATCTTGAGTGGAGGGGGTACGCGGCTGAAGATCCTGGACAGTCTTGCAATGGGGGTCCCGGTGGTTGCGACCCCGTTTGCGGCTTCGGGCCTGTCACTGGAGCATGGGCGACACCTGCTCCTTGCGGACACTCCCGAGAAATTCGTCGATGAAACGCTTCGCCTTCTCCGAAGTCCGTCTCTTCGGGCAGAGCTTTCCGGTGCCGGGACCGCTTGCGTCGATCGAGCGTATTCCTGGTCGGTTGTCGGGCGAGCGCTCTTGGATGCGTATGAGATTGCGCTGCATAATCGAACTGCTATCGTTTCATTAAGCTAAGGAGGGGTCCTCCCCCCATGGAGGTGTTGTGGCAAAGCTACGCTGATCAGGCGTAGCATGGCCCTCTGCATCCAGGGAGCGAGCGTGAAACCAATGAGGGAACGACCGCTTTGTCCGGCAGTAGGACCCTCGGATCTTTGAGGAGGCATAGGTTCCCGTGAAATCGTTAACGATCGAGAAGGGCGGGAGTCGAGTGTGGCCCTACATCCAGATTGCGCGGGTAGACCACTGGTTTAAGAACGTATTTATGTTCCTGGGGGTGGTCGTCGCGTTATTTTCTCAGCCGTCGCTGTTTGCTTGGACAAGTTTACCCCCCATCCTGCTCGGCTTGTTGGCAACCTGCCTGGTAGCCTCCAGCAACTACGTGCTCAATGAATTGCTGGACGGTCCTCGGGACCGCCTGCATCCAGAAAAGCGTCACCGTCCAGTGCCGAGCGGCTTGGTGGAGCCGATGTTGGCCTATGTCGAATGGATCGCGCTGGGATTATTGGGAATGTGGTTGGCGTGGCAGTTGAACGGTCCCTTTGCGGCGACCGCGGCATCTCTGTGGCTGATGGGGGTCCTCTACAATGTTCCTCCGGTCCGGACCAAGGAATGGCCCTATCTTGACGTGTTGTCGGAATCGATCAACAACCCGATACGGCTCCTGCTCGGCTGGTTCGTGCTGATTCCCGAGAAGATCCCGCCGGTGTCCCTCGTGTTGGCCTATTGGATGGTGGGAGCATTCTTTATGGCCGTGAAGCGCTACGCGGAGTATCGCCACATCGGCGATAAGAAGACCGCCGCCGCCTACCGTCATTCCTTTGTCTACTACACCGAGGATCGGCTCCTGCTGAGCCTGTTTTTCTACGCAGCCGCCAGCGCCCTCTTCGGCGGGATCTTTCTGACTCGTTATCACATCGAACTGATTCTTTTCGTCCCCTTGGCGGCGGGGATGTTGACGTACTACTTGATGATCGGGCTCCGACCCAACAGTCCGGTGCAGCATCCCGAGCGCCTGTACCGAGAGGGGTACTTCATGGCCTATCTGGTGCTGTGCATGGCGGTCTTCGTGCTGTTGTTGTTCACGGACATCCCCACGCTCCGCGACTGGTTCGGGGCGGAGACGCCGGCGCTCTGGACGATCGGAGGAAAGTAGTCGCAGATCGGAGGGACGCGTCTCCGATGAGGTACGAGCAAGTGATCGTGAAGGCCCTGACGGACACGATTATTCGGGAGTGCGTTCATTGTGCCGAAGCAGACTCGCAGGGCTTTCAGGACGCGATAGTCGACTTCGTGTTGGACCAACACCGCCGAGTGCCGGACTATTTGCGATTTCCGATGAAATGTCTGACGCTCGGGTTCGGCGCGTGGCCGATCTGTTTTACGGGTCGACCCTTCCACCGGCTTCCCCTCGAGCAACGGGTTCGGCAGGTCCGGGCGTGGAGAGAATCCGCGGTCGGTTTCTGCCGTGTCTTCATCAGATTTCATGAAGCATTCGTGATTTACGCGTGGTACTCGGAGCGTGAAGCTGATGATGACGGATATCGAACGGCAGGCTGCCGATCCTGTGCCTGAGCGGGTCGTCCTGCCTCGCGAAACGCTCGAGGCGGAAGTGATCGTGATCGGTTCGGGGCCTGGGGGCACGATCACGGCCATGCAGTTGGCCGAGGCCGGATGTGACGTGATGTTGCTCGAGGAAGGGCCTCGGTTGCCTCTCGATTCCGCCTCGCATTTTTCCAGAGACGAGATCGTGCAGAAATACCGAAACGGTGGGACCACGGTCGGGTTTGGGACCGGGAAGACAGCCTACGTCGAGGGACGCTGCGTCGGCGGGGGAAGCGAAGTGAACCGCGGGCTGTATGCCCGCCTCTCTCCGGACGCCATGGCCGAATGGAACAGGGATTGCGCAGTGGATGGCCTCACCGAGGCCGCCATACAACCGCATCATGAGGCGTGTGAAGCGCTCGTCCGACCCTCCTATCTCCCCGACGCGGGGTCGCCGCTGTCCCTCAAGTTGCACGAGGGAGCATCTCGTCTTGGCTGGAGAGTCGAAGAGGTTCCCCGCCTGGTGTGCTACCAGATCGACCCGAAAACCTGGCATGTTATCACTCGCAAGCAGTCAATGACCGAAACGTGCGTTCCGAAATTCCTTCGGGCCGGCGGTCGTCTATTGACCGATATCAGAGTGCTCCGCCTGTCGCGGTCAGCCGGGCAGTGGCGCGTTCACGGTCTTCGCGGACGAGAGGGCGTGGCTGTTCGATCGGTCGCTCTTGCGGCGGAGACGGTGATCGTGGCTTGTGGCCCGATTCAAGCCCCCGCGCTGCTCCGGCGATCGGGCATCACTCGCCATGTCGGCAACAATTTGCGATTCCATCCCATGATCAAGATGGTGGCGGTCTTTCCCGATGAAATGAACCTGCCGGGCCAACTCGATCCAGTCCATGAAATCAAGCAGTTCGATCCTCGGTTCAGCTTGGGCTGCTCGATCAGCTCGCGCTCCTTGCTCGCATTGACCATGGTCGATCACCTGGACCATGTCGCCGATGTCGACGAAAAATGGCGCCACATGGGGATTTACTACGTTCAGACGACCGGAGGTCGCGGGCTGGTGAGAACCGTGCCGACGTTCAATGATCCTATCGTGACGCTGCGCTACGATGCGGCCGACATGAGGGATTTCGGCGAAGGGTTACGGAAACTCGGCGAATGTCTGTTCGCCGCCGGTGCGGTGGCCCTCTATCCGGCGATGGCCGGGGCTCCGGTGCTCCGATCGCCGGCGGACTTGAGGCGGATCCCAATCCAGATGCCGCCGGAGCAAGCGAATCTGTCCGCGCTGCATCTGTTTGCCACCTGCCCGATGGGTGAAAATGAATTGCGATGCGCGACCGACTCCTTTGGCAAGGTCCGCGGGACCGACGGACTCCATGTGACCGGAGCTGCTGTGCTGCCTGGGGCGACCATCGTCAATCCTCAAGGGGCGGTGATGGCGATCGCGCACCGCAACGCCATCCGGTTCCTGGAGCGTCGAAGGCCGAGATCGAAGCGGTTACAGTAGGAAGACCAACCATTCCAAGGCCGGTCTGCCTTGGCGAAGGAGGCTCTGTTGAAACACCTGGTTACCGGTGGATCGGGGTTTGTCGGGGATCTTGTCGCGCGCCGTTTGCGCGATCGGGGACACGAGGTCGTGGTATTGGATGTCTGGGAGGACCCGACTCGACCGAAGGACATCCGGTACGTCGAGTGCAGTGTGCTCGATCGGGCGGAGGTGGCGCGTGCGATGCGGGGGGTCGACGTCGTTCATCACAATGCGGCGCTGGTGGCGCAAACCGACGCGGGTCGACAATATTGGGAAGTCAACGTGGATGGGTCGCGGATTGTCGCCGAGGAGGCAGCCAAGGCCGGCGTCAAGTGGTTCATCCACACGAGTTCCACGGCCGTGTTCGGGATTCCCCATGAAGAACCGATTACGAACCAGACGCCGACGAAACCCGTGGAGTCCTATGGGCGATCGAAACTCGCCGGCGAGCACGCCGTCGAGGAGGTCTGTGCGCGACATGGTATTTCGCTGATCACCATCCGCCCGCGCGCGACCCTGGGGGGAGGGCGGCTCGGGATTTTTCAGATTCTTTTCCAATGGATCATGGAGAACCGAAACGTCTATGTGATCGGCGATGGAAACATCAAGTTTCAGTTCATCCATGCCGCAGATCTCATGGATTTTTATATGCTTGCTCTTGACGCCAGTAAACCGGGAACCTACAACGTAGGCACGGATCGCTTCGGAACCCTCCGCGGTGATCTGGAAGCGCTTATCGGATATGCGGGTAGTACCTCGATGGTCAAAGGGCTGCCGCCTGTTTTGGCGATCAATGCACTGCGAGTGCTGTATTGGATGAGGCTCTCGCCGTTGGTGCCCTGGCACTATTTGACCTATCATAGGCCGTGCCACTTCGACGTCCGGCCCCATCTGGAGATGGGGTGGAAGCCCCGTTACTCCAACCTCGATATGCTGAAGGAAAGCTATGACTGGTTCGTGAAGAGTTGCCGGGATGGCCGCCAGGGTCATGCGTCGCCCCATCGTTCACCCCTCAATCAAGGCGTGTTGTGGTTGGTAAAGCAACTCGCGGGAAAAGGCAAAAGGACGCTCGGTTAGTTGCGTGATTTGAACGACCCCCTCTTTCTTTCGGGGTGGAGCGTGCATGACGTCTAGTTCGAAAAAGCAGATCCTCGTCGTCGGCGGGGCGCATGGCATCGGGCGAATGTCGGTCGATCGACTCATCGCTCTCGGCCACCATCTGCTGGTCGTTGATCGAGACCAGCAGGAACTCGCCAAGTGTCGGGCTGAGTGGGGCGCGGGCGTGGAGACACGTGGGATGGACTTGACGGACCGGGAGGCGGTGAGAGGGGCGCTGCATTGGGTCAAGGAGCGGGCCGGGGTTGTCGATGCGGCGGTGATGACGGCGGCCGTGCACAATACCCATCCTGTGGAATATCTCCCGGATGACCTGATCGACCAGGTGCTCGAAGTGAACCTCGTCGCACAGATCAAATTCCTTCGGGACGTAATTCCGCTCGTGCGAGCGGGCGGACGCATCATTGTCGTCAGCTCGGTGTCCGCCGGTGTGGGCATACCGATGGAGTCGCTCTATTCCGCCTCGAAGGCCGGATTGGAACTCTTCTGCGAATGTATGAGCCTGGAGTTGTCCTACAAAGACATCCGCTGTGTGATTATTCAGCCGGGAAACGTGAACACGGGTTTCAATGAGACAGGCAACAGTTACCGACCGGTCGGCAATCCGTTCATCGATGGCCTCTATCGGAAGATTCTCGAGCGAACCCATAGTCGATACGGCATCCCGCCGGAACGCGTCGCCCGGGCGATCGTGGATTCGATCACTCGAAGGAACCCAAAGCTCTGTGTCCTGGTCGGCGGCAATGCCATCAAGGCTCATTGGGCGAAGCGGTTGCTTGGGCGTGATATCGCGCTCATGATCGTGAAGAAGATGATGTGCCGATAGGGTTCCCTGCCGCGTGTTTCCTCGCATCGAGTGGGAAGTGCTCCCCTTGCATGGCAGGGGTGTGCACAGGGCTGGATGCGGCGAAGGGGTCGCAGATCTGCATCAGACGGGTGCCACGTCTGCAGTGGCACGGATAGATACCTAGGAACTACGCGATCATGTGTGGAATCGTGGGGGCGGTGTATCCGGATCGAGGAACGGTCGATGAGGCGATGGTGCGCCGCATGTGCGCGCTCATCACCCGACGAGGACCGGATGACGAGGGATTCTATTTCGGCGACCGGGTCGGTCTCGGCATGCGGCGCCTGGCCGTCATCGACGTCAACAGTGGAAAGCAGCCGATTCACAATGAAGACGGGACGATATGGGTCGTCTTCAACGGAGAGATCTATAATTATCGGGAACTCAGGCAGAACCTCCTGAGCCGAGGCCATCGCTTGGCGACCTCCTCGGATACCGAATGTCTGGTCCATCTGTACGAGGAGTTCGGAGAGGACTTCGCCTCCCACCTGAGGGGCATGTTCGCCTTTGCCATCTGGGATGACCGCAAGAAGCAACTTATTCTCGGACGAGACCGGCTGGGCATCAAACCTTGTTACTATTGGCAAGCGGGGGGGGCGTTGTACTTCGGGTCGGAACTCAAGTGTCTCCTTGCCGTGGAGGGGTTCCAGCGTAAAATCAATCTTCTGGGACTGTCCGATTACCTGACGTTCAAGTACGTCCCGGGGCCCGGCACCATTTACGAGGGCATTCTGGAACTGCCGCCGGCCCACCTCGGCGTGTGGAGCGACGGCAGGTTCACTATCCGTCGCTACTGGCGGTTGCAGCCAGGAGGCGAAGGGAGGAAGCCCGTCGAATATTATGCCGAAGGGCTCCGTCATCATCTCGAAGAGGCCATTCGGCTGCACCTGGTCAGTGAGGTGCCGCTCGGGGCCTTCCTCAGCGGCGGCGTTGATTCCAGCGCAATTGTGGCGCTGATGTCGCGCGTGAGTCACAGCCGAGTCAAGACCTTCACCATCGGGTTCGAGGACGGACAGGTGGGGGTGGATGAACGGCCGTTCGCGCGAACGATTGCGGCACAATTCGGAACGGACCATGCCGAATACCTGTATCACGACCCCCAGAAACAGGTGGAGAGCATGTTGCCGGCCATCGTACAGTCGTTCGACGAGCCCTTTGCCGATTCCTCGGCGATTCCCAATTACATGATCTCCGAGGCGGCCAGGAAGTATGTGACCGTTGCCCTCTCCGGGACGGGTGGAGACGAACTCTTTGCCGGCTACGAGCGATATCGTGGGGCCTTGGCCGCCGAGAGGTATCGCCGCGTTCCAAGCGTCATCAGGCATGGGCTTCTGGATCCGTTGATGCATCGGCTACCGGAGTTTCGGGCCGCCGGCCTGTGGGTGGATCGGATGAAGCGATTCGTGCAGGGAGCCGATCTTCCGCTCCCCGCCAGATACCAACATTATCTGTCGGCCTTTGACGAAGAAGCGAAAGCCCGGATTCTGAGCCCCGATGTAAGGGAGGCCCTTCGACGACTCGGACACGAGCGCACGCAGGCCGCCATGGAGCGAGTTGCGCCATGCGCCGATCCTCTCGACTGGATGCTGATGACCGATATGACCACCTACCTCCCGGATGATGAATTGCGGAAGACCGACCGCCTGAGTATGTGGCATTCGTTGGAAGTGCGGGTGCCGTTTCTGGATCACAAGGTCGTGGAATTCGTGGCCACGATTCCGGCCCGATACAAGCTGCATGGGGTCACGAAAAAGTATGTGCTGTTGAAGGCCCTGGACGGTGTGCTTCCGTCGAGCATTCTCCGGCGGCGCAAACAGGGCTTTTCGATTCCTCTCGGCGATTGGCTGAGGGGACCGCTGCGAGGCTTCATGCATGATTGCCTCAGCGACAAAGCGATGCGCGAACTCGGCGTGCTGAACGAGCGGGCCGTCTCGATCCTGATGCGGGAGCACGAAAGTGGGACGAGCAATCACGAAACCAAGCTGTGGGCGCTCCTGATGCTGGTGCTGTGGTATCATCACGTAATGCAGCACGTGACCGATCGAAGCGGCGCTTTGGGGGAAGGTCACTGAAGTGCTTACAGAGATCCAGAAGATCGTGCCCAGGACTGCGCGTGATGTGTCTTTCCCATGAATCGACACGCTGGGATTGTGGTCTTCGACCTGGACCATACGCTCGCTCGATCAGACAGTTTTCTGCAGTACCTCTCCGGATTCCTCCTCAGGCGCCCGTGGCGCGTCATTCGGTGTCTTCATCTCCCCGTGATCGTCCTGTTGTTCTTTGCCGGGTTGCTCACGAATGCCAAGCTCAAAGAGTTCTTTCTGCGTGCCATCCTGGGAGGGATACGACAGCAGGAACTTGCCATTTGGAATCGCACGTTCTTGGATCGGTTCTTGCGCGCGCAGCTTCGCAGCGAAGGATTGGCGACACTGGCTATGCATCGCCAAGCGGGAGAGCGGTTGATTCTGCTCACCGCCAGTCCCGATTGTTACGTGAACGAGTTGGGACGTCGATTGGGATTCGACGAGGTGATCGGTACGAAGGTCGAATGGAAGGACGGCCGGTTGACGGGAAGCCTGGCCGGGCCCAACATGCGGGGAGTGGAAAAGGTGCGGGCGCTAGAAAACATCAGGTCCCGATACGGGTCGGGTCCCGTCACGGCTTATGCGGATCATCGTTCGGACTTGGCCATGTTGCGTCAGGCCGATCGGGGAATCCTGGTCAATGCCGGTCCCGGTATTCGCGCGCTTACCCAGCAAGATCCAATTGAATGCGTGGTGTGGCGTGATTGATCGCTTTGCCGGTGCGTGGTGCCGGCCGGAGGGCCAGCGGGGGATATGAGGTTCACTTCACGGTTGTCGTCCGATCCGTCTTTCGAGCGGAGGGTCTACTACCTGACTTTCGTGTGCTTGTTCCTGCTGCAGCTCTGTCCGATCTGGTTCACGTCCTATCCCGCGATGCATGACTATCCCAATCACTTGGCCCGTGCGGTGATCGTCCATGAATTGAGCGGCAATGAGTCGTATCAGGTCACGTATGAGTACGAGCCACGGTGGTGGCTGATCCCCAATCTCACCAGTGATCTCGTTCTGCCTGCCATGCTGAAGATAGCCAGCGTCGAAACCGCGAGCAGACTATTCCTGTCGCTGATCGTCCTGGTCTTCAATGTGGGCGCGCACGTGCTTGGTCGGGCGATCGATCACCGACCTCACTGGATGGCCCTCGTCAGCACGTTCTTTTTCTATAGTTTCTTCTGGTCCATGGGATTGCCGAACTATCTCATCGGCTTGGGCCTGTTCTTGATCACGTTGGGCTCGTGGCTGCAGTACCGTCAGGCCTGGACGGCGGGCCGCGTCTTCACAATTGCGCTCCTGGCCCTTGCCTGCTACGCGACCCATTTGTCGGCCTTCGTATTCTTCGGAGTCTCGGTGGTCTGTTGGGAGGGGCTCGAGTCGATCAAGATGAGAACCATCCGACGTGAGCAGGTAGTCGGAATCCTCCCGCTCGTTGTTCCTACACTGGCGTATCTCTTGTATAGCTCCGGGATTGAGGCAAAAGCCCCCATGGAGTGGTGGCAGCCCATCCTGATAAAAAAGGCAATGGGGCTCGTCTATCCATTTCTGAGCTACGACCTGTTCCTGGATGCAGCGCTCGGGGTAGCCTTCGTGGTGTTGCTAGGGCTCGCACTGTGCCAGAGGGGTTGGTCCTTTGCGAACCGGGACCTCTTTCTGGTGGGGATCGTCTTGGTGGCGTTGTATATCATAGCGCCAATGGGGGGCGGAGTCCAGTCCACGTATGTGGATCGGCGCATCATTGTCCCCGCGGCCATGCTTCTGCTCTTGGCCATCAGGATCGATGTGGCGAAACGGGCAGGTGGTTATTTGTTAATCGCCTTGCTCGGCCTCTGCGTGGTTCGGGTTGGGGAGGTGTGGTACCACTGGAACCGCATTGGCGAGGAGGTGCGTGGACAAGTTCAGATGCTGGAGCGTTTGCCGGAAGAGGCCAAACTGTACCCGATGTTCGTAAACGATCAATCCACCACTGGAACATGGCTGTGGGACATGCATTTCTACCATACGGCCCACTACGCGACGATCTACAGGCATGCCTTCGTCCCGACGCTCTATGCTGCGCGAAACGCCTTCATCATACGCTTGCGAACCGGGAATACCGGGTATGCCCAGATTGAACGGGACACTCCGTTGGAGGAGGTGAAATGGGACGTCATTAAGTCTCGTTACGAGTACCTCTTGGGATACAAGCTCTCGACCCCATTCAAGGATTATCTCCGCTCGAACGGAGAGGTCCTCGCGGAGCGAGGTCCAACTCTGTTGATTAGACTCCGCAAGGAAACGGCCGCCACGGCCTCGGAGGATTTTTAGCGAGACAATGCCCTTTGGTGATGGCTGGCCCGTGACATTGTCGTAAGGTGGACTCAGGACTTTTGGGAATACGGAAACATTCTGGCCCGGATCGAGGCGAGCGTGTGCCCTTTAATACAGCGGGGCAAGGCGCAGATCTGTGAACCAAATGCCACATAATATCGCGATCTTCTTGTTTGGAGGCGCGTTGGCTATCCGGCTCGTTGCGCTGTGGATTCTTCCAGACTTGCCGTTATCGACCAACGCGACGATTGCCTATCTCGGTGGAGCTCAACTCATATTGGAAGGGAAGGGGTTCGCCGATCCCTCGTACCCGG
>JBDIVW010000031.1:0-70581 GCA_039794185.1 Candidatus Inralta sp. | reverse complement strand
CGCCTCGACGGTCGGCATCAACGAAGCCACGATTCGGCAGTATGTCCGGCATCAGGGCGAGCAGGAGACGGGTCAAGCGCAGCTTGAATTGTAAGGAGACCCCGCCTGTAAGGGCGGGGTTCTTCATACCGGGAAGGAGGATGTCATGTCTGTGGCCAAAGTGACCGAGATCATCGCGGAATCGCCGAAGAGTTTCGAGGATGCCGTCGCCCTCGGCGTCGCACGGGCGACGAAAACATTACAAGGCGTGAAAAGCGCCTGGGTGAATAATCAGAAGGTCGTGATCGAGAACGGCAAGATCGTCCACTACCGGGTCGGCCTGAAGGTCACGTTTGTCCTCAAGGAATAGGCAACCGACTTGTCTTTCGGATTGCGGCGTCGCACTGCGTCGCCGTCCCTGTGCGATTGAGACCGTGGCGTGGCGAGGTCTTTCTCTCGGCGCGGGAGGATACCATGTCGCTCGATCTGACCAGTTCGGCCTTTCAAGAAGGTGGTACGATCCCAAAGAAATACACCTGCGAGGGAGCCGACGTGTCGCCCCCGCTGCAGTGGGGCGACCCACCAGCCGGGACTCGGAGCTACGCGCTCATCGCGGATGATCCGGACGCGCCGGCCGGGACCTGGGTCCATTGGGTCCTGTATAACTTGCCCGCGGACCTCCGCGGGCTGGCCGAGGGGATCCCGTCGGCCGAGCGATTACCCAACGGAGCCCTGCACGGCATGACCGATTTCCGCCGCGTCGGGTATGGAGGGCCTTGTCCGCCTCCCGGAAAACCGCATCGCTACTACTTCCGACTATACGCCTTGGATCACGTCCTTCCGCTCCAGGCTCGCGCGACCAAATCGGCGGTCTTGGAGGCCTGTCGCGGACACATTCTGGCCGAAGGCCAGTTGATGGGACGCTATGCCCGCGGGTCTAGAAACTCGTAACGGTTGTCACAAGGGGAGCCATCGGGTATACCTCGCGGGTGTCCCAACCGATTGCGAGGAGGCATCATGGGTCGCGTGACGCAACGAGGACTCTGTGCGATGCTGGCTGTGGGGGCGGTGGGATGGTGGTGTGCGGCGACTGCCGACGCCGTCGTGCAACTGTTGCCCGAAGCGGCACTGACTCTCGAGGGACGAGCGGTCGCGGGAGGGGAGGCCATCGCGGCCGATCCCACGGTTCGGGAGATCCTCGAGGCATTCGGGCACGCGGAAGCGGCGGTCCAGAAGCAGGACCTGGGCGCCATGATGACGTTTTATGCCGAAGGCTTCAACTATCACGGATTGAAACCGGCGGATGTGCGTCGCATCTGGAGCGAGGTCTTCGAGCACTACCGGGAAGTTTCCTCTACCCATCTCTTTTCGGACCTGCAGGTCATTCGTGATGCAGGGAAGCTCCGCGCGGAAGTCACGTGTACCGGCGGGCTCTATGGGACGGAACGGAAGACCGGCAAACCGATCACCCTCGATAGTTGGTTCCGTGAAGTCCACTACCTGGTCAAGGAAGGAGGCGCGTGGCGCTTTCTCGGGAACGCGGGGGATGCGCCCACGGTGGCGCCCTTCTCGTCGGTGCCCCACCATCCGCTTTTCTGAAGAGGCAGGATGCGGCTGAAACGAACGCGCGACCCCCTATTGACAGACGGCCCGTCGGCTCGTAGCGTGACGCCGGGTTCCCCGGCGCGTTCCGGATCGAGGCGGCTTTCGTCGTTTCACCAGGGAGGACACGATGATGAGGCATGGCGGTTGCCGGTGTGGGTGGGCGGTCTTGACTGTCGTCGCTGCGCTCGGTGTCTCGCCGATGCTTGCGGTCGCTCAGGCGGTGCCGGACGGTTCCCCTGTCGCACGTCGACATTGTGGGGGGCAGGCCTGGGTGTTCAACGGTGTGGAATTGGCCTGCTCGACCGCGGAAAGCTCGGGTTGATCCTTGGCGACCGGGTGTTGGCCGGAGGCTGACCCGCAACGGGTCGTCTCGACGAGTCGTACCGTGTATGCCGCTCGTCTGTCCGGCCATCCAAGGCGGCCGGATTCCCTCTTCCAGCGAGTTCGTGACATCCGACGCCTCATGGGAGAGTACTTGATCTTCCGGCTCTCCCCACGTACTGTCGCGCCGGTGTCCGGAATTACGCGAATCGGAATGGACACAGGACCATGACCGTGATCGCATACAACCGAGTGCCGATTCCGTCCTTCATGTACGGAACCGCCTGGAAGAAAGAGGCCACCACACGGTTGGTGCAGGAGGCCGTGGCGGCCGGCTTTACGGCGATCGACACGGCCAATCAATTGATCCACTACGAAGAGGCGCGCGTGGGTGAGGCGCTGGCGGCCCTCGCCCGCGAGGGCGTGCCCCGGGAGCGCTTGTTTCTCCAGACCAAATTCACTCCGGTCAACGGTCAGGACCATCGGACGCCCTATGATCCACGGGCCGACCTCGCCACCCAGGTGCGGCAATCATTCGAGAGCTCATTGGCCCATTTGCAGACGGACTACGTGGACTCCTACGTCTTGCACGGCCCCTACGGGCGGCGGGGGTTGGCCAAGGAAGATTGGGACGTGTGGGCGGCCATCGAATCACTCTACGAATCGGGCAAGACGCGGATGATCGGGATCAGCAACGTGTCCGCGGCACAACTGGCGGCGTTGTGCGCCGGAGCGAAACACAAACCGATGGTGGTGCAGAACCGATGCTATGCGGCGTTGGGATGGGATCAGGAGGTGCGCGCGATCTGCCGCACCCATAACGTGGTCTACCAAGGGTTTTCGCTGCTGACGGCAAACCGGGACGTGTTCATTCAGCCGGAGGTTCGGGCCATGGCCGCCCGGCATGCGACCGGGGTCGCGCAGATCGTGTTTCGCTTCGCGATGCAGGTGGGCATGCTGCCGTTGACCGGCACGACGAATCCGCAACACATGCGGGAGGATCTGCAATGCGAGCGGTTCACCCTCTCCGACGAGGAGGTTCGGCTGATCGAGACGCTCGGTCAGTAAGCGCCGGAGTCTTGCTCGAAGAATTCGTGGAGCGGTCTGTGCTCTCGTCGACGGGGTCCGCCTCGCAGGCCCGAACCGTGATCGCCGGACTGTCACCGTTCATCAAGGAGGTCGGCATGGATCGCCGAGTGGCGCGAGTGGGGCTTGTGGTGGTGCTGGCGCTGTCGTTCGTGGGAGGGGGACCGTCCCGGCTGCGGCCGCTCAGGCGGAGGGGGCCGCCGTGGATCTCAACAATCCCGACGCGATCCGTCTCACGCTGGAATCCCATTCCGGCAAACGGGTCAAGGTGAGACTGGCCTCCGGACAAGAGATCGAAGGCAAGATCGCGAAGGTCGGCGCGGTTGCGGTGGTGTTGGCCGAGGTGACCGGAATGGAATTTTTCGATGCGACTGTTCTGCTGGATCAGATGGCGGCGATGCTGGTGAGAACTCGTAGCCGCTGAGCGGCAGCCGGCCGGCGGCGAACCGGTCGTGCGGCAAGCGGGGAGGTGTGAGATGGCGGAACAGAAAAAGATCATCGCGGTGGTCGGTGCAACCGGCCAGCAGGGAAGCGGCTTGGTTCGGGCCATCGTGAACGACCGGGGCGGCGGATTCACGGTGCGGGCGTTGACGCGCGACGTTCAATCGGACAAGGCCAAGGCGCTGGCGGCATTGGGGGCGGAGCTGACGGCGGCGAATCTGGACGAACCGGCCAGCCTGGTTCGCGCGTTTGATGGGGCCTATGGGGCGTTCTGCCTCACGAACTTTTGGGAACATTTCTCCCCGGAGAAAGAGTTGGCGCAAGCCAGGGCCATGGCGGAGGCCGTCAAAGAGGCTCGGGTTCAGCATGTCATCTGGTCGACGTTGGAGGACACGCGACGGTGGGTGCCGGTGGACGATCCCCGGATGCCGACGCTGATGGGGAAATACAAAGTCCCGCACTTCGATGCCAAGGGCGAGGCGGACGCGGAGTTCGCCAAATTGGGTGTGCCGACGACGTTTCTCCTGACGTCCTTTTATTGGGAGAACCTGATCGCCTTCGGGATGGGACCGAAGAAAGGCCCGGACGGGATGCTGTCATTCACGCTGCCGATGGGTGAGAAACGTCTGCCCGGCATTGCGGCGGACGACATCGGCAAGTGCGCGTATGGCATCCTCAAGCGAGGGAAGGAGTACATCGGACGCACCGTGGGCATCGCGGGAGAACATCTCACCGGGGCGGAGATGGCGGCGGCGCTCGGTCGGGCGCTCGGCAAGGAGGTCCGATATCAGGCCCTGTCGTTCGACGCGTATCGCCAACTTGGATTTCCAGGGGCTGACGACCTGGGCAACATGTTCCAATTCAAGCATGATTTCAACGACGTGTTCTGCGGAACGCGCAATCCGGAGATCGCGAGGGGATTGAACCCTTCGCTCCAAACCTTCGAACGATGGCTCGCGCAGAACAGCCGCCGCATTCCGCTGGCATGAGTGCCGCTAACCCGCCCCGCAATGGGCCGGCCAGGACAGTGACGCAGCCCCGCCTCGACTCCCCTGAGATACAGCGGCCCGCCTCGATCCTGGTGAGCGTCGCTACCGAATGAGCGAGGGAGAGTCCGCCGCCTGGGCCCTGCGTCCGGGGGCGGGATACGCAGTGCCCGCGAGGGGGGCGGTTTGCCCAAACGCGGTTTTCGGCTTCTTGCTCGGCCACCAGTGGGCGTAGGCCCAGGGGATAAACCAGCAGATCGACGCGGTACCAAGGACCTGCGACAGAAAATGCCTACCGGCGAGGATCTCGGCCGCTCCGACCGTGAGTCCGGATAGGGCGATGACGGCGAGCAGCCGGCGGAACCACTCGGGCTTCCAGCGGCGGCCCGCATAGACGGCGGCAATCCACATGAAGGCGGCTGCGGCATGCCCGCTGGGGAAGCATCCGCCAGAGCCAGGGCCTGGGGAAGAGAGGGGGGCATAGGCGGCGGCGCCCCCGAATGTTTCGAGCTGCGCAGGGCAGACGTGCGGGGAGAAGTTCCGCAACCCGAATGTCAGCACCAGGCTCAACAGCGAAGCTGTGACCGTAAAGAGGAGAAAGGCCCGCCACGACTTCAGGTCGGCGCGTCGGGGTGGATGGAACAGGCTCCGCAGCCACAGCAGCGCCAAGAGGTTCCACAGGAGCACGGCCAGCCATTTGATCCCCGAATCGAAAAGTTCCGCCCACAACCAGTAATCGGAGAACAGGAAGTTCACGTGCCGGTGATCGAAGAAGTAGATCGCGAGGGCTTCGTCCAGGTTGGGGACTTGCCCGACCCACAGTGCCGCCCCGGCCAGGATCGCAATGCCGGCCGGTTCCCAGTATCGCGCTGCGTGTCGAAACAGAGTTCGTGCAGATGGTCGAAGATTCGAAGATGCCTGGACCGGTCGAGGCGGTTCAGCACGACCGAGAGGAGTGGCCGAGCGAGGTTGTTCGGATGGCGCTGAAGATCCCATGCCTGACGTCGAGGTGATATGGGAATAATTTCCCATTTCATAGCTCGGCCTGTCAATCGAGAAACGGGGATCAGCGTCGGCGGACCTGGAGGAGGGGGCGATTGCGAGCGGACCTGATCCGCTTCGTAGGTTCTGCAGCGTTGCGAGGGGATCACTCTTGCAATTCGGCCTCTTGCCAGAGTATCGAGGCGCCGGTGCGGGTGCCTTCCAGTTCGACGATCATGCCCGGCTCGATGGCGTCAAAGAAGGCGGCTCGGCCGATGGGTGAATCGTCTACCTGCCTGAATGATGACTCAGGGAGCCCCGACGTGTCGACCGCGGTCCCCAATACGACGATCACCGGCGGAGTTCCGATTCCCGCGGGGCCTTGCAGCACAACCTTGCTACTCGGCACTTGGCGGGTAATTTCGGTGGCGAGGGCGACCGCTCCGGATGGCTCGCCGCGTACCACGACGTGATCGCCGGGCGCGAGGTCTCCCAGGCGCCCCGGGCCGCCCGTCCCTTTGAATCGGGTTTCAGCGGTGACATGCACCATGGTCCCCGGCATGCCCGTCAGGGTGAGGATGCCTGACAGGCCGTCAGTAGTGGTCACCGTGGCGACGTCGACCTCCAGTTTGACGCGGTCGCTCAACTCGACTCGCCTGGCCTGCAACACGTTTCCCACGAACGTCCCGTCCACCTCGACTCGGACCCCGGGACCGAGGTCGGCCGCCGTGCCGCCTTCGAACAATGTCGCGTCGTCGTATCGCACTTGGACGGAGCCGACGAGGAAACCGGAGGGAGGCAGAAGCCCGTTGACGAATCCCTCGATTTCAGCGCGGGTGTTTTCCTCCACTTCGAGGAAATCGGGTGCAACCGATGCGGCTTGCAACCGGCCGTCCGGCTGGCCGAGCGTACTCGTGGAGAACTGAAGCCCCAGGACATGGACGGGCAGGCCATTCCAGCCCGCGGTCGCTGGATTCGGCATAAGCCCAACGTCCGCTCCCTGATAGTCGATCGTCAGTCTGCCGATCTGGAATGTCTTGGCGGTGGCATCGTGATTCTTCACGAGCCCTTTGATTTCATAATCGGGAGGGCCCAATTTTCGATCGATCAGTGTCGCGACCAGGACTCCGTCGCCGGACACAAATCCGCTTACTTCCAACACGTCGACATCCGGTACGAGCCGTGCCAGGTTTCGACCGGGCACGCTGTCGTCGATCAGGGTGCCGTCGGTCACCAGCACGGTCTGCCCAAGGACGGTCAGGCTCCTTCCCGTCGGTTCGACGGCTTGCACCGGTCCTTCCAGCGAATCCGAATAGGTGATGCGGTCCGCAAGGCGGTTCAGGATCTCCCCGGTGACGTTATCTTTGATGAGAGTCGCCTCGACTCTCACCACCATGCCCTTTTTGAGGTCGGTCTGGATGGCGCCGGACTTACGGTCGACCGTGAACAGGGTGGAGGCGGTGTCGTATTCCACGCCGGATACGAAGACGCTTCCGAAGTTGGTAATGGGACCAGAGGACACGCTGGCCACGATGCCGGTCCCGCCGATGCCTCCGCCTTCCTGCGCGCTGGGGCTGCAGGAGGCCGTGGTCAATAAGAACGAAATCGGGAGCGCGAGGGCGAACAAGCGGATCTGGATCATTCGGATTGTCCCGAGCGGGAAGTGCGGAGAGGTTCTTCGAAATGGTAGACGCCGATGCCCACTCTGAGGCGTCCTGTCCCGCCCGCCGCCGGGTTCACATCCCGATCCCGGTGGGCCAGCCACCGATCCAGGGCTTCCAGGAGCTCCTGGCTGCGGGCCGCTGCGACGGACTGAAATTCTTTTGCGGCCTGCTGCGAGAGGTTATCGTACATGACTTTCCGCTGGAAACGAGGTTCGCGTGACCGGGCATAGAGATTGTGCTCGATCGTGGCGATGAGATCCGCGGTATCCATCCCCAGAATGGCCAGTTTCTGGACGGCACCCTTTTCGGGCACGTACCCTCGCGTCATCAGGCAGATGCGGCCGTCTTTCAACTGCTTGACGGCGCCCACGCGCAACAGTTCGTCCAGCATCGCCCGCGGCGGCATGTCGCCGCTGTAACGCCTCACCAGTTCCGAGAACGACATCCGGCCCTCGCTCATGAACAGGGGACTAGGATGGCCTTTCCCTCCGAAGAAGTCGGGATCCTTCAGCCATCCGGAGATCACGCAGGCCGCCCGGTTGTATTGATCGCTTTCCTGGGCCAGGTCTGCCTGTTCCTCGTCGAGCAGCCGTTGCACCTCCTTTCGGGTCAGGCCGGTGAGGATCGCGACGCGGGAGGTAGTGGCGGCTTTGCCATCGATGCCGAACTCTTCGTGGGCGACGTCCGCATACACCCGTTTGACGAGTTCGAAAAATGCTTTCGCCGAGAGCCCGTTCCGCAGACAGATGCGGATCAGGGGACGAAGCAGTGTTCGGATGGCGCCGCAAAGCGCGTCAGTTTGTGTGTGGGCCATTGATTTGGGAAAAAATTCCCATATATGATAACATCACATTTGATCGATTGCCACCGGTGCACATCCTGAGGCGATGTTCCGATGCCCCCACGTCTGTCCCGCTTGCTGGTCTTCGTGCTGTCGGCACTTTTGGGCGGACCGGCGGTGTATGGATTTTACCGGTGGGAGGTAGGCAATTTCCATGTGGTATCTCCGGAGCAGGTTTATCGCTCGCGACAACTCGACGGGCTCGAGTTGGCCAGCGTGGCGCGGCGGTATGGCATCAAGAGTATCCTGAATCTGAGAGGACGGAATCAAGGTGATCGGTGGTATCGGGACGAGGCGGCAACCTCCGAACGATTCGGGATGCGATTGTTCGACTATCCGATCTCGGCGCACCGAGAGCTCACCTCCGCGCAGGCGGCGGACATCATCCAAATTCTCAGGGAGGCGCCGAAGCCTCTCCTCATTCATTGCAAGTCCGGCGCGGATCGCACCTCCCTTGTTTCGGCCTTGTACCTGTATGACATCGAGGAGGCACCCGCCGTGGAAGCCGCTCGACAACTCTCCCTCTACTACGGCCATCTCCCTGCGGTGCTGGGAGCGGACAGCCGTGCGATGGATCTTACGTTCTGGCGCATGGTTGGATCGTGGTCCGGGCACGACGTTCGTCGTGTGGCTGATCGCAGGCTGGAGAGAGGACCGCATTGAGGGTCCGCGCGGTTCACGCCAGTTCTATGAGATCTGCCGATGGGTTGCGGCGGCGGGAATCAGAGAAGACCGAGCGCCGTCACGGTCCCTTGGCAGCCGGCAAACCGTCGCCCCTCAGAGGAAGGAATTCGATTCTCCATGCCGATTTGCGATAGGCATCGTGAGGCGGCGGAAATGCGGGCGATGCCCGCCCAGCCTCATGAGCTGAGCCAGGAGGGCTTCGAGGGGGCTCGGGTAGCCCGGCCGCAGGAGCGCTGGCTCGAATACTGGTCGTCTAGGTTCCGCGTCGCCGTTTCCCGCATGTTGGGGATCGTCCTGTTGGCAACCCTGCTGCTCTCGCGATCCGCGTGGGCAGACACGCACGCGGAACTCTCGATCCTGTTCCTCCTCCTCGGATGGGGGTGCTTGGGAGTCGGTGTGGTCGGACGAATCTGGTGTGCCGCTCATATCGTTGGGAAAAAGACGTTTTCGCTCGTCACGGAAGGGCCGTACTCGATCTGTCGAAACCCGCTCTATTTCTTCACGTTCGTCGGTGGGATGGGCGCCATGTTGCTGACCCAACGTGTATCCCTCGTGGCGGCGTTCGCACTTTTTTTCTGGATCTATTATCCCGGGGTCATGCGGCGCGAAGAAGCGTCGCTCCGGACCCTGCATGGGCAACGTTTCGAACGCTATCGATCGTCCGTGCCGGCCTTTTGGCCGGATGTCGGCGGCCTTCGAGAGCCCGAATCGGTGGAGATATCGCCGCGGCTGTTTCGGCGGTTTCTCTTCGAAATGGTGTGGTTCATCTGGCTCGGCGGCGGAATCGAGTTGCTCCGGGATTTGCACCAGTCCGGCTATCTTGCTGCCGTGCTGGCACTGTACTGAGCGGCGCCGCCCTGCTCCTGTGCCGATGGAAGGATGTCGCCGTTGCCGCTACGATACGGCTCGCGTATCAAGCCGGCTAGGGCTGGCGTTCCGGCAGCCCGTACCGAACAGGCGGGCAGTGAGTCCCCCCTGAAGTTGGATGGCCCCGTATGCTACAAATCCTACTTCGTTCCGAGATTCTCACCCGGAGCTCCGATGCGAGTCAGCGGCTTTACCCTCATCCGGAACGCGATCAAGTTCGATTTCCCGATCGTCGAGTCCGTGAACTCCCTGCTGCCCCTCGTCGACGAGTACGTCGTGAACGTCGGCCGATCGGAGGACGATACGCTGGAGCTCATCCGGTCCATCAGGTCGCCCAAAATCAAAATCGTCGAAACCGTCTGGGACGACAGCCTCAAGACGGACGGCAAGCTCTTCGGGATTCAGCAGGACGTGGCGTTGTCCCACTGCACGGGCGACTGGGCCTTCTGCCTGCAGGCCGACGAAGTCGTGCATGAGGACGATCTGCCGGTGATTCGTCGCGCCATGGAAGAGTGTCTCGATCGTCCCGACGTGATCGCGCTGGTGTTGCGCGTCCTGCACTTCAAAGGCGACTACTGGAGTCTCGACCCGTGGATGTATCATCGAGCCACACGGATCGTCCGCAATAACGGTACCATCCGGTCGGCCATCGACGGGTTTGACTTCGAAGTGCCCGGTGTGCCCGGCGTGATCAAGAACGGCACTGCCGGGCGCCTCATCCCGGCGAGAGTTTTCCACTACGGGTACGCGCGCCGGCCGGAAGCGTTGCTGGAGAAGCGGCGATACCAGATCCGGCGGCATGAGGGGGACCGACTGTCGGAACAGCGAATCGACGCCTGGGCCGAAGAGGATGCGCAGTTCCCCGATTACGGTATTCTCAAAAATTTTCGGGGTAGCCATCCGAGGGTCATGCGCGAGCGAATCAGCCGTGCGCGGCGGCTTCGTCCCCACCGCAACCGTTGGTTGAATCCGGACTTCTATCGCCGCGTGTTCAAACAGGGCTTCCGGGGATAGGGTCGATCCGGCGCCTTACCCGAGCGGGCGCGTCGAGTCTCTGTCTCGCTGAATCGGTGCCTTCGTCTCGCCTCGGGTGGGGGGCGCTTGGTCTCGAGTCCGTCTTGCCTTGTTGACGGGGCGCATGGCCAAGGCCCCGTCCGGTGCATCACAGTCCACTTCTTGGCCTCGGCCCACCATGTTTGCAGAACAGTGTGAAAAGCTTGCCGATTCAACCGTTTCGTCATACCGTGAACGGGCGCAGGACGCTTGTGTGCGGAGGTTTCGGCAGAGGCTCGCGCCTTCCCCAGGCCCCCTGTCATCGATATGCCTCACAGCGTCTTCTCACATCGTCAGCCCTATCGCTGGATCGTCTGGTCGAGCCTGACCATCACGCTGGTGGGATTTATTGCCGCCGGTATCAGCCTGTCCGTCATCGACCGTCGTTTGGTGGAGGCGGCCGGCCACACCTTGGCGCAAGCGGCCGACCATGGCGCGCGGAAGCTCGACGCGCTCTTGGAAGAGCGGTACGGAGATCTGGCGGTCCTGGCTCGATCCCGCATCCTCCAGGGCAACGATCGCGACGCCATCACCGAACATCTCCAGCGGATTCAGGCCTCCCGTGCCGCCTATGCGACCTTTCTGATGACCGACGGCGAGGGGCGGATCATTGCCGGGACCCGGCCGGAGTGGATCGGGCGCTCGGTGGCGGAGTCCCGCTGGTTTCGGACGGCCTTGGACCGAAATCATGTGGTCGTGGAGGATGCGCATCGAGCACCGGAGGCCGGTGGAAGCATGGCGGTGTCCTTTTCGACGGCGGTGCGTGGCGACGATGGGCGCGTTCGCGGCGTGGTCGCCGGCTGGCTGCCGTTGCCGCTCTTGGAAGGCTTGCTCCGCCAAACCGTCTCCCTGCTCCAGCAGCAATGGGGAACGGAAGCGCTGATCGAATACGTGCTCCTCTCGGACAACGGCGAACTCCTGGCGGATTCGATCCTTCGACAGGAAGGGAATCTGAACCTGCAGGCGCTCGGGGTTCCCAGTGCGCTGGCGGTAGGGACCCAGCCCACGGGGTTCATCGAGGAAACCCATGGCCGTCGCCGGCTTCAAGTGATCACAGGCTACGCCCACACAAAGGGGGGCGCGCACCTGCCCAATCTGCGCTGGGGCGTGCTGGTCCGCGTCGAGTTGGCCGTCGTACGGGCGCCGATCACGGCCTTGCTCTGGAAGCTGGGACTCGGTGGGTTGTCCATCGCCTTGCCGATGATCGTCATGCTGTTGTGGTCCGCCAAGCGCCTGGAGCGGTTTGGAACCCAGCAGAGCGCGCGGGTCGCGACCTCGGAGGAATCGCTGCATCGCCATATCGAATGCTTGCACTCGCTCGTGGAAGCGGCCCGGCTGCTGACCGAGACGCAGGATCTGGAGGACATGTTTCAACGGTTGCTCGCCATCGCCCGACGCGATACCGGGGCGGAGGCTGCGGTCGTCGGACTGTTCGACGAGGCGGGGACGGGCGTGACCCGCATCATCGCTCACGGAGTCGATCATGAGCGACTGGCGGCCGTGGAACAGTCGCCGATCGGCCAAATCCTGGTCGATCGGTTGAGGCACGAGGCCCGTCCCCTCCGGTTGGCGAATCTCTCCCACCATTTGGCCGCGATGGGTTTCCCCGTCCCAGTTCCCAGCGTGACGACCTTTCTTGGGGCGCCGATTCGGGCGCACGGGCGCTTGTTTGGAACCTTATGCCTGATCAACAAGGTCGAGCCAGACGGCCGGCCGGTCGAGTTCACGGAACTCGACGAACAGGTGGTCGCGGCCTTGACGGCCCAGGCCGGGATCGCCATCGAGAACCTCCAGGCGCTGGCCCATGCCAAGCGTCAGGCAACGCACGATTCGCTGACCGGACTCCTGAATCACTCCGCGATTCTCGATGGCTTGGAAACCGAGTTGGTGCGGTCCCAGCGGACAGGGGAGCCGGTTTCGGTACTGCTGGCGGACCTGGACCACTTCAAGGCGGTGAACGATACCTACGGGCACGGCGCCGGCGACCAAGTGCTCATGGAGACGGCGCATCGCATCCGCGGGGTCGTCCGGCCGTACGATCTGATGGGGAGGGTCGGGGGAGAGGAGTTTCTTCTAGTGTTGCCGAGGTGCGGTCCGGTCGGAGTCTCTCAACTCGCCGAGCGGTTGCGTCAGGCCATCGAGGAGGTTCCCTTCAGCCGACCGGCCGGTCCATTCACGGTGACCATGAGTATAGGAATCACCACGTGGCCGGGAACCGCTCCGACCAGCCCGCGGTTGTTGGTCGAGGTCGCCGATGAGGCCCTGTACCGTGCCAAACGGGCCGGCCGGAATCGCGTCGAGGTCGGCGTGCCGCGCCTCGGTCCTTTTTCCGATCAACTCGCCGGTTAGGGACGCTCCGTGTTTCGCCGTGCTCTCCCCGCAAAGATGCCAGGGCCGCGAGAGGTCGCTTGGCTTGGACCGGCCTCAGCCTGTGCTTCCGACCAGGCTTCCGTGACAGGAGCTTCTATCGGCTTGCGGTTGCCGGCCACCCGCTTTTCTCTCTGGCCGGCACGACCGGATGGATTCCATGGGGTGACCGCGCCGGCGGAGCAATGAGCGTTCCCATTCAACGAGAGAACGGGCCTTGCGCGGGTGTCGAGAAGGGTCCTCGGCGCTCGGCTCTTGGATCGAATCCGGGAAGAGTGGAGAGGCCTGCCTACCAGCAGCCGCGCCAATGCCTTCGACAATGGCCGTAGAACGGGTAGCCGTAGCCGTAAAAAGGCCGGTAGCCCAAGTATGGGCCGTATCGGAATCCCCAGGGTCGCCCCAGGTACAGGTTGATGCCCGGGTAGACCCCGATCCCAACAGGAGGGGAGGTATACAGGGGAGGAACCGCCTGAACGACCGCCGGGGGCCTGGACAACTGTCGTTGCAGATCTGCCGTGGCGGCCGACTGTCGCTCGACTTGGTCCTTGAGCTGCCCCATCGCGCCTTGCTGAGCTTTGAGCTCTCCCTGGAGTCTCCCGATCTGTTCGCGCTGGGTTTCGATCAAGGCCTGCATACAGCGGGTTTGCGCATCCCCCGTGTAGTTGGAGCACTCCCAGGGAACAGGGCTTTCGGCAGCCCGGCTCGGCAAGGGAAGCCGGAGGTCGGTAAACAGAAGGGCGGGAACTAAGGCGAACACGTATCGGAACAGCCGGTGAGGCGCCGATACTCGGGACGTCGCAGGTAGTGGTGTCATAGATCCTCCTTGCCTACCGAGCCCGATTCCACGCTACCACGAGTCGACGTTCGGAACCAGCCCCCACCCCGGTCCAACGGATTTCAACGTACGTCCCCTGGGCCCCGTCCTCGGAACCCCTGTTCCGGAATGGCCGGAGCCTGTCCCGGGGCCGCATCAGGCTAAGGAAAAATGGTTTTCCAGGCAGCGCGATCCTGGTGTAGAGTTGAGACCATGTCGCAGGAGCCCCTGCCAGGCACAGACTGCACGCCGGCCGAGCTTCGATTCCACCCGCGGGTGCGCCTCCGTGCGCCTTTCCCCTGCTCATTCTCGCGACGCGGCATCCGGCGGTGGTTCGGGAAGGACGAGGGTGGACTCGGCGTCGTCTTCAATCTGTCGATGACCGGGGTGAAGGTACTGGGCGAAACGGATCTGAAGCCCGGCGACCGCCTGTCCATGAACCTTCGCCTTCCCCGGCAAACCTCGCCCATGTCCGTGGAGGAAGGGACCGTGCGCTGGGTGCGGGACCAGATGTTCGGGTTGGAGTTTACGCGCCTCTCGCCGGCCGAGGAGTGGCGCCTGTGGAAGTTCATGGAACTGGTTTCGAAACGGACGCGCTAATCGTTCCTCGCGCCCCGTCCTATCCCCACACGTGTTCTCACGATAGCTGGGTTCTCCATACCTGGAACGCCGATCTCGGCTCGTGACGGGAGCGCAGACCGTGCCCGTGGCGCCCAAGGGCGGGCTGAAAGCGCCTCCGTTTCATCAGGTCAGGGACGCCCGGCAGGGGTTGCGTCCTTTTGGAGGCGGCTCCGTCTTTAAAGATAGGCGGCGGAATCCCCCGCGCGCTTCGAGAAAGGAGCCTTCCAATGAGACCCCATATTTCCCTCGATGTCCGTCAGGTGGCTGCCTCGGCGGCCTTCTATGAGAAGGTCTTCGGAGTGAAGCCCCAGAAGCTGACCGAGGACTACGCCAAGTTCGACCTGACCGCTCCGGCCTTGAATCTCTCGCTCGTGTCGTCCACCGGCGCCATCAGCACGGTCAATCATCTGGGCATCGAGGTCCAGACGCTCGAGGAGATCGGTGACTGGAAGCAGCGCTTGCAAGCACAGGGAGTGCTGCGGAAGGTCGAGGAGAACACGAGCTGCTGCTTCGCTCGGCAGGACAAATTGTGGTTCTCCGATCCGGATGGGAATGCCTGGGAGGTGTTCACGGTTCATGAGCAATTGGAGGTCACCGGTCCGCTCGCGACGACCGGCTGCTGCGTGCCGAAAGGTCGCGGCGCTTCGGAGGCGGCCGCTTGCGCGGCCTGAGGAGGGAGCGGTACCGTATGGTCTGGAGGGCGGAGGAGCACGAATGGCACCGGCAGTGACCGAGGTGTGGCAACAGGTCCACGACCGCCTCCGTGCGTTCATCGCCAAGCGCATCGCCGCCGATGCGGACGTCGATGACATCCTGCAGGACGTGTTTCTGCGGATGCATCGACGCATCGATGGGCTCCAGGATGCCAGCCGGGTGGTGGCGTGGGTCTATCAGATCGCGCGCCATGCGATCATCGATCACTATCGCGCGCCGAATCGACGACGGGAGGTGCCGGTCGGGTTGTCCGATGACCTCGATGTCCTCCTGCCGTTTGACGGATCGGGGCCCGGCACGGCGGATTCCGGCCGGCTCCGCGAGGAGCTGGCCGGCTGCCTGCGTCCGATGATCGAGCGATTGGCGGAACCCTATCGCACGGCCGTGACTCTCGTCGAGATCGAAGGATTCACCCAGGCGGTCGCAGCTCGGCGGGTGGGTGTCTCGGTCTCGGGGATGAAGTCCCGCGTTCAGCGCGGTCGGCGCGTGCTGAAGCAGATGTTGGACAATTGTTGCGAGATTCAACTCGATCCGAGGGGCGGAGTCAGGGATGTTGCGGTGCGTGATGCGGAAACGAGTCCTTGCGGATGTCCCCCGGGTGAAGGCTTCAGGGAAACAGCCCCCGCTTCCCGACCGGGGTCGGAAACAACGGAGCCTGCCTCTCAAGGGGGACGCAGCCCGGATCGCTGACCCATGCGGGCCGCCCGGGTGCTCCCGGGCGACTCGCCGCGAGCTCTTTACGGGGTGATAGAGAGGAAAACCGTCGCGTTCCCGCGCGTGATCAACAAGAGGACCCTCGATTTCGGCTCCAGTTGACTCGTGAGCTTGTCGAAGTCCGAGACAGACCGGACCGGTTTGCGGTTGATTTCCAGGATGACGTCGCCGGCGCGCAGCCCGGCCCGCTCGGCCGCACTGTCCGGCTCGATGTCCGTCACCACGACGCCGCCCTTTCCGCGCCCGCCACGTTCCTTCTGCTCTTCCACCGTGACCCCCGCCAGCGCGTGCTCTCCCTTGGCGCTGTCCGGTCCGTTGTCGAGTGAGGCCTTCGCCAGGTCCTTCGGCAGTTCCGCAATGGTCAGTTTGAGGTCTTTTTTCTGCTTGTCCCGCATCACCGTGACGGTGACCGTAGTGTCGGGCGCCGTCTCGGCCACGAGGCTGCGGAGATGGCCGGGGTCTTTCACCGTGGTTCCACCGTAAGAGAGGATCACGTCTCCCCGTTGCAGCTTGGCCTTCGCGGCCGGACTTCCGTCCAACACGTCCGCGACGAGCGCGCCCTGCGTGTCGGAGGTGCCGAATTCCTTCGCCAGTTCCGGCGTGAGCTCTTGAATGGACACGCCCAGCCACCCGCGCACGACCTTGCCGAATTTGATGAGACTGGTCATGACGCTCTTGGCCATATTGCTGGGGATCGCGAAGCCGATCCCCATGTTGCCGCCGCTTCGCGAGAAGATCGCCGTGTTGATGCCGATCAGCTCCCCGTTCAGGTTGACGAGCGCGCCACCTGAGTTTCCCGGATTGATCGCGGCGTCCGTTTGAATAAAATCCTCATAATCGACGATGCCCATATGGGCGCGTCCGACCGCGCTGATGATGCCCATGGTCACCGTTTGGTTGAGCCCGAAGGGATTCCCCACCGCCAGGACGATCTCCCCGACCTGCAGTTGGCTGGAGTCGGCCATCACGAGCGTGGGGAGGTCTTTGGCGTCGATCTTGACCACGGCCACGTCGGTCTTGGGATCCGTCCCGATCACGGTTCCCTTGAAGCTGCGCTTGTCGTTGAGCACGACCTTGATCTCGTCGGCCTTCTCGACGACGTGGTTGTTGGTGACGATATAGCCGTCCGCCGTGACGATCACGCCCGAGCCAAGGCCTTGCTCCTGACGCTCTCTGGGTTGTCGAAAGCGCTTTTCGAACTCATCTCCGAAAAATCTCCGAAAGAACGGGTCGTCGAAGGGATTGCCGGACTGTTCCGATTCGCCCTTCACCTTGCGCGACGAGGAAATGTTCACCACCGAGGCCTGGGCCAGTTTCGCGACGGCAATGAAGGTTTCGTTGGCCGGGAACATGGCGTTCCCCGCGGCTGAAGAGGCCGTCGGTTTGGGAAACACCGGCTCGGCCGCCGCGGGCGGTTGCGCATTCGTCGGGGACGGGGACTCCGTGCAACCCGAAGTCCATCCAAGCGAGGCAAGGGCGAGAAGGCCGACCAGGGTTCGAAACAGCGTCGAGGTCATCGGTAGTGGCCGCATAGTCCCAAGTATCCTGCCTTTCGTATCGAGCGACGGTGAGACCCGCATCTCCGTGGAATAAATTTTACTCTAAGGCACTTTGCGGTGGAGTCAAGGGGAACCACTTCACGGGCGGCCCTGCCGCGCGCGTCACTCCGGCCGGTTTCCATCGCTTTCTCCGGAGGGTTTTCGTATTCTACCTCAGTCACCTGCGAGGGACGATGGCCGCATTTCGTGTTCGGGTTCGGCATAGCCTGGTGTTGCTGGGCGGATCGGTGGTCGCCGCTTGCCTGGGGCTCGCCCTCTACGGGTTGTATCTGGCTGCTACCTTGACCTTACCAAAGGGCGAGGAACGCCCGCCACTCTTGATTTACGGTGCGCCCTTCCCGCTCAAGCCCAACCAGACGTTGGGCGAGATGCATCTCCTGGAACGCTTGAGCCGGCTGGGATATCGGCGCGTGCAGGCGGACGTGCGTCAGCCCGGGGAATTTCGGTTGACCGATGAGGCGCTCGACGTGTACCTGCACGGGCACGGCGATCTGCATGCGCCGGCCATGCGCGTCCGATTGCAGTTGGACGGAGACCGCATCGTCGCCGTCTCGTCGCCGACGCAGGATCGGCCGCTGGTGACGGTCGCGCTTGAACCGCAACTGATCAGCGGTCTCCGAGGAGTGTCTCGCCAGGTGCGGACGTGGTTGCCGTTGCGCGAGATGCCTCGACTGTTGGTCGAGACGGTGCTGGAGGTCGAGGATCATCGATTCTACTGGCACCCCGGCATCGATCCGATCGCCATCGGCCGGGCGGTGGTGGCCAATGTCGTGCGCGGCGGCGTGGTCCAGGGCGGCAGCACCATTACGCAACAACTTGCCAAGAATCTGTTCTATTCGCCCCAACGCACCCTGACGCGAAAGTTCCAGGAGGCCGTGGCGGCGCTGGTGCTTGAGGCCAAGTACCGAAAGGACGATATCCTCGAAGGGTATCTCAACGAAATCTACCTGGGACAGGCCGGTTCGGTCGGCATCTTCGGGGTGGCGGCGGCCGCGCAAAGCTATTTCGGCAAGTCGGTCGGGGACCTGACCGTGGAAGAGGTGGCGCTGATCGCCGGGCTGATCAAGGGACCGAACACCTATTCGCCGCTGAGGGACAAGGACCTGGCCAAGCGCCGGCGGGACGTCGTACTCGGGCGTCTGCGCGATGCGGGGCGGTTGACGGAAGAGGAATGGAAGAACGCGGTCAATCAACCGCTCCGCGTGCACCCACTCCAGCACTTGGTGGCCGATGCGCCGTATTTCGTGGATTATGTGCTCTCACAGGTCGAAAGCGGGGGGATCGAGCTTCCCCCGGGAGCCAAGCTCTACACGACGCTCGATCCGGTGCTGCAACAGTTGGCGGCGGAATCGCTGGCCCGGGGCCTCGCGCAACTGGAGACCGCGTTTCCGGCCCTCAAGCGGGAGGACGAGCCGCTACAGGGGGCGGTGATGGTCTTGGACCCGCGGGCCGGGGAGATCCTGGCCATGGTCGGCGGGCGCGACTACCGGCTCAGTCAATTCAATCGCGCCGTCCAAGCCAAGCGGCAGCCGGGATCGCTGTTCAAGCCGTTTGTCTATCTGGCCGCATTCGAGACGCAGCACGGGGGCGGGTCCGGGCCCCTGACCGCCTCCACGATCCTGCTCGACGAACCGGTGTCGTTCGACTCGGGACACGGGGTCTGGTCGCCGCAAAATTACGACCGACAGTTCAGGGGCCGCGTGACGGTGCGCGAGGCATTGGAACACTCGCTCAATGTCCCCGTGGTGCGGGTGGCGCAAACGGTCGGGGCCAGGCGCGTCGCGGATCTGGCGCGGAAGCTTGGCATTCGGAGTCCCTTGGAAGAGAACCTCACCTTGGCGCTCGGAGCCTCGGCCGTGTCGCTGCTGGAAATCACCAGCGGGTACGGCGTCTTGGCCCATGAGGGAATCGCGACTGCGCCGACGGCGCTTCGTCAGGTGGTCAGCGAGCAAGGCGATCCCCTGTGGCATTCGATCGGCGAGCGGCACCAGGTGGTGTCGCCGCAAGCCGCCTACCTCGTGACGTCGTTGCTCCAGGGCGTGGTCGACCGCGGGACCGCGATGAAAGCCAGAACCCTCGGCCTGACGAGCGCGGTCGCGGGCAAGACGGGGACGACCGACGGGTTCCGCGACGCCTGGTTCGTCGGATATACGCCGGATCTCGTGATCGGGATCTGGATCGGGTTCGATGACGGCCATGATCTCAGGTTGAGCGCGTCGCAGGCCGCGCTTCCGATCTGGACGCAGTTGGCCCGGCAGATACTGCCCGCGGCGTCGCCGGAGTTCGCCGTTCCGTCGGGCGTCGTGAGTCTGGAAATTGATCCTCGCACCGGCCAGCTCGCGACGGACCGGTGTCCCGAGAAGGCGATCGAGGTGTTTATCCAGGGCACGGAGCCCACCGTCTACTGCGAGACGCACGGCGGCGGCTTCTGGGACCGGTTCAAGCGGGCCTTCGGGTTGTAGCGTCTCCGGTCGATCAACCGGGAATCGGACGAATAGTCAGATACTTTCACCTAGGTGCCCATCTGTGTTGACAACATGCGGTTTGCGAAATAAGATCCGCACGCCTCAGGGAGGGGGTCGCGTGGGATCAGGGGCGCTGTCCCGCAGTTTTCGAATCCTGTGCGTGAGCGCGCTGTGTTTGTGCGTGTTCATGCAGATCCTCGGCGTCCCCACCTCGATGTGGAATTTGGAGGGGAGCGAGGATCTGTTCCAAGGGCCGATTCTCGAGGATCTCTCCATTCCGACCCTCAAGGAGCACTTTACGCCGGTCAGGTGGGGTGCCTACCCCTGCTCGACTTCCCATGTCGTTCGGGACATGCTCCTGGAAGGGCTGCTGTTCCGTCCCCCCTGTTCAATCATTTAAATCAGGTGTTCTAGCGCGTTCCGGTAGGGTCGCCGTTTGCCGCGCGCCGAACGGCGATAGCCGGGCATTCGGATGAGCGCCGCAATCAACCATTGAAGCAAGCCATCGGCCGGGAGACTGACATGCAGGGGATTCACATCGTACTAACATGTTCGTTGTGCCGACGCATCAAAGACGAGCACTGGGACGGGGCCGCCGGGAACGAATGGTGCGACATGGTCACGTATTTGAAGCGCTATCAGGCGAGCGCCTCCGAACTCTTCCTGTCCGAAGCGTTCTGCCCCGACTGCACCCTGTCCTACAATCGCCTCATGGCCTATGGGACGGTGAGGCATCCCGACCCCTTGTAATCCGGATCCTTGCGCTTTGTCGCATCCGCGATCCGGACCCGCCCGGCGAGAAATCACGCCGGGCGGGTCCGGCTTCCGGGTCGTGCGGAGGACGGCCAGTCGTGCGCGCCGGCCGCTTCCAGGTGACAATCGCCCATGGATTCGGTAAGGTACGTCCGAGTTGGACGATCGTCTCCCCATAGTGTCCCGCAAACCAATCTTCGCGCTCGTCTTTTTCGGCGTTCTGCTCTTCCTGCTCTACCAACTGGCGCTGATGTTCCGTCCCTTTCTGCTGGCCATGGTGTGGGCCACGATTCTCGCGCACCTGCTTTTTCCGCTCCACGTTCGGCTCACGGCCAAGCTGGGCGGCCATGTGTCGTTGGCGGCAGGCTTGTTGACGTTTGGGATCATGCTCCTCGGGGTCTTGCCGATGGTATGGACCGGCGCCCTCATCTTGCGCGAGGCGGCGTGGACGGAGAAGGAGATCCGCGAGTGGGTGAACAGCGGGGGGGTCGAGCGGCTCCCGCACGACATCGAGCAATGGCCCCTGGTCGGCGGCGTCATGCGCCACCTGCTGGACCGATTGAGCGGCGAGGGGCAGGGGAACCTCGAAGACGTGCTGATCTCCAGCGCCAAAACACTCAGCCAATTTCTGGTCGGCGGGCTGACGGGGGTCGTCAAGAACGTCTTCTCTTTCGTCGCCAATGCGCTGATCATGATCGTGACGCTGTTCTTTTTTTTCAGGGACGGCCGCGATCTGGTGGCCGGGCTGTACGACCTCGTGCCGCTCGAAGCCTCGCATAAGGCCAAGATCTTTTCGCGGCTCGACCAAACGATGCGGGCGGTCGTGAAAGGCGTCGTGGTGACGGCGATGGTTCAAGGCGCCCTGGCGGGATTGGCCTATGTGGCGCTCGGCGTGCCGATGCCCGTCGCTTTGACCGCAGTGACGACGGTGCTCGCTCCCTTACCCTTCGGCGGCACGGCCTTGGTCTGGGTGCCGATCGGTTTCTGGCTCCTGTGGATCGGCCCGACATGGAAAGGCGTCGTGCTTCTTCTCTGGGGCGCCGGAGTCGTTTCGACGGTCGACCAATTCCTCCGCCCCATGCTCATCGGGCAGGAAGCGCAGATTCCCGTGTTTCTCCTCATGTTCAGCGTGCTGGGCGGTTTGGCCGTCTATGGCGTAATCGGAGTGTTCATCGGCCCGGTCGTCGTCGCCTTGTTGCTGACCGCGCTGCAGATCTACCGCGAGGAATATCACCAGCCTCCGCCGTCGGTGCCGTCGCCGACGATCTAGCCCGCATTATTCGCGATGACTTCTCCTGCACCCGCCGAGACACCGCTGCGACAAGCCTGGATGCGGCCTGTTGGCGTCCAGGCGGGCAGGCTCGCCGCTCGGTCCCTCGACAGACTGTTTCAAGTCTGCCCCGGGCTCTCGCGACTCCGCATGCCCGTCTCGCCTGGCGTCTCCGCAGTTTCGTCCCTCGGCTGAGCTCGGGACCCTGAGTAGGTCGAAGGGGCACGAATTCTCGTGAATAATGCGGGCTAGGCGTCCCCGTGGCCGGACGGATCAGTCCAGCGGGATCGTGATGGCGATGGCGCCGACCACGTCGTTCAACTTGAAATCTCGTTTCGGGCTGAGCGGATGCTGGTTATGGCAGCTGACGCAGGCCGCGGAGATGGCGCGATCCGGGTAGATCGCCTGAAAGTACCGTTTTTTTCCGCTCGTCACGACGCCCCGCACGGGTTGAGACGGACTTCCCGAAAACGACTCCAGGGCTTTGCGCTCGAAGGGGGTCGCCGGACTGTTCCGTTGGTTGATCGGATACAGCCCGATCAGCCGGTAACGGATCCCGCTGCCGTTCTCGGCGACCATCTGTCCGGAATGTTGAAGAAATTGCGCGGGCAGGGGGAGGGTGCCCTCGTTTTCCCAATGTTCGGTCGCCCGCACGATCCCGCGCTCCTGCATGCGGTTGACGACCTGCGAGGTATAGAAACTGCGGTCCGCCTCGATCACGGCGTGCAGGTAGTCCGCCACGCGATCGGGAGCCAGATTGCCCGAGGCCGAGTCCTCCTTCCCGGCGCCGAGCAGCAGAGGGATCGCCAGACAGAGGACCAGGCCGACGATGAGCCGGCGCGCCTTTGTCCACGGGCGTCTCAGCGGCATGTTCATGGGGCCACCTCCTGGCGTGAAGACTCTTGGGGAGCCGGAAACGTGATGATGCAGGTCGTCCCCAGGCCGAGGGCGCTCTCGAGGCGGATGTGGCCGCCGCTCTTCATTAAGAGCCGCCGCGCGATCGTGAGGCCGAGGCCGCAGCCTTGTCCCTGCTCCTTGGTGGTGAAAAAAGGGTCGAAGACTTTCCCCAGTTGAGAGGGGGCGATCCCCCGTCCGGAATCCTTGATGGACACCTGCACTAGCAGGGGCGTTCGTTGGATGCCCAACGTCAATCGACCGCGCCCGGTCATGGCCTGCACGGCGTTGAGCACGATGTTGGCCAGGGCCTGTTGGATGTCCTCCGGCACCGCCTGAATGGCGGGGGCCGGTTGGTACTCCCGCTCGATCTCGATGTGCCAGTTCGGGGTCGAGCGTTGCACCATGCTCACCGCCTGATCCAACTGGGCCGCCAGGTCGACGGGCACCATGCGCTCCGGTCTGTCGCTCCGCGTCACTCCCGTGAAGTCGCGGATGATGCCGGCCATGCGTTTGCCGTGTTGCACGATGTTCTTCGCCAGCTCTTTCATCTGATCGGGATTGGCCTCGTGCTGGATCGCCTCCCCGAGGCCGAGGATGCCGAAGAGGGGATTGTTGAGCTCGTGTCCGATGCCGGCGGTGAGGACGCCCAAGCTGCCGCTTTTTTCGGCTTCGATCAATTGATCTTGGAGCCGACTTTCGTCGGTCGCGTTTCGCAGCACGAGGCCGATCCGGGCCTGCTCGGCGGCGCGCGTGGCAAGCGGAAACCATTCGTACCGGTACACGACGGAGCCGATCTGTAGTTCCCGGCGAGCGAAGTCCTCCTGCGGACGATCCGACTGGGCCAACGGATCGCGGGCCGGTGAGTGCTGCGGAGCGGGGGGCACCGGCCTGCGGTCGTGGGCATGCCCGTTTCCCGCGATCGCGAGTTCGCGGGCGAGTTTCTCGCGCGAGGCAGGCGGGAGTTGCAGCAGATCGTAGAGCATCGGGGTTTGGCCCGCGGTGTCGGGCAGGCCGAACGCCTCCCGGCAGGCGCGGTTCATGTAGTGGACCCGGGCGTCGTGGTCGAGCAGGAAAATCGGCGCGGGTACGGCATCCAGGATTTGATCGGTAGATTTCTGGAGCACCTGGACTTCCTGGCTCTTCAACTCGACCTGCGATTCCAACCCCGCGAAGGACTGTTCGAGCTGGGCGTTCATCCGATTGATTTCGTCGGCCAGATCTTCGAGCTCATCGCCCGTTTTCACGACGATCGCCTCCTTCAGCTCGCCGCGGCCGATGGCGCGGGCCGCGGCCTGAAGCGTCTTGACAGGGGTCACGATCCGGCCTGCCGCGAAGGCCCCCAAGGCGCCCAGCAGTCCCAGCGCCAGGGTGCCGAAGATCGACATCCAGACGAACAGATGTTTGACCGGCGCGAAGAGCTCTTCCGAGCTTTGCCAGACGAAGGTATGCCAAGCGCCGCCCTGGATCGAGCCGTTGGTGGCCCGGCTGGTCTCCGGGAGCGGTGAGAATCCGATGATCGACGTCGTCGTGCCGCCGTGGCCGTCGCTCGGGGCCTGTACCCACCCTGGTTCCAACCGGGTGACCAACGGAATGATCGAGGGATCGGAGATCCGGACGCCGGTGGGCAGTATCGGACAACTCAAGACCGTCCCATGGCTGTCGATCAACATGACGTGCCCGGTTTTGCCGAATCGGATCGGGTGCGTGGACGGAGAAAAAAACTCCTTTGCGTCGATGACCCGGTGGAGGACCCCCACGGCCTCGTAGCGTAGGCTGTCCATGACCGGCACCGAGATCGTGAAGACGTGCGTCTGCACGCGATCGTCGAAATGCAGGTCCTCGATATACAGTTTGCCGACACCTTTGTTGAAGGCCCCCAGCCACCAATCCGTTTGGCCGTTGGAAAAGGGGGGCTTGGCGGTCAACGCCGCGACCAGGTGGCCGTCGACATCCGTGAGGTACAGCATCTTGGTCGCGGCCCGCACGACGTGGGGCACCAGTTGATCGGGCTCGTTTCTCGATCCGGAGAAATGCTCCTGGAGCAGGCGGCTCAGCGTGTTTTCGGTGAAGACCTTGATGGTCTCCGCCTCACGGGCGTCCCAGGCGGCCTGCCGGCGTTCCGCCATCGTCGAGCGTTGTGCCGGCGTGAGCGCTTGGAGCGTGTCGCGTTGCTTCTCCATCTCGTGGACGATGGCCGGATCGGTGGCCACCCTCGACGTCCTGGCGACCTCTTCGGCCACCAAGAGATCGAGCTTGCGCGAGGCTTCGATGGCCAGAGCCTTGAAGCTTTCTCCGCTCACATCTCGGATTTCCTGAGAGCCCTGAAGGAAGGCCAGCACCAGCCCGGCCAGAAGGGGAATCATCCCCACCAGCAACATGGAGACAATGAGCTTACCCTTGAGGCCCAGCTTGCGCGCGTGGGGAGGCGCGTCGGTCGGCGTCGTCATGCGCGTCCAACGGGCGGTGTGGAACGGGATGGCCGCGTCTGGATCACTGCGCCCAGGGCAGCCTGAGGGAAAAGGTGGTGCCCTTGCCCACCTCGCTCTCCACGGCAATGGTCCCGTGTAACTTCTGCAGGATCGTCTTTATATTATAAAGCCCGAGCCCGGTTCCTTTCCCGGGTGCCTTGGTCGTATAGAAGGGGTCGAAGATCTTGTCCCGCGCCTCGAGGGGAATCCCGCATCCCGTGTCCGCGATGACGATTTCCACGAAGCCGTCGCGGTCTCGCGTGCTGAGCGTCAGGGTCCCGTTGCCTTCCATGGCGTGAATGGCGTTGGTGATGAGATTGACGAACATGTGGAGGACGTCATCGGGGTTGCCGCGCACCATCCGTTCTTTGGCCTCGTAGGAGCGGATGACCATCATGTCCTGGAACAATAAGGCATAGCGCGCGATTTTCAGGGCTTCATCCAGCTTGGCATGCACGTCGGACGAGGCGAGGACCGTGTCCGGGCCGCGACGCGCGTACCGTGTCAGATCCGTGCAGATGCGGCTGGTTCGCTTGACCGCCTCGATGATGTCATGAGCGTGCTCCTTGACGACCGCGGGATCCGGCTGCTCCAGCAGGTCTTCCGCCAGACCCAGAATCAAGTACAGGGGGTTGTTGATGTCGTGGGCAATGCCGGCGGCGAACGAGCCGATGGTCGCGAGTTTGTCGGCGTGCGAGATCTCCGCCTGTAGAATGGACTCGTGCTGGACGAGGTGCCACAGCAACCGCACGGCGGTTCCGCTCAAGATCTCCGCGGCGGACGACTTGTGCCGCCGGACGAGATCCTCCATCGACGGATCGCCCGTGAGGTCGAGGATGAGATTGACCTCCGGATTGGCGAGCAGCGTCTCCACCCGGTTGGTGACCGGAATGTCGAGATCCATGGCCCGACGCAGTCCCGGTGCGTCGGGTTGCCTGTCGGCCACGCCGACAATCCGGATGCCTCGGAGTTGGCTGAGGAGTTCCAGGAACCGGCTTCCGCCTTTTCCTGCGCCTAGAATGGCGATGCTGATCGGAATCTGTTCGGTGGCCAGGCTCATGTCATCCCATCCGCCCTGGGGTGGAGGGGCCGAGCGAGGACCCCGGCGGAGCGGGGAGGCCGGAGCCATTCGCACGCCGGGGAGCTGGTGTCCTTGCCCGCCTGATTCATGACCTCGTCCGCTGCAGCCCCGGACACGATGCCCGCACGCTCGAACGGCGGGCGTCCGGGCCAGGCGGGGCTCCGTCTCGCGCCTCTGCGAAGCGGCCGCGCGGGGAGATTCCCTGCGGCCATCGTGCTCGGCGCCTCGACGAGTGCCGGCGAACCGTCATGAGCGATAGGCACTAGAGATGGGCCATCTCGCGCTGTTCCATCGCCCGTGCCACTGCGGCTTTCAACTTTTCGCCTTCGACGGGCTTGACCAGATAGTCGACGATTCCACCGTCTCTGAGAAAGGCGGAGGCCATTTCGGTGTCCGGGAACCCCGTCAGCACGATGATAGGAACGCGACGGTAGTTCTTGCGGAAATAGGCAATGGCCTCCACCCCGTTGATCTTGGGCATGCGGATGTCGCAAATCAACACGTCGAGCATCACGCGGTTTTCGCCGGCGTTGATCACCTCGATAGCCTTTTCCCCGTTTTCCGCCTCGAGCACGTCGTAGCCGGCCTTCTGCAGGGTCATCCGCACGACTTTCCGAATGTCCGGCTCATCATCGACGACGAGGACTCGGCCATTGCCCGTTGACGCACCGAACAGCAGGTCGGACTTGTACTCAGTCATGGCACCCTCCTTGGTGTGTGGACGTTGCGGACTGACTCAACATCATCGTTGCGATCGTGGGGATTGGTGTGCACCTATCGACCTAAACAAGCAAAACAAGTGCCGTGCGCGGCCTGCTGCAGCCAACCTCAGAAACGCTGAGCGCCCGCGTTCTCCATGTAGAACGGGTTTGTAGAACGGGCGAGCCATGGCTCATATCCACCAGTCTCGGCTGAAATCCACCACCATTTGGATTCCGGTCGTGGGGTATGATCTTCGTCGTTCGGTTCGAGCGGCTGCCGTCGGCGATTACCAGAGACGGGTGGCCATCCAGCACGATGCGAAGATGATCAGCATGGCGGTCATTCCCAATGTATACGGCATCAGTCCCATGGCGGCCTTCCTTTCTCACGCCTCTGCTCCAAAGCGACGTGATACCGGCGAAGAGAGCAACGCGCGTGCCAATGGCCATCTTCGTCGAGCAATATGGATGCAAATACTGAATGCGGTCCTGATTTCAGACAGATATGTGCTCTGTGAACACAGGGAGGGCGAGGGCTTGGCTCGGTCCGGAAGCGGGTCGAGGGCCGGTCGTATCGACTATGATACACCCGGGGGATACAAGAGGGGACAAACGGATACCTCTCGAGGATGGCTGTCGGGAAGGAGACGGATCTGGTGAACAATGCAGGTTGTCGTACGCGTGGGCGCGAAAAGGTGATGGGATACGCCTGCACGCGCAAAAACCGCAGAGGCGGCTCGGGTGGGCGAGAGCAAGGATCCGACCTCGGTTGAGTTTGTCGTGGCGGATAGGATAAGTTTCCCGGCACACGAGAGAAGAAAGGGTAAGATGGTATGATCACGGTGGAGGCGCTGACGGCGCATGTCCAGCAGGCGATGCCCGATGCCGTCGTGACTGTGTGGGATAAAACGGGGACCATGGATCACCTGAGGGTGGCGGTGGTGTCGACGCAGTTTGCCGGGAAATCGCTGCTTGACCGCCATCGGATGATCTACCGGGCGCTGGATATTCCCCTGAAAGACGGGCGGATTCATGCGCTGGAGCTGATGGCCAAGACTCCGGATGAGGCATAAGGAGGCACGCATGACGGATCCGATTCAGCAAGAAATCGAGCAGGAAATCAAAACCCATACGATCTTGGTGTACGGTAAGGGAACCAAGCAGATGCCCATGTGCGGGTTCACCCGAGAGACGATGCAATTCTTCGACCGGTACGGATATCCGTACGAAGTGATCGACGTGCTGTCGCAGCCCGCCAAGCGGGAAGCCCTCACGAAGATGACCAACTGGCCCACGCTGCCGAAGGTCTTCATCGGGGGTGAGTTCTTCGGGGATACGGATATCCTCGATCCGATGGCGGCCAAGGGCGAAATCGAGCCGCTACTGAAAAAAGCGTTCGGGAAGTAAACGAGAAACCAGGCGGGCCGCGCTTTTAGTTCGCGTCGCGACGGCGAGAGCGGGCTTCTATCGCAACCCCGGGCATAGCCCCGGAGCCGATCGCGGTCTGCATCGAGGTGTTCGGTAGAATCGCGCTTCAACCGCGTTGCCGCGTCCGCCTCCCACGTTGTTTACTCCGGGCCTCGCGGGCGGGCCTCCCTTCTACATCTTCGCTTCCGGCGGCGGCCAATCCAGTTCGGTCGATCGTCCGCAGTAGGCGCAGCAAAGGCGATAGCGCGCCTTGCGCCTGGGGTTCGGCAGCGAAATGAACGTGATGGGGGTATCGTCGAACGGGCAGGCGGGTTGATCGTGCAGCAGATGGGCCTCCGCCATCATCGTGATCGATCCCAGATCCCAAGGCGGTGAGGTTTGCTCATTCCCTACGATGTGCTCGGCTGAATGGCAGCGGGTACAGACGCCTTCGAAGGTCTTGGTGAGCGCTTTGGGCGGGGTGGCGTCAGAAACGTCCATCGGTCCCTGGCATCCGGGCCGTCTGCAGGTCAGGTGTTCGCCTTGCAGCGCCTGCACGAATCGCCGATGGGCATCTCGTTCCTCTTCGATGATCATGACGCGCCTCCCTCGCCAGCCTCATCCTTTAGTTAATAGGTCTACCACGTTGCGGATTCTTAAGCCACCGGACCGATCCCCGTCTTGGTGCAACACCGGTCGTTGTTGCTTCACTTACTCAGCTTCGGCGCTGGGCTGGGAGGATGGCCACTGCGCGCATCGACCGGGCGCCGCTCACTCTGTCGCTCTGATCCGTTCTCGTGTGCGCGCTCTGCGAGCAGCGAGACAGGCCTCTTGCGACCTGCCCTCCTGGATGCCAACAGGCCGCATCCAGGCTTGTCGCAGCGGCGTCTCGACGGTTGCAGGAGAAGTCATCGTGAATGATGCGGGCTAGATCCCCCATCCCCCGCTGATCTGAATGTTTGCGCCGTTCACATACCTGGCCTCGGGGCTTAGCAGATAGCGGACGGCCGCGACGGTATCGTCGACCGTGCCGATGTACCCGGCGGGAATCCGCTTGGTCATGCCGGCCAGCTCTCCGGGAGGCGCGCTGCCGGAATCGATGAAGCCGGGGGAGACGGCATTGACGGTGATTCCGTGGGGAGCCAGGAGTTTGGCCAGCGTGCGCGTCAGCACGAGCACGCCGGCCTTGGCGATGTAATGGGCCGTGACATCCGGTTGGGCGATCATCTGATCGGCATTGGCCATGCTGAACGTGATGATGCGGCCGGATTTGCGCGCCTTCATGCCGGGCACCACCGCGTGCGCCAGGTAGAAGATGGGATGCAGGTTTCCGTCGAACATCTCCTTCCATCCCTCGACCGTTTCCTCGAACAGGTTCACGCGATGGTAGGGGCCGGCGCCGTTGATCAGGGCATCGATCCGCCCCCAGTCGCGTTCGACTTGGGCGACCAGGCTCTTGACGGCGACCGGGTCCGAGACATCGCAGCGGACGGCCAGAGGCCGCCCCCCTCGTGCCGCGATGTCGGCGGCCGTCTGTTCCGCCTCTGCCGCGCTCGTTCGATAACAAATGGCGACGTGCCACTTGCGGGCGGCCAGGTCGAGGGCGATCCCTCGCCCGATCCCCTTGGCTCCGCCGGTGATCAGTGCAACTTGCGCATCCATAACGACTCCTTGCTTGGCTGGCTCGGGTTAGACTCTCGTGCGAAGGCGTGCGGCGATCAAGTGCAGGGCGCCGGCGGTCCGCTGGGAGAACGTTTGTTCCTGCCTCGGCCGTGTGGCGTCGAGCGAGCAGGCCTCGATCAGGGCCTTCAGGTCGTCGATCGTGTCGACGTCGCGCCATGGCGGCAGCTCCATTCGGCTGAGTCCCGCGCGCTCGGCTCGCTCGTGTGTCAACGCCAACACGCGATCGCTCGACCACGGAATATCCGCAAAGAGCGCCGGCGCGGCCTTCCGCAAGCCGATCAGATAATACCCGCCGTCGACGGCCGGGCCCAACACCAGGTCATGCTGTTGCAAGTGCTGCAGGGCCTGCCGGTAGTGGTCCGGCGGCAGTGTGGGCACGTCCGTGCCCACGATCAACACCCGCTGGTAGCCTTGCGCGAACATCGTCTCGAAAGCGCGGCTCATCCGCGCGCCGAGGTCCTCGCCCTCCTGGTCGATGAGCTGCACGCCCTGTCGTTCCTCCATGATCTTGAAGAAGACCAGCGCGGAAGAGGGCGAGCAGGCCACAAAGCGGTCCATCGGAAGCTTCAGTTTGACGGCGGCCGTCCTGGCGCGCTCGAGCGTATCGAGCACGAAACTTCCGTGCAGGGTGGCGGCTTCGTCCTCGGTGAGCGGGGGACACAAGCGGGTCTTCACGTGCCCGGGAATGGGCGCTTTGGCAAAGATGATCAGGGCCGCGTCCGCGCGAGATCGCGGTCCGATCGGTCTGGCTGAGGGCGAGGAGGGCATCGGACTCCTTTCAACGAACCGGCTGATAGAAACGCACGAGCGTGTGCGGATCGACCCCCAGCCAGTAGAGGAAGCGCAGCGTCCACATGCGCACAATCGTGCGCAGGGGACCATGGCGCTCCCAGCGCCGGTACGAGGTGGTGACGCGCGTCCGCAGCGCGGCGATCGTGCCCAGGGGCTTCAGGCGGCGGCTGAGGTCCACGTCTTCCATCAGCGGGATGGGGGCATAGCCGCCGAGCCGGCGAAAGGCCCAGGCCCGCACGAAGATCGCCTGGTCGCCGGTCATCATGCCGGTCCATCGGGAGCGGTGGTTCATCAGCTCCGCGATGATCCGGCTCAAGATTGTTCGTCGATTGAATTGCACGTCGAAGCGTCCCGCTACGCAACGCGGGTCGGCCAACGCGTCGGCAATGGCCTGCCGGGCGTCATCGGGGAGGCGCGTGTCGGCATGCAGAAAGAGCAGCACGTCGGCGTCGGTCGCGTCGGCGCCGGCGTTCATTTGGCAGGCGCGTCCCGCGGGCGATGCCACCAAGCGAAGCGGGCACCCGGCTCCGCCGTCGGGACGGCGGCCCAGCGCACGCACGAGATCCATGGTCCCGTCGGTGCTGCCCCCATCCACGACCAGGCATTCGTGGAAGCCCAATGCGCGCGTGACCGCCAGCGTTTCGGCGAGGACGGCGGCTTCGTTGAGTGTGGGGATGACCACGGCGATGGTCGGCGGCGCCCCGCTCATGCCACGCTCAGTCGCCGGGGCGGCTGGTCTTGAACATGAAGAACATGACCATCACGACCGTCGACCAGAAAATCACCTGTTTGTGCCAAAAGAGCACTTCGCCCATGTGGAAGAAGACCAGGGCGCCGACGATGGCGAATCCCATCACGGAATAGCGGACCGTCGGATTTTCGACCACCGCGTTGGCCCACATGGCCAAGCCGGCGAAATAGAGCAGGACCGGCATCACGTTGATTTCAAACCCGCCGCTGATCGACAGCAGGATATTCAAAAATCCGATGAACATGAGCGCCGTGCCGGCCATCAGGCCGGGCACGCGCATGGCGTGATCCCCGACGGGTTTGCCGCCCCCGGGCGGCGGCTGAGGCGGGGTGTGCTTAGGGTTCTGTTCCATGACGAAGGAAATGATCACACCTTGAAATGTTTGCTGAGCGTAAGGGTTTGTCGTTGATAAGACGAGCCCAGGGTGGCGCCGTACAACTGCGCGGGCGTCGCCCGCATCCGGTCATATACAACCTTGAAAAACGTTTGTCCATCGTGAATCAGGAAGGGGACGTCGTGCGGCCGCACTTCCAGCACGACCTGGGTGCCGGCGATCTCCCCGGCGTGGCCGTAGCCGAACCCCGGATCGAAAAATCCCGCGTAATGGGTCCGGAGCTCGCCGCAGGCGGCCTCGTAGGCGACCATTTCGGCCGCGTAACCGGGCGGCACGCGGACCCGCTCCTTCGACGCCAGGATATAAAACTCTTCCGGCTCGAGGAGCAGTCCCTCGCCCCGCTGGCGGACGATCGGATCCCAGAAGTCCACCGCGGCGTAATGCCCAACCTTCGCCATGTCGATGACGTGGCTGTTTTTCTTGGCCCGATATCCGATGACGGCCTGGGAGCCCCGCTCGACGCCCTTAAGGTCGATGCGCAGGAAGAGTCCTCGATCCACGCGCAGGTCTCGGGCTGACAGCGGCTTCGCGTCGGTCTCGTTGTGAAAGACCAGGGGGTCGGTCCGGTGCTGATCGCGGAGGCGCGCGTCCGACACGGCGGCCTGTCCGCGCACGAAGCGGATCTGATTGAGGGATTGGCCGGTTCTGACCTTGATCGTGAAGGAACGTGGGACGATCTCGAGATACAGCGGACCGCGGTACCCGGCCCGAATTTCGTCGAAGCCCGTATTCAGATCCGTGACGACCCGGGTGAAGACATCCAACCGACCCGTGGTGCTTTTCGGATTGGCGCGCGCGTGCAGATCGGTGGGAAGCGCCAGCCGTTCGAGCAACGGAACCAAGTAGACGTGCCCCTTTTCCAGGATCGCCCCGCCGCTGAGGTCCATTTCGTACATGACCAGGTCGGACTGGTAGAAGTCCAGCACGTTGAGCCGGTCGGTCATCTCGCTCTGCTCGGGCAGGAAGCTCGCCAGGAGCCGATAGGCTTTCTTCCCCAGCCGCAGGTCGAGACTCGCGGGCTGGAGTTGGCGGTCTTCGATCGGCACATCCGCGATGATGGCGCGGCGCGCGATCAGGCGCTTCAGATCCTGGTACGGCAGAATGCCGGACGAACGGGTATAGGATGTCACAGGTCGCTGAAGTCTCCGCCGCAGCTATTGCCCCAGGCCGAAAAGCTGTCGCCCTTGCCCGTATAACTGTCCCCGCAAACCGCGTAGGGATCGTCGGTCTCGTCGGCGTGCCGGGCTCCGACCATCGGCAGCTCGCGTTTGCCGTTCGGCTGGGGGTAATGAAAGGTCTTCCCCTCGTAGTTTTTCAGTAAGGCCCCGTCCTCGTCGAGATGGACGACGTAGTCGTTCGGCAGGATGGGAATCTTGCCGCCGCCGCCCGGCGCGTCGATGACGAAGTGAGGGACGGCCATGCCGCTGGTGTTGCCTTGGAGCGCCTTGATGATGCGCATGCCCGTTTCGACCGTCGTCCGGAAGTGGTTCGTCCCCTTCGTCAAGTCCGCCTGGTAGAGATAATACGGCTTCACGCGGGCGAGCAAGAGCTGGTGGACCAGCCGCGTCATGATCTCCGGATCGTCGTTCACGCCTTTGAGCAGGACGGTTTGCGCGCCCAACGGCACCCCGGCGTCCGCCAACATGCCGCACGCCGTCTTGACCTCGGGGGTCAGCTCATCGGGATGGTTGAAATGCAGGTTCATATAGAGAGGGTGGTACTTCTTGATCATGTCGCACAGCTTCGGCGTGATGCGCTGCGGCAACGTGCCCGGGACGCGCGAGCCGATGCGGATGAGTTCCAGGTGCGGGATCGTTCGAAGAGCCTTCAGGATGCGCTCGAGCAAATGGTCCGGCAGGAGCAGGGGATCACCGCCCGACAAAATGACGTCCCTGACCTCCCGGTGCTCCCGGAGGTAGGCGACGGCGCGATCCAATTCACCCTTCTTCAGGAAGCCGGGCTTGCCGACGAGGCGCTTGCGCGTACAGAAACGGCAGTAGATCGGACATTGATTGGTGACCATCAGGAGGACCCGGTCGGGATAGCGGTGCACCAGGTGCGGTACCGGACTCATGAGATCCTCTTCAAGCGGATCGTCCTCCGCGTCGAGATCGGCCAATTCCTCGACCTCGGGCACGACCTGTTTCCAGATGGCGTCGCCCTTCTCCTTCATCGTGGCGAGCACGGTCGGCGTGATGCGCATGGGATAGGGTCCGACGATCGCCTCCAACTCCGCGACGTCGAGTCCGAACCGATCCGCCAAGTCCTTCGGCTTTACGATGCTCTCGGCCAAGATGCGTCTCCACTCTTCCACGGGGGCTCCTTTGCGTTCGATCACGACGGCCGACTCGGCGAAGGAGCGCCGAGCGCCTGCCGATCGGCTACGGATTGAGGCGGTCCAAATACTCGAGAATCTCCTCAGTTTCCGTCAACACCGTCTCGCCGTCCGTCAAAACGGGGACGAAGTACTGTCCGGAGACCTCGAAGACTTGCTTGCGCAGGCCCCGGAAATCCGGCACGCGGACGCTTTTGTGCGGAAGCTTGCGCTCCTCGAGCTTGTGCTGCACGGCGGCGCATTCGGGGCACCATTCGACGTGATAGAAGGTCAGGTTCATCGCCGCGGCGAGAGCTCCCTCTTGAGGCATGACGGCCGATGGCCTGGATGTGAAGCCGGGACCGGGCATCGTGGAATGGGACGCATCACGGCGCCCCTGCTCCCTGGGCCTCGGGATCAACGACGGCGCAGGGCGCCAGGATGGCGTCGCGCATGCCGTGCAGAATTTTCTTATCTGCAGGACAGACGGTCGCGAGAATCCCGCCCAGCTCCACCTGCTCTCCGACCACAAAATAGTACGGGCACAGCCGGGCGCGGCCCTGCATGGAGACGAGGTGATCCGAGCGAGGATCGTAATAGTCCAGCCGCATGGAGCGCGCTTTGTGGAACGTCTGAAGGATGTGCGGCGAGGTGTCGAACGAGACCAGCGCGGACCGGACGGCGCGAGCCCATTCGTCCTGGGGGAGATCGTGGCCGATGGACACCCCGCGGCTGCCCCACGCCAGCTCGGAGAACCCGGACGGCTTGAGCACCAACTGGCGATCGCGCTGCCCCGCCTGCGCGACCGCCTCCCAGTCGGCGACGGGTTCCCCACCGACGGTGAGATTGGGGATGACGGCGCTTGGCGGCACCGGGGCCGGATCGAGAATCCATGTCCGGGGCAGCACACTGCTCAGCGTCGAATGAGTCTCTTCGCCCAGCTCGCGATGCCAGTAGGATGACAAGCGGGGATGATGAAAGAGGGCGAAGGCCAGTTTCTCCTCGAGGGCCGGCTTGAAAGGGGGCGTCACCGTCACCAAGTCTTTCTTGACGCTGTACATGATCAGCTCGGTCTTCGGGATGTTCTTCAGGTCGAACAGCTCGAAGAAGCGGTACAGGAGCCGAATGGGCCGCTCGCGGCCCTCCGTCGAGAACCACAGCCCCTCTTCGGTAAACCGAACCTCGCGGGGCTCGATGCAGTGCGTCTCCGTCCCCTGTCGCGTCAACTCGCGAGCCAGCCAGTGCATCTCGGGCCGATAGTCTTTGGCTTCGTCGGACACGACGATCGCCGCCACGCCCGGCTTGGTCGCGGCGAGGTGATCGAGCATGCGAGCGAATCCCCGGACCATGCCGTCCGCACCTCCGACGAGTTGCTCCCCCGCATCGGCGTGCTCGGCATAGAGGCGGACAAGACGCCCGGTGAGGCCGATTCCGCCGGGAACGGAGTCGAGTTCCGTGATGATCATCCCCTCTTCGGTTTGAAGCACATCGGGCCGGATGACGGTGGGAATGAGTGATTTGAACCGGTTCATGCGGGCGAAGCCGACGAGCGAGTCCGATTTTCCCCGATCGAGGTAGCCGGCGATCCACGGGGGTTGCGCGCCGCGCACGCTGTCCTGGTACAGCCGGTTCAGCGCACGATAAAACGCGAGCAGCCGGGGGCCGAGCGAGCGGAAGAATCGAAGGTCGGATGGGGACAGGGAGAAAGGAGCCGGCGCGATACGCCAGGTGGAAGCGAACCCTCCGCCGTCTTCGGCGACGGGGGAGCCGAGCAGGCCTTCCCGCATCAGGATGTCACGAATCGTGGCGCAGCGCAGGATGGCTGGATTCGAGGACGCCTGCGCGGGATCGCTGCGCGACAATACCAATGCTACATCCTTTGTTCGATGGGCATGCGGGGCGCGGAGGCGTTGGCGAGAGCCGCCGACCGATGGTCCGACGATGGCATCGTAGCATGTGGCCGGAGGGCAAACAAGCCTCGCCCGATCGCGCCGACAGGCCGGCTCCTGGCCGGTGGGAGCCTCTCCGAGAGGCGGTCGCACCTCCGACACTTTCGCGCGGGTTTTACCGAGGATGCGCGACCGCCACGCGCCCTTTGCCGTCCCGCTTGGCTGCGTATACCGCGGCATCGGCGGCGGCCAGGAGATCGATGGGGCTGCGGGCGTGAGTGGGGAAGGCCGCAATACCGATGCTGCAGCTGAGGGGATAGGGATGCGCATTGAGGACCGTCAGCTCGGGCAACTGGCTCAAGGTCGGGAGCCGCTGCGCCAGGAGCTCGCCGACCACCCGGGCTCCCTCGATGGGCGTATGGGGAAGGATCAGCGCAAACTCATCTCCGCCGTAGCGCGCTGCGATATCGCTGGCCCGGCGAAGCCGCCGTTGTTCGGCCGGCCGCAGGTGCCCGTCCAGCAGCGCGCCGAGGTGCACGAGGACCTGATCGCCGACTCCGTGTCCGAAGCGGTCGTTGATGAGCTTGAAATCGTCCAGATCCAGGAACAGCAGCGATAAGGCGCCGCCGGTGCGTTGGGCCTGGGCCACGAGTTGAACCAACAGCGTCTGGAAGTGTGCGTGATTGTAGAGGCCCGTCAGTCCGTCGCGGATCGATCGATCGTGCAACTGCACGTTGGCGTCGCTCAGTTGGCGGTTGGCCGATTCCAACTGGCGGATGAGCGCCTCTTTTTCGATCTGCTGCCGTTTGATCGCCGTGATGTCCGTGATCGTCTCGGCCACGTGCGTCTCGCCCGTCACGGTCTTGATCGGCGACCACTGAACCAACATGTATTGATTCTCGGGAAGCGGGACCTCGCTCGAGGTGATGCGGCCGGTTTGGAGCGCTTCCGGCATCTTGCAGAAGCCGCACGGAGCCGCGCAGCCGGCGATCTTCTCGTAGCAGGTTTGGTGGGAGAGGTCGCCGAATTTCTCGATCGAAACGACGTTCTGAAAAATGACCTTGTGACTGTCGGGCGAGATGACGGCGATGATCACCGGCTGGGAATTCAACAGACTCTGCGGGTCGTAGGCCCATGAGGCCGGCCGGCTCGCTGCTGGATCGGACGGTGTGGGCATACACGCCGGCCGTCGAGAGGCTCCTAGGGGGAGATGCTGAGCGTCAGTATTTCAGTCAAGGGCCGGACCGTCAAGAAACTCGCGTAATTTTTCGGGGCCTGGTTCACGAAGGGGCCGGATGGACCTCCGTCGGACCTCCGCGTCGCGGTAGGAAATGGTAGGCGCTCGTGCGAAAGAGTGTTAGAATATCGTTTCTTTTAGTCCCCAGCGCTCACGGCCGTTCGGGACAGTGAGAGGCACCCGGTGGGACGGGCGTGATGTCGCCGTTATCATGATCAGAATGGGTGAGGACGTGTCGTGGTCTCAATGACGTCCCTCGTGGTCATACCCCCCATGCTCCAGCCGAGTCGCTCCGCTCCACTCGCCCAGTACGTCCCCAGCCGGGCCTGCCTGTCCTGCGACGTCTGCTGTCGTTTCCCCGAAGCGGACAGTTTCTTGCGGCCGTACTTTTCGGCGGAGGAAGTCCGTGAGGCGATCGCACGAGGGGTGCCGGCCGAGGCCTTCCCCGCTCCGGAGGGAGGGCAGATCGGACTGGTCCCGAATCCGGCCGGAGACGACTACGTGTGTCCCGCCTTTGACCCGACCACGCGCCGCTGCTCGATCTACGAAGAGCGCCCGTTGGATTGCCGACTTTACCCGTTGGCGGTCATGTGGGATGCCGCACATGAGCAGGTGGTCTTGGGCTGGGATCCGAAATGCCCGTTTCTGACCGGGCCCCATGGAACGGACGGCCCTTCGGACGAGCTGCTGCGCTACGCGTCGGACGTGGCGGCCGAGCTGGAGCGGGAGCCGCGGGCGAGCGGGTTCGAGCGGAACCCCGGTCTGGTGACGCGCTTTCAGGAGGACGTCGCGGTGCTCCGCGCGCTTCCGGAGGTGACCGCGCGTGTGCGGGCCGCCGAACAGGCCGGATGGAACGCGCCCTTGACGCCGGGCGATCGCGCGCGCTTCGAGGCGGCGGCGCTGGCGGCTGTCGCCCCAGAGGAGTGCCCCTCCGCCTGGGCCTTTGCCAACCACTATTTATGGCGGGATTTGTTGAGCTACTCGTGGCGACGGATCGGGCCCAGCTTCTGTTTGTTCGCCGACAGTGTGGACGGACGGTTTATGCCGGTCCCCCCGCTGGGCGCGACGGTGGGGCGGGATGTCCTGGAGAGCGCATTTGCCCACATGCGCGCCCGTTCGCCGGGTCGAGGGGTGGCTCGAATCGAGAACGTGCCGCGACCCTTGGCCGAGGCGTGGAGCCGGGCGGGCTTTCGGGTCGTGCCCAGAGATCCGGAGTATCTGTACCGCGCGGAGGAGATCGCCGCCCTGAAAGGGGACCGGTACAAATCGCAGCGCGCGGCCTGCAACAAACTCCTCCGGCACCATCGAGTAGTCCTCGACCCGTTCGAGAACGCCTATCTGGCGGACTGCCGTCGACTCTACCGGGAGTGGCGGGAGCAGAAGCAGCAACCCGGTTCCGACGCCTGGGCCTCCTCATTGCTCGAGGATTCCGAGGCGTATCATCGTCGGTTGCTGACCGATGCGGAGACCGTGGGATTGACGGGTTGGGTGGCGCATGTCGATGGTCGGATACGCGGATATACGTTCGGCGCCGCCCTGATGCCCGGCGTCTGGTGTATCGTGGCCGAAATCGCCGACCGAGCGGTGCCGGGCCTCGCGGACTGGATGTTCCGAGAGGGGGCGCGGCGAGCCGCCGAGCGAGGCTTCGATGTGGTTAATACGATGGATGCGACGGGACTGCCTTCGTTGGCCCGATCGAAACAGTCGTACCGTCCGATACAACTGGTCCAACTGTGCACCGTCTATGAGTCCTAGATGAGCGCCCCACGTGCCGCCGAGATGTCCCGGTCCCAGCCCTACCGGTGGCTGCTGCTCTTGATCGTCAGTTTGACGGTCATGGCCATCCTGACCATGGGGATCGCCATGCGGTATCTGGAGGAGCGCCTGGTCGACACGGCCGGCGAGAGTTTGGCGCTGGCGACGGCCGAAATCGCCGACAAACTGGACCGCCTGCTCTTCGAGCGGTACACGGACATCCAGTTGATGGCGCGCGCCCTTGCCGACCGCACGGAAAACCGCACCTACCTGAGGGAATACCTCTCCGGGATCAAGGAGGTCTACCAACCGGTCTACCTGTGGCTCAGCGTGACCGACGCCGAGGGGCGGATCATCGCCTCGACCGAGACCTCCACGCTGGGGGCGGACCGCAGCCGAACGGAGTGGTTCCGGTCGGCGAAGGAGCGGCGGCGGGTCTTTATGGGCGATCTCCCCGCCAGTGAGGAGTTGAACGGAACTCGAGCCTTGCCGTTGTCGGCGCCGATCCTTGATCGGAAGGGGCGCGTCGTGGGTGTGGTCGCCGCCTGGGTGGGACTGGCGACGCTCGAAGACGTCATGACGCGCACCGTGCGCGCGATGAAGGAGGAGCCGGACCTGACCGGCAACATTGAATATCAATTCGTGACGCGCGACGGCGTGCCGTTCATCGATTCCGATGTCGAGCATCGGGGGCAGAGCAACCTGCAGGAAGGGGGGCTCCCTTCGGCGCTCCTGAGTCTTTCGGGCTTTCCCGGCTATGTCCAGGAGCGACATATCCGGCGCGGAGTCGAGGTGGTGACCGGCTATGCGCGAAGCCAGGGCTACGGCGACTTCAAGAGCCATCGGTGGACCGTCCTGCTGCGGCGGGATCGGAGCGACATTCTCACGCCGATTCGGGCCGTGCTCTCGAAGCTGTGGGTCGCCAGCGGGGCGATCGGCATCCCCGCGCTGGGCTTGTTGTTCTGGGCGGCCCGCCGGTTGCGCAGGGAGTCGGTCCAAGCCCAGTACGAAAGTCAATGCGCGAGGGCGGCCGAGTCGGCCCTCCTCCAAAGCCAGCAGCGCATCAAGGCGGTGGTAGATACGTCGCTCGACGCCGTCATCAGCATGGACGCGGACGGACGGATCACGGAGTGGAACGTGCAGGCGATTCGGCTGTTCGGGTGGACGCGCCACGAGGCCGTCGGCCGGTCCTTCGCCGAAACCGTGATTCCGCCCCGGTATCGGGAGATGTACGAGCAGGGGCTGCACCACTTCCTCACCACGGGAGAGGGCCCCATCTTCAATCGGCGGGTCGAGACGCCGGCGAACCGCAAGGACGGGCATGAATTCCCGGTGGAATTGACCGTGTCGCCCTCGCTCATCGGCCATACCCACATCTTCAGCGTGTTCGTCCGCGACATCACGGATCGTCGGCAAACCGAGCAGCGGCTGGCCGCCCAGTTCGCCGTCACGCAGGTCGTGGCGGAATCGCAAACGCTGAACGAGGCGATCCCCAAGGTGCTCAAGGCCATGGCGGAACATCTCCAGTGGGACGTGGGGGTGTTCTGGCTGGCCGACGAAACGCACCGCCTGCTCCGTTGTTTCGACATGTGGGTGTCGGATCCAGGCCGGGGCGAGGAGTTCGTCGGGGTGACCTGGCGGCAGGCCTTTACCCAAGGGGTCGGGTTGCCCGGTCGCGTGTTGGCCACCGGCAAACCCGCCTGGATTCGCGATGTGACGACCGATCCCAACTTCCCCCGGCGCGAAGAGGCCTACCAAGCGGGGCTCCATGGCGCCTTCGCGTTTCCGGTGAAAGTGGGCGGCGAGGTGGCCGGCGTGGCCGAGTTGTTCGCGCGGGACGTGCGCGAGCCTGATGAAGAGTTGATCCGGATGGCGGCCGACCTCGGCCTGCGAATCGGGCAATTCATGACGCGCCTCCGGGCGGAGGAGGCGCTGCAGCACACAGAGGATCAGCTCCGGCAAAGCCAAAAGATGGAGGCGGTAGGCCGGCTGGCCGGGGGCGTGGCCCACGATTTCAATAACCTCCTGACCGTCATTCGCGGCTATTGCGAACTCATTCTCGGCCGCCTCGAGGACGACGATCCCATGCGGAAGGAGGTCGAGGAGGTTAAGAAGGCGGGTGATCGGGCCGCGGGTCTGACCAACCAGTTGCTGGCGTTCAGCCGCCGGCAGTTCGTGACCGCGAAGGTGGTCAATCTCAACGAGATCATCGGCGGGATGGACGGGATGCTCCGCCGTCTCATCGGCGAGGACTTGATCGAGTTTTGCGCCGTGCTGGATCCGGAGCTGGCGAACATCAAGGCCGATCCCGGACAAATCGAGCAGGTCGTGATGAATCTGGCGGTCAACGCCCACGACGCGATGCCCAATGGGGGCAAGCTCACGATCGAGACCTTAAATGTGTCGATCGACAAGAGTCATCCCTTGGCGCCGTTCTCCTTGGAACCCGGCGCCTACGTCTGCCTCACGGTCGGCGACACCGGATGCGGGATGGACGAAAAGACGCAGACCCACATCTTCGAGCCGTTCTTCACGACCAAGGAGAAGGGGAAAGGTACAGGGTTGGGACTCTCGACGGTCTATGGAATCGTCAAACAGGCCGGTGGGCATATCGAAGTGGATAGCGCGCCGGCCAAAGGAGCTCGGTTCAAAATCTACTTCCCGCGCTTCGAAGAGGCCGTCATGGCTCCCGATGCCAAGCCGGTGGCCACGTCGGGTGTGAGCGGCAAGGAAACCATCCTCGTGGTGGAGGACGAGCCCGCGGTGCGATTCCTGGTCCAGGAGACGCTGCGGATGCACGGCTATCAGGTGCTGATGGCGCGCCACGGCATCGAAGCGCTGCTGACCGGCGCCAAACACATGGGCCCGATTCACCTCCTGTTGACCGACGTGGTGATGCCCCAGATGAGCGGTCCGGAAGTGGCCGAGAAGTTGTGCCTGGCGAGGCCGGACTTGAAGGTGCTGTACATGTCAGGCTATCCCGACCATCCCGCCTTCGCGCAGGGCGGCCTGCGCACGAAGGCCACCTTGCTGCAGAAGCCGTTCTCCCCCCATGAGCTGGCCGCGAAGGTTCGCGAAATGCTCGATCGCCCTCAGCCGGTGTCGCAGATCTCCGCGTAGTATCGCCGCCCGCCCGGCTTGATCTTCCCGTGGTGTTCCGTTTAAGGTGACGAGCGCGGCGACCGGGGCGGTCGCCGCGCGGGACCGACATGACGGGTGAGAGCATGAGCATCAAGGGGCAGGAGATCGGGATCGAACAGTATCGACTCCGCGAAGAGCCGTTCTACCTCGAGTCCCGCGGAGAGATCGCGCTGTTCACGACCGCGGCCCGCAACCGGATCCCGGTCATGCTCAAAGGGCCGACGGGCTGCGGGAAGACCCGGTTCGTCCAGCACATGGCGCATCGATTGGGGCGTCCGCTGATCACGGTCGCCTGCCACGAGGATTTGACGGCGTCGGATCTGGTCGGGCGCTACCTGCTTCGCGGCCAGGAGACGGTCTGGATCGACGGGCCCTTGACCATCGGCGCGAAGTACGGGGCGATCGTGTACCTGGACGAGGTGGTGGAAGCGCGGAAAGACACCACCGTCATCATCCATCCGTTGACCGACGATCGGCGGATCCTGCCGCTGGAGAAAAAGGGGCAGGTGGTCGAGGCCGTCGACGACTTCATGCTCGTCATCTCGTACAACCCCGGCTACCAAAGTGTCTTGAAGGACTTGAAGCAGAGCACCAAGCAGCGGTTCATGGCCATCGAGTTCGCCTATCCCGCCCGAGCCGTGGAGGCCTCGATTCTCGAACGGGAGGCCGGCGTAAGCGGCGCCGTGGCCCAAACGTTGGTCAAGCTGGGCGAGAAAGTGCGCAATCTCAAGAACCACGGGTTGGAGGAGGGAGTGAGTACCAGACTTCTGGTCTACGCCGGCACCCTCATCCGGCAAGGTGTGCCGCCCGCCCAAGCCTGCGAGGTCGCCATCACACGACCGATCACGGACGACCCCGACATGCAGCGGACCATCACGGAATTGGTCAAAGCCGTGTTCTGAGCCCGGCCCATGCCGCTCATGCACCATGAGTGGGCGCGGCCGACGCCGGACGGCGTCCTGCTTGCCGTGCATATCCAGCCAAGCGCGGCGCGAACCGAATGCGCCGGTACCCACGGCGGCGCGATCAAAATCCGTGTCGCCGCACCTCCGCGGGATGGGGCTGCCAACGACGCCCTCCTTCGCTTTCTCGCCGACCACATCGGCCTTCCGCTTCGGTCCGTTCTTATTCACTCGGGTGAGAGTGCCAGGCGGAAACGGATTCTGCTCCGCGGGGCGTCGCTCGCGCTCGTGAAGGAACGACTGGGTCTATGACTCGAGACGCGCTGTCGACGAAGGCCCTCAGCGCGTTCTGTCTCGCCGTCCTGCTTGCGACGATGCCCGGTTGCGCGGGCCCGCGACCCATTTTCTATCCGAACGCCAAGCTGCAATCCGTGGGAGAAGAGGAAGTCGACCGCGACCTCGAGGCCTGCCGGCAAGTCGCCGAGCAGGCGGGGGCGGACGAAGGCACGGGGCAGGCCGGCCGGGCCGCGGGTAGCACGGCCATGGGGGCCGGAGCCGGGGCCGCCGGCGGAGCGGTGGGCGGAGCGATCTCCGGAGGCGATGTGGGGCTGGGGGCGTTGATCGGCGCGGCGAGCGGTGCCGTGTGGGGCCTGTTCAGTTGGATGTTCGGATGGATGTTCGGCCCCTCGACGCCCAATCAGGCCTATGTGAACGTGGTGAATCGCTGTTTGGCGGAGAAGGGATATGAGGTCAGTGGGTGGCAGTGAGGGCGCGGGACGGTCGGGGCGGCTTCCTTGCTCGCAGGGGTCGCACGATCGAAATGTGCTCGCTCGACGGGCGCGGCGGATACCCGCGCACGGAACCCATTAGATTTCGAGGATAAGGACGGCGCTCCCTCGACGGCTGCGGAAGGGCTAGCCGGGATTATCCCGGCTAGGGGGTCGAGCGCTCGGGCTCAGCCGGCGACGGCTGCGCGGCTTTGTGTTTCAAGGCGCGGCCTTTGGTGGGGGTGGGGTCTGGGATGAGGCCGTAGACTTGGCGGCCTTCGTGATCCTCCGGGAGATACTCGGTGATCGGCATGCCGTCCTGGTTCACGAACAACAAGCAGTGGCAGTACTTGTAGATTTGCATCTCGTCGCAGGCGCAGATCCAGCGGCGGAGCTTGGCTTCCGCCTGTTTGTCCTGATAAAAATTGCAGGGGCACAGCGGCCTCCCCAACTCGTCCACGTGGGCGGCCAAGCCCAGGACCACCGCCTCCGTGACCTTAGGGTTGGGGTGAAAGGTCGTGCCGCTTTTCTCGGCGAAACCCTTCACGAATTTCCACATCTTATCCAAGCTTTCCTGGCTGGGTTCCGCCATGATGGCTCCCTCGGGGGTTCGTCCTCGGACACATCGGCCTGCGCTTTTGTACGATAGTCCGCTAGTTTACAAGCCACCGGCCCTCCTTTACAATCGCCATTTTCCCAAGCTGGTTACCCCCGACATGACGAACCAATTCGAGTTGAGCAAACAGCGTCTGTACGGCCGCGTCGCTGAGGTCCTCGATCCGGCGACGGCCGCAGAATTGATCGACGATCTGGCGCGGACCCCTCACGTGCTGGCCGCGACGGCCCTGCTCGACGAACTGAGAGAGATCTCCCCGAAGGTGATGCGCGCCGTGATCGCCGCGATGCCCGATCTGCGTGCGCGAGCGGGCTTGGGCGAGGCGTCCACCTGGCTTGATCTGTGCGTCGCGTTGGCCGAGTCGTCCGGCGCCACGGCCCTGAAGTTCGTCAAGGAAAGTCCGTGGTTGCTGGCGATGATCGAGGACCACGATCGGCGCCTCCGGATGCTGCGGCTGGCACTCGAATTGGCGGAGCGCGATGCCAACGTGGCGGTCGAGTTTTTCCGGGTCTCCCCCGAACTGGCGCGGCTGGTGGTGGGCGACGATCTCGTGCGGTGGACGGACATCGGCCTCGAGCTGACCGATCGCGACTACGTCCTCGGATTGGAATTCTTCCGGGAGAGTCCCCGGATCGCGCAGGTGGTCCCGCTCGAAGACGTCCGGGCGTGGATCGAGTTCGGCCTGCGGCTGATTTCCGTCAACCAGTTCGGGAAGACCGACTACTTCGCGACGCTCGAATACCTGCGCACCAGCCCCCGGCTGCTCCAGGATGTCCAGGACGAGTCCTGCCGTCGGTGGATCGTGCAATTGGGAACGGCGATCGCGGGGCAGGATCCTCAACTGGCCGTGGAAGTGCTGGCCGAGGCGCCGGCGTTGTTCCTGCGCATCGAAGATCCCGAGTGGCGCCGACGCATGCTGCAGTTGGCGTTGCTCGTGGCCGACCGGGACGCGGTGTCGGCTCGCGACTATGTACGCCGGTGCCCCGAGGTCGTCGGGTGGCTGGGGTACGACGAGCGGGCCCGGGCGGCCTTCGACGAGTGGTTCAAGAACGGCATGGAGATTCTGGCCTACAGCCCCGAGGGCGCGCGTGCGTATTTCGGTCTGGAAACGACCAAAGCGATGAGCGCCATCCAGGAGGCTCAAAGCAGCGTGTCGTTGCGCCAGGTAGCGCGGTCGGTGAAGTTTTTCGTGCAGGCCCTCTGCGGGCGGGACGTCGCGGTCCAGGAGCTTCCGGAGAGCGAGCAACTCAATAAGCGTCCGGCGCGCGCGCGGGTGAGCCAAGACGGACGAACCTTGTACCTCCCCTCCCTGATTCGCCGCCACGCAGACCGTGACCTCAATGTCCGCGCCTACACCGTCATGGCCGCGCACGAAGCCGGGCATCTGGAATTCGGCACCTACGACCTCGACCTGGGGTCGCTTGAGGACCTGACCGCGGCCGTCGCGGGGCGGTACGGACGCGTCGCGGAGCCGCCGATCGAGTCGTTGGCCGGGCTGTTCCGCCTCTATCCGCAGCCGAGTCTCATGCGCGATCTCTGGACGATTCTCGAGGATGCGCGGGTGGAATCCCGCCTGCGCGTACACTATCCCGGGCTCAGCGAGGATCTTTCGGCGGTCGCGAGGGACGCGGTGGAGACCAGGTCCTTGTCCCAAGGGATGTCGGTTCGCGAGATGGTGGTGGACGGGTTGCTCGTCTATTCGGTCGGGATCTACGACGTGCAGATGCCGGAAGCGGTGCGTGAACCCCTCGCCCGGGCCTGGGCGCGCTGCGCACCCGTCCTGGCTCCGGCGGCCACCGCCGCTGACGCGGTCCGTGCGGCCGACCGCATCTATGTATTGCTCGATGAGCTGGTGGGGCGCTACGAGGCTCCCGCGGACGCCGAGCCCACCCCAGCTGATGAACCGGTTGCCACACCCGCCGTCACGGAGGGGCCGGCGGCGTCCGAGACGCTGTCGGCGGAGTATCGTTCGCTAGACAATTTGAGTTTTCGCGGGGGGATGGATCCGGAACACATCGGCGCGCAGGAGGGCGGGGCCGCGTCCGAGTCGGGGCGGAACGGCGGCGAGACGAATGAGGGGCTGGGCGCGCGCCGGTCGGCTCGCGGGCCGGCCCGGCTCCTGGAACAGGAGTCGGATGGAACCGTGTCTCCGATCGGCGCCGAGAGCGCGCCGCAGGCCGGGGCGGACGAGGTAAGGCCGGTGCCGGACAGGCGACGGTCCCGGTGGGAACCCTCGGCCCCCGTTCCCCGGCAGTTCCAGTACGACGAGTGGGACGGCATGCTGCGTGACTATCGGGCCAAGTGGTGCCGGGTCGTTGAGCGCGATCACGAGGGGCAGAATCCGGACTTCGTCGAAGAGGTCCTGCGCCGGTATGGGCCGACGGTGCGACTGTTGCGTCGCTATTTCGAAAGCATCCGTCCTCCCGGTTTGCGCGTGGTTCGGGGAATGCAGGACGGGGAAGAGATCGACTTCGATGCAGTCGTTTCATTCCGGGCCGACCTGGCCGCGGGGGCGGAGCCGTCGGAACGGTTGTATCTGCGACGGGAGCATCGCCAGCGGGACGTGGCCGTGGCGTTTCTCATCGACATCAGTGGGTCCACGAGCCGCCGGCTCGAGGGCGAGGACCGGCGCGTCATCGACGTCGAGAAGGCGGGGCTGGTGCTGTTGTGCGAAGCCTTGGCGGCGGTCGGTGATCGCTATGCCATGTACGGATTTTCGGGCAAGGGGCGCCGCCAGGTCGAGCTGGCGGTCCTCAAGGATTTCGACAGGATCGGCCGGGCCGAGGCGCTCGCCCGCATCGGGGCCTTGGAGCCGCAGCATCAAAACCGGGACGGGGCGGCGATCCGGCATGCCACGCGCAAGCTGGCGGCGACCGGCGCCCGGAACAAACTGCTGGTGCTCATCAGCGACGGAAAGCCGCTGGACGACGGCTATGCGGACGAATACGCGCTGGAAGATACCAAGATGGCGTTGCGCGAGGCGGGGGACCGGGGCGTGGATCCCTTCTGCATTACCGTCGACCCTGGGGCCGAGGCCTACGTCCGGCGCATGTACGGCGACGTGCAGTATTTGATCATCGACCGGATCGAGGGCTTGCCGGAACGGCTGCCGCGCGTGTATCACCGATTGACGAGGTGAGGGAAACCGGAGACGGAGCGATGACCGAACGAGCCCAGCAACAGACCGTGCCGCCCTGGCTGTACAAACTCTTTACGGGGCACCAATATCCGTACGTGCGGCGTCTGGCCAAGTTCGCGAATCGGACGACGCAGCCGGGCGAAGCGCGGCCGGAGCCGACCAAGGCGGACATCGACGCCAGGTTCTGGGAGGTGTTTCCGCGCTGCACCGTGAAGATCCTGCAGGAAGTGAAGACGGGGATGATCGTCAGTTTCATCGAGTTGGGCGGGTACGAAGCCGGAACTTACCAGGGGCTGATCGACGCGCCCGAGGAGTTCCTGGCGACGCACTATGGAAAAAAGAAGATCAAGGTGAACTTTTACGACGGCGAGAATTTCGTGTGCACGATCAACTTCAAAGTCGCGGGGTGGACGGGACACGAGGACGGGCAGTAAGGCGGGTCATTCGTCGTGCGTCATTCGCCATCAGCGGGGAGCCTGGACTTCCTGCGATTGACGAATCACGGTTGACGCCTGACGACGAAGGGAGAGGGCATCATGGCAAAGCCGAAAATTACTGTGGTGGGGGCCGGCAACGTGGGGGGCACGGTGGCCCAACGCCTGGCGGAGCGAAACGGATACGACGTCGCACTGGTCGACATCGTGGAGGGGGTGCCGCAGGGCAAAGCCTTGGACCTGATGCAGGCCGGGGCCATCTATGGACACGATTCGCGGGTGATCGGCACCAATACCTACGACGCCACGGCGGGCTCCGCGGTCGCGGTGATCACCAGCGGAATCGCGCGCAAGCCCGGTATGAGTCGCGATGAGCTCCTGGCGACCAACGCCAAGGTCGTCCAAAGCGTCGTGCGCGAGGTGGTGTCACGGTCTCCCGAGGCGTTCCTCATTCTCGTCACCAACCCGCTCGATGCGATGGTGCACGTGGCGATGAAGACCAGCGGTCTGCCGCGCCAGCGGGTCATCGGCATGGCCGGGGTCTTGGACTCCGCCCGCTTCCGGCACTTCATCGCCGAGGAATTGGGAGTGTCGAGCGCGGAGGTGCATGCGATCGTCTTGGGAGGGCACGGCAACACGATGGTGCCGCTCCTGCGGTATACGACCGTGGCCGGGCGGCCGATCACGGAGCTGTTGCCGAAGGAGCGGTTGGAAGCGATCGTGAAGCGGACACAGAACGGCGGGGCGGAAATCGTCAATTGTTTAAAAACGGGGAGCGCCTATTACGCGCCGTCGGCCTCGGCCGTGGAAATGGTCGAAGCGATCGTGAACGATCACAAGCGCATTTTGCCCTGCGCCGTCCGGTGCGAGGGCGAGTACGGGTTGCACGAGATCGTCGGCGTGCCGGTGCAACTGGGGGCGGGCGGGGCGGAGCGCGTGCTGGAATTCGATTTGACGCGGGAGGAAAAGGCGGCGCTCAAGACCTCCGCGGGGGCGGTGCGGGAGTTGTGCGAGGCGGTCGATCGTGTCATGGCGTAGGCCGGTGTATGGCCGTCCTCCCTTGACAGGGCGCGGAAGTCTGCGATAGAGACTCCAGCGTTGTACTTAACCGAAAGGCGGTGGGGGCGATGAAATTTCTCGAAGATCCGATGCAGACCATAGGCGCGGGCTTTGCGCTCGCGGTCGTGTTGATAATCGTGTATCTGGGCCTGACCGGCATCGGCGCAGGCGAGGCCGACTGGGTGGGTATGATCCTGCGATGGATCCATTTCCTGGCCGGCATCACCTGGATCGGGCTGCTCTATTTCTTCAATCTGATCAATGCGGCCTTCCTGAAAAGTTTGGACGGGCCCACGAAGAACGTCGTGATTCCCAAGCTGATGCCGCCGGCGCTTAACCTGTTCCGTCACGGGGCCACCGTCACGGTCCTGGCCGGTATCGCGCTGTATTTCTATCTGTATGCCCAGGGTGGCACGGGGGCCATCGCTCTCGCGATCGGCGGGCTCTTGGGCCTGATCATGCTGGGGAACGTGCACGGGATCATCTGGCCCAATCAGAAGAAAATCATCGCGGCGGTCGCCCAAGCCGCAGCCGGGGGCCCCCCGCCGCCGCCGGAGATGGCGGCCTGGGGGCGCGCGGCGCTGGTGGCCTCGCGGATCAATGTCATGCTGTCGATTCCCATGCTGTTTTTCATGGGAGCCGGGAGTCATTTCAAGTAATCGGGCGGTCCCTGGAGCGGCGGCGCTGTCATCGAGCGTCGGCCGGCGCTCCAGGGCGCGCCGGCGTTTACCCTGAAAGACCCAATGCATCCAGCCGGGTGTTGAGCCCACTGGCCCTTTCCGCCTGGAATTCAGGCCCAGGCGCACCCTCGTTGCTTGACGGATTCCAAAGTAGAACCGTATAGTTACGAAACACTGTGAGATCACGATGACAACTGCGACGACCCCTCAACCCGGTGCTCGTGTGTTGCGACCCCTCGAGGGCGAGGCCTGGGATATCCAGGCCTATATGAAACGGGGCGGCTACGACGCCTGGACGAAGGTCGTCAAGGAGGCTCAGCCGCAACAAATCGTCGAGGAAATCAAGCGGGCCGGGCTTCGCGGCCGTGGCGGCGCGGGATTTCCGACCGGGGTGAAGTGGGACAAGGTCCTGAACCATCGCGTCAAGGAGCGGTACTTTGTGTGCAACGCCGGCGAGCACGAGCCCGGCACGTTCAAGGATCGCCACCTGCTGAAGCATGCCCCACACCAGTTGATCGAGGGGTGCTTGATTGCCTCCTTCACCGTGGGGGCCAAGGCGTCCTTCGTCTACCTCAATCACGAATACCACGACGAGCAGGAGAACCTCCGGAAAGCCTTGGCTCTGGCCAGGGAGCGCGGGTTGGTGGGTAAGGACATCCTCGGCACCGGCCGGGATCTCGAACTGGAGATTTTCTCGGGACAAGGGAGCTATGTCGCGGGCGAAGAAACGGCCATGCTCGAATCGATGCAGGGTCGCCCGGCCATGCCGCGCCAAAAGCCGCCGTTTTATCCGACCGATTTCGGCCTGTACGGGAAGCCGACTCTGGTAAACAACGTCGAAACCCTCTGCAATATTCCGCTGATCCTCAAGAACGGGGCGGCCTGGTTCGGGGAAGTCGGAACGCAAAAATGTCCCGGCACCATGCTGTTCTCGCTCAGCGGGGCGGTCAATCATCCGGGGATCTACGAGCTGCCGATGGGAACTCCTTTGCGGGAATTGATCGAGCGCTGCGGGGGCGGCGTGCCGAACGGCCGGAAGGTGAAAGCCGTGTTCCCCGGGGGGCCGGCCTTTTCGATGGTGACGGCCGATCAGTTGGATCTCGCGATGGATTTCGACAGCCTTAAGGCGGCCGGCACGGGGTTGGGAAGCGCCGGGGTCATCGTCGTGGACGATGCGACCTGCATGGTGGCCAAGACGCTGCATTTCTCGAATTTCTTCAAGGGAGAAAGCTGCGGCCAGTGCCCGCCCTGTCGCATGGGAACGATCAATCTGGCGACGGTGATGACCAAGATCGAACAGGGCGAGGGCACCCAAAAGGACCTCGATGCGCTCCTCCAGATTTGTGGATTCGTGAAGGGAACCGGCTACTGCACGCTGGTCACCGGGGCCGCGGTGCTGGTGCAGAGCGCGCTCAAGCTGTTTCCCCAAGAGTTCGAGGACCACATTCGACTGCAACGCTGTCCCTTTCAAACGGCGCCGGCGTCGGTCGGGACGGCATGAGGCGACACGCCATGCCTCGCGTGACCTTCGTGCATCCGGACGGCAAGAGCGGCGAGGTCCCCGAGGGGGTGACGCTCCTGCAGGCGGCCGAGCGGCTGGGGTTCCCGTTGGCCCACGATTGCGGTGGGAACGCGTCGTGTACGACCTGTCGCGTCGAGATCCAAACCGGAGGGGAATGCCTCTCCGAGATCGATTTCGAGGAACAGGACCTGCTGGATCGAGAGGCGCTGAGCGAGTCCTGGCATCGACTCGGGTGCCAAGCCCGTGTCCAGGGCGACGTGATCGTCCGGGTGCCGCTGAATAAGTTCGAGCGTCCAGAGGCAGAGGCGTGCGAACCGCGGGCGGTCGATCAACCCTGTTCGTGAAACCAACGCGTGTGTCGGTTGACCAACGTCGAGGGCGGAACAAGGAGGAGGTCATGATCACAGTCACGGAGGTGGCGGCCACCAAGATCAAAGAATTGATCGTGGAAGAAAAGGATGCGGTCGGGTTGCGGATCTACGTGCGCGGCGGGGGATGTCATGGGTATCAATACGGGATGGCCTTCGAATCGAAGGTCGGCGAAGACGATACCGTCATCGAGAAGAACGGGATCCAGGTGATCCTCGACCCGCAGAGCGCGCCGCTGTTGAGCGGGGCCGAGGTCGACTACGTCGACAGCGTCCAGGGGTCCGGGTTTTCAGTGAAGAATCCGCAGGCCAAGACGACCTGCGGCTGCGGCAGTTCCTTCAGCGCCTGAACGCAAGGCGCACGCGGGGCGTGCGTCGAGCATCCACGACGGCCGGTCGGCTCCGGGCAGGGTCGGCCGGCCTTCTTGTTGGGAGTCGGACGGCGATGGGATCCACTCAAGTCAGCGTGACGCGTCGGTATCGGTTCTGCGCCCAGCACCGGTTGCACAGCGACCAGTTGTCCGAAGAGGAGAACTGGCGGGTCTTCGGCAAATGCAACAATCCCAACGGGCACGGGCACAACTATGTGGTCTACGTCACCGTGCGGGGGCCGCTGGACGCGAAAAGCGGGCAAGTCGTCGATCTGCAGTCCTTGGATCGCGTGGTGGAGGAGCGAGTCGTCGGCCGCTTCGATCACCAGGACCTCAATCGAGACCCCGCCTTTGCGACGCAGACGACCACGGGGGAAAATCTGGCCCGGCTGATTTGGAACCTCCTGGTGGCCGAGATGCCGCAGGGGCAGTTGCAACGGATCGGGGTCGTCGAGACGAGAGACAATTATTTCGAGTATGCCGGCTCATAATTTCGGAGAGCATCGTCGCCTCCGTCCATCCGATGGCAAGGAGTGATCATGCGCGGGAAGAAAGCGGCCGGTCGTCGTCCGAGCGGGAGGAGCAGCGCCGGCCCGGCGTCACAGGATACGCTGGAAGACTTGGTCAATCAGTTGCTGGTGCGCGTCGGGGAGACGCCGGGGCGGCCGGGGTTGGAAGAGACGCCCAAGCGTGTGGCCAAGGCCTTGCAGTTCATGACGCGCGGCTATCATCAAGATATCGACGGGTTGCTGAATCAGGCGCTCTTTCCGATCGAATACGATGAAATGGTCATCGTCAAAGACATCGATTTTTTCAGCCTTTGCGAGCACCATCTGCTGCCGTTCTTCGGGCGCTGCCACGTGGGCTACATTCCGAACAAGAAAGTGGTGGGCTTGAGCAAGATTCCCCGCATCGTCGACGCGTTCAGCCGCCGGCTTCAGGTGCAAGAGCGGCTGACCGTGCAAGTGGCCGAGACATTGAAGCGGAAACTCAATGCGCACGGGGTCGGGGTGGTGATGGAGGCGCGGCACCTTTGCATGATGATGCGAGGCGTGGAAAAGCAAAATACCATCGCCGTTACGAGTCACATGCTCGGGACGTTTCGGACCCAGGAACAGACCCGCATCGAATTTCTCAGGCTTATCGGCAGGGGTACCGTCGGCGACGGCGACTGACGCGGCTCGCTTACGGCGTTCGCCGGTCCAGCCTGATCGTTCCTCGTGATTCCGTCCATAGACCCTTGTCGGAGGCGGACGGTTCGTCCCGTCCGCTCCATGACGCTCCGCCGGGGCGGCGGATTCGCCACGCCGCAAGAGCGCTCAGTCACCTCCCGCGGTCGGCCGGTCGAGAGTCTGACGGGGCTGATTCGCCCATCACGACGTCAGCGTGGCGAGAAACTCCCGAAGAGTCCGGTTGAACAGCTCGGGCTGTTCCAGGTTGGGCAGGTGTCCCGCCTGCGGAATGACCGCCAAGCGCGCGCGGGGGAGGCGCTCGGCCATGAAACGGGCGTCGGCGACGGGTGTGGCCTGGTCGTCCTCGCCGACGACGACCAGCGTGGGACAGTGAAGGGTCGGAAGCAGGGAGACGGATTCGGGGCGATCGGCCATGGCCATCAGGTCGCCGGCGATCCCGCTGACGCGCATCGTTTCGATCATGGCGCGGACGTGTGAAACCAATTCCGGCCGCGACTGGAGCGAGATCGGGGCGAGCAGTTTGGGGAGCATGGCGTCCGCGACGGCGCTCGCGCCGTTCGTCTGGGCGGCTTGGGCCATGCGGAATCGGCCCGCGCGCCCTTCGTCGGTGTCGGCTGGCGCCCTGGTGTCGGCCAACACGAGTCCCCGGAGGCGCCCGCGATGCCGGCGGGCGAACGCGAAGGCCACGTAGCCTCCCATGGAGAGGCCGGCCAGGACGACCTGGGCCAGGCCGAGATGATCCAGCACCGCGGCGACGTCGTCGGCAAATTCCTCCACGCGGTACCGCCAGAGCGGCGCATCCGATTCCCCGTGCCCGCGCAGGTCGATCGTGACGACCCGATGGCCCGACGACAGGGCTTCGACCTGCGGACGCCACATGGTGCGGTTGAGGGGGAACCCGTGCACGAAGACGATGGGCGAGCCGGCGCCCACGTCCGAATAGGCGATGCGGATGCCGTTGACGAGGATCGACATGAGTCGGGCGCGCTCTTGAGAATGGGGTGTCCTGTACCATGCCGCGCGGGGAGGGTCAACAAACCGTGACGGGGAGCGGATCCGCCGCATTTGCGCCGACCGGCCATTCCGAGTAGAATAGTGCGCTGCGCACTTGAATATGTCCGCTTCGCAGGACACCCAAGCTCGCCTCTTCCAGACCCCGGAGGATACGGCTGTGCCGAATCAGCCGCTGGCTGATCGCCTCCGTCCGCGGGATTTCTCCGAATTTCTCGGCCAAGACGATATCGTGGGCCCCGATCGCCCGCTTCGACGCGCGATCGAAGCGGACACGCTGTCCTCCGTCATTCTCTGGGGACCGCCCGGCTCAGGGAAAACGACGCTGGCGCACCTGATCGCCCGACGGACCAAGGGCGCGTTCGTTTTCTTCTCTGCCGTCACCAGCACGGTCGCCGAGCTTCGTACGGTCGTGCAGGGGGCGCGGCAGCGCCGCGCCCTCAGCGGTCAGCGCACGATCGTGTTCGTCGACGAAATCCATCGGTTCAACAAGGCGCAGCAGGACGCGTTTCTTCCGCACGTCGAGAACGGCACCGTCATTCTGCTGGGCGCCACGACCGAAAATCCTTCGTTCGAAGTGATCGCGCCTCTGCTGTCGCGCTCGCTCCTCGTGGTCTTGAAGCCGTTGGAGGACGAGGCGATCGGGATGATTCTCGACCGGGCGCTCGCCGATAGGGACCGGGGGCTGGGGAGCCTGGGGGCCGTGCTGACGACGGAGGCGCGGCGTCGTCTGATCGCCTTCGGCAACCGCGACGCGCGCGCGGCCCTGACGATCTTGGAACACGTCGCGACGAATACCCCCAAGAATGCCGAGGGACGACTGGTGATCGACGAGGCCACCCTGGATGCGGCCTTGGTCACCACCGCCTTGCGCTACGACCGGGCTGGGGAGGAACACTACAATCTCATCTCCGCCTACATCAAAAGCCTGCGCGACTCCGACGCCGACGGCGCGCTCTATTGGCTCGCCCGGATGCTCGAAGGCGGCGAGGATCCGGTGTTCATCGCCCGCCGGATGGTCGTCTTCGCGTCCGAGGACGTGGGCAACGCGCAGCCGCAGGCCCTGCTCATGGCCACCGCGGTGGCAGACGCCGTCCAACTCGTCGGGCTGCCGGAGGCGCGGATCAATTTGGCGCAGGGCACGACGTACCTGGCGGCCTGTCCGAAGGACAACGCGTCCTATGTCGGCTTGCGGGAGGCCGAGGCCGACGCCAGAGCGTTCGGGAATCTGGCGGTCCCTCTGCATCTGCGCAACGGGACCACGGCGCTCATGCGAAAGGTCGGCTACGGCTCCGGATACCGATACGTGCACGACGATCCGGCGGCTCGCGAGGAACAAGCGCATCTGCCCGAGGCGCTGAAAGGAAAACGGTACTATCGTCCTACAACGTGAATCGGCAGCCTGCGAGGCGGACGCATCACACCGCTTCCGACCGACGCGAGCACCACCGTGGCCGGCTGAGTCAACATCCTGCAGGGAGGAGATTATGAGCACGCCGCCGTCACCTGCCCCAAGTGAACGCCGCCGATTGGTCCGAGCCACGCTCATCGGTTCGGCGCTGTTGACCCCCAAAGCCGGAGGGCCCGCGGTCACGGCCGTTCTCGACAACGTGAACAAACTCGGCGCGGGACTGCACACGAAGGCCAAAGTGGCGCCGAAGGACCAGGTCACGGTCTCGCTCGCCTTTCTCGACCAGACGGGAGCGGAGCAGCAGGAAAAGTTGGCCGGCACCGTGTCCTGGGTGAAGGATTGGGAGAAGGGCTACCTGGTCGGCGTGGTGTGGGACGACGTGGTGACGCCGGAGCGCAACCGGTGGCTCTATTACTACCTGGAGGAGACGCTGAAAGCGCCGGCCTAGTCGAGGGCCGCGAGCGCCCCGCGCACCTGCTCCAGTTCCTGTGCCAGACTTTCCCACCGGGCCGTGAGCCGTTCCAGATCTTTCTTCCATCGCCCGTGGTCGTCGTGCAGCGCGTTCCATCGCGCGAGGTCCTGATAGAGGTTGGGATCGGCCAAATCCCGGTCTCCCGCGGTCACCTTGGCTTCCATCTCGGCCACTTCCGCCTCCGCCCGCGCGACCTGCTTCTCCAGCCGGGCCTGGGCTTTCCCGAGTTCACGGCGCTCCGCCGCCTTGCCCCTCCCGGATGCCTGGTCGTTGCCGGCGATCGCGCGAGCCCCCGCGGCCTCGGGGCGCTCCGCCTCCGCCCGCTTGGTCGCCTCCTCAAGTTCCTTCGCCCGTTTCCAGAGGTAGTACTCGTAGTCGCCTATGTAATCGCGGGCCTGTCCCTCTTCGATTTCGACGATGCGCGTGGCGATGCGGGAGAGAAAGGTCGGGTCGTGGGAAATGAAGATGAGCGTGCCGGGAAAATCCGCCAGCGCATCCGTCAGGACGTCCACCGACGCCGGGTCCAGATGGTTCGTCGGCTCGTCCAACAGCAAAGTGTTGGCGGGCTCCACCAGCATGCGGGCCAGGGCCACGCGATTGCGTTCGCCGCCGCTCAAGGCCTTGATCGGTTTCTTCTGGTCGTCGCCGGAAAAGAGGAAGGCGCCCGCCAGACCGCGGAGAAAGTTGGTTTCCGCGTGTTGGGCCACTTCGTGAAGCGATTCCAGAATGGTGTGCTCGGGGTTGAGCGTTTCCGCCTGGTGCTGGGCGAAGTAATGGAGCGTTACCCCATGGCCCACGGCGCGCGTGCCCTTGTCGGGGGTGAGCACGCCTGCCAGCATCTTGAGCAGCGTGCTTTTCCCCGCCCCATTCTCGCCGACGAACGCCACCCGCTGGCCGCGTTCGATCGACAGATCCAGCGACTCGTAGACCACCTTGTGGCCGTAACGCTTGGCCACGCCGCGCAAGTCGAGCACGTGGCGGCCGCTCGCCGACGGTTGCGGGAACTTGAACCGCACGCGCCGGGTGTCGCGCTGGCGCTCGATGAGTTTCACCTTGTCGAGTTGCTTGATGCGCGACTGCACCTGCCGGGCCTTGTTGGCCTGATAGCGGAAGCGGTCGATGAACGACTGCACGCGGGCGACTTCCTTTTCCTGCCGGGCGATCGCCGCCTCCTGCTGCGCATCCGCCTGAGCTTTGAGATCGAGGAACTTCGTGTAGTTGCCGCGATACTCCTTGATCTGCTGATGGCGGATTTCCCAGATGTGCGTCGAGATGCGGTCGAGGAACTTCGTGTCGTGGCTGACGACCAACAGGGTCATCGCCGACTCGTTGAGAAAATCCTCGAACCACCGCTGCGTGGGCTTGTCGAGGTGGTTCGTCGGCTCGTCCAGCAACAACACGTCGGGATTCGACAGGAGCAGGTGCGCGAGGGCCACGCGCATCCGGTATCCTCCGGACAAGGCGTCCACGAGTTTCGGAAAGTCCTCGACCGCGAAGCCCAACCCCATCAGAATGCGCTTGGCCTCATGCTCCGGGTAGAGATCGCGATGCGTGGCCTCGACGATGGTCTTGCCGAGCAGCGGCTCCAGTTCCTGGGCGAGGTACCCGATGCGGAGTCGCGGGCGCTTGCGAATGGTCCCGGCGTCCGGGGCCTGCTCGCCGACGATCATGCGCAGCAGCGTGGTCTTGCCGCAGCCGTTCGGTCCGACCAGGCCCACGCGGGTGTGCGGGCGCAAGTGCGCGGATGCCTCTTTGAGCAGCGGACGCGTGGCAAACTGTTTCGAAACCTCTTCAATTTGGAGCATGGGCACACACCCTTTGTGTCGGGACGAACGGTGGAATCAGCGAATGGACGCCGGAGAATGCGAAGGGATCAGCAGGTCGGAAGGCGAGGAAGCCGGCAGTGGGGGACGACCCCTCGGTCGAACGAGGACGGATTGGTGGAGCTGGCCGGGATTGAACCGGCGACCTCGTGAATGCCATTCACGCGCGCTCCCAACTGCGCCACAGCCCCACCTCGTTGGATAAGGGGAAAAACCGGTGGAAAATCCTGAATTTTCAGCATGCTACCATGCGGTCCGGCACCAGTCAAGAAAGGGGGCGTTCGCATCGCGAGGACGATCCGTTGCTTGACAAAGGAGTGGACACGGCATAGCATGTCCGGGCTTGTAGCCGGACACCCGTTCTCATATCGGAGTCGGCGTGGCTCTGATCTGTCCACAGGTCAGGGCTTTTTTTGTGGCTTCCGTCGGGGACCCTCTATGGCCAATCTGGTAGTGGTAGGAACGCAATGGGGCGACGAGGGCAAGGGGAAGATCGTCGATCTGCTCGCCCGGGACGCCGATGTGGTCGTGCGGTATCAAGGCGGATCGAACGCCGGGCATACCGTGGTGACGAACCGCGGGTCCTACGTCTTCCACCTGCTCCCGTCCGGCGTGCTGTATCGGGGCAAACTCTGTCTCATCGGGAACGGGGTGGTGATCGATCCGGGCGCCTTTCTCGAAGAAATGGAAGGGCTGTACGCCAAGGGCGTGAAGATCGGCAAGAACCTCATCGTGAGCGACCGTGCGCACGTCATCATGCCGTATCACAAGGTGGTCGAGAAGGCGAGCGAGGAGTCCAAGGGACCCCATCGCATCGGCACGACCGGGCGCGGGATCGGTCCAACCTACGCCGATAAGATGGCGCGCATCGGCATCCGCATGGGCGACCTGCTGAACCCCGACCTGTTGCGGGCTAAACTCGAGGTGAACGTCGCGGAGATCAACACCTTTTTGGAACGGGTGTACGGCGTGCAGGGGGTCGAACTCGACAAGGTCTTCCAGCAGTACCGGGCCTACGGCGAGCGATTGGCCGACCACGTGGGCGACGTATCGCTGCTGTTGGATCGCGCCATCTCCAAAGGCCGCACGGTTCTGTTCGAAGGGGCGCAGGGAACCCATTTGGACGTCGACTTCGGCACCTATCCCTATGTGACCTCGTCCAGTTCGTCCGCCGGCGGCGCCTGTACCGGCACCGGTGTGGGGCCGACCAAGATCCAGGCGGTGCTGGGCGTGACGAAGGCCTATACCACGCGCGTGGGCAGCGGCCCGTTTCCGACCGAGTTGAACGACGGCGTGGGGACCGGCCTGCAGGAACGTGGGCGGGAGTTCGGTTCGACCACGGGGCGTCCGCGGCGCTGCGGTTGGTTCGATGCGGTCACCGTCCGCCATGCCGTGCGTGTCAATGGACTGACGGGCCAGGCCATCACGAAGCTGGATGTGTTGGACGGCTGCGACGAGCTGAAAATTTGCACCGCCTATCGGAGTGGCGGCACGCGGTACAAGGAGATGCCGTCGGATTTGATGGTGCTCACGCACTGCGAGCCGGTGTACGAAACCATGCCCGGCTGGAAACAGCCGACGACCGGGATCGGCACCTTCGGCAAACTGCCGCAGGCCGCCAAGCGGTACCTGGATCGCATTCAGGAATTGACCGCATGCCCCATCCAAATCGTGTCCACCGGCTCCAAGCGCCAGGAGACGATCCTCATGTCCGATCCGTTCAATCCCAAGTTGTCCGGAAAGCGGAGACGCTGACGACACCCCGGCTCGTCTAGTCATGGGCCGAGCCTCGGTGATATGATCCTCGGCACTGCGCGTGACGCTTCGCTCGAGAGTCCCGCGTTTCGGTGAGCCGGTAGCTCAGTCGGTAGAGCATCGCCCTTTTAAGGCGAGGGCCCTGGGTTCGAGTCCCAGCCGGCTCACCACTTCAAGCCGTGACGATTTTGGGGCACTCCCATGGAACGGATCATGTTCCCGCTCCTGTGAGGCCATTTCCGTCCTAACTGCTCCGGATACCCAATTCCGGGCGGCCGTTGTCAGATCGTGCCTTCCATATCCCAGCCCTACGCTGGGTTCGCGCCGCAAGCCAAGCACAATAACTTTCTCGGGATCGTCAAGGCACTGCAGAAGAAAACACGCGTCAAACTCTCCGTGATCGCGAAGGCCGGATGACCTGTGGCGTGTGACCTCCGATGTCACGCTTGGTGCGCCGGCTCATGCCCCCTCCCGTTCCTCTGGCATGTCCCGCCCGTCTCGCCATTTCAATAAGATAGACCAGACAAACCAAACCAACCAAACAGACGCTCTTGAGCCAGTGACCTCTCCTGTCACAGGCCACCAGTATGATTCCGGCCATCTCACCCAACCGGGAGGTGGCCATGAAGGAACAGAGTGGGCAGCACGAGGAAGGTCCCCAGCCGTTGTACGTGTCGTTGATCCTCGATGAGAGCGGCTCGATGCAATCCTGCAAGCACGCGGCGATCGCCGGCTTCAATCAGTACGTGAAGTCGCTTCAAGACGAGCCGGCGCCGACCTGGTTCACACTCACGCTCTTCAATGCCCGCCGGACAGAAGTCCGCTACCGCGGCGTGCCGGTGGGCACGGTCCCCGAGTTGGACGTCGAAACCTACCGGCCCCAGGACACGACTCGAAGGAGTTCACGCGAAAACAGATCTACGCGCTCATCAAAGACTGCGAGCGGGAAGGCTGGCGCTTCATCTATCTCGGCGCCGATCACGACGTGTGGGCCGAGGGCGAAGATTTGGGCGTGGCACAAGACTGCCGCGTTGCCTTTTCAAAGAGCGCCATGAGCGAGACATTCAGCGATCTGTCCGGACGCACAACGGACTTCCGCCGGCATTTCGGCCATTCAAGATAGGGCATTGAGACCGGTATGACAGGCGAATTCTCTTTAACCGAAAAGGCGTTGAGAAATCTCCTCGCGGCTGGCCTTAAAGTGTGCCGCCACATCACCAAGGATAGCTGAGAGGGTGCCGATACGAAGCGGGTTGTGCTGCGGGATCGTGAGGTGATGCCGACCATGCTCCTGAGTAGTGAGGCGAAGATGGCTGCCGGTCTGGCGGGTAATGGAATAGCCAAGCTTTTGCAGGGCCTGAGCCAGGTCGCTTCCCGAGAGGTCGCGGGGAAGCTCATACTGCGATGACTTCTTCGCGGACGTGGTGTAGACGAACGACCTTGGGCGCCTGTCCCTCCTCAAAGTGGCAGCGCACAGCATCCCGGATTTTTCCATGAAGCTCCGCCTGGGTGTCGGCTTCAGTGTAAATGGAGGCGCCAAGGGCTCGAGCGATAAACCCGCCTTCAGGCGCGTCCTCGACCATGAAGATCAGTTCACTCATTGCCATTCCTCAACCATGAGAAGAGTCCCAAGGCTTATAGCGTAGCCCGCACATTCCTGAATGTCTAGCCCTGGATGCTTCTCTCATTCCAAAGGATGAGCAAGATTGAGAAGAGATAGGTCGCCTGAGGCCACGCTCAAGATTCCGGGTGCCTGATAATTGAACATTGCACATTGAAAATTAAACGTTCAAAGCCAGAGGTGTTGCTGTGCAAGCCATCGTTGACGCACTCGTGATCACGCGTTGCCTCAGCACGGCTGGATATGCCGAAGATCTGGGCAATCTGAGCGCCAATCCCTTTCTCTCCGAGTCCACCGCCAACCCGTTTGGCGCCGGCAGTCCCTTGGCGCCGAACGGCGTCAACAACCCTTTCAGCCCCTACGGCAGCCCGTTCAGCAATAAGTCGGCGAAGAATCCCTTCGCCACCGAGGCGCCGAGACTGTACGACCAGCAGGGCAATTACCGCGGCAAGCTGAGCGCCAACGCGTTCGATCCGGACTCGACCGCGAACCCCTTCGGCCGCTGCGGCTCACCGTTTTCAGGGGAATCGATCAACAACCCATTCGGAGCCGGGAACCCTTATCGCTTTGATTCACCGACGAATCCGTATGGGCGGGGATTGAGAATCGAGGGAAGATAGGGCCATTTGGACATCGCCTGATGGCCAAAAATCTGATCCCTCAGCATGAGGAGAATGGCCATACGCTCATTTATACTTGGCATCCTTCTCGGCCTCTGTTTCGAAGAAACCGTCCCCGTGCTGGCCAAGGAGTATCTCGGCCGGTCGCCGCAACAGCAGCAATACGACTACTTCCGCGAACGGCAACAGCAATTGGAAATGGAACATATCCGGAAACAATTGGACCAAGAATAAGTCGAAAGAAAGACACGACGCGCGCCTTGCTGAGGGGGTGGACAGGGGGAACATGAAAAAGACGGCCGAGGGCAAGCTCGTCTATTCACCCAGCGACTTGGTGCGATATTTAACCTCCCCGTTTGCATCCTGGATGGACCGGTACTATCTGGAACATCCAGACGCCGTCACACCCGATGAGGTCTCAGAAGATCAGCGACTGATCGCTGAGGCTGGCCAGCAGCTTGAGCAGACGGTCCTGGATGAACTGAAAACATCTCAGGACGTGGTCACAATTGACACACGCGATGTCGGAGCCGCTCGTGCTCAGACGCTGACCGCGATCGCCGCAAAAGCGCCCATCATTTACCAGGCGACACTCTACAGCGGCCAGTTTGCCGGCTATGCCGACTTCCTTATGCTGGACACAGCTGGGCGATATCAAGTCTGGGACACGAAACTGGCCCGCGCCCCCAAACCGTATTACGCCGTTCAGCTCTGTTGCTACGCCGATCTGTTGGCCGACATGATCGGGGGGCACGTGTCTGATCGATTCGGGATCATTCTCGGGACGAAAGAACGGCTCGAACGCCGCCTCGAAGACTTCATTCACTACTATCGCCACATCAAACAGTCCTTCCTTGCGATGCAGGAAGGGTTCACGGGCCGGCTCTCGGATCGGCCGGATCCGTTGCCACGAGCGGATCATTACGAGTGGACCTCACATGCTGAAGCGTTCTTCAAGCAACACGATCACCTCGTCCAGGTCGCCAATATCACGGTCGGCCAAATCAAGAAGCTGACCAAGGCGGGCATTACAACGATGGCCCAATTGGCGGAGGCGGGTGGACGGTCGGTTCCGAAGCTCAGCGGAGACACGTTGGAAAAGCTGGTCGCTCAAGCCAGGCTCCAATGCGCCACCATAACCGATCGTAGAGAGAATGCCGACGCGCCGCCCCGTTATGAGGTGCTGCCCCACCTCGATGTCCACGGCAATCCAGTGGGCCTTGCCGCTCTCCCACCCCTAGATCCGGCCGACGTCTTTTTTGATATGGAGGGGTTCCCTCTTGCCCCAGGCGGATTGGAGTACCTCTTCGGCGCCTGCGCCTGGAACGGCCAAACGCAGGCCTACGAATTTAAGGATTGGTGGGCACACAACCGGGATGAAGAAAAGCGCGCCTTCGAAGACTTTATTGACTGGGTCCATGCGCGATGGAAGGCCCATCCGGGCATGCACATCTATCATTACGCCGATTACGAAATCAGCGCGGTGAGGCGGCTCAGCACACGACACGACACCCGTCAGGACGAAGTCGATGAGTTGTTGCGACACGAGGTCCTTGTCGATCTCTACCGGATCGTCCGCCAAGGGCTGCGCATTGGGGACGACAGTTATTCCATTAAAGTGGTGGAACGCTTGTACCGTCCCAAGCGGGACGCCGAGGTGACGACGGCGGCCGACTCCATCGTCCAATACAGTCGGTGGATCGAAAGCGGACAACCCGGAGATTGGAAGAAGAGCCCCATCCTGAAGGCCATCCGGCAATACAACGAGGAGGACTGTCAGTCTACCGGCCACCTCTCGCAGTGGCTGCGAAAGCTGGCCCGTGATCGTGGGATTGCGCCGAAGCAAACGGCCACCGCCTCTGACCCCGTGGAGGCGCCGGAGCTGCCGCCCGAGGTTATCGCCAGGCAGGAGACGATAAACCGGCTTCGCGAGCGGGGAGATGCGCCGGCCGTTGTGCTGGCGGACGTGCTCGACTTCCATCGGCGGGAGCAGAAGCCGGTCTGGTGGCGGATGTTCGACCGCGCCGATGCCACGCCGGAGGAACGACGAGATGATCCAGGCTGCATTGAGGGCGTTGAGATCGCAGGGCTGCCTACTCCCGTCAAGCAATCGCTCGTACAGGAGTATCGCTTCGATCCAGCACAAGAGTGCAAGCTCGCTGCCGGCGAGCGTTCTTACGTCATGTTCGCACACGATTTAAAGGCCAAGTTAAATCTTTCTTCCATTGATGCCGCGACAGGTACGTTGGACCTCAAGATCGGTAAGAAAGGGCTGAACGAAAAATTCGGAGGGGCCTTTCCCAAGAAAGGCGCCATCCTCGCCGATGAGTATGTCGATCCAACTCCTATTCAAGAAGCCTTGCGGCAGTAGCGGCTGGATACCTGTCGGGCCAACTCCATCCGCCGGTCGAGGCCTTGCTGACCCGCCGCCCGCCGGCCACGACCATGCAGACGGCTCAGGAGTCAACGATTGACGCCGCAATTCGGATCGCCGGCCAGATGTCGGGTGGCTGTCTCGTGATCCAAGGTCCGCCGGGAACCGGGAAGACCTATGCCGCCTCCCGGGTCATCACGGCGTTACTCGCGGCTGGGAAATCGATCGGTATCGCCTCGAATAGCCACAAGGCGGTGATCAAACTTATGGAGGAATGCGGCAAAGCGAGCCGGGAGTCAGGAAGGGAGCTGGCGGGCATCAAAGTCGGTGGTGACGGAGCCGAGGCCTTATTAGTCAGTAACCCCGGCGTTCAGTACATCGGAAATTCCGGTGATGCGAGGGGAGTCTATAAAGGAGGGGTGGTTGGCGGGACAGCGTGGCTCTTCTCCAGGCCGGAGTGGGAAGGAACGCTGGATTATCTTTTTATCGATGAAGCCGGACAGGTCTCGCTCGCTAACGCCATCGCCATGGCACGATGTGCCAAGAATCTGGTCCTGCTCGGTGATCAGATGCAGTTAGAGCAGCCGATCCAAGGTTCGCATCCCGGGGATGCCGGCTTGTCCGTGCTCCAATATGCCTTAAAAGACACACAGGTCAGCGTGCCGGATCTGCCGGTGTTCCATCCCGTCGTGCCGCCGGGCTATGGCCTATTTCTCGGCGAATCTCGCCGCATGCATCCCGCCGTCTGCCGGTTCATTTCCGAAAGCATCTATGAGAGCCGCCTGTTTTCGCACCCCGACTGCAGCCGCCAGCGCATCGAGCTCGCCTCGGGGCACAAGCGCCTCATCACTCAAGAAAGCGGCATTGTCTTCAGCCCGGTGGAACATGACGGAAATACACAGCAAAGCGACGAGGAAGTCGAGCGGGTAAAGGCCATCTATAACGAGTTAGTGGGCCATCCCTTTACGGCAAAAGATGGCGCCACCAAGGCATTGAACCCGGGAGACTTTCTCTTCATTGCGCCCTACAACGCCCAGGTCCGGGCCCTTAAAGCCGCCCTCCCGTAAGGCGCACGGGTGGGAAGTGTGGACAAGTTCCAAGGTCAGGAGGCACCGGTCTGCATCCTGTCGCTCTGCTCGAGCTACGGGGAATATGGCTCTAGAGGGCTGGCCTTCATTCTCGACTGGAATCGCATTAACGTGGCGATTTCGCGGGCTCAGTGCCTTGCTGTAGTTGTCGCTGATCCTCGGATCGCCCACGCGATTCCAAGTTCCTTAGAAGAGATGGCCCTTTTAAATCTCTTCTGCAAGCTGGCGGTCCATTGAGGTAGACACAAAGTGTCTGGATAGCGGGGTGAAATGCTTACCATTTTGATCACCTCAACTCTGTCGTGTCCGTCGGATATCCCTTCCGAGTGATTGATTTCTTAGCCTGAAATCGGTATGCCTCTGCGCATTTAGAGATACATACCATAGACCAATGCCGCAGATTCTCGACAATATCGAGTTGAGGCTGTTGGAGGGACTGCGCGCGGTTCTTCCCGCGGCCACGGCTAGTTCGTTCTGCGTCGGGTATCTCAACCTCCGTGGCTGAGGCCAATTGGCCAACTGGCTGACGAAGGACATCCGGGTAAATTGTAAGGACCATGGCACGGAAGGCTAAGAGCATGGGCAATCAGACCACCAGCGCCACTGTCGGCTACGAGGCCGAGTTGTTGTGCATGGCCGATGCGCTGTGCGATCAGCAGGCCGAGGCCGCGAATCTCGATGCCATCAGTGCCGCCACTGATCAAATCTCGAGGAGTTGAGGCATGCCAATGCATGACAAGACATTGGCGCTTCTGCGTTTTCTGCATGAGACGGCTTCCATTCGGAGGAAGCGCATTCCGGCTAACGGACCCGGCGACAAGATTCTGTGGTTCGCTGACCTGCCTCGGGAACTGCCTCAAACCTGGAAGGACGCATGCAGGTCGGCATTTGTTGCAGACACCCCGGCGGATATCCCCGACCTCTGGCTCGAAGTTCGCAAGAGGCACAAGCCAACATTCCCGCCGCTCTCTAAGGAACTTCAGGACTGGGTCCCTCAGAAATTTCAGGACCGCCCCGATGAGTACATAGACAGAGAACCAGACGAACTTCTCGACCTTCTTAATCCGCAGATCACTGTCCTTGTTGAAAAGCGTGTGCCAGATCCCGACGCACTGGCTGAGGAAGCCCGTACATTGGCTGAAAGGGTCCCAGAAGTACGGCGCTTAAAGGATTACCCCCAGATAGAGGATGCTTGGCTCGAGTATCTCGAGAACCAGTGGAAGCCCTGGGCGCAAGAGATGCGTAGGTGGAAACAGGTTCAGAACGTCTATGAGGATGTGGACTTCATGCGCCGGCGGCTCGAGGAAGCGGAGGAGCGCTATGAACTGCTCCTGGCGGTAGGGCTCCTGCAGGGGCGCGATTCGACTGGGACGACAGTGAAACGTCACTTGCTCACCGCCCCAGCCGAAATCAGTCTCGATGCGGCGCGAGGCGTTCTTACAGTAGGTCCGGCTGCTTCCTTTGAGAAGTTTCGCGTTGAACTGGACATGCTGGAACTCCAGGACCGGCCCCGGCTGGAGGGGATCGACCTTGAAGATCGGTTGGAGGAACTTGACGTTCGCGCCTGGAAGAAAGCAAGCGTCGCCGAGATCCTCCGCATCATTGCCAACAAGGCAAGCGCAGATGCCCAGGTCTGTGAAGATGTTTTGCAGCCCTCCGACCGCGCGGACGAAACTTTTCGGGTCATCTATGCACCTGCACTCGTCCTCCGTGAGCGGCGCCCTACGGCGTACGAAGAGCTTGTCAGCCGTTTTTTGACAGCTTCTGAATACGCGTCGGTTTTTCCAACGACAACGCCCTGGGAGCGCTTCGTCAACGAGGGTGACATGTTGGGGCCCTCTGACGACGAAGCATCCGATGCTACTTACGCCACAGACGGGGCAGACGGTCGTCTTTACTTCCCTCTCCCAACGAACGATGAACAGCGACGGATTGCCGAGCGCCTCAGGACCCGACCCTATGTGCTCGTCAAGGGGCCGCCGGGAACTGGCAAAAGCCACACGATCGCCAATCTGATCTGCCACCTTCTCGCAATAGGTGAACGGGTCCTTGTCACAGCCCACGCCCCCAAGGCCCTGACGGTGCTGCGCGACCTCTTGCCAGGCGACATCCCTAACCTCTGCGTCACTGCCTTTGGATCCTCCCGCGAGGACCATCGCCTCCTGGAAGATAGCGTTCGAGGGATCCTTTCGCGGAAGAACGAATGGAAGGGCCAGGAATGGGCGCACAGGGAGATCGATCGGTTAGAGAAAGAACTTCGTCAACTTGAGCACGAGGTCGTTAGCGTTGAGCGACAACTTCGTGAGTGTCGTGAAGCCGAAGCTCACTCGCACATGCTCCCAGGCGCGTACACAGGGACTGCGGCCCAGATCGCAAGACAGATCGAGAAGGAACGGGAGACGCACGGCTGGTTCCCAGATTTGGCCGGTGATCAGAAGCGCTGTCCTCTGGAGCCCGAAGATGTTGCGTTTTTCGCCGACGCTCATACCGCCTTGACTCAAGGGCGATTGAACGAGCTTTGCCTCGACATTGGTGCTTTTTCTCTTCCAGACCCCACTGAGCTTGCAGCAGTGGTTGAAAAGCTGAATGCCGCAGAAGGCGCAGCGAACGCCGCGCTTGACGGGCTGCCCAATGAGCAACTGAGTACACTTCAGCAGTTTTCTGACGCAAGCCTGGACGCATGCAGGGCGTTTCTGAATCAATTGGAAGAGCAGGCGACGCGAGCGAGCCGCAGGATCGGTAACCTGACAGGCGAGATCCTCAAGGACTTGCTGGTTGGCCAAGAGGCCCGCTGGGGCCGACTCGGAGAGGAGGCCGTCGACCTCGTTGAAAAGATTCAGGCGGCCCGCGAACGCGCAGGCACCGCGAGGATTGACATACCGTCTGAAATCGAGAATGCGAAACTATTGGCCGATTGCCGGCGACGCCTTGAGCATCTTAGGAGCAGCGGCTGGCGAGGCTGGGGTCTTCTCGCTCCTCGGGTCGTGCGCGATACTCGCTACATCGAGGAACGTTGCCGAGTTAATGGAGAGGCGCCTCGCGAGCAGCAGTCGCTCGACAACTTGGTCGGCTTTCTGGAATTACGGGAGCTGCTTGAGCGGTTTCACGCAATATGGCCGACAGTTTTGGACGAAAGGCCCAGCGACCTTAGCCGTCTTGCAGATGCGGTCTGTGACCTGGCTCAACGATTCTGCGAGCTGGTGGCGTTCTTCAGACGTGCAGATTCTGGGGCTCTGGACGTAATTTCCATCGAAACAAGAGAAAGCTTGTCAGAACGAAATGGGCGTACAACATGGCGCCGCTTGATCGAAGCCGAACTGGCCCTTCGCCGTCTGCATCAGGCACGGGCGCCACTCGAAGCGTGGCTCGGCGCGATCCGCGGTATCGCTCATGAAAGCGCCCACCCCTGCATGCGTGACCTCGCCCAGGCCATCGAGGATCGTGACCCAGCGAGGTGGAGCGCCGCGTGGAAAACACGAGAGGGTCTCAAGGCCGAGAGGAATCGCTTTCAGCGTTGTCAGGAGCTCCTCGATGACGTTCGAGAGGCATGCCCCAAGCTTGTAGACCTGATCCAGTCGACTCAAGGCCATTCCGAGTGGAAAGATCGCCTGCGTCAGCTTGGGCAGGCATGGAATTGGGCCGCTGCGAGGGCATGGCTTCGCAAGATGACCGACCCGGAACGCTACGAGCGGCTCGCTGAGGAGCGGCACCGACTACAAGACAGAATCGAGAAGAAGCTCGAAGAACTGGCAGCCCTCAAAGCTTGGCAGGCGTTTTTCCTGCGGCTGGACGACCAGACGGAGCAAAACCTCACAGCTTGGACGAGAGCAGTTGCCCGTATCAGAAAAGGAACAGGCAAGTACGCTTATCGGCACCGGCGGACAGCCCGCCAGTATCTCATGGCATGCATCCCGAAGATGCCTGCCTGGATCATGCCCCTTCACAAGTTGTGGGAGACGACGGACCCAGCGCCAGGGATTTTCGACACGGTGATCGTGGATGAGGCGTCGCAGGCCGGAGTCGAGGCGCTGGCGCTGCTGCTCCTGGCAAAGCGTATTATCGTTGTCGGCGACGATAAACAGAACAGCCCTGAGGCAGTGGGCGTTCTCGAAGACGACATCGCGCGTCTCGCCCGCGACCATCTCCAGCAGTTTCGATTCCGCGACGAGTTTCGGCCCGACACGAGTCTCTATGACCATGCGGAACGCGCCTTTGGAAACCTGATCTCGCTTCGTGAGCATTTCCGCTGCATGCCCGAGATTATTCGTTTCAGCAATGATCTGTGTTACACAGATGCGCCTTTGATTCCGTTGCGCCAACCTCCTCCTAGGAGACTCCCGCCACTGAAAGCGGAGTTCGTGGAGCAGGGGGTCTGCGAAGGGGAGGGCCAGCGAATCCTCAACCGCGCCGAGGCGGAAGCAATCGTGGACAGAATCCGGACGTGTCTCGATAACGAGGTTTATGAAGGCAAGACAATGGGGGTCATCGTCCTGCAGGGTCAGGCTCAGGCAGAGCTCATTGAAAAGAGGTTGGCTGAGGTGATCGAGCCGAGGGTTCGTGAGGAGAGGAAACTGCGCTGCGGAGTACCTGCTACTTTTCAGGGCGACCAGAGGGACGTGATCTTCTTGTCGCTTGTGGTTGCGCCTAACCACCATTTTAGAGCCCTAGCGGGACTCCCAGACCAGCGCCGATTCAATGTCGCCATGAGCCGAGCGCGAGATCAGGTATGGCTTTTCCACAGCGTTCAACCTCACGACCTCACTCGTGAGGATTTGCGATGGCGACTTCTGAGCTTCGTTTACAGTCCAGGTCAGGCAGCACTTGACGCGCTTTACGAAGAACTAGACCGCCTGGAGCGCGAAGCAAGATGCCGTTCACGACAGCCGGGTGAACAGCCTGACCCTTACGAAAGCTGGTTCGAGGTTGACGTTGCCCTAGCAGGCTGCGGAAAAACTCTTGTGTTCCCTTGCTCCCTGGGGTAGATAGGTAAAAGTATTTACTCACCACTCCATGGAGGTTGATGATGCGCGGTCAGGATGCCCAGCACGCCGGACTCTTCA
>JBDIVW010000030.1:0-71475 GCA_039794185.1 Candidatus Inralta sp. | reverse complement strand
ATACACCGGCATTACTCCCGGCTGTCTCTAGAGGGACCCTCTCTGTCGATGGGCTGAAACAGAATCGCATCGCCCAGCAGGAGGTCGCCGCCTGATTCCAGTTACACACCTATTGACAAGACCTCCCAAGCGAATGGCCCCGGACTGTTGGCGTCGCCGCAGCGGCGAGGAATCGATCTGCTACCCTGCCAGCTCGTAAAAGACCAGGAACGTGCGGAGAGTCCAGCCGGTCAGCCGCCCATCCGTGAAGGTCAGCGACCACACATCTTTGTGGCTGGCGTCGCGATCCAGTGAGTAGTCCCATTGCAGGACGGACTCCGATCGAGTGATGGCGTCCGGATCGCCGAGAACCGCGAGAACATGTTTCTGGTTATCGCCCAAGCGAATCAGGCCGCGAGGGGCGGCCAGGTGGTAGGACTGGCCCGAGAGCGAAGCACGGCCTGGGCGGGCGCAGCTCTGGGGGAGGCTAGGATTCCGGTCGACGGTGGCGGCGATCACCTGCGACACATCTGCGGCCCACGGCGCTCGATTCACCACGACCGTCAGGATCGATCCGTCGTTGGATTGGAAATAGATCGAGTCGGTGGCGGTTCCCGTGTCCTTTCGCGCGCAGATTACGTGCCCCAGCCGTTCCTGGAGCGACCGGCTGTACGGCCGCCCCGCAATGACCTCGTTCGCGGCCAGATCCTCCGCTCCCGCCGGCGGCACCGTGAAACAGGCCACTAGGAGCGCGATCGCGCTACAGGCCCCGCTCCCTGCGGAACGGACAACCCGTTGCGCTCGTGGTGTGATCGTGTGAGCCATGGTCGCACCTCCACCGCAAGAATGAGCAAACTGAATGCCACGGCAAGCGCGGGTCGGCGCAGAGACCGACCTATGGAGCGACGAGGGGTTACGGACCATCGTGGGGATGCGGTTGAGAGAGGGAGCGGCAATCCGTGCGACTTCGCACGAAGCGCACTGTGCGGTTTGCCTGAGGCCTTCCCGCTCAGTCGTGGTCGGCTTCTCTGGATTACGGAAGGGTTTCAGGGCTAAGGACAAATTTTTGGAACCGGACGGGCGGGCGGTAAGGTCCTCCTCATCGCGTCGTTGATGTCGAGGTCCTGGGCTGACAAGGATCAGTTTCGCTTCTGGAACTGCGGAGGCACGGCGCTCGGCGGGGGCAAGGTCGAGGTCGGAGGGTGGAAGAGGATGGGGGGGTAGGCCCAGTAAGGATAGGCTCCGTAGGGACCCCACCAGTATCCGGGCGGGTAGTAAAACGGGGCATAGGAGCCGACGGTGCCGCCTTGCGGCGCTTGTGCGGCCACGGCATTCCAGTCGATCAGATGTTTGATGTCGAGAATCGGATAGCTGTATTGGCTGTCGTCCAGAGGTCTGGTGGTGTGACCGGTGACCTCTCCGATCACGCTGAGGGGGGCGCCGGCTGCCACGACCGCGGGATCGAGAAAGGGCTCCTGTACTGCCAGGAAGCGGCCTCGAGAGCGAAGTCGATCCGCCGTCTGCGGCGCGCCGTCCTGTAAGGGCAGTTCCAGAATTTCGATCTCGGTGCGAGCGGGCGTCCGTCTGGCCGAGAGCACGATCCCGCCGAACATGACGACGCGCCCGACGTACTGTTCGGGCGCGGCCTTGAGGGCAGGGAACTCCACCGAGGTGTCCAGTTGCCGTTCGAGGTCGGGCGGCAGCGCGGGGCGCCATGGGTCCGGTCTGGTTTGGTGGGTGGATTCTGCGCAGGCGGACAGCCATGCCATTCCACAGCCGAAGATGGTCAGAAGCTTGAGTTTGGTCATCATCGAATCCCCGTGTGGGTCAAAGCGAGGCGTCCATCCTCCGCATCAGGGTTCCCCTCGTCACAGGCGCATAGTAGCCGCATTCGCGCACGGACTTCAAACCGAAGGATGTCGGCTGGCGTTGACACACCACGACAAAGACCGTAGTCTGTCGTCCCGCCTGCCGATCCATCCCGATGCGCGGCTCATCTTTGACCCGAGGAGGACCATATGGCAGCGTTCATGCGCCCCTTCGCCCCTCAGACCTATGCCCTGATGCGGATCGTCACGGGGTTTCTCTTCCTCTGGCATGGAACACAAAAGTTATTCGAGGTTCCAATGCCGCCGCCGGTCCAGCTCCCGTCCTTCGTAATTACGATCGCCGGGCCCATCGAACTGGTCGGCGGCACGCTGGTCATGATCGGCCTGTTCACCGGATGGGCGGCCTTTCTCTGCAGCGGCTTGATGGCCTTTGCCTATTGGATGGCCCATGGGCTTCAGGCACCGTTGCCGATTCAGAACATGGGTGAGTTGGCCGTCTTGTACTGTTTTGTCTTTCTATACATTGCCTCGCATGGTTCGGGCATCTGGAGCGTGGACGCTGCAAGGAACGCGACCTAGCGCGCTCGCCTGGGTATCGGCCGTTCCGGCATCCCAGGCGGCTCGGCACGAAGCGGAGAGGATTCCGATGGCCTGAGGAGGATTTGTGTACCTGCGGCGAGGATCTGACCTCGCTTCATGGCCTGACAAATCGATCAGGGGAAGTGCTGAGCGGGAGCCGCGGGGCGGTTGGTGCGCTACGATTTCGTCGGGGGTTTCGTCTTGAAGAAATTGCCGCCTTTTACGGCTTCGTCATCCGTGCCCCAGTCGATCTGTTTGTCCAGGCGCTTCATGAGCGGCACATGCTTGGAACAATGGATGTAGGCTTCCTCGACCTCGATCACCACCCAGGCCTCCGGCCGGCGTCCTCCAGTGGCTCGCGCGGCGTCCCGCATGGCTGGTGGAAGTCCCGGAAGCTGCTCGATCTCAGCGGGGCTCAGAATCTTGGCTCGGCCATTGACGTGCAGGCCGACCGTCGTACGGCAAAGGTCGAGAAACATCAAGCCGATGTGCGGATTCTCCAGCACGTTGCCCACGCTGGCAAAGACGCCGTTGCCTCGATACTCGGGATACGCAAGGGCCCTCTCGTGGAGAATGTGAATGAATCCCGGCGTGCCGGCTCGAAACGAGCTGTCGCATGCACCTGCGGCGTCGGCCGTGGCGATGAATACCATGTCCTGGCGCGCGATGAAGGTTTGCATTTCCGCATTGAGATGATCCAACACCTGCATGGCGCGAAATGCGGCCGCTCGGCCGCCTGTGCCGAAGCGTCCTTGTGCCCTCTGCTCTCCCGACGGGTATGGCCCGGCCACGATGCCTCCCTGAGATATACCCTGCGAGCAAACGGGCCGCCTTCATTATCCCGTACCGAGTTCCCGACTGTCGATGCCACCTGTCGATCAGCCGGCCGTACGATGCGGGGAATCCGGTGCTCCGATTCGTCATGCCGTCCTCCCGGCGAAGGGGCCGGCCTGGCCGGCCCCTTCGGACGTTTGGCGGCTAGGGCCTAGGGTGCATCTAGTGTCTCGTCTCGGAAGTGAAGTGCATAATTCGTCGGTCTTTAATGCTGAAATTATAAACGCTTACACAGCCAGGGCTATTAACCGAATTTATGAGACGGAACACTAGCTATGCAGCTTGAGGCCGACGATGCCGAGGACGATCAGGCATAACGAGATCAACCTCGGCGCGGCCGTCGATTCCGCGAAGGGCAGCATACCCGGCAGGGCTGTTCCCGCCGCCCCAATGCCGGTCCACACGGCATATCCCGTGCCGACCGGAATCGTCTTCAGGGCCTCTGCGAGGCAATAGAAGCTCGCGATCATGGTGTGAGTGCGGTCCACAGGCTGGGCCAGGGCCGGGAAAACCACTCGGCATACTTCAACCCGATGGCCCAGGCGACCTCGAATAAGCCGGCGATCACCAGAAAGTACCACGCCACTCGTCACCTCGATTGATCTCTGCGGAGCTCCGCTCTACAATCCGACTGAGCCCACCCGGACCGGTGTCCCTTCCAAGCCGATGGTCTCCGCCGATGAGCGCAATCAGCACCCATGATCTGAATCTCGTCACTGGTCTTCCGGCTCGGGGAGCCCCCGTCACGCTGGAGTTCTTAGTGCCGGCGCGGACCTGGTGGATAATCGGCGAGGGCTATACCAATGCGGACGGCCGCATGGATCGACTCCTGCCGAACGGGGCCCGCCTCCAATCCGGCACGTACCGGCGCACGTTCGACGCCGCCACGTACTTCCGCTCGCTCAACATGGCCACGTTTTACCCAGAGGGTAACGGTCGTATTCGGCGTCGGCAACGCATCGGAACCGCATCACCTCCCGCTCCTCCTGGTGCCCTTCGCGTACACGACCTATCGCGGCAGTTGAACCCGGCTCCGCGCCTTGTCCGCGCTATTTTGATGCCGGGAATTTGGGTGCAGCCCCGATGCTGTCGAGTCCAGCCTGGGCGCAGGCGGCGTCGAGGTGCCCGCCCGGCGCCCCGCCGACCCCGATCCCTCCGACCACTTCCCCACCGATCTCGATCGGAAGTCCCCCGGCGAGGAGGAGAATCTTCTCGTTCATCTGCTGCAAACCCTGAACGGCCGGCATCTTCGCGACGAGGTCGGCGAACTGTCCGGTCGGCCCGCGCAAGCTGGCGGACGTGTAGGCCTTTTTCTGGCTGCTGTCGACCGTGTGGGGACCGGCTCCGTCCGCTCTGAGCAACGCTCTGAGCACGCCACCACGATCGACCACGGCGACACTGACACGATGACCGGCCTTCGCGCAGTGGTCCAACGCGGCCTTGGCGGCCGTCGTGGCCGCGGTGAGCGGTAGGACCGATTCCTTCGGCAGATCCTGATCCGCCTGGACGTCGGCGACCCAGGCGACCACGGCGAGCGTTCCGATCAGGGCCATGACCAATCCTCGTATGCATCCCCTTGCGGCATGATCTCTCTGCATGGATCCCTCCCTCCTCCAATGGATATAGCCGACTCCGGCTCGCGCCCCCCGACTCACCGGGCGCCGGCCGACTTCAGAATCGCGACGATGGCTTTGTATCCGTTGCGGCGCGCATGGGCCACCGGTGTCACGCCATTCCGATCGGGCAGAATGACGTCGGCTCCGGCCGTCACGAGCAGTCGGATGATGTCCTGGTGCCGCGGCCCGCCGTCGCGCAGGATAATGGCCTCCAAGCGTGCGGTCCATCCGAGACGATTCACGTGATTCACATCGACGGCCGTCTTCAGCAACTCGGCCGCAACCTCCACGTGCCCGCGCTCGGCCGCCGGTATCAAGGCGGTCCCGCCGTAGCGATTGTAAATCGTACAATCGGGGCGGGCCTGCAAGGCCAAACGAAGGATCTCCAGGTGCCCGCTGGCCCGGCCAAGAGCAGCGGACTGTCCAGGCGGTTGTCCAGGGCGTTGCCGTCCGCGCCGGCCTCGATCAGAATGGCGGCGATCTCGACGTGGTTTCGGGCGGTCGCCGCCAAAAGCGCAGTGCGGCCGTCGGCATCGTGCCCATTCACGTCCGCGCCGCTGTGTAGGAACCGCTGGACGGCGGGCAGCTCGTTCTGTTCCGCCGCAGTGATGAGGTCCGCCGGCGCGCTCGCGGACGCTGGGCCCGCCCCGGCCAGTCCTAACGTCAGCGACCAGATCAGCCAGATCGCAGCCGCCCGACAAGGAAGTCCTTGCGCGATTGACGGAACCCTATGCGAGGCTTGGGCGCGCATGCCGGGGCATAGTACCGTGGGCGCTTCTATGCCGTCCACGGTCTTTCGCCCTGCACCAGGGGATCCAGGAGGTGCTCAGGAGCGGACCAAAGTAACGGTCGCCGTTCACGATGCTGCGGCACCTCCGCGGCTGGCGTTTCATGGCCGAGTCCGTCTGGAGTCCGTTTGCCCCTTCTTGTTATGATCGGGCAAAGAGGAGGCCTGCATGCTCGACGGGCTCCTGCGTTCCGCACGGTCGCATGGCGCCAATTGGACGTTGGCCGGTATCATCGGCCTCCTCGTCGTCACCGCAGTTTCGATCGTTCCCCTGACCTTGACCGTCCTCCATCTCCGGCAATCCGATGCCGTGGTCATTGATGTGGCGGGTCGCCAGCGCATGCTGCTGGAGCGTCATATGAAGGAGTTGCTGCTCGCGGCCGACGGCGTGGACACTCCTCTGCGTCGAACCCGAGACCTTTTGAGAGAGCGGCTCACCGTCCTGGTCCGCGGCGGGACGACTCTCGCCCGATTGGATCAGGAGGAGCGTCTGACGCTTCCCGCGGCGCCCACCGACGAGATACGCACCATCTTGGAGCAACAACAACGGCTGTTGCAGGCGCTGGTCGTCAAGGCGGATCGGTTCCTGGCGGCCTCGAACCGCGAAACCCAGGCTCACGCGCTGCGCGACGACCTCCTCAAGGAACATGGGGAACTGTTGCGAATCGCGAACGAGGCCGTGACGCAATTGGCCAGGCATTCGGAGGCCCGCGTCCGTACGGTGATCTGGTGGGAGCTCGCGATGGTGCTGCTCGTCGTGACCGTGGCGTCCGTGGGTGCTTTCCGCTTCGTGCAGGCGGAGCGGGCGCTGAAGCGCAGTCAGGCCGCCGCCATGGAAGCATTGCGGCAAAGCGATGCCGTGAAATCGTCCTTGCTGTCCTCGGTTTCCCACGAACTGCGCACCCCCCTGACGGCCATCAAGGCGATGCTCTTCAATCTCTGTGACGGATCCGACGGACCGCCAGCCCACGTCCGGCAGGAGTTCGTCGACGGTATCCACGAGGAGCTGGATTACTTGAATCAGCTGGTGGGCAATTTGTTGGACATGTCGCGTCTCGACGCCGGGACGCTGAAGCCGAACCGCGAGTGGCACTTGCTTGATGAATTGGTCGAGGGGGCGATCCGGCGCGTCGGACCGCGATTGGAACACCGCCCCCTGCACGTGGGTTTGGCTCCGGATCTCCCGCCCATCTTTGTGGACGGCGTCGCGATTCAACAGGTCTTGATCAATTTGCTGGATAATGCCGTCAAGTTTTCCCGCGATGAGTCGCCGGTCCGGATCGGAGCGGTCCGGTCGGATCAGGATGTGGAGGTCACGGTGTCCAACGAAGGCGTAGGCATCCCGCCGGAGGAGCTGGGGCGCGTGTTCGATCGGTTCTATCGTGCCACGGACGACTGCGGCAGGGCGACTCCAGGCATCGGCCTGGGCTTGGCGATCTGTAAGGGGATCGTCGAGGCTCACGGAGGGCGTATCACAGCCCACTCGGTTCCGGGCCGCGTCACGACCCTCACCGTTCGGTTGCCCGTGATGCCGGATGTGCCGAGTCACGATGGAACGGTGGTCCAGCCGACGGGAGCGCGAGGATGAACCCGGCGCAGGGAGCGAGGATTCTGGTCGTCGACGACGAATCCCATATTCGGCGATCGCTGCAGGTCCATCTCGAGAATCACGGCTATGCGGTCGAGACCGTCGAATCTGGCGAGCAGGCGCTGATCGCCCTTCTGAATCGACGTCCGGACGTGATGATTCTGGACCTGCTGCTGCCGGGGGTCGGTGGAGTCGAGGTGACTCGGCAGGTCCGGGACTCGTCGTGCGTGCCGATCATCGTGTTGTCGGCGATCAGCGACGAGGGCCGAAAGGTCGAGGCGCTCGAGGCCGGGGCGGATGATTACCTGACCAAACCGTTCGGGATGGAAGAACTCCTGGCCCGAATCCGGTCCCTCCTTCGGCGGGCGGCCGGTGCCAGGAGCGCGCTGCCGGTGTTCGCGGCCGGCGGCATGCGGGTCAATTTCGATCGCCGGGAAGTGACGATCGACGACAAACCGGTGAAGCTGACGCCCACCGAATACGATCTGCTCAAGTACCTGATCGAGCATGCGGGAAAGGTACTGACTCATCGGATGTTGCTACAGGCGGTGTGGGGACCTGCGTACGCGGATCAGGCTCAGTACTTGCGCGTGTTCATCGGCCAACTGAGGAAGAAGATCGAAAAGTCTCCCGCCCGCCCCTCCTTCATCATCACCGATCCCGGTGTCGGATATCGGTTCTCCATCGGGAGCGACTAAGCCGCGATCCTGCTCGTCTGCAACTCCGCAGGCCGAGGCCTGCGAGCCGGCTAGGAGCTCGTCGGGCGTGCTCCTTACGCCTTCTTGATGGAAACACGTGCATCTCGATATCGAGTCTTTAGCCGGTCCGGCGCTACGCTTTCGATTGTCACGCGGTTGTTTCGGGATCACCGGCAAAGGAGACAGACCATGAGACGGACGCGGACGACGTTGATTCGGCTGCTGGCCCTGGGGGTGCTGGCCCTGGCTCCCGCCTTGACCCAACAGGCTCCCGCCGCGACAGACTATGCTGCGGCGACTTTCGATATCACCTTTGAAACGATGGCTCCGTACTACGAACCACGGGTGGCCGTCGTGGGCGTCGGTGCCCCGGTACGGTGGTGGAATACCACGGCCTCGCCGCACAGCATCCGCCACGACGACTGCCTGGACGACGGCCCTTGTGCGTTTCGATCGGTGGCGGTGCCGCCCGACGATAGTTTCGTCTTGGCCCCCTTGCCGCCGGGTCGGTACACCTATCACTGCGAGTTGCATCCGATCATGCGGGGCGTGTTGGTCGTCACCGACGGACAAGGAGGCCTCGAACGCGAGCGCACCGTGGCGGAGACGGAGCGGTGAGGCCTCGGGTCGGGCCGATCCGGATCTCGTCATTGCGCTTGGAAGGAGCGTGAGATGTCGATACCGCGGCGGATCATGATCATCGACGACAATCTGGCGATTTGTGAGTCGCTGACGGTATGGCTGGAGACCTTGGGGTATGACGCCATTTCGTTCACCGACGGCTGTTCGGCGCTGGCCACCATCGCGCTGGAAGCCGGCCGCTCGCCGCTGGATCTCGTGCTGCTGGACATGAACATGCCGGGGATGGACGGGATGGCGGTCTTGCAGGAGCTGCGGCGCCGGCACCGCGACATTCCCGTCATCATGATGTCGGGCGGGTCCGGGCGCGAGGCCTTCGTGGAAGCCGTCCGAGCGGGCGCCCGCGACTACGTCACCAAACCGATGGATCTGATGGTCCTGCAGCGAAAGTGCCGGCAGGTGCTCGGGGAGATCGGGTTTGCATGAATCGTCGGGAGTTCGCGACCGATGCGCGAGAGGCAGGCAGGTCGCTAAGACGGCCGGGACGGATCGGGATCCAGGATGCGAAAACGCACTTCGTCCACGTGAGTATCGGCCGATGTGCGTTCTCCCGCGTACAGCCCGCAACGGTAGAGTCCGGGGGTCCAGCCGCTGGACGGACGTGAGAGCACGAAGTACCCGGACTGGTCGTTCATGGACATCATGACCCGGTCCTGCGCCGCTGCCTGTAGCTCGCCCGCGGTCTCCGACTGTTCCACGTAACAGCGGGCTGCAAGGGGCACCTCGTCGTAGGAAGCTGTGACCAGGCCGAAGACCAGATAGATGTCCTGCTGGCTGGTTGAAAAACTGTCGCTCGGGCTGAGAGGGATAAATTCGTGGGCGCCCGTGGGTGAATCGTCCCGCATCACCTTGCCGGCCGGGATGACGAAGCGAAACCAACTGAAGTCGGCGTCGCGCCCGAGAAGGGAGGCTCGCGCGTCCAGCGGCTTTTGCGGGTTCAGCGGGGCCGCGGCGAGTTTAGCGGAGAGCTCCTCCGCCGACATCTCCGGAGGCAGAGGCGGCGGAGGCGGCGGAATGAGTTCCGCGGGAACGTGCGGACGGACCTTGTCGAGCCACTTCGTGATCTTCTCCTTGTCCAACACCCGCACGCCCGGCGGCAATTCGACACCCTTGTTGGCTTGCTCGAATTCGACCGCCGCCTCGTAGAGGGTATGAAACTGCACGAACGCCTCTTCCCACCGTTCAAGGTCAACCAGACATTGGCCCATCCGGAAAATCGTGTCTGCGTAGTCCTCGTCGCTGGCATCCATTTTCCCCATGGTCCCGAAGACAGCGACCGCCTCCTCGCATCGCCCGAGCTGCATGAGCGTCACCCCCAATTGGTGCGCCGCCGTGGGATCGGTGGGATTCAACGCCAGGATCTTTCGATAGATCGGCTCGGCCTCGCGATAGCGACCCTCGGAAAAGTGAGTCCAGGCCTCGGCTCGGATGGCCGCCCATTCCTTCAGTTGCTCCTCGCTGACTTCGGGCGTCAGAATGGGATCGAAACGCCGGCCGCGATCTTTGGAGGAGCCGTAGATCAGGGCAAGGAGATTTTTCGCGGGTATTTCCAGCAGCGAACCCGGTCTCAAGGAGGTCAGCACCTGTTGAATCTCCTCGTAGGCGCCGGGGTAATCCAACAGATCGAATCGCGCCCGTGCCAGCCCTAAACGCCAGCCGAGCATGTCCGGGCGGAGGGCGACCGCCCGCTTGAAGGCCTCGAGGGACTCTTCGAGGCGATCCAGTTTTCGGAGTTCCTGAGCCAACTGCAACTGAAGCAGGGGATTCGCGGCGTCAATGGCGGCAATCTGCTGGAGCTCGGCGATGGACGCCTCCGTTTGCCCGGAGCGAACCAAGACGCTCCACTTGGCCCATCGAACATCCACGGCCGCGGGCTGCTTCGCCAGCACCAGGTCATACTCCGCGAGCGCTTCCTGGGTCTGGCGCGAGCTGGCGAGCATGTCGCCATGTAGTCGATGGAGGGCGAGGGCCTGCGGGTGGTCGGAAATTCCCTGTTGCAGGATATCGAGCGCACGATTCATCGCGCCTCCCTCCCAGGCGGTCTTGGCGCGTTGTGCCACCACGTCCGCAGAGGGCCCTCGGAGCGAGATCTGGGAATCGGCGGCCGAAGCCGGAAATGCGAACATGAGGGCGGTCCCGACCCACATCGTCAGGCGCAACGCGACGCTTGGCGGTACGCGCCCGATGGATGAACGAAGCCTTCCTGATGACACGGGGAGGATGATCACGCGATATCCAGGTATTGGCGATACACAACTATATCAAGAGGGACCGCGATGAAAACAGCGGGACCCTCGACCGATCCGGCCCTCACCTTCATCCGCCTATTGTACCGCATTGCGGTGTCGTCGTGGGGCCCACTCTCCAAGCTCCCGCGCTGACTTGAGCCGTTAGTCCTTAGAGGCTCCAAGGGCAGGAAGGATTCGTCCATCCCAAACCGTGCTCACTCGGAGATCTGGCCTGGGAGCTCTCAAACGAGTAGGATGAACCGTGGCCTACCGTCGACACGAGGGATGGCTCGATCAGGAGGGAGGAGATGATGAGCAAGAGGGACGCGACCGGTGGACGACTGCGTGAGGGGTCGCGCGGTGTCGGTGCTCCTCGGAGCCGGTTGGCGCCCGCGCTCGCGATACTTTTGCTCTCGGTCGTCGGGTGGCCTCTCTGGCTCGTGGCGCCGGCCGAGGCGGACCATCAGGCGCACGGCGCGCGTCCCGAGGAGGTCCTTCAGAATACGAAGACATTGGGGGCGGGCTATCCGGTCCCAGGCGTTTCGTTTCGAGTGTTCATCGCGCAACCATCCTCAAGCCCGGCGGGGGACCGAATGGATCCGACCGCAGCTGCGGCCGTCGCACGAACGGTCATCGATGCCTTCGCGATCTTGACGGCGCATCGGGCCGACTATCCGCGATTCGACGAAAGCCTGCACAGAGAGGCGCTGGAAAAGGTGGTCATTGAACCTCGGGTCGTCAATCGGGAGGGGAAGGAATTCCCGTTCCTGGTTGCCAGAACCAAGGATCCCGGGCGGGTCGTGCTGCTCATCAGCGCATCGGCTCTGAAGGACCAGGGGTACGTCGGGCATCCCGATAAACTGGTTCCCCCACTCGCCAGAGAGTTTCAGTGGGTCGTGAGCAAGGCCGATACCGGCTCCAAGGTGAGTACGGCCGCAGGGGAGCGGAGTCTTGCACGGGCCCCGATTCAATCGGACAAGCTGATTCGACGAATGTCGGGGGAGCAGCGCGAGGAGGCGTTGCGCCGCTTGTTCTCGATCTATCTCCGCACCGTGGACGATCGTCGCAGCCTCGACGGACAGCCCTATTACGAAGTCGGCACGGACACATTGGTTGAGCCGACGCAGCCTGATTCAACGACGAAACTCTACGATATTCGAGTGCGCGAGGCGTTGCAGAAAATCGTCCGCGAGACCTTCTTCTGGAACGAGACCCCGAAGGCGGTCCGGAGTCTGTTGAACGGCAAGATCTGGGCTGTCTCGTTCGTCAAGATCGATCAGCGGGACTGGGCCACGCGCACGCGCGTCGTTCCGGAAGAAAAAGCCGTGGCCGTGGGGGAGGGCAATCGGCTCGTGCAGCCGGCCACGATCTTGGTGAATACCTATCGCAAGGCGGCTCCTGAGGACCCGTTCTATGTGGATACGAAGGGATTGGCCATGGGCGCGCTGACTCCGGACCAACTTGCCCGGGTCATCGCGCTCGAAATCGAGCACAATATCGTCGAGAAGTCGATGAAAGGCCACGTGGCGCAGGACGCGCTGACGGAGGCTCCCTAATCGGGGAGGAACCGGCCATGTCATGCAGGAGGATGGAGCCCATCGAATGTCGTTGAGGGGGGCCGATCGACGCTTGCCCCTGTTCGTGCGCACTTGTATGATGGTCGCGCGTTATGGAACCTGTCACTCGAATCAAAACCAAGACGCCCGTTCCCTATCGCCTCAAGGCGTTCACCGTCGAGACCCACGATACGAAAACGTTACGGTTCGCGTTGGAGAGCGGCGCGACCCTGGACCTCTTGCCCGGGGATCATCTGTATGTCCACGCGACGATCAACGGAAAGTCGGTCAAGCGGCCCTATACGCCCTCGTCGATGCCAGGTGCGACAGGGTTTTTCGAGCTCACCGTCAAGCGGTATGACACGGGTCTGGTCTCCAAGTATCTTCATGAGGTGGCGGTCGGTGAGACGGTGCTCATGAGCGGGCCCAACCCGGGCGGCCATTGGGTCGATGGAATGGCGACGCGCGCGGGTTTGGTGGCCGGCGGGAGCGGGATCACCCCGATGATCTCGATCATCCGCTGGATCCTGGCCCGACACCTGAACGTGGAGTTGTTTCTGGTCTACGCGAACAAAACGGAAGCGGACATCATCTTTCGTGACGAGTGGGCCCGCGCTGAGCGGGAACACCAGAATTTTCACTGTTATCATGTCCTGGGGCAACCGCCGCCAGGATGGACCGAGGGCATCGGTCGTATCACCGAGGATGTGTTGCGCCAGCACCTGCCTGCGCCGGGTCCCGCGACCGTTGTGTTCCTCTGCGGCCCTCCGCCGATGGTCGACGCGCTGGAAATGACCTTGAAAGCGCTCGGCCACTCGGAACAGGCCATCGTCCTTCCCTGATCTGCCGAGACCACTAACCCCGGCATATCCCGGTTCTGGGGATCGCGGAATATGCCCGCGTCGTCGTTCCTGTTCCCTATCCAACGGTGTCGGCGGCCACGCGCGGTTCAGCGCGATGTCCCGATCGGCGGGCGCCCTCACACGTGGGTGTGCGCATTCACACGCGCGCCTGATGCGCCGGTCCATCTCCGTGCGCGAGGAGTACATCCAGCGTGTAGGGTGATAGGGACGGACCCTACACTTCGACAAGAGAGCCGTCCGAGCCGACCCACATGGCGGTGGTATCGCGCGATGTCCCTACCCGCCCAACAGGCCAAGTGGTTGTTTGTCGTAAGCCCTTGTGACAGAGAATCTGGGAAAAGTCGGATGAGACGCCTGTGGAGGTATGGCCCTTGCATTGTCACGAGATTCCGGCTGGTGGACGCAGGGTTTATCGGAAGTACGATCATAGGGGCGCCTCTGTCGTGGTCGAGCGATGAGGCGCAATGCCGCCAGGCGAAGGGCTGAGTTTTCCCACTCGAGTTCACCTGAAAAACGAAATCGAATGAAACCACCTGCGATTGAGGCGGCCAGACTCTCAAAAGTCTATACGCTCGCCGCTCCTCGGCGGGGCTCCTCGAGTCTCGCCGAAGGGGTCATGCACGGGGTCAGGCGGTTGCTGCGCGGACGAGGAAGCGTTCCCAGGACGGACGAAGACTTCGTCTCCGTCCGCAAATGGGCGCTGAGGGAGGCCTCCTTTACCATTGGGCGCGGCGAGATCGTCGGTATTATTGGGAGAAACGGGTCGGGAAAGAGTACCTTGCTGAAGGTGCTGTCCCGCGTGACCGAGCCCACCGCCGGTCGAGCCGTGCTGCACGGCCGCGTCGGAAGTTTATTGGAGGTCGGGACCGGTTTTCATCCCGAGCTCAGCGGGCGGGACAACGTGTATCTCAGCGGCTCGATCCTCGGTATGCCCCGCGCCGAGATCGAACGGAAGTTCGACGAAATCGTCGCATTTTCCGGGGTGGGAGAATTTCTCGACACTCCCGTCAAGCGCTATTCCAGCGGCATGTACGTCCGCCTGGCCTTTGCCGTCGGAGCGTACCTGGATCCCGAGATCCTCCTGGTGGACGAAGCGCTGGCCGTCGGCGACCTCGAGTTCCAGCGCCGATGCATGGAAAAGATGCGTCGCATCGGGGACCAGGGCCAAACTGTCATTCTCGTGTCGCACAATATGGAGGCGATCACGAGGCTCTGCCATCGCGTCATTCATATGGATCAAGGGCGGATCGTGGCCGATGGACCCGCGCAGAAGGTCGTGGCCGCCTACCTGCACGGAGGAGGCGGCTCCTGGTCGCGTCGTGAGTGGACCGGTCTGGATGAGGCCCCGGGCGACGACACCGTGCGTCTGCGGGCGGTGCGGATCACTGATGCGTGGGGAAGCTTGGCTGAAACGATCGACGTCCGCAGCGGTCTGGCCGTCGAAATGGAGTACGAGGTCCTTCGGCAGGATCGACCGTTCGTGCCCAGTATCACGATTCGCAACGAGCAGGGACTGGACGTGTTTGAAACCTTCGACCTCGATTCGCATTGGCGCGGGGTGTCGCGTCCGCCGGGTCGATATGTCGGAGCGGCCTGGATTCCGGGGAACTTCCTCCCTGAGGGAACGTTTTACGTCAGCCCCGGCTGTTTCCGACAGCAACCCTTCCATGTGCATTTCTTCGAGCCGCAGGCGGCGGCCTTCCATCTGATCGATCGAGTGGAAGGCAATTCGGCGCGCGGTGACTTCAGCGGTCAGATGCGGGGTATCGTCAGGCCGCTCCTCAAATGGACGAACCGCTTTGAGCCGTACGGCGAGCGGTCTGACGCTCGCGTCACCCGCGCGCATGAATGACCGGGCGGATCGGCTCTTTCTGGCTCCCGGGTCGGGCACGCACTCTCGAGCCTCTGGATACCCATCTGCTCCTCGAGTACACTACGTCGACCGACGCCCGGCCTAGGGGAGCGCCTCAGAAACGCCAGTGTCTCGTGTTCGACATTATTCTTTTCCAGCCTGAAATTCCCCCGAACACCGGCAACATCATTCGGCTGTGCGCCAATACCGGCGCGCATCTGCACCTAGTCAAGCCGTTGGGTTTCCGACTCGAGGATCGGCTCCTGCGCCGGGCCGGCCTGGATTATCTCGAGTTCGCCACCCTGGCGGTCCACGAGGACTGGGGCGAATGCGTCGACCGGTTGCAGAACCGGCGTCTCTTCGCCGTAACGGTCAAGGGCACGCAGCGGTACGACCGGGTCGTCTACCTCCCCGGCGACGCCTTCGTCTTTGGCCCGGAAACTCGGGGATTACCACCCGAGGTATTGGCCCAATTCTCCGAATCGCGGCGAGTGCGTGTGCCGATGGCGGAGGGCAGCCGCAGCCTCAATCTCTGTAACACAGTGGCCGTGGTCCTCTATGAGGCGATGCGCCAGGGCGATTTCGGCGCGTGCCGATAGCGGTATACTCATCCACCGCTCCCTATCGTGCCCCTTAGACGTCGTCCTCCGTGAGGCAACGCCCCAACCCCTGCTGTTCGGCGAAAAAGTAGGCATAGTGCATGGCGGCCAGATTGGCCACGCGCTCCTCCGCCTCCTCCCTCGTGGCAGCCTGGATGATTTGAAGGCCATAGCGGGCGGTCAGGGCGTCGAGGAAGTCCACCAGGCCCTTCCTGTGGTAAGCCGCGATAAGCCCGCCTGCGGGGCCATACTGGATGGTGCCCTCGATGACGAGAAAGCGGTACGGAACCGTGAGCAGGGGCTCGAGCTCGTTCAGAAACCGGGGGCGATTGTCGGAGGGATTCGAGAAGATCGTGTTGAACTCTTCAACGCGCCGCCGTTCCACGCGAAACACATCGGGAGCCTCGGCGATGGCATAGTCCCCGGCGGACAGCTCCTGCCGGACGGTGCCGGCGATCCGGATGAGATCCCGAAATTCGTAGGGAGCCTGCTCCCGGGAGTCGACCAGCATATGGATGGCCGGAACCATGCGCTTGGGGAAGCCATGGCGGGCCACCATCAGTGGCGACTGCGGACCCCGGGGGACCGCGCGGGAGCGGGCGCTCGTCTGCGGGGGGACGGGGGAGGGTCGTGCCGTCGCCGCAGGCGGACGCGGTGCGGTGGTAGATGGCGAGGGCGCCGGAGCGGCGCCGGGCTGTGCGGCGTCGTAGCGCGCGCGGGTGGCGGGGTTGCTCAGTGTTTGGTAGGCCTGGTTGATGACCTGCGTCCGCGCCTCGGCTTTGCGGTGCAGAGCCGGGGCATGCGTAAAGCGGTCGGGATGCCACACCTGCAGCTGTTCCAGCCAGGCGCGTTTGATCTCCGAGGCGCTCGCGTTGGGCGGAATCTCCAACACGGCGTAGTAGTTGATCCTGTGCTCCGCTCTCATGCGCGTCCCCCCGTTCAGTGGATTGGAGAGTGTAGCGGAGGATATCGGCAAGCGCCAGTCCGTCCGGGTTGCGGCGAAGGCCGAGTCTCAAGGGAGCGGGCCCGCGCCGACGGGCGTGCGAGGCTAGGAGCCATTCGTTCGCCTGTGGTAAGCTGCCGAATTCCCATGACGACGGACCTCACCACACAGGGCGAACTCGCGGCGGCAACGGCGAAGCGCCGGACCTTTGCCATCATCAGTCACCCGGACGCGGGCAAGACCACGCTGACGGAGAAGTTGTTGCTGTATTCCGGCTTAATTCGGACGGCCGGGATGGTGCGCGGCCGCAAAGGGGGGAAAGCCACGTCCTCCGATTGGATGGCGATGGAGCAGGAGCGGGGCATTTCGATCACCGCCTCGGCCATGCAGTTCCCCTACAAGGATGCCATCGTCAATCTGCTCGATACCCCGGGGCACCAGGATTTTTCCGAGGACACCTACCGCACGCTGACAGCCGCCGACAGCGCCATCATGGTGATCGACGCCGCGAAAGGCGTGGAGGCGCAGACCCGCAAGCTGTTTGCGGTGTGCCGGATGCGCCGCATTCCGGTGCTGACCCTTGTCAATAAGATGGACCTTCCGGGCCGGCCCCCGCTCGATCTCATGACCGAGGTGGAGCAGGCGCTCGAGATTCACGCCAGCGCCATGAATTGGCCGGTGGGATCGGGAAGCGATTTTGCCGGCATCGTGGATCGGGGCGACGGCCTGGTGCATCTGTATCACAAGACTGCGCCGGGGGGGGCCACCAGAGCCGAGCGCCAGTCACTGACGTTGAAAGAGCTGGCGCAGAGCGGCCGTGTGCCGACGGAGATTTTGGAACAGGTCCGGCATGACCTGGAGTTGCTCGACATCGCCGGCAATCCCTTCGCGCGCGAGCCCTTTCTCCAGGGTGAGGTGACGCCCGTCTTTTTTGCCTCCGCCCTGACGAACTTCGGGATCGAGACCTTCCTGGATGCGTTCGTCCGGTTAGCGCCCAGTCCGGGGGCAAGGTTGGCCGACCGGTTCGACGGGGCGGAACTGGCCGTGGATCCGATCACGACCCCCTTCAGCGCCTATGTGTTCAAGCTCCAGGCCAATATGAATCCCAAGCATCGCGACAGCACGGCGTTCTTGCGTGTATGCTCGGGCCGCTTCGAACGGGACATGGTGGTGCAGCACCATCGGCTGGGCCGCGAGGTGCGCCTGTCCCGGCCGCACAGCCTGGTGGCGCAGGACCGAACCACCGTGGAGGAAGCGTTCCCCGGCGACATCATCGGGATCATCAATCCCGGTGTCTTTGCCATCGGCGACACCGTGTCCCTGGCAGGAGGCTTCAACTTCAAGCCGCTTCCGCAATTTCAGCCGGAAGTGTTTGCCCGCATCCGGCCGAGCGACGTCGGCAAGCGCAAGGCGTTCGACAAGGGGATGTGGCAGATGGCGCAGGAAGGAACCGTCCAGATCATGCGCAGCCAAAACGACATGGAATCGTTCGTGGCGGCAGTTGGGCGGTTGCAGTTCGACGTGCTGCAATTCCGCCTGCGGGAGGAATACGGGGTGGAGACGGTGCTGGAGCCGTTATCGTACACGTGCAGTGCGTGGTTGGAGGGGGACCCGACCACGTTCAAACCGCCGACCACCTCCATGATCGTGAAAGACCAGCGCGGCCGGTTGGTTGTGCTGTTCGCCGATCAGGTCATGAAGAACATCGCCCGCAAGGTCAATCCCGATCACGTCCTACGCGACATGGGCTAAGCGGCTGTGTCTGGGAAGCCGGCTGAGCGAGAGGGGAGCACCAGGATGCTGCAGCCGAGAGGGACAAGGTCGCCTCGATCGGAAGCAACGTCGTGTCTCGTCGGCGTGATCTTGCTCGTGACACTGGGACTCGGAGAGTCCGGTTGTGTCGCGCTGGTGGTGGGCGCCGCCGGCGGCGTGGCCGGGGCGGTCTACGTCATGGGCAAATTGAAGGACGAACTGCCGCAGGACGTGCCCACCGTGCATCGTGCCGTGCTCGCCGCCCTCACCGACCTGGAGCTCAAGCCTTCCGAGGACCGCGCCGATAAAGTGTCCGCTCACGTGGAATCCTCGTTCGCGGACGGCGAACGCGTGTGGATCGATCTGGACACCGTCCCCGAGTCACGAACGTCGCTGACCATCCGTGTCGGATTGACCGGCAATGAGATGCGAGCCCGTCGAATCCACGAAGCGATCACGCGGCATCTGCCGATCGCAAACGCCGTTTTCCTTCCGGATGCTCATCCGGGTTAAGCGTTCCCGAGGCGACCGCAATGCGCCGGGCCCACCGGCTACTTCATTTTGTTCGGGTCCTGATACACCATCAAGTGTGCGTACGGAGTGCCCTCGAACATAATGTAGACTCCGGAGGGGTTCGGTACGGTCGGCAATTTGGTAACGGCCTGGTCGAACGGCCACATGAGCATCCAGTGGGGCGGCTCCTTCACGATCTTGGCGCCCTCTCCGGTCATGACCACTTTACCGTCCTTTTCGAAGTGCGATCCTCCGCGCGCCATATAGGCGATGCCCGGAACCGTGTTCGACGGTTTCGGCGCATTATTCATCAGATCGGTCATCCATTGATGGACGGCTGGGTCCATGCATATGGGATCAGGGTCCGGAAGGTTGAGGACGGTGGGGATGCATGTAAAACCGTTGGCGCTTTTCCGCACTTCTTTCAACTTGCCGTCCGTATCGTAGACCATGACCCCTGCGTCCTTGGCAACTCGTGGGGGCGCCGCACTCAACGCGAGCGTCGTCTGCTGTTGCTCGGACATCGTTTTCACGTCCTTCACGGTGGTGCGCTTCTTGGCGGGCGTGTCTGCGGCGCCGGAGAATCCCGACCAAGCGATGGTCATGACAAGCGACATGGAGAGAAGCAAGATTCGACGCATGGCATCCTCCTTGGGTGAGTAATCGAGAGTGGGATCGCCTGATCCGCCATTACGATACGCCGATTGTCGCTGTCGAGCAACGGCCTCAGGCAACCGGCTCGCGTGCTGTTCGGGGCCGGGCCACCCCTGGCCTCCGATCCTGGATTCACCTGTGTATGAGACCGCCGTGCCCATCTGTTTTGATCCGAGCTCCTGTTCTTGCGACCTTGCTTAGCGAGCCCCCTGCATTCCGGGCTTCACTCACGGCCACTGCCGCTTGGGGGCGGCGCAGATTTGCCGGGGTCGATCTGCTCGACGGGGTTGGTTAGAGGCGCGCCGATATGGTAGCGTGAGTTTTGAGTCGGCCGTGAGGTCTGGAAGCGATCGCCCGCCTATTTGGATTCATTCCACGGCCATTTCGATTCTGCGCCGGCTCGTTCGCTCAGAAACGTGTTCGGGGACCCTCTTCGTTCGAGGTTCCCCACGATCATCCGGCACGCTGCCTCAGTCGCGCGCGGACCATACCGGCAGTTGGCGGAAAACCAATAAAGGGAGGACCCATCATGCAGGTGTCAACCGGAACACAAGTCACCTTGGAATACACCCTGATGCTCGACGACCGCTCCGTGGTGGAGACGAACGTAGGACGCGAGCCCCTGACCTATACGCATGGCACTCAGCAGTTGATTCCGGGATTGCAACAGGCCTTGGAAGGAATGGCAGTCGGAGAAACGAAGCAGGTGACGGTCACGCCGGACGATGGATACGGGGCGATCGATCCCAGCGCGTTTCGTGAAGTGGATCAAGAGCTGGTTCCCTCAAACGCTCGAAAGGTCGGGGCGCAATTGCAGGGAAAAACCCAGGAAGGGAAGCCGGTCTTTCCGCGTGTCGCTGAAGTGAAGGGTGACAGAATCGTCCTGGATTTCAATCATCCGCTCGCGGGTAAGACTCTGCACTTCGACGTGAGAGTGCTCGACGTCGCACACGTATAGGCAGCGGCGCGTGGTTCCACGGGCGCCCGGCCGGGCAGGTCGTCGGCGCACAGGACCTGACGATGCGCTTTCCGAATGGCCGGCGGAGGGCGCACTTGTCCGGTCCGTCTCCGGTTGAGGGGCGGGACCAAAGAGCGTAGAATGTCGTCGAGGTTCTTTAGACGCCCGAGGGCGAATGATGCGTGAGGATTCACGGGCATCCTGGTCGATAGGCGCGAGCGGCCTCATGTGGCTGGGCCTATGCCTCATCGCGGGGGGCGCGTGCAGCACCAGCGAGCCCGATCCGGCTGATCCGAACCACGCCACCGTTGCCGGTCTCGATTCGGATGCGAACGGTGTTCGAGACGACGTCGACGCCTATATTGACGAGACCTACTCCGACCCGGCCGTTCGAGGCGCCCTGCGACAGTATGCCAAGGCCGTGCAGATCGCGATGATCGACGCGGGGAGTGCGGCCCTGTCGGCGACGCACGCAGTGGAACGGTTCCGCGCCATCGAGTGCGTGATGGCGCAACGACCGGACGATTTTCCCATCGTCTTCTCCGAGCTCCGGGCCAGAATCCTCAATACCGACCAACGAACCAGCGCCTACTTGCAAGCGGACGGCCAGGTGGTCGCGGCGACCCCGGCCCTCCTGCCGGCCGACCAGTGGTCGGCCGCCTGTACGACGCCATGAGGACGCGATGACGGTTCGGCTGCGATCATGGGGCTGGCTAATCGTGATTGCCCTGACGTCGTCGATCTGCTGGGTTCCGGCGCAGGCTCAACCGTTCATCCAGGTTCCCTGCCAGAACTCCGCGGCTCCCCGCATCGCCATGGTGTACGTGAACGGGGTCACCACCACACTGGACGAAGCGCGGGTGAACGCCGGCAAGCTCGAACGGGAGTTTTTGGCCGGCCTCCCAAGCCTTCCGCCGAACTTGCAGGCGTTTTGTTATGTCTTCCAGCTCAACTACAATCCAGCCGACAGAAAAGTGCGGGATTTTGCCGAAGCCGCGCAACAGCGCATTGGATTGACTCCCGCAGCGTTTTGGCAGGGACTGAACAGCCTGACCGTGTTCTCGCCATTGCTCACCGACCTTCAAGAGGCGATGACCGATGCGAATCAGATCGACGAGGCGACGATCCAACGTCATGCGACCCGCTACCGACAGGAAATCCTTGCGCCGGCCTGCCGGCGTGTGTTGGTCGTGCCGCATTCGCAGGGGAATCTCTATTCCAATGCCGCCTTTGACTTGACGGTTGCCGGGCCTCCTCCGCTTCCGCCGGCAGGGGCGCTGAAGATCGTCGGGGTGGCGACTCCCGATTCGCTGGTGAAGGGGAACGGTCGTTATCGGTCTTCCTCGGGGGATGTGTTGATCAATGCGATTCGTGTGATCTTGCCGTCCACCCTGGCGGCCAACACCAGTTGGGGGCCGACGCTGCCTCCGCTGCTGACCCCGACCTATTCCGGCGGGCACAGCTTCATCGGCTATCTCACCTTCGACCCCAGCCGGACCGACATTCTGAATGACATTCGGGCAAGTTTGCTCGAGTTGGCCGAGGTCAATCCCTGTCCTTGAACCGAGGCGAAGATTGCGCCTGAGGCTCAGGCAGAGTGTAAAAAACCGGTGCTGTTTTTCCGCCTCAACCGTGACCTCGACCTCAGTCGGGACCTCGGGCTCCGCCTTCCGCGGTCTCTCCCACCCCATATTTCTTGAGCTTGCCCAGGAGGGTCTTGTAATCGATGCGGAGGATCTTGGCGGCCTGGGTCCTGTTCCCTCCTTGAGCGTCCAGCACCCGGAGAATATGACGCTGTTCGACTTCCTCCAACGAGAGGGTCGTCGGATCGTCCGGCGAGTGGAGGGCCGGGGCGGCGGGGAGGACGCGCTGGACCTCTGCTCGGCCGATCGGCTCCGCATCCGGGTGTAAGAGGACGATTCGCTCCAGCACGTTGCGGAGTTCCCGGACGTTCCCGGGCCAGCGGTAGGCGCACAGCGCAGCGAGGCCGTCCGGCGACACGGAACGGCGCACCGAACCGGGCACACGCAGAGTGCGAAGAATGTGCTCAATGAGCGGGGGCAGATCCTCCGTGCGCTCGCGAAGCGGCGGCACGCGCAAGGTCACCGTATTGATGCGGTAGAGGAGGTCGTCTCGAAAGCGGCCTTGGTGAACCAGGTCCTGCAGGTCGCGATTGGTCGCGGCGATCACCCGCACGTCCGCGCGAAGCGTCCGTGTGCTTCCCACCGGCCGGAACTCCCCCTGATCCAAAAAGCGCAGGAGGCCGACCTGCATGGGCCCCGGCATGTCGCCGATTTCGTCGAGGAAGAGCGTGCCCCCTTCCGCGGCGGCGATCAAACCTTGCTTCGATGCTCCGGCTCCGGTGAACGCGCCTTTCTCATGGCCAAAGAGTTCGCTCTCGAGCAATTCTCGATTCACTGCTCCGCAATTGACGGCGAGAAAGGGGCCGCTCATCCGCGGACCGCGGGCGTGCAGCAGACGCGCGACGACTTCCTTGCCCGAACCGGTTTCGCCCTGGATCAGCACCGGCGCGCGCGCCACGGCCACCCGAACCACCTGCGTCATGAGGTCCTGCCAAACCTCGCTGCCTCCTTCCACCACACGGTCGTCGTGATACCCGCCTCGTCTGGCCGCCAAGTTCTCCCGGCGCAAGGTCCGGATGGTCCGGAGTTTGGCCAGGGCGGCTGTGACGGCGGTCCCGTCGAAAGGGGTCTCTTTGACCAGGAAGTCCCATGCGCCTTCGCGCATGGCTTCCACCGCGTCCTTGACATCGCCGTGCCCCGTGAGGACGATCACCTCGACCTCGGGTTGGTACTCCTTCACCCAGCGGAGCAGGCCCCGGCCGTCCACCCCGGGCATCCGCAGATCGGTAATGAGGCCGTCGAAGGAGGTCGATTTCAGCCGCTCGATGGCTTCCTGCCCGCTCCCCACGGAGACGACTTCGCAGCCCTCGGCTCTCAGGCTCCTCTCCAGCACCAACCGGACGAATTCTTCGTCGTCGACGATGAGCATGTGCATCATGAATGCCGCTCCGGAAACGCCAGATAGAATGTACTGCCTTGGCCGGGGGTCGACTCGACCCACACTCGTCCGCCATGTTTGTCCATGACCAGCTTGACGATGGCCAATCCCACCCCCGTCCCCTCGTAGTCGGACGGCTCGTGCATTCGTTCGAAGAGTCCGAACATCCGCTCCTGGTCTTTCGCATCGATCCCGATGCCGTTGTCTCTGACCCAGAGGAGCGTCTCGCCGGGTGTTCGGCGTCCCCCGATGACGACGAGCGGGGGAGAGGCCAGTCGTGAGAACTTGACCGCATTGTCCAACAGATTCTGCAGGGCCTGCCGCACGCTCACCGGTTCGCCGTAGAGATCGGGAAACGGCATGTCCACCCTGACGGCCGGTCCCTCCCCCGTGGACCTCTGCTGGCGCTCGGCCACCAGGTGGGCGAGCATTTCCGCCAGATTGAATCGGGTCATCGGTAACGTTTGCTGTTCCAGTCGTGAATACTTCAGCAACGCATCGATCATCACGGTCAATCGTAGGGACGATCGGCGAATGACGTCCAGGTGATGCCGGACTTCCTGGTCTGCGCTGTCGGCAAATCGTTTTTCCAGGAGCGACGAAAACCCCTCGATCTCGCGGAGCGGTCCTTTGAGGTCGTGGGCGACCGAATAGGTGAAGGCCTCCAGTTCCTTTGTTTTGCGCACCAGAGCCGTGCTCCGGTCGCGCAAGTTGGTCAGCATCGCGCTCAACGAATCCGCGAGGCGGCCGACTTCGTCCTTGGACGGCCATGGCTCGAACTGCACGGTCAGGTCATGGTGGGCCACCCGGTCCGCCGTGGAAGCGAGGCCTTCGAGCGGGCGCGCGACGAGCCGTTTCATGGCGAGGAACACGCCCAGGATCAGCAGCCCGAACACCACGGCCAGGACAAGCACGATGATCCCGGCTTCACCGACCAGACGGTCTCCCTCCAGTTTCATTTCCTCGTCGATCCGGCGATGAACTTCGATCAACGCGCCGATCGACCGCTCGATGTCCCCCGTCGTCCGCTCCAACTCTGCCGCCATCGCGCTCGGCCCCTCGCTCAATGGAATACCGTGGGACACAGCGGGGAGCCGTCGTCGCAGGTCGGTCATTCGGTCGAGCCCGGCGGCAAGGCCGGTCAGGATGGCCTCCTCCTGCTCGATCAGGTCGGCCCGCCCATGTGCCGTGAGCATGTCGCGAAGGGTTGGATGGCGGCCGGCGGCGTGCGCGTCCCGATAGACTTCGGTGGAGGCCCGAATGCGTGCTTCGAGCGCTTCCAACCGCGCGAGCATGGCTGGGCGTTCCGGTGAAGGTTGCGCATCCAGGAGGCGGTGGGCGAGCGTGTGCATCCGAAAGACGTGCTGTTGAATTTCGGCTGCGGTGACCACCCCCGGGATGGTGTTGATCTGATGCCGATGGACGTAGCTGTTGACACGGGAGAGGTAGAACAGCAGACCGGCCATGCTCAAGGCGAGCAGTGCCAACAGCACGCCAAAGAAGAGGAGCAATTTCTGGCCGATGGTCAGGCGGTGTAACACGGATGACGCAGGGGAATCGGGGCAGCCTAACACAGGGAGCAGCTCGGCGTCAGGATGGCGGTGCCGTGACCGGGGAGGCTCGTTCAGAGACAGTATACTTGACAGAAACACAATCATACGAGTATATCCGCATCCATGAGCGACCGGGGACGGGCGGAACCGCCGGAGAACATCGAAAACCGTCTGCGCCAGGTGCGGATGGCGCGCGGATTATCCCAAGCGGAATTGGCGGCACGATCGGGGATTACGCGGCAGGCCGTCTATGCCATCGAGACCAATCAGTATTTGCCCACCACCGCGGTTGCGCTTCGCCTCGCCGGGGTCTTGCACTGCCGGATCGAGGATCTCTTCAATCTCATTTCCAGCGGAGAAGAGATCGAGGGTGATTTGGTCGGGGTCGAGCGAACCGCCATGGGCGGTGTGCTGCGCCAGCGAGTGAAAGTGGTGCAGGTCGGGGAGTCCGTGATCGTGCGGCCGGTCAGCCATTTGGGGGAGGTGCTGACCTATACCGTCCCGGCGGACGGGCTTGTGACGGGCCTTCCTCAGCCGAGGACCAAGGGTGGGCGGACGCGGGTGCGTGTGCGGTTGCTGCGTGAATGGGCTTCGGTGAGGGAGGAAATTGCCGTGGCCGGCTGTGATCCCGCCGTCTTTCTCGCCGGAGATTATCTGCGGCGCCGCCACAACGGCGCGTCGGTCGTCGGGTGGACCGCGGGAAGCACGGCGGCCGTGGAGGCGCTGAAGCGAGGGGAGGTGCATGTGGCGGGAGTGCACGTGGTGGATCGTAAGACCGGAGAGTCCAACTTGCCCTACTTACGGCGACACCTCGATCTTGAGCAGTTTGCCGTAGTCACCTTTGCGGCCTGGGAGCAAGGGTGGATGGTGCGTCGGGGGAACCCCCGGGGCATTCGAGACGCCGCTGATTTGCATCGGAAAGACGTGACGCTGGTCAATCGGGAAGAGGGGGCGGGGGCCCGACTGCTCTTGGATCAACGGCTCGGCGAGGCCGGGGTGAAGGGCGTGCAGGTGCATGGATACCGTCGTGTCGTCCCATCGCATTTCGCCGTGGCTCGGGCGGTCGCGGATGGCGCGGCGGACGTCGGCATCGGCGTCGCGTCGGCGGCCGCCGTCTTCGGGTTGGACTTCATTCCCCTGCAAGCGGAGCGCTACGATCTCGTGATACCAAGCACGTTCTTGAAATCGCATCCCTCCCTGCAACAGTTGCTGGATACGATCGTGAGTCGTGCGTTTCGGACGGAAGTCGAGGCGCTGGGGGGGTACGACACGAGAGAGACCGGGACGGTTCGGGACTGTCGCTGAAACGTTCGGCGTGATGCTGGAAACAACCTCCAAGCTGAACTCATCTCACGGAAGAGTCGGATGATCCGAACGCGTTCGATGTTCATGGCTGTCGCGCTGGGTGCCTCGGTGATCCAGCCCGGGCTGACCTGGGCCGATCCGCCCAGAGAGACGCTTCTCATTGCCGGGTCGCCGAGTCTGGCGAGTCCGCTGAAGGCTCTTGCAGAAGCGTATGAGGCCAGGCATCCGGGGATTCGCATCCGCCTCTACCTCGACACGAGCTTGGAGTTGAGGCGTCTGATCGCGAGCGTGGAAAACAGCCGGACGGGAGACTCTTTCATCGGGCGCGGTCCGATCCATCTGGTGGCTCCCGGCGGCGACGAACTGATCTCGAGGTTGGAACAGAAATACTACGTGTTGCCGGGATCGGCACGAGCCTACGCGGAGGAGCGACTGGTCCTGGTGGTGCCCGAATCGCTCGCCGACGATCCGGGGTCTTTCGAGGGTTTGGCGAAGCGTGCCACGGTCCGGGTCGCGGTCGCGGACCCGGACCGAACCAGCTTGGGGAAACAGACGCAGGGTCTCCTGCAAGCCTTCGGGCTCAATGAGGCGCTCCAAGGCCGCCTCGATGTGGCCAGCGATTCCAGGGGGGTGTTGGATCATCTCCTCAGTGGGGCGGCGGACCTCGGCATCATCTTCATGCATGAGGCCGTGAAAGAGCGGGACCGAGTCCGGGTGGTGGCGGTCGCCGAGCGGGGCTATCAGCCCACGGTCCACTCGATGGCGATGGAGCGGCGGTGTCCCAATCGCGCCCTGTGCGAGGATTTTCTGGCGTTCCTACAAACGCCCGAGGCCCAGGAAGTCATCCGGTCGACCGGCTACGCGCCTCCGGGTCCGGTCGATGCTCGTTCAGCCATGCCGTGAGATGGGGCGGCATTTTTTTTGAAGCCGGCGTCATGTATGCTTTGCTTATAGAACAGTATGAATGATATTTGACGCGTCGGTGATTTACGCGAAGGAGCGCACGATGGGGATCCGGCCATGGTTGGATCGCGAGCGGGGGCGGAGATCGCTGAGGGCTGCGGGAGCGGCACTGATCGCCTTGGCGGCGGCGGGTTGCGCGCGGTTACCGTATACCACTCAGGTGGTTCATGAGGATCCGCGCGTGGTCGTCACCCTCCAACAGGAGGTGGATGGCGCGACCTACCTGCATCCCGTCCAGCTTTCCGCTCAGGAGTTGAGCTTAATTCTCAACGGGTTCTCGGTGCGTCAGCAGCAACGGCTGCCGCTTCGGTGGTTTGCGGAGGAGGTCCCGCCCAAAAAGCTGTTCCGCGACGACGAAATCGCCGCGCTGGCTGGTCCCTTGGCTGTGGGCCTGCGGAAGGCCGGTCCGCATGAGCGGGTGTCCTTCGAACTGCGAGCCCCAGGCAACAACCCCGCGTCAGAATGGGATACGACCGCCGGCTGGATGGCCGTTCGAGACGACCTCCTCCGTTTCCAAATCGATTATGTTCATGTCCTCACGCCGAGACGCAGGTCCGACCAGTACGATTTCAACTATCCCACGCCCCGCCCCCCGAAGGGCGACTATCTCCTCTACTTCGAACCGGGGCGATTTTGGGGGGAAAAGGCCGGGTTTGACCGGCCCGTCCTCCAGTACATCGAATTCCTGAAACGGGCGCCGATAGTCCCTGTGAAGTGACCGTCGTCGAGGGCCGCCTGTCGCTCTCGAGCGGGCATCATGCGGGTCGCATTCAGGAGGATAGGAGGATTATGACGAGCAGGTTCGTGGCTGTGACGCGATCAGGTCGCCGGTTCGTCCTCGTCGCCGTCGCCGTGGCAACCCTGTCGGGAACCTCCGTCGCGACTCCGGCAGGCGCGGCGGAATCCGGGCGACTGGTTGAAAAAAACGGCGACTATGTCTTCGTGGAGAGCCTCGATCCGGCGGTCAACTTGTTGCTGGAGCGGGCGGTGACGCAAGGCCTCATCACACGGGAGGAATACGAGAAAGTTCGGCAGGAATCCGAGGAGCGGGCCTATGCCCTCACGCCCAGCTTCAAAGGGTGGTACGACCGCGGATTCAATTTCTCGATGAGCGACAACGCCTTCTACCTCAAGATTCGGATTCGCGCTCAAATGCGATTCTCCCAACGATTCCGGAATGATGCCTGGAGAAATCCGGGCGACGCGAAGAACTTTCCGGAACTCTTGGGCGTGTTCGGCGACTATCGGGCCAACCGGTCCGATGACACCGCGTCCACCTTCAATGTGCGGCGCGCCCGCGTCTATTTCATGGGGCATTTGTTCAACCCCGATTTCCGGTACTACCTGCAGTTGGCGGGAGAGACAGCGGAGAACTCTCAAGCGCCGGGATCGGTCCGGCTGATGGACTTGGCTCTTGCGAGTACGCATATTCCGCTCGTCAACGTCCAGTTCGGACAATACAAGGTCTTCTTCAACCGGGCGCAGATCAATTCGACCGCCTCGCTGCAATTCGCCGAACGTTCGCTCGTGCAGGATGCGTTCACCGCCAGCGGATTGGATCGGCGGGACATCGGCATCACCATCATGAACGACGAAGAACTGTACGCATTCAATTACTACTTCGGAATCTTCAACGGCGCCGGCCCGAGCTTCAACCGCATCGGCGGCTTCTTCAGCGAACAGCCCACGGAAGGGTGCGCCGGCGGCACGACCGGGCAAAATCCCTTCCCGTCCCCGGCCACCTGCCCCGTGCCGCAACGCAACATCAACGCCAACCTGCGGAACGACATCAATCAACTCATGTATGTGGCGCGCGTGAACTGGAACATCATGGGCCGGCCCGGCTACGGGGAGGGCGATCTTGCGTATTCGGAAACGCCGCAACTGGCCGTGGGAGGCGGCTTCGCGTACAATCCGTCGGTCAATGCGAGCTCCAACAGCTCCTTTATCGGCACGGATCTGGCCAATCTCAATTTCCGTCGGCAATTGGCGGCCTTCGGCAACGGCCGCCAGCTCGGCTGGGGCCTTCTGGACTACGCGACCTGGGCGCTCGATGGGGTGTTCAAGTATCGTGGGTTCTCCATTCAGGGTGAGTACTACTTCAAGAACGTGACGCGCCACGAGAAGGGGCTGCCATGTATGAATGCCGATTGTACGCGGACCGCACCGGGGCTCCTCGGCAACACGACGGGATGGTATGTCCAGACTGGCTATTACGTGGTCCCGAGGCTTCTGGAACTTGCGGCCAGGTATTCCTATTGGGATCCGGACACGAATTCCGCAGACGATGTGGTGCACCAGTTCGAGACGTCCATCAACTGGTTCCTGAACGGCACCTACGATCATCAGATCATGGTGACCTATAGCAACACCCAGATGGGGACCGGGGGCTACGCGATCGGGCGAAGCGCGCCGCTTCCTCCCCAGTCCGGCACCATTCCGCTCGACGCGCGGGGCGGACGGCTGATTGAGAATATGATTCGCGTGCAGTATCAGATTTTCTTCTGATCGGGCTCCCGGCCCAAGATGGGCGAGAGGCCTCCTCTTCGTCGAAGGCGGATTGCGTGTCGGCACGATGCATCATGCGAGAGCGGCGGCGGGAGTCGTGGAGCGGGCGGGACTCGGACTCCCAGACACCGCGACCGCGCGATACAGATCAAACGCGGAGACAGTCATGACGCGAATGAACTGTCGATGTGAGGGTTCATCCATAGCGCGCGCTTGGGGGGGGGCCGTTCTGCTGTTCGCCCTGTGGGCGCCGCCGACCCTGCTTGCCGGGGATCTCACGGTCGCGGCGGCGTCCGATCTGAACTTCGCGTTCAAGGAGCTCGTGAGCGAATACGAACGAAAGACCGGCGAGCGCGTGAAACTGACGTTCGGCTCGTCCGGCAACTTCTATGCGCAGATCCGGAACGGGGCCCCGTTTGATCTGTATTTCTCGGCGGACATCGCGTATCCCAGGAAGCTCGATGCCGCCGGGCTCGCGGTTCCGGGAACGTTGTACCCCTACGCCATCGGTCGTATCGTCGTGTGGGCTCCGTCCCGGTCCACGCTTCCCGTGGAGGGTCGCGGCCTGGACGTCTTGCTCGATCCGTCGGTCAAGAAGATCGCCATTGCCAATCCCAAACATGCCCCGTATGGCCGGGCGGCGGTCTCGGCCATGGATCATTTCAATCTGCATAAGCGCGTGGAGGACAAGCTGGTGCTCGGGGAGAATATTTCACAGGCGGCACAATTCGTCGAGTCGGGAGCGGCCGACGTCGGCATCATCGCCCTGTCCCTGGCCTTGGCTCCGGCGATGCGTGCCAACGGGAAATATTGGGAGATCCCGGCCGAGGCCCACCCGCCGCTGGAGCAAGGGGCGGTGATTCTCAAGGCTTCGCCCAATCAGGATCGAGCCAAGTCTTTTCTCAACTTTCTGCAGGGGGAAGAAGGAAAAGCCATCATGCGGCGCTATGGATTCGTCCTGCCCTCGTAGGCATCGGGGAGCGCATCAACGGACGCCGGGTGACCGGAGCGGGTTTCCGTGTGGGGATGGTGGGATCGTCGCGCGCCGCCGTCGCGATGATCGGGTGCGGACTCACGCGTTGACAATGTCGAAAGAGACTTCCTACCATGGCGAGGGCTTCAGACCGGTCGGTCCACGGAGGTCCCAGCAGTCGTGAATTGGACGGCGATTCGGCTGACGCTCGAGTTAGCGGCGCTCACCGCGTCGCTCTTGGTGCTGATCGGGCTGCCGATCGCCTATTGGATCACCTTTTCGCGCCGGCGCTGGAAGTTCCTGCTCGAGTCGGTCGTGGCCTTGCCGCTGGTGCTGCCGCCGACTGTCCTGGGATTCTATATCCTGGTCGCCATTGGTCCACAGAGCCCGCTCGGCCGTTTCTACGAGCAGGTGGTGGGGCACCCGCTTCCCTTCACGTTCGAAGGCCTGTTGTTCGCTTCGGTCCTCTACAGTCTCCCCTTTGCCGTGCAGCCCTTTGCTACCGCCTTCGATCAGGTCGACCGGCGGTTGATCGAGGCCGCCTGGACGCTGGGCGCCTCCAAGCTGGCCACGTTCGTCAAGCTCGTCATACCGCTGTCTATGGCGGGGATCGTCACGGGATTTGTTCTGAGCTTTGCGCATACCCTTGGTGAGTTCGGGGTTGTCTTGATGGTCGGAGGGAATATCGAAGGTGTCACACGCACGGTTTCGATCGACATCTACGACGAGGTCCAATCCCTGAACTATGCCGGCGCCGCGACGACGGCGGCCTTCCTCCTCGCGATTTCGTACCTCGTCCTGCTTGGGGTGTATGGGCTCAACAGAACAATGTGGGCGGCATGGCCGCAGAAATAGCCCTCGACTTTCGGAAACTCTTTCCCAATAAGCTCACGATCGAGGTTCGGCTGCAGGTGCCGCTCAGCCCTCCTTCCGTCGTGATCCTCTTCGGTCCGTCTGGATCCGGGAAGACGACGGTTCTGAGATGTCTGGCCGGTTTGGAACGGCCGGATGAGGGGAGCATTCGATTCGACGGTGAACGGTGGCTGGATATCGAACAGGGGATCGCCTTCCCGCCCCAGAGGCGAGGTCTGGGCTTTATGTCGCAGGACTATGCGCTGTTCCCGCATTACACGGTGGCGGGCAACCTCGAATTTGGCCTGGGAGACGTGCCCAAGGCGGACCGGCCCGGTCGCATTGCTGAGGTCCTGAACCTCTTGCACATCCAGGATTTGGCCGACCGTCGTCCCTCGCAACTGTCCGGAGGGCAGCAGCAACGAGTCGCGCTGGCCCGAGCGGTCGTGCGGCACCCGCGGCTCCTCTTGCTCGATGAGCCGCTTTCCTCGCTGGATGCCCCCACGCGAGCCCACCTGTGCGTCGAACTGCGCGGTCTCCTCAAGCGGTTGGCGATCCCGACGATTCTCGTGACGCACGACTGGGAGGAGGCCTTGGCATTGGGGGACCAGATGGTGGTGATGAGTCGAGGGCAGGTCATTCAACAGGGGAGCCCGCAGGCGGTCTTTAGTCGTCCGGTCAATCAGGAGGTGGCCCATATCGTCGGGGTGGACACCATCCTGCCCGGTCGGGTCGTGGGAGAGACCGAAGGGCTTCTCACCGTCGAGGTGCAAGGCCGGCGCCTCACGGCGGTGGCCGACAAGGGGCTGGGACCGGAAGTGTTTGTCTGCATTCGTGCGGAGGATGTCGTACTCGAACCGGCCGGAACCGGAACGACCAGCGCTCGGAATCATCTCACCGGCACCGCGACGCAGATCCAGTCGGTCGGCGCCCTGGCCCGGGTGCAGGTCGATTGTGGGTTCGTGCTGACCGCGCTGGTGACTCAATCGGCGCTGCTCGATCTTGGGCTTCGGCCGGGGAGCCCCGTCAGGGCCGCGGTCAAGGCCGGGGCGATCCACCTCATCTCACACTAGAACCGATCTCAAAATTGTTTCGGTCAACCGGGACGGGAGTTGGCTTTCAGTGTAGAAAAGCCGGCTGCCGAGGGGCGAGCCGCTCCCGCCTCGCCATGATACGGTGATGTCCGACAGCCAGCGTATGCCGTCTGAAGTGGGCGGGGACAAACCGCTCGAAGGTTTGTCCCCGCTCGGAATCTGGAGTGAATGTCTCGCGCTCCTCAAACGATTTTGAGACAGGTTCTAACCCACGCTTCCAAGCTGTGTGTCGTCGCATCGGCTCCTCGTCGTAGAGAATCCGCGGCTGATGCTGAAGGGGGCTTCGGCGGCGGTTGTGGAGGAACCAAGGCATGGCACCTCAACTGGTTGCTCTGAGACCAGAGGCGACCGTGATTGGTGGAGAGGCAGATTACAAACGGGACGTGCTGCCTCGGCGCTCGGCGGGGAGCGCGATCCGATTGTCGTAGCGAGGCTCGCCGGTCTGGGAGAACGCGAACGGCGATCGGGCAATTGCTCCTGAGGCTGAATCCCGACGGCCTGTCCCGGCGGAGGTCCCTCTGAGAAGGGATTCCCGCTCCACCGGTGTTTTTTGTTTCTCGTCGGTCGGCGTCCGTCAATGGTCAGGAGGGGGGTGCCCCGACACACGTCAGGACTGGGCAAACGGAAACTCCCTGAGGCGCAGCCTCGCGGCGTGCTGATGATGGCGACCGACGTGAGGCGGTAATGGGCGAAGCGGAGACGCCGATTCTCAGAGGCCGCGGAAGGTGCGCACTCGGTCATAACATCGGGCGAGGAACCACACGGCCAGACAGGGGAGGGCGAAGGATGCGACTCCGCTTGCGACTAGGATCGCATGGTGAAGCCAGTGCCGGGTCACCTGGGCTTTCCAAAGGGCGGTGTAAATCATGATCCAGACCGTCGTGCACCCCAGGGCGGCAGTAGCGGCTGCACAGCGTCGGGCCAGGTGGGGATGTGGAGATGAAGGGCAATCGGCCCGCATGGAGAAATCTCCTGGACCTGGCTCTGAGAGCCGCGTCTGTTGAATATGAAGTCTAGCATCTCGAGAAAATTTGTGGTTGACACCGGGCGGCTTGGCATGTAACCATTGGCTACATGACGCCGGATGAGCTGAAACGACACCGACTTGCGTTGGGTTTAACGCAGGAGCAACTCGCCCGTGAGCTTCGGACGACCCGTATGACGGTGACCCGTTATGAGTGCGGAACGAGGCGAATTCCAGGTGTGGTGGCGGTGCTCCTTCAACGCTTGGCGGAGAAACGGACCGTCCCCATGATGGGATTGGTTGCGGCGGGGACTCCCATCGAGCCGATCACTCAATCTGAATTGGTCGAGGTGCCGGAAGGAATGATCAAGGCAGGCGGGACCTTCGCCCTTCGGGTGAAGGGGTTTTCCATGCAAGATGAGGGCATTCTCCCGGGAGATCTCGTGGTAGTGAAAAAGCAGGTGACGGCGCGATCCGGACAGACCGTAGTTGCGTCCGTGAATCGCGAAGTCACCATCAAGACGCTGGTCCAGAAGAGCGACCACGTCGAGTTGCACCCGGCCAATCCCGCGATGGAGCCCATTGTGATCGGGGCGGGGGACGAATTTCGGATCGAGGGTATTGTCGTCGGCGTCATTCGCCATTGCATATAAAAGCAGGACAGGAGGCAACCATGCGGACGAGAGCGGACTTGACCAACCAAGTTGTCCATCTGGAGCGAACCGTGCGAGAACTGCAGAATCATCTGCGTCACCTGGAGGTCCAAATGGGCCACGTACGTGGTGAACAGCCTCACACTCAGTCATGGTGGCAAAGCGTATGGCGGCGCGGGGGAGGGGGCGGGCAGGCCGCAACCCTTTCAGGTCGCGTACGGGAGAACAAGAGGAGGGGCACCCATGAACAAATTCGGCAATCGCATCTCTACTACGCGTGAGACGTACTGTTCTGATTGTGGGCGAACCATGCCGCAGGGGTACTCCTGGGCGCCTGAGTACGGAATGTCCCCCGCGCCTCTTTGTCCAATGTGCCTGGGGGCGGCTCTTCAGCGACAAGAGTTTACGAGGGGGTGTTGTGACTGAGTGAGAGCATTGTGACAATGATGTTCACGACACAGTGGTGACGAAATGGGAACGAATCGGCCTGAACGGGAGTTCCCGCGAGGACGATCCGGAGGAAGGCTTTCACGCTCCGATAGGCGAACCAAGTGTGGGAGAAGCGAGCCAGCTTGAGCGACGCACTCTCGCGTAGGGAGCGACCTCCCGCGAAAGGACGCCCGGACTCTCATCGAAGCGCTCCGAACAAGCCGTAACAGCGTCAGAGGGGCCGAGTCGGTATCGGTGGAGAGATCACCGGTTGATGGGCTCCCGATGGGACAGCAAAGAGGAAGGAGGTGGTGGCGGTGACCCGGATCGAACGGGTGACCCGCGGCTTATGAGTCCGCTGCTCTGCCAACTGAGCTACACCGCCACGTCATTGATTTCTAAGGGGCTTTGGTCTTATCAGCCGAGTGCTCCGACCCCAAACTGTTCACCAAGTGTTCACCGCGACCATGCTCTCGCTCGTGGTGTTCCAAGTGCCTGGCCCGGCTTCCTTCCTTTGAGGTGATAGACCCAGCAACAATCCGGATGGAACTTCAGCGTGTGCTTATACCATGCAGCGAGGACGTCGTAAAGGTCCCCACCCATCACGGCCACCCGCTCCTCTTCCGTTTTCGTATGCTCTCACGCGATCCGGATCTCAACAGTGCGGCTCTGGTCTTTGGGCAACCGGAGGCCACGTTGCTCCATGATCGTCTCTCGCATTTCTCGTAGCGCTTTCAGACTGACCCACTATCCAGCACCTGGTCCTAGATAGTCTTCTAACGACTGGATGAGCTCCAGACAAAATCTCTGACCGTTAAGTTCAGAGAAAATGGTCTTGATCCACTCGAACCAAAACTGATACCTTGTAAACGTGATTATCAGAGTGTAAGGTCAGTTGCATGTCTACTCGCGACGAAGAAACCCTTCTGATCGTCGAGGCCGATCCCACCATTCGCAGAAGCCTCGCGAACTATCTCAAGACCGACTATCGTGTCCTTGGTGCCAAAACGGGAGCCGAGGCGTGGGCAACGTTGGCTAAAGAAAAGGTCGATCTTATTCTCTTTGACGATGGCGTCGCTGACGTGAAGGGCGTAGAGTTTTTTCGCGAGGCCCGCGTGCGTTATCCCGATGTCGTCCGAATTCTCCTGACGGAGTCGCGCGAGTATTCGGCGGTCATGAACATCATCAAAGAGGCGGCGGTGTATCAGGTGATTCCCACGCCCTGTCCTCCGTGGCATCTCCGTCTTCTGATCGATCGTGCGCTTGAAAGTCGAGAGCTCTCGCGACGCCATCGAATGTTGAGCCGTGATTTGAAGCTGTCCGATGGCGCCTTTCACAATCACAAAGCCCATCTCACGAAGCTGATACGGGAAAGCTATGAATTCGATAAGCTCGTGTTTGCGAGCGACGCGATGCTGGAAGTCTGCAATCTGGCGAGGAAAGCGGCTACCACCGATTTGCCGGTGTTGATAGAAGGCGAAACCGGTACGGGGAAGGAGCTCTTAGCCCGGGCGGTTCATGGGTTTAGCGAGCGGAAGGCGTTCCCATTTCTCGCTCAGAATTGCGGGGCCTTGCCCGATGAGTTGCTCCAGTCGGAATTGTTCGGACACAAACGCGGGGCCTTTACGGGCGCCGTCAGTGATCGGCTGGGATTGTTTGTAGCCGCCGACGGAGGAACTGTCTTCTTGGATGAGGTGTCTGAAGTCTCCCCTTCCTTTCAAGTGAGTCTCTTGCGGTTTCTGCAGGAAGGCGAAGTGAAGCCTCTGGGTTCTGAAAAAACCCGCCATACAAGCGTCAGGATTATTGCCGCGTCGAATCGGCCGATCAAAGAACTCGTGGCGGCCGGTGCGTTTCGGAAAGACCTCTATTACCGTCTCCGCGGATTCGAACTCACGATTCCTCCTTTGCGAAACCGTGTTGAAGATATTGCAGTGCTTGCCGAGCATTTCACGAGGAAGTACGCTGAGTTCTCGAATCGTCGTATCGCAGGGATCACGGTGCAGATGATGCGCCAGCTTCAGGCCTACCCATTTCCTGGCAATGTGCGTGAGCTGGAAACTGAGATCCGACGCATGGTGTCTCTTGCCAGTCAGGGCGAATTTTTGTCCACGGAGCATTTGTCCGACGATTTGGCCAAGGTGGTGCCGCAGGATCTGCGGCAGAAAGAGATGAACTTGATCCACTCCAGCGGGACGCTCAAACAAAAAGTCGAGCGGTTGGAGGCCCAGGTTGTGACACAAACGCTGCTTCGATTCCGTTGGAATCAAAGTAAGGTGGCCAAGGAGTTAGGATTGTCCCGTGTCGGCTTGGCGAACAAGATTCGACGATACAAACTGGCGACCACCTCCGCTGGAGACCCGCCCCATGCCCAACCCGGACGATCCTAAACGGGCAGAACATAAGGATGGGGATGAAATAGACCGATTCTTGTTCTCTCTGCTGGCCACCCCCTCTCAGGTTCCTGATTCATCCTTTCTACCGCCTCCCCTGCGAGAGTTGGGCACGACACCCCTCGCTCGTCAACTTGGCTTAGCTGACGAGCAGACGAATGGACATTGGTGTAGCCGCTGTCAAGGAATTTGGTATGGCTACACGCTTGAGGTCGAATGTCCAGTCTGTGGCAATCGCAAGGGGTAGGCGCAGAGAAAACTGCACACTGTCTTTACAGCTAGCAGTGCCTTGTAAAGTTACTTTGCAAGGCATCCCGGTGAATGATCTCGTCCTGTCCGAACGAAGTCCTCACATAACCCTCGGTGTTTTCAGCTAAAGAGAGAGGACATAGATCCTGTCGCCCTAAAATTAGGGCGCTGGTTCAATTGTTGCTCTAGGAGGTGGTGCGCATTCACGCTTCGATTCAAAAGGCATAACGGAGGACTACATCATGGCGAATCTACTCTGGCTTCAGGGCGGTGCTTGTTCCGGCAACACCATGTCATTCCTCAACGCAGAAGAGCCGAGCGCCTGTGATCTCGTTACTGATTTCGGGATCAATGTGCTCTGGCACCCCTCGTTGGGTGTCGAACTTGGCGATGGTCTGCAGCGAATTCTCAAAGATTGTGTCTCGGGGGAAATTCCCCTCGACATCTTCGTCTTCGAAGGAACGGTGGTCAATGCGCCGAACGGTACTGGCGAATGGAATCGATTCGCTGGCCGGCCGATGAAACTGTGGGTCAAAGATCTTTGCGGCATCGCTAAGTTTGTCGTCGCGATCGGCGACTGTGCCACGTGGGGCGGTATCCCAGCCACAGCGCCGAATCCGAGCGAGTCTCAAGGCCTGCAGTTCCTCAAGCGGAACCATGGTGGCTTCCTAGGCAAGGACTTCCGCTCAAAGGCCGGTCTTCCCGTAATAAATATTCCTGGCTGCCCCGCACACCCGGATTGGATCACACAGATTGTGGTAGCCGTCGCAGCCGGCCGAGGAGGCGACATCACCCTCGATGAGCTCCAACGGCCCAAAACCTTCTTCCAGAGTTTTACCCAGACAGGGTGCACCCGCAACATGCATTTTGCCTACAAAGTCTCGGCCACGGAATTCGGCCAGCGCAAAGGCTGCCTGTACTATGATCTCGGATGTCGTGGACCAATGACCCATTCGCCCTGCAATCGCATTCTGTGGAATCGACAGTCCTCGAAAACCCGCGCGGGCATGCCCTGTCTGGGCTGCACGGAGCCTGAATTCCCCTTCTTCGACCTTGCCCCTGGCACGGTGTTCAAGACACAAACTGTTATGGGCGTCCCGAAGGACCTGCCGCAGGGAGTCGACAAGAAAGGGTACATCGCGCTCACGAGCGCGGCGAAGAATGCGGCGCCAGCGTGGGCCGAGCAGGACATGTTTGTCGTCTAAACACAATGATCGGCAATCGCATCTGTTCATAAAGGAGATGGCCATGGCTGTTCAAACATTAGACATTTCTCCCGTCGGCCGAGTGGAAGGCGACCTCGACGTGCGCGTTGAGGTCGACAACGGTGTTGTCACCAACGCCTGGACACAGGCAGAGCTGTTCCGTGGATTCGAGATCATTCTGAGAGACAAAGATCCGCAAGCCGGGCTGGTTGTGACCCCACGCGCCTGCGGCATCTGCGGAGCCTCCCACTTAACCTGCGCTGCGTGGGCCTTGGATACGGCGTGGCAAACCACCGTCCCGAGGAACGCGATTCTTGCGAGAAATCTCGGTCAGATCGTTGAAAGCTTGCAAAGCCAGCCGCGCTACTTCTATGGGCTCTATGCGATCGACCTAACCAACAAGAAGTATCGTGGTAGCCGATACTACGAGGAGGCCTGCAAGCGCTTTGCTCCCTTCACCGGGAAATCCTATGAAATTGGCGTCACCATTTCCGGGAAGCCTGTGGAGATCTATGCGCTTCTGGGTGGCCAGTGGCCTCACTCTAGTTATATGGTCCCCGGCGGGGTCATGTGTGCGCCGACCCTGGCAGACATTACGAGATCCGTCTCGTTACTGGAGTACTACAAGAACAATTGGCTCGAACCGGTCTGGCTTGGCTGCTCATTGGAGCGGTACGAGCAAATCAAAACCTACGAAGACTTCAATGCGTGGTTGGACGAGAATCCAGCCCATGCCAATTCGGATCTGGGATTCTATTGGCGCATGGGCCTAGATACTGGACTCCACAAATACGGAGCTGGGCTTGGGAAATATGTCAGCTGGGGATATTTGCCCCACGAAGATAAATACCAGAAGCCTACCATCGAAGGACGCAATGGCGCCGTGATCATGAAGGGCGGAGTCTATGATGGGGCCACAAACACGCACAAGCTCATGAGCCAGGACTTCGCGCGAGAGAATACGTCTCATTCCTGGTATGACGAGGGATCGGCGGATACGCATCCCTATGATCGCACGACCAAGGCGAAGTCGAATAACAAGACCGATTTCAACGGGACCTACTCCTGGGCGACCGCGGTCAGCCATGCGGATTTCGGCCGGCTGGAAGCGGGACCCTTTGCCCGCCAGATGGTCGCAGGAGGAAAACACGGGGAATCCTGGCAGCACTACGATGGCTTCATCCTGGATGTGTACAAAAAGATGGGTGGCGCGAGTCTCCACCTGCGTCAACTCGCCAGGATGCATGAGACTATCAAGTTATATCGCCAAGCGGAGCGATGCCTGAAGGAGTTCCGGCTCAACGAGCCTTGGTACATCAAGCCCCAGGAGAAGGATGGCCGGGGTTGGGGGGCGACCGAAGCGATTCGTGGAGCGCTCTGTCACTGGATTGAAGTCAAGGGCGGGAAGATCAAGAACTATCAGATTATTGCTCCGACCACGTGGAATGTGGGGCCTCGCGATGGTATGGGTCGTCGTGGTCCGATCGAGGAGGCGTTACTCGGCGCGCCTATTGCCGATCCAACCGATCCCGTCGAAGTCGGTCACGTCGCCCGATCATTCGACTCATGTTTGGTGTGTACCGTTCACGCGCACGATGCCAAGACAGGGAAAGAATTAGCCCGCTTCAAAATCGGGTAGCGCTCCAGAGGGATTGCGATCCTATGGGTCGCAATCCTCTTGGCCTGGGTCCCATCGAACAACGGAACTAATGGGCTAAAGTAGCCCTCGAGCGAAGAGGGGATCGTTGAATGCGCCCCGAGGAAGAAAAAAAACTGCGGGAGAAAATCGCCCAGCTCCTAGCCAGTGGGCTCAAAACTCAAACGGAGCCGTTTCCCGAAACGCACGTTGAGTTTGCCAAGATCCTGGATGAACTTCGGTCGCTTCCCCCCGATGACTTGAAAGGCAAGCTGGTCATCGGAGGCTTTACCGACAAACCCTACGGGCCGGATCAGATGCGGTGTCTGGAGTGCATGTACTACCTCGTTCACCGGAAATGGTGTGATCTGCCTGAACTCGCTGTGCCGGTGGAACCCGATTGGTGGTGCCGCCTCTGGCGAATCTGATGTCTCCGTCTATGCTTGGTGATTTGCATGAAGGATGCGGACGACATCCTCCGAAGCAAGCTTCAGCAACTATTGAAAGACGGGCTGAAAACCGAGGTAGAGCCAAGAGCCTATACGAGTGAGATGGTCACTCAGCTCGTCAGTCGACTCCAGGCCATCCCTCCGGATCACTATGCTGACAAGCTGACTGCGGCCGGGGTTACACTCACCCCATACGCTCCTCCCGAGGATGACGATGACCTGAAACAATCCTGCGAAACGTGTATGTACTTCGTGATCCACCGGCAGTTCTGCGACTTGCCAGAACTACACCTGCCTGTCGAGAAAGACTGGTCATGCCGTCTGTGGAGAATTTAAGCATGGCAACCGAGGCGCTGGCCGTGATCGGGTGCGGCAATCTCAATCGCCGCGATGATGGGCTCGGCGTGATCGTCGCCCAGCGGCTGATGCAGTGGTTAAACGCCGAACCGCAGGAGAACATCCAGGTCTATGATGCAGGGACCGGAGGAATGGACGTCATGTTCCAAGCCCGTGGGACCTCCTCCTTGATTCTCGTCGATGCCAGCCTCAGCGGCTCGACACCCGGCTCCATTTTCAAGCTTCCCGGAAAGGAAGTGGCCAGCAGGCCCGAACCTGGTTATAGCCTGCATGATTTTCGATGGGATCACGCGCTCTATGCGGGACGAAAAATCTTTGGTGACACGTTTCCTCACGATGTCACGGTCTATCTCGTCGAAGCGGCAGATGTCTCCTTGGGACTAGAACTCAGTCCTGCGGTCGCTCAAGCTCTGGAGCGAGTCATTGACCAGATCAAGGAAGACATCCGTGAGCGATCGACACGGTTAAGGAGCGGGCAGCGTGCTCCTTGCAGCGATGAACCAGTCACGGAGCGTTCAGAAGATCATCCTCAGGTGACGATCAGGCAGGGGAGCATCTACATCGACGCGAAGGTATATGCCAAATATCTGGGTGGTTTGGAGAGCATCGTGCTCCTTCGACAGGACCAGAAGCTGCTCTTGTTACCGGTCCGCCATGCCGCGGCTGGGGGCCTGTTGCTGAAAGTCCGAAATCCTCAAGGCGATCGTGTCGTGCATGCCCAAGAGTTTCTCCGGGGCCACGGAATTGAGGACCAGCAGGAAAAGGTTGTCCCCGTGCAGTGGGATAGCCGAATGGCCGCGCTCGTAACCGATTGGCCCTCATAAGGGTCGGATCAGGGTTCCACCACCGGTCGGACTGGTCCTTCGTCCGACACTCCCTTCTATCGGATCGCCACCAGACACCCCCAGCTCGGATATCCACAGACCGCTGCCTCAACGCAGTCCATCGGCATGAAACTTGATTGTGAAAACAAAGTTTGCACATAGAAAATCGAGTTGACATCTCTTGGTGTCCCTCGTAGAGTGCGCTCGTTCGATCGTGCAGTGAATTTCCCCTCCTGTGGAGTCGAGATCATGAGTTCTCTCTCGGATGAACATGTGAAAGCCGCGCTCGCGGCCGTCGAATCTCCTGAGATTGCTAATCGGGACAAGATTGATCTGTTGATCGAGGTCGCGATGGGACTCCAGCGGAAGCCCCGTTCCGTTCACGACCTCCATCACGCAGTCTCGCTGTATGATCGCGCGTTGACCCTCTCCGCGGAAGAAGAAGCCCTTCTCACGGCGCGGATTCAGGCGCGCAAGGGTACGGCGTTGAACGCGATCCCCTACGAGGGCGCAGAATTCGTCGAACAAGCGCGACAACTCTTTGAGTCGGCCTTAGCAGGATTTCAGCATGGCGGCTTGCTGGAAGAAATTGCCGAAGCTGAGATGAACCTGGGTCTGGCGTTGCACACACTTGCCTCGGCCGGGCGTGCCAGGATTGCCGATGCGATCGGAGCCTATTTGCGCGCGCTGCGGACCTTTACCCGTGAGGCTCATCCGACCGAGTATGCCATTCTGCACAACAACCTCGCCACCGCCTACCTGTCTCTCCCCATGACCGAACCGAGCGGGAAGATGCGTGAGGCGCTTGCGGTGCAATCCTTCGAAGAAGCCCTCACGGTCGTCACGCTCGTTGATCAGCCCGTCGAATACGCCATGCTGCAGAACAACCTTGGGAATGCGTTGCAGTATGCGTCAAGCAGCCACAGCGTGGAGAATAATCTGCGCGCCATTGTCGCCTATGATGAGGCGCTGAAGGTTCGAACCCCAGCGGATACGCCGATCGAATACGCGAACACCATCTCCAATAAGGCGAATGCCCTGCGCAACTTGCCCGATGAGCCGTCCCGGCCGGAGCAGGGGAATCGGCGAAATCTGGAGCAGGCCATTCGGTATCTCGAAGAAGCAAAGGAGTTGTTCGAGCGTTTCGGAGATACGAGCAAGGTGCGAGTGACCGGGGAGGTCCTCAACGAACTCAGGCAGGAGTTGGAAGCTCTCGTTGAGGCTGACATGCTGGCTTCTACGAATGACGGAGCCGCATGAATAGTCCGTGCCGTTCTATCCGCAGCGAGGAAGGAGAGGGACGGAAATGACAGGTTTGGCTCAAGGTGACTTAACGCTCCTCAGTGGAGCCATTCTGATGGGCTTGGCGCTGCTGTCAGGAGCGCTCGGTGGCGCCGTAGGCGGGATTCTTGTCGGGGGGAAAGTGTTGGGAAACGAGCTGGCTGCGATGATGGGGGCATTCTTCGGGCCCGTGGCATCGATACCCGGTGTGTTCGTGGGGCTGCTCATCCTGGCGTTGCTCATGTAGAGGAATGAAACCATGTTTGACATGTTCTGGAATTCCGTTCTGTTGTTCTTCAAGGGCAAATTGTTCCACGACCTTCCTAAAGTGATGATGTTGGCTGGAGTCGGCATGACGGTGGCCGCCGTGATCCTGATCGTGTTAGCCAAGTTGGGCGTGGCGTTATGGATAGCCGTCCTCGTCGCTGGTCTCTCTGCAGGGGCGCTCCAGCCGAGGCTCTTTCGTGACCTGAAGTATCGGTGAGTCCGATGGCGGAGTCGAACGCGATTCTCTCGACAGAACAGCCGACGCTGGCCTCTTTGCTGAAGAGCATCGAGAGTCTTGAGGCTATCGTGCAAGGATGGGATGAGTCACACCGGCTGACCGTTGAGGCCCTGCGGCAGGCTGTCGACGATCTGCACAAGGAAGCCTTTGCGCGGGTGATTCGCGGGATCAAGGCTGAGCCAGCTGCTCTGGAGGCGTTGAAACAGGTCGCCAGCGATGAAGTGGTCTATGCCGTCCTCCGCTATCTGGAACTGGTGAAACCGTCGCTCCATGAGCGAATTGAGCAAGCCCTGGGCTCTGTTCGTCCGCTGCTTCAAGGACACGGCGGAAACGTCGAGCTGGTTTCGGTAGCCCCCCCCGATACCGTCGAGATTCAACTGGTTGGCGCGTGCGACGGATGTCCTTCCTCAGGGCTCACGCTGACGGAGGGAATTGAGAAAGCCATCCGTGAGCATTGCCCGGAAATCCTCACAATCAAGAAGGTCAAAGGCAGCCTCCCCGCCTCCAATGGCCATGGAGCCGCGGTGTCGTTCATCAGCCCGTTTGCGTTGAGAAGCGACACGGGCTGGCACGCGGCCGTAACGCTGGAAGAGATTCCTGACGCCGGCATCAAGGTGCTGGAACTGAATGGGCAATCACTGCTGTTCAGTCGACAGGATCATCGCGTGACTTGCTTTGAGAACGCCTGTGCGCACATGGGAATGCCGCTCGACATGGGTGAAGTTGAACAAGGCGTGATTACCTGCCCCTACCACGGATTTCGCTATGACTTGTCCTCAGGAGAATGCCTGACGGCTCCTGAAGTGCAGCTGGTTCCCCGAGCGGTACGTGTCGTGGGATCGACCGTGGAAGTGAAACTGAAAGGCTAGAGGCGATGGCGCTCTCAGTCCATCTCGCACAGTCCGGGCAGCGCCCTGTTGCTGCCGGAGAACCGATCATTCCTCCGCCCTTGTGGGCACCGGTTGGCCCGATCATTGTGTTAGGGGAGAGTCGAGATGACCAAGGTTTTCCTCTTCCGGTCGTCCCATCGCCAAAAACCCTGTTCGGTCCACGAGGGTGCTGTCTTGTATCGAAGGATGGTCCGCTGTGGGTGGCTGACACCGGTCATCACCGTTTGCTGGGATGGCGGACCTGTCCAACCGCGAACGACGCGGAAGCCGACTGGGTCATCGGTCAACCCGATTTCCTTTCAGAGGGTCGCAACGCAAAACGTCTCCCTGGCCCCACAACCTTGAATGTGCCGACCGGGATTGTCGCCTACGGAACCGGATTAGCGGTGGCGGATGCGTGGAATCACCGGGTGCTGATCTGGCGACAACTTCCAACAACGAGTCATTGTCCTCCTGACCTTGTGCTGGGCCAGAAAAATTTCGAGGATGTAGAGATCAATCGTGGCTGTGCCGCTCCATCGGCAGAGACGCTCTATTGGCCTTACGGCGTGTGTTGTTGGGGAGACAGTTTGATTGTGGCGGATACCGGGAACCGCCGCGTGTTGATCTGGTTCACTCCACCGACCCAGAACGGTCAGGCTGCTGATCTCGTGCTGGGTCAAACAGACTTTGCCGGAAAAGATGAAAACGCCGGTGGTGCGCCGTCAGCAAGGAGCATGCGGTGGCCGCATGGCATCGCTCGCTGGGGCAACAAACTGTGCGTGGCTGACGCCGGCAATAATCGCGTCATGATCTGGAACACGTTGCCCTCAACCTGCGGCGCTGAAAGCGACTGGATTTTAGGACAGACCGATGTCGCGCAGGTCGATCACAACGGTGGACAGTACTGGCCGCATGCTGGTTCCCTGAACATGCCCTATGGTATCGCCTCGGCAGGGGATTGGCTCGTCGTGAGCGACACCGCCAACTCTCGGCTCCTCGGCTGGCATGTCCGTGATCTGGGAACCGGTGCGCGGGCGCGGGCTTTGGCAGGCCAGCGCTCGTTCGAGATGAAAGGTGACAATCAGTGGGGGTTTCCTACACCCGATACGATCTGTTGGCCCTACGGCGTGTCTGTTTGCGAAGGGATGTTGGCGATCGCTGACAGTGGCAACAATCGAGTGGTGATCCGGCCGATGTGCGTTGAGGAGTTGGAATGAGTCCGGTCGTGTCCTCCCATACGTCGGACCACGTGGCATTCTCGATTCGTGTGCACGGCCTTGTTCAAGGGGTCGGGTTCCGTCCGATGGTCTGGCGACTGGCACGACAGCATCAGATCCGAGGCTATGTCCTGAACGATGGAGAAGGCGTCAGGATTGTGGCGATTGGCCCACCGGACCGCATCCTGCACTTCATGACGACGCTGAAGGAGCAGCCGCCAATCCTCGCCCGGATCGATGAGATCATCTCTGAACCGGCTGCCATTGAGCACATTCCCCCGGATTTCACGATCCGGGAAAGCGGATCAGGAGACGTGTCAACCGGAGTCGTGCCGGACGCCGCGACCTGCCCTGACTGCGCACAGGAAATCCTCGACCCCTTCGCCCGGCGCTATCGGTATTCCTTTACCAACTGCACGCAGTGCGGGCCGCGACTGACGATTCAAGAACAGATTCCCTACGATCGCTCGGGCACGACCATGAATCGGTTTCGGATGTGCCCTGCCTGTGCGGCGGAATACGAGGATCCCGCCGACCGCCGGTTTCACGCGCAGCCGATTGCCTGCCACACATGCGGGCCGAGGGCCTGGTTGGAACGGGCCGATGGGAAGCCCATCGCGGTCGACGCGTTGTCGATGATGGATGCGGTTGACGCGGCCTGTACGCTTCTTCAGCGGGGGCACCTTGTGGCGATCAAGGGACTGGGCGGCATCCAGCTCGCCTGCGACGCCACCCAGGAAGACAGCGTGTCTCGACTTCGTCGATTGAAAGGTCGAGAAGGCAAACCCTTTGCGCTGATGGCCCGCGATCTTCAGGTTATCGCGCGATATGCGGGCATTGATGAACAGGAGCGCGCGCTGCTCGAGAGCCCGGCGGCGCCGATCGTGATCCTGAAATGTCGGCCCGATGCCGAGGTGGCGGCGAGCGTGGCACCGGGCGTGCGTACGTTGGGGTTCATGTTGCCCAATACTCCATTGCATCACCTTCTGCTGAGAAGAATGAATCGCCCGATCGTCCTGACGAGCGGGAATCGGGCCGATGAGCCTCAATGGATCGACAATGATTTAGCCAAGGCACAATTGGGCGCCATCGCGGAGTATTTTCTCCTCCATGATCGTCCCATCGCGCAACGGGTCGATGACTCTGTCACCAAAGTCATCGCGGGGGTTCCCCGTGTCCTCCGTCGTAGCCGCGGCTATGCCCCGGCGCCGATTCTGTTCCCAAAAGGATTTGATCAGGCCCCGCGCATCCTCGCGATGGGGGGCGAATTGAAGAACACCTTCTGTCTCTTCAGTGACAATCGTGCCATCCTCTCCCACCACATCGGAGACCTCGAGGATGCTTTGACGCTCGCCGATTATCGGAGAGCACTGCGGCAGTATGGAGACTTGTTCGCGCACACTCCGGATCTGATCGGAGTCGATTGCCATCCTGAGTACCTCTCAAGCAAAGTCGGGAAAGCCCTGGCTGCCGATCGATCGTTGCCGGTCTGCGAAGTCCAACATCATCATGCGCATGTCGCTGCCTGTATGGTCGAGAACGGAATTCCGATCGATCATCCAGCTGTATTAGGAATTGCGCTGGATGGCTTGGGATATGGGGATGAGGGACAGCTCTGGGGCGGCGAGTTCATGCTGGCTGACTATAGAACGGCCGTCCGGGTTGGAACCTTCAAGCCCGTGCGAATGCTCGGTGGAGAGCAAGCGGTCAAGGAGCCCTGGCGAAACACCTATGCGCATCTCATGGCGGAACTCGGGTGGGTTCGATTCGCCATGAACTATGCCGAACTAGACCTCTACCACTTTTTGGCCAAGAAACCGCGTGGCGTTCTGGACTCCATGCTGGCTCGCGGAATCAACAGCCCTGCGGCCAGTTCCTGTGGCCGTCTCTTCGATGCGGTGGCGGCGGCCATGGGATTGTGCCGCGACCACGCGAGTTACGAAGGGCAGGCAGCCATTGAATTGGAACAGGTGGTTAATCAGGCGACTTTGGAAGAGGAAGACGACGCCCTGGCCTATCCGTTCACGATCCCCTACCTCGACGAGGCGAAGCTGCCCTACATCGAACCGCTGGCCATGTGGCAAGCCCTGCTCGGCGACTTGATCCTGCACACGCCGCGTTCAGTCATGGCTGCCCGGTTTCATAAGGGACTGGCGTTGGCGATCTGCGCCATGGTGGGCAAGGTCACCAGAGTCGACGAAGGGGAGCGGACGATTCGCCACGTCGTGTTATCCGGCGGAGTATTTCAGAACCAGGCGCTGTGTGAACTCGTGACAGCCAAATTGCAAGGGATGGGATTCGCGGTGCTCGCACATCGGCACGTTCCGTCAAACGACGGAGGGCTGTCGCTGGGCCAAGCTGCCATCGCCGCCGCGAGAGCGTTATCACACAATCGGTGAGGTTGCCATGTGTCTCGGAATTCCCGGGCAGATTGTTGAAATCAATAACGAGCAGCAAAAACTCGCAGTGGTCGATGTCGGAGGCGTCAGACGAACGGTGAATATCGCCTGTATCGTGGACGATCAACATCCGCCAGAGTCCTGCATCGGAGATTGGGTCCTGGTCCATGTGGGCTTTGCGATGAGCCGGGTTGATCCGGAGGAGGCTCAGCGGACCATCGAACTCTTGAGCCAGCTGGGAGAAGTGCAGGCCGAGGTTCAAGCCATGCGCGCCTCCGGACAGTCTTGAGGGAACCATGTCGTCAAAACGAGTTCTGGACAACCTTTATCCATTCTTACAAGAGCAAACGCCGTCGTCCGCCCGCCTCGACACGGAATTGCTGGAGTCAGTCCGGCTGAAGGCCGAAGACAGTCTTGCGGTGAAGCGGGCATTCTTCACGGCACACGGAGTCCAAGTGATCGAGGCGGCCCATGCGATTGCGAACGTCTATCGCCGGAATGGGCGGTTGTTGACGATGGGCAACGGTGGATCGAGCTGCGATGCCTGCCACATTGCCGTCGAGTTCCAGCATCCCATCACAGCCGGGCGGCCCGCTCTTCCAGCGATCAGTCTAGATGCCGATGTTGCCATGTTGACCGCTGTTGGCAACGACGTCGGGTTCGAACATGTCTTTGTCCGGCAAGTAATCGCCCAGGCGCGGGCTGGCGATGGATTGATCGGGGTCAGCACCAGCGGCAACTCGTCGAATCTCCTGCGAGCGTTTGAAAAGGCCAAAGATTTGGGACTCACGACCATCGGGTTAGCGGGAGGCAATGGAGGCCTCATGGCGCAGTCAGCGGCCATCAACCACTGTTTAGTTGTCGAAACCGACAGCATCCACCGCGTGCAGGAGTGTCATGTCGCCATCTATCATATCCTGTGGGATCTGGTGCACACCCTTCTGGCTGACGACCGGGGTATGGGGCAACCGCGGAGTGGATCATGAAATTTATTGATGAGTTTCGCGACCCCCTCAAGGCCCAATCGTTGATTCGGGAAATTCGCGACCTGGTCGGACAGATCGAACTCTGCAAGAGACGGCCCATAGGAATTATGGAAGTGTGCGGAGGGCATACCCACACGATTTTCCGCTACGGCGTCAACAAGATGCTGCCGGACGAAGTGGAATTCATTCACGGGCCGGGCTGTCCTGTGTGCGTCCTGCCTCGGGGACGTGTCGATGACTGTGTGGCGCTGGCACAACGCCCAGACGTCATCATGACCACCTTTGGGGACGCGATGCGGGTGACCGGATCGAAAAAGAGTTTGCTGCAAGCCAAGGCAGAGGGCGCGGATGTTCGGATGGTGTATTCGCCGTTGGATGCGCTGAAGCTGGCCAAGGCCCATCCCGATCGCGAGGTGGTATTCCTGGCCCTGGGATTCGAGACCACGATGCCGAGCACCGCGTTTACAGTGCTGCAAGCACAACGGGAAGGCATCTCCAATTTCTCCCTGTTCTGTAACCACATTACGATCATTCCCACCATCAAAGCCGTGCTCGATTCGCCCGATCTTCAAGTCGATGCGTTCCTGGGACCCGGCCATGTCAGCATGGTCATTGGCACGGAACCATACCGCTTCATTGCCGAGCGGTATCGGAAACCGATTGTCATCGCCGGCTTTGAGCCGTTGGACATTCTCCAGTCGGTGTGGATGGTGCTCAAGCAGATGGCCGACGGCCGGTGCGAGGTCGAAAACCAATATCGCCGCGTGGTTCCCGATGTGGGGAACGCGCAGGCGCTTGAGGCGATTCAAACCGTGTTCGAATTGCGGGAGTTTTTTGAGTGGCGCGGCTTGGGCTCGATCGACTATTCCGGCGTGCGAATGAAGGCGCCGTTTGCCGGATACGATGCGGAACGTAAGTTCGAGATGCCGAATATCAAAATCGCCGATCCGACCTCGTGCCAATGCGGCGAAGTATTAAAGGGAGTCATCAAGCCGCCGCAATGCAAAGTCTTCGGGACGTCCTGTACGCCGGAGAATCCGCTCGGCGCCTTGATGGTCTCAACCGAAGGAGCCTGTGCCGCCTATTACAACTATGGGTGGATTGATCGAGAGAGTATCAAGCCAGCCAAGGTCTCCGCATGAGGCTCACAAGGAGGAGCCAGCGGCCATGACGCCTCCGATGTTGGATCGCCAATCCGCGGACATTTCGACCGCGCAAACCGCGAACGGTTGGCTGGCTCGAATGCGCGAGAAGCGGATTACCCTCGCCCATGGGAGCGGGGGCAAGGCCATGCGAGAACTTGTCGAGCAGCTGTTTGTGACGGAGTTCAACAATCCGTTGTTGGCCGCGCTGGAAGATCAGGCGGTCGTCCCATTGGATGAATTGCAGCAGCAGGGAACAAGGCTGGCGTTCACCACGGACAGTTATGTCGTGAATCCCTTGTTCTTCCCAGGTGGCAGCATCGGTGAACTCGCCGTGCACGGCACTATCAACGATTTGGCGATGAGCGGGGCACGCCCCTTGTTTCTCTCCTGCGGGATGATTCTCGAAGAAGGGCTTTCGATCGACACGCTCGGTGAAGTGGTGAGCCGAATGAAGCACGCTGCGCGTGAAGCCGGGGTGGTCATTGTGACGGGCGATACGAAAGTGGTTGAACGGGGAGCCGCCGATAAGCTCTTCGTGAACACGGCCGGCATTGGTGTAATCAGACACGATGTCGCCATCTCCGCAACCCGCGCGCGTCCAGGGGACGTGGTAATTACGAACGGATACATTGGCGATCATGGAATCGCCATTCTCTTGGCTCGGAACGAGCTTGCCCTGGAGTCATCGGTGGAGAGCGACACGCAGCCCCTCCACGAACTGGTGCAAGAGATGGTGAGAGTCTGCCCGGATATCCATTGTCTGAGGGACGCCACGCGGGGCGGCATTGCAACCGTCCTGAACGAATTCGCTGCGTCGTCTAACGTCGGCATTCATCTGTCGGAGGCGGCGATCCCCGTCCACGAAACGGTGCGAGGCGCCTGCGAAATCCTTGGGTTGGATCCTCTGTATCTGGCCAACGAGGGAAAGTTGGTCGCGATCGTCCCGCGGGAACAGGCCGATCCCATCGTGGAAGCGATGCGCACTCATCCGGCTGGTCGGGACAGCGCGATTATCGGAGAAGTGAAAGAAACCCCGAATGGCGCGGTCGTCATGGCGACGGCCTTTGGCGGGACGCGCGTGGTGGATACGCTCATTGGCGATCAGTTGCCGCGGATTTGCTAACTAAGGAAACCGCCCATGCTCACTGGTGAGGTCCGATCGCTCGACATCCTTGATGACGGGCAACTCCAACGGCTGGACTACGACGGCTTGCTTCGGTTTCATCGAGGGGATGCGACATGGGGTGCCGCGGTCGCGTTTCGCGCCTTACAACGGGCTGGACGACACTTTTCGCACCCCACACTGTGGGAGCGCCGAGAGCTGACGGTGACCAGTGCCCACCCTGGCCCGGGCGTGAGGGACGCAGTGGAGTATGTCACCGGATGTGTCAGTCGTGGTCGATACTATCTGACTCAACCAGAACAAGCTGGACAATGCCACAACGGGATGCAGTTCGCTTGGTGGATCTCCAAAAGGTTGAAAACGGTGTCTGTCCAGCTGCGTGAAGGGTTTGTGCCGGAGGACTTCTTTATCCTCGTTGATCGGATCGATACCTCAATGGAACGCGCGAGCGATCGAGGCCAGTTTGAGCACATGAAAGCGCAGCTGACGGATCAGGTATGGCGGGAACCACTCGATACGCTCTTCCGCGTCACTGACACGATGCAGCCGACAGGAGCCACCGTTCTCGCATGCACGAATTGAGCATTACCCGGAACATCGTCGCGATCGTCAATGAGCGGGCGCGTGGGGCGAAAGTCACGCAAGTCACGCTGGAGATTGGACAATTGAGCCCCGTGATACCCGATGCCATCCGATTTTGTTTCGATGTGGTCGCCAAAGGAACACTCTTGGAAGGGGCGCAACTCGAAGTCATCGAGGTGCCGGGGCACGGTCAATGTCGCGATTGCGGACGCGACGTGGAACTGCGCCATCTGGTAGCCCGTTGCTCCTGCGGTTCCTCAAATCTGGTACGACTGTCCGGTGAAGAACTAAACATCAAACAAATGGTGACAGCCTAATGTGTACCACATGCGGGTGTTCGGATGATGCCGCGCCGCGGCTGACCGATGTAATGACGGGGCAGACAATCAAGCTTCGATCTGACGCAGGGAGTCATGGACACGACCACGATCATGACCATCATCACGATCGTCATGGAGACCATGTGCACGTGGACGGACAAACCATCGTGCTCCAGGAAGCGGTGCTCGCGAAGAACGATCGCCTGGCTGAACGCAACCGCGGCTGGTTGCAGGGACGGCACGTCGTGGCACTGAATCTGGTCAGTTCGCCCGGTTCCGGGAAAACGACGTTATTGGAGCAGACGATCCGCGCGTTGAGACACGAACTGCCTATCCAGGTCATCGAAGGCGATCAGGCGACCGTGAACGATGCAGAACGAATCCGGAGCACCGGCTGTCGAGTCGTGCAAATCAACACCGGGGCCGGTTGTCATCTCGAAGCGGACATGGTGGCCCGGGGATTAGAGCAGTTGGCTCCGGCGCCGTATTCCATCGTGATGATCGAGAACGTCGGAAACCTGGTGTGTCCTGCACTCTTCGATCTGGGGGAGCAGGCAAAGGTGGTCGTGCTCTCTGTGACAGAAGGGGAGGACAAGCCGCTGAAGTATCCCCATATGTTCCGGGCTGCAGACGTGATGCTGTTGAACAAGATCGATCTTCTGCCGCATCTCTCATTTGATATCACGCGCTGCGTCGAGTACGCGAAGTCGGTCAATCCCCATCTGGAAGTCTTTCTGGTATCCGCGATCTCAGGAGAGGGCATGCAGAGCTGGTATGACTGGCTTCGCGCGCAAGTACAAGCGCTGGAAGGGGCACCTGCATGCTGACGCTCTTGGGCCTCGGCTTTCTGTTAGGGTTGCGCCATGCGTTCGAAGCGGATCATGCGGCGGCAGTCGCAGCCTTGGCGAGTCGCAGTCATTCGGTCGGTGAAACGGTCAGACAGGGGATCGCCTGGGGCATTGGGCATGCCCTGACGCTCTTTCTCTTCTGTTCAGTCGTGCTGTCCCTGAACAGCATGGTTCCCGAGCGCGTGGCCTTGGCATTGGAGATGGCCGTCGGTGTGATGCTGATTGGATTGGGTCTTGATGTGTGGCGGAGGATCAGGCGGGATCGGATCCACATTCATATCCATGAACATGAAGCAGGGAAGTCCCATATACACATCCACGCGCATCGGAACGAATCGGATCGTGTCCAACATCAGCGCGCGCATCACATTCCGTACCGTGCATTACTCGTCGGCGTGACGCACGGGATGGCAGGCTCAGCGGCTCTTATTCTCCTCACGCTCCATGCCGCCACATCCATTGCGCTCGCCTGGACCTACATCATTCTTTTTGGTCTCGGCTCGATTCTTGGCATGGCCACGCTGTCTCTGGCTATTGCGATTCCACTCCGTCGATCAGCGCAATCCTTCGCATGGGCGTATGACGGAATTCAGATTGCCATCGGAGGCATCAGCGTATTTCTCGGAGCCAGCATGCTGTACACCCAGGGGTCGGAATTCCTAGGCTGATGGAGACGAAGGATTCCATCTCATGGATAGCTTCCTGCCTGACCATGTTCACCTGAGGATTCACGCCTACGCCTGGCTTTGCTCATTGTTGTTCCATCTCGCTGTCCTCAGTGCTTCTGCCGAGTTCATCAGGCGCATCACGCTCATTCCTGTAGCCGACCCGTTTCACTGGGAGGTGGCGCTCGTCAGCCTTTCTGCCAGAGCGACCGACAGTATTCCGGTGGATAGTCCGAGTGCAGCCGAAAGCCAGCCGGATCTCCTCTCTGCTTCGAATTCATTGTCCCATACTCCAACGGACCAAGGCATGCCGGACGTAACAGTTTCAGAGGTGACTAAGTCAGCACAATCACAGCTGACGGCAACATCGGAAAGAATTCAACCGATTCTCGTACAGGAGCAACTCGCGGGCCCCAGTCCGTCCATAACACAAGAAAGCAAACCTATCCCAGTAACGGCCGAAAAGGCTCTCCCGCTACAGAGGAGGGAGCAGTTGATGGAGTGGGAGGAAAACGCATATTCTCTTCCTGAGCAGCCTGCTCTGCCGGCAAGCCAGGCTAATGAGGAACGTCCTAAGGCCGTCGAGCAGGCGACGCTTGTGAGTGCATCGTCATCACCTCCGATCGTTTCTGCTACTCCCTCCCCGGTCAGAGAGGAAATGACGGAGCAAGCACCTCGGGAATCCTCGACAAGTGCGGAACCAATCCAACATTATGGTCATCAGCCGCAAGAGCCGGCTGGAGCTGAAATAGCTTCCGGACGAGCCATAACCAACCAACCAACTGGCCTCTTTGCCTGCTCAGGTCCAGGATCTATCTTCGGGAACGCCCACCGCTCGACCGGTCGCACGCGACTATGGGTGGTTGCAGAGCACTCTGTTCAAGAGACTTGAACAGCTTAAGCGTCAGTCGCGCCCCCTTCTGGATGTTTCGGGAGGAAAGAAAGTATTGCTGCGAGTGGTCATTCTTGAAGGCGGTGATCTTGGTGAGCTGAAAATAGAACGAAGTTCCGGAGAGGATCGTCTCGATCAGGAGGCTCTGCGCCTGGTGCAGCTGGCCTTTCCCATTCCGTTAGACTACGCCTTGAGTCGACCCCAAGTGGTTGTCCGTATCCCTATCAGCTATAGCCTCTCGTCGGACTGAGATGAGCGATTGGCGCCTGGTGGATGCGAGACTACAGATAAAGATGCGAGAGGTTGCGCGAGTTGTAATGTGCTATAGTGAGCCAGAGAGTAGTTGGTCACTCCCAGATTTTGGTAACCGTTGTGGGCGTATCGTTTCGGTCCTGACAAGAAAGGGGAAATACCATGAAGGGTTCGCATCAACATAAGCATGAGCACAGTCACTCTCATACCCACGGGTCATCACTCAGTCACTCCCACAAGCATGTTCATCTGCATGCCCATGACCATTCCCATGGAAAAGCGGAAGATCATGACCATGACCATCATGGTGACCATGGCGCCCACGATCACCATCATTCATGATCTAACGTAGGATCCTGGTTCCAGTTGCTTGCCTATCAGTCATCCATTGTTCGTATAGCCAGCTGATTGAGCGTTAGAGCCCTCTGCCTGACTTCCGATTGAAAGTGGTGGCAAATCTCCAAGACTGGTCTGGTCACATACCAAATCCCATGCGAAGTTCCCGAGCCATTGCGAAGTGTTCACCAGATGTTCACCAGGAGGCCGGAACTGGTCGGTTTGGACGGGACAAGGTCTGATGTCGCTAGACGGGGAAGCGTACTGGGCGCCGCGAGATACTATTGAGGAACGTGGCATTTTGCACGTGAAGGGGAGAAGCGAGAGGCCTCTTATGAGTCCGCTGCTCTACCAACTGAGCTACACCGCCACGTCATTGATTTCTAAGGGGCTTTGGTCTTGTCAGCCGAGCGCTCCGACCCAGAACTGTTCACCAACTGTTCACCGTGACCGTGCTTCCGGTCGTGGTGTTCCTGGAGCCTGCGCCCGGCTTCAATGAGGTCAGATCTCTTCACGATGTGGTACCGACGGTAGACGGAATCGGTCTTGTGACCACTGATTGCCATCGCGACCTTTCTTGGCACCCCGGCATCCTCCATGTTACTGACTGCTGTTCGACGGAAGTCGTGGATTAACGCCCCACGATAGCGCCGGTTTCCAACAAAACGCCCCTTAGGATTTTCAAATCGCCCGAGTCCAGCTTTGACGCAGGCGGTTCGCCATGAACTCTTGATGGAAGCCAGTTTTTTCCCGCTAAGGTGACAGACCCACCGGCAATCCGGATACAGGTCCGAAGTGTGCTTATACCATGCGGCGAGGACATCGTAAAGGTCCCCGCCCATCACAGCGACTCGTTCTTCTTCCGTCTTCGTAGTCTCTGACGCAAGCCGGATCTCGACGTTCCGCTTCTGATGATCGAAGTATACCTGAGGCCATTCGAGATTCATGGTCTCACCTTCGCGCGTCCCCAGCCAATACTCAATCGTGACCGGGATGCGAGCGTGCGGCGGCAGCAAGGCTCTAACCTTCACAAATTCCTGCCACGAGCGGTAACCAGAGCGCGGGGGTGACTCTTTCAATTTGGTCCACTGTGGGACCGAGGTCACGAGCGGCGGCTTCCCCGCAAGCCCCAAGCGGTACGCGCGAAGCAAGAAGGACATCCGTCTATTGACACGCGCCGGACTCAATCCGTTCTCGCGCCACTCGGTTGCCCAATTGCGAAGGTCCGTTGCACTCACTGTCTCGGCGAGCATATTCCCCGCGAAAGCGCTCCAGAAGGCATGAAGCTGTTCTGCATTCTTGAGGGACTTGTAGCTATTTGCCTTGTAATCAGAAACGACGAGCTGGGTCAGCTCTCTGACCTTGGTCTCCATTTGCTGCGGCCAGCCAAAGAGGCCCCCATAGAAGCGTTCGCGCAATGTCTGGAGCACACGGCCTGCTGTCTCCCGCGTGCCATGAATGACCTTGCGGATATTGGGCCGGCCACGGCCCTGGTGCCACTTAATAAGATACCGCTTCTCCCCGATGCGTGTGACCGTGCCGCCTCCCGATCTTTTCCCCATGGATCCCCCTCAACTGAATTAGCTCGATCAGCTGGCCTTGGAATCAACTTGTCTTGGAACAGAACGTACTTTCTTGGCGCTGGCCGTTAACGGCGGCGGTGAATCATAGGTCCTTCGCTGGCGCTCTTCCCACTGCGCGACATCGCTCGGATGGATGCGCCACCGAGGACGGCGCCCTTTCCCTAGTCTGATTCCAGGTATTCCGTCGGGTTGACCCAGCACGTCGCTGTACAGGTAGTCCGGAGTGACCCGCAGGCGCTGCGCCAGTTGCTGTACGGTCATGTACTGGTCTTCGGCCTGCTGGGCATTCGAACTGGTCGTGGTGAGTGCTTCCCCTCGAAGTGATCGCATTTTCATATGACCTCTAACCTTTAGAGAGCCTGGAATGGAGTGTGTCAGTAGCCCCCCGGTAGTCGTTATGCCCGAACAGTAGACCTCTAGAGAGCCCACGCAGGAGCTGGTGCCGTTGTCCCGGACCATCAAGCAAGCGTGGGGCCCATGCAAGTTTTACTGGTACAGAATGGTCCTTTTCAGATGTATGCCAGGCAGCGAAGGGGGTAGCCCCCGCCTATCGATGTGACAGGACCTTTCTTTGAGTATTACTGGATGGGCGGAATGGGGCGGGGCCAGTGTTGGAGAGAGTTGGTGTTGCCTTCACTGACACCGATCGCCACTTAAGACAGACACAGACGACGATCAGAGGAGGCCTGGGGCGACATGCTGTGGGAGGACTAATCGATGACGGCCCAGTCGTACCGAAGAAGTTCTTCCTCGCTTTTCTTCTCCTTGCACAGGGCCCGAAGGGCCAAGACCGGCCGGCGAGCCCAGACGTGAAGCGTGATCCTGGTGTAGCCGTTTGGACCCTCGATGCTGTGGAAGTGAACGACATACAGCCGCTGGCCCTGCTGATTAACCCACCCGGCTCGACGATATGAGGTCCATCCCCACGAAACTAGGATGGATGAAGAAACAGGACCGCGCATCATCGCCTCCATACTTATTAGCGGACTGGCATGATCACGTGCTTCCAGCGATTATGGCTGTCAGGGCTCACAATGAGGCAGGGACTGACCGGTTCCTTCATATGCAGTTGAAGGCGTTTGCCTGGGCAAGTCCGGAGCGCATCTAGCAGGTAGCGGGCGTTGAAGCCGGTTTTGAATTCCTTGCTGGCCACGACCGCCGGGATACTTTCCGTTCCTTCCCCCACGTCCGCATTCTGGGCGTGGATGGTGAGGGTGTCAGGCGTCAGAGCCAAACGCACGGCTTGGGTCTGATCGCGAGACACCACGGCTACGCGGTGGAGCGCCTCTTCGAAGATCTCGCGGTCGATTTCCATACGCGCGCCGTTCAGGACGGGTATGACTTGCTGGTAGTTGGGATAAGTCCCTTCGATGAGCCGGCTCGTCAGGATGACGTTCTTGACGGTCACGCAGAAAAGTTTCTTGGAAATAGCGATGGGAACATCCAGCGTATCTTCCTGAGCGAGTAATGCGGCCAGCAACTGAGCGGCTTTCTTGGGAATGAGGGCGTTGAGCGGCTGGGGTGCAGAGGTGGCCCATGTGCCGGCGTCTGATTCAGCGATGACCAAGCGGTGCCCGTCGGTTCCGACGATTTCGATCGACGGTGAGTCGGGTGGCCTCATGGTGATGAGGACGGACTGTAGGACGAACCGCTGGTCCTGATCGGGAACAGCCGGGAGAACTTGTTGCAGACAGGTGAGGAGAGCAGTGCTCGGGATGCTGAACTGAGCGGGCTCATCAAATGCAGGGAGCTGAGGATAGTCGTCTGCGGACATCCCATGGAGCGTGAAGCGGCTGTTTCCCGACACGAGCTTGATCACGTGTTTCTCATCAGCCTGCCAGGTGATGGGATGCTCGGGATCGAGTTCCTTGATCACATCGCAGAGGGCACGGGCGTTGACGGTGACGCGTCCGGGTTTCTGCACAGTGACGTCGTAGGAGCCTTGGAACCCGGTTTCGAGGTCCGTGCCCAGAACCTTGAGGCCCGCGGGAGTGGTTTCCAGGAGAGCATGGGCGAGGATCGGGAGGGTGGATCTGTTCGAGGTGAGGCTCAGCAGATTCCGGATCGCGCTCAGCAGGATGTTGCGGGTACAGATGAATTTCATAACAGCCTCCACAGAGTCTGAGAAGACGTGAGTGATGCCCTAGAATGACCAGCCAAAGGAATCCCCAGGTCAGGCGGCAGGTTGATCAGCATCATCCTGTGAGGCAGCCTGCAGGGCCTTTCGGACAAGCCCGCCACTGGTCACGAGATCCATGAACCAGAACTGGTCCACCTTGCGGAGTGGGAAGGCGAGGGGATGTTCAGTGATGAACCGGAGCAGATCCGTATCGGTCACGTACCAGGCGTCGTGGGCTCGCTCGGTGCCCCGTCGTCGGATGTGAAGCTTGTCCTCGCGCACCCATCCTTCGATCACCCGATGATCGCAGCCGAAACACAGCTCCAGCTCGCGCAGCGTATAGCCTTCTCGGTACCGCAGGCTCAGCTCCATGTGGCGGCATTTCATTTTGACGGACGTGACGGATCGATGCAGTGTCCTGGCGATCCAGGGCAGGAGGCGGCTGCCGACGTGTTCGAGGAGAAAGGCCTCTTCCTCCTTGGTCCAGGGCTTCGGATCCAGGTGAGATGTGAGCCCGAGTTCCGCGGCGCGGCGCTTGATCACCCACGTGGGCCATCCAAACACGGCGGCGATTTCCGCCGCGCGTCCTTTAATAATGCCATCATACCGAGTACGGAGCAGCTGATCTCGGTCTGCTGTCCACTCGTATTTCTTTCTGATCTGTCCTCGATGTTTCCAGCGACAGCACGGGCCGTACTGGGCCGTCTTCGTGCCCAGGAACGGTTTGCGGCAGTCCTTGCAGGATCGCTCCGATTTCTCGGGGAGCTTGGCCGTGCGGCGAGTCGGCGTGTGCGGCTGGAGATCTTGGATGGTGGGTGGCTCGTTACTGGATGTCATGGTGTCTCGGGCGCGACTTCTCCGTGATGATCGACGCAATTGACGATGACGTGCTGGCCGTAGGTAGGCCCTTCCGTGATGTCCCAGGCCTGGATCTGGGGCACGAACATCTCGATGACCCGTGTCACCGTCCGAGTCTCGTGTCCTTTTGTCGTGTCGAAGTGTTCCTCCTCGGGCGGCAGTTGTTTCGTGGTCTTGTCGGTGAAGCCTTTAATGATCCAGCGAGTGGACCCGGTCGCGATCCTCTGGTTGTTCAACATGCCTGCCGCGATCATTCTCGCGAGGTGGCCTTTTCTGAGCGGCATGAGGGGAGTACAGGGCCCTGAGATGGGAAAGTCGAGCGCATCGTGGATGCGCGGGTCCTGCCAGATTCCGTGTGCAGCGGCCTCGGCGAGCTGGTCTTCGGGCGAGACCCAGTAGCTGCGGAACTCGATCGGTCCTGGAATCAGTTGCGGCGCGATGGCATAGAGCGGGGTGAAGCGGCCCTCGAAGGTTTGGTAGTCAATTTCCTCCTCCATGAGGGCATCGATGCGTCTTCGATCGCGCAAGGGCGAGACGGTTTTCTCCCCGAAGATGACGACTTGCCGGAATGCGAGGTACTCCGGATGAGGGAACCTGAAGAAGGCAACGTGTCGATAGTGGGTCGCCAGATAGCGGCTTAGTTCCTTGGTCACCCGCGGCTCCGGGATGATGAAGACGAGCATGCCTCCCGGTTGCAGGGCGGGGGTGAGCAGGCGGAGCCAGGCGGGTTCGCTGCGCTGGCGTTTTCCCAAATCATCGTACGGGGGATTGAGGAAGACGAGGGACATGCTCTGCTTTTGGATGGTGGTGGCGAAGGCATCAGAGCGGAGCGTGTGGTCGAGGATGGTCTGGGAATCCCGGAATCGGTCTCTATCGAGCTCGATCCCGAAACTGACCAGTCCCAGCGATTGGGCCAGGGTGCCTGCTGGTTCTCCGAGCCCGCAACAAGGATCACAGAGGCGGCCGGAGTGACCAGAGGGGTTCTGAATCAGGTTGGCGATGGCGCGGGTGACCGATTCCGGCGTCGGATAGAATCCCGCCTTCGCTCGTGCGATCGTTCTCATGGTCCGTGGCTCGCTTGTCAGAATGGTGAAGGGTCTTCCGGCTCTGCTCAGGCTGGAACCGGTAACGCGCGGGCTTGCAGTTGGGTCGTGATGAAGTCCTGCACGGCGCGACGCGGAGGATGGACCTCCCAGGCGTGCAGCCTGTGTCCAATCAGGGGAGTGATCCACTCCGCCTCCAGCCCGAATTGCCAGAGTGCCTCCGCCCAGGACGCGAGAACCGGGAACGGCAGCAGCCGGTCGAGCAGCGGGATGAAGCCGGACGGAATCGTGGGGTCCGTGGCGTGAAGGCTGATGAGATACGCGGGCTGATTGGGCTCAATCCCATAGGCCGTGGCGGTCTTGGGGATCCAGAGGGATGAGATGAGTCCTGAGGGGAGCCGCCGGTGAAAGGACTGGATCTCCAAATCGGAGGGCCTGGGCCAGGAGAGCAGGCCGACTCCCTCGATGTCGACCTGATGGCCGAGGCTCATGTTGGCACGGATCGCTCGCATGCTCGACTCTCGCGCGATGAGCGACAGCACTCGGAGTGAGAGGCCAGGCTGCTGGTCCTCGTAGGCATAGGATTCGATCAGGGCGTCGAAGCCATTGACGCGGAGCATCTTTGGGCCATCATCCATCGTGTGTGACCGGTCGTGTGTCATGCGGGCCTCCCGGATGCATCCAGGGTGAAATGGGTCAGGCGGCGAAGAGACCGAGTTGCTGGGAGAGCTCTGGGAGGAGCACGGGAGCCAGCTCGGCCGTTGGAATCGTGACAGTTTGGTCCCCTGCCGCCGAGGCTGGCAAGGGATGCAATGGGGGCTGACGGGACGACTCGCCGATGATTTCCCGCTGGTCCTTGTAGGCGCGCGCGAGGTCGCGGAACGCTTTTTCCGCGCTCAGGAGCTGAGGATTCTGGTCGAGAATGAAGCGGATCAGGCCAATGGTGATGTCGTCCTCTTGATTGAAGGCCGCCATCGCGTGGCTGGTAATGTCTCCCTCGGTATAGAGACTGGCCTTGATGCCACTGGCGATGAGCGACCAGGCCTGTTCCTGGGCCGTGCCGGCATACATGAGCGGTCGCACGTCGACGGGCTGCTGTTGTCCCGGCCGCCAGGAGCGGCGAGCCGCTTGCCGCACGGTCAGGATGTTGTAATCCGACTCGAAGAATCGCAGGCTGGGAAAATCCAGGAGATCGAGGCCGGTCTGCACCAGCCGAGGATTGCAGATCAGCACGTCAAGGCCGGCCTTCACCCGGTCCTCAATCCATTCCTCACGGCGTTCGGCTTGGACCGAAGCCGTGAGCACGGCCGTACGAAACCCGGCTTGCTTCAGGATCCGATGCAGGCGCGGCGTGATGTCGCGCGTCCCGGTATGGGTGCAGTACACGAGGACGCGGCGATGCCGGTTCACGTTGTCTTCGACGTGTTGCAGGAGCACGCGTTCTTTCGGATACCGGATCGGCTCAGGTAATGGCGGAAGAGTGAACTTGACCTCTCCAAACTTATTTGTGATCCGTTCCTCCGTGGTACACCGGTCCGGGTAGGCCACCAGAGCCTGAACGACCGTGGACAGCAGGTGCCCGTCGCGGGATTTCCTGGCCTCCCGGATCAGCGGTTTGGCCGCTTTGAAGAGCTGCTCGTACTGCGCCTTGAGTTGGCCTTCGAGGTCGCACGTCTCCACGTGCTCTTCATAGGGAGGGAGCGCGAGATCCAGGTCCTCCATCCGGAGGAAGCAGGCCTTGTCGACGAGGTGCGGGATCAGCCGGGGCGAGATCCCCGGCCGTTCCACGACTGTCACGTAGACTTTCCGTTTCGACTGGGTTCCGTGCTCGACCACCTGGTCGGCATCGATGCACGTCGTGCGGGTCTCGCGGATGCCGTAGACATCGACCCACCGGGATTCATCATGGAAACTGTACGCCGACTTGAGGCCGGGAATGAGGCGCCATAGGAGGTAGAAGACCGACGTGCTGCGTCCGTTCGACAACGTTCCCGTTAACCCAATGACGCGGTCCGTGACGTTCATGAGATTCGCAAAGGCGATACCTTGCGCCGTGGCCTTGCCCTTCAGCTCGTGGATCTCATCAACCACGAACGTATCGAACAGGGTCGGGTGCTGCTTGCAGATGTAATCGGCCAGGGCGTACCGGCGTGGCCCGCTCGGATCGAAGTCGTACAGGGGAGAGCCACATGCGCGGCATTTCGATTTCGCCGGCAAGGTCTCCGGGGTGAGAGGCGTCTCGTCCGTGTCCCGGACCTGGCCCCCACAGTGGGGGCAGCAAAAAAGCTCGACGAATCCGTGCTCACCCTTCCATCGCCGCCGGACCAGGGCTGGTTTCGTGGCATACGAGAGTTTGGCCTTTTCACGGGAGATGATCGCAAAGAGGGGGAGATGGTTGGGGAGCGGGCACCTCGCGATGCGATCGATGCTGCTGAGCGACTTCAACTGGTGGACCGGGGCGTCCGGCAGAATGCGTTTGATTTCTCTCTCCCACTTGCGGAGGAGATGGGGCGGCGCCATCACCAGCACGCGTCGGGAGCTGTGGATAAGACAGGCGCCGACCGCAGTGCGGGTCTTGCCGGTCGCCATTTCTCCGACGATCAATGCGCCGCGATGCTGTTGCAGCACCAGGGCGGTCGCCGCGGCGACATCCGCTTGCGGCGGCCAGAGCGGTTCCTTGAGTTGATTCAGGATGGGCTGCGCCGTGATCCGGTGCTCGGGTCTGAAGATGGGCCTGAGCTGTGAGGCGGCCGATTCACACAGGCTGGCGCTGAAGGTCTCGATGAACCCAGTGATCGGAACCTGGCGCGTGTCCATGGCGTCTCCTTGCGAGATCAGGATTGAGCGATGCCTGTGCTGTTACGAACAGGAAGATGGAGCGCGCGGCGCGGCCTGGTGGTGAATGCCGCTCTCGGTGAGGTGGAACGGCGAGATGCGGGTCGGGGCCTGAAGCAGAAGCTTATGGAGGTCCTTGACGCCTGCCTGGTGGTGGACTCGGACATTCACCACGTGCATTCCCAACCTGGTGAGCAACACGATCGCCTCTTGCTGGGCTTTCGGACCCTTGTCGGGATCTGGGTCATTATCCAGCGCGAGGTAGACGATCTTAGCCTTGAGGCGAGTCAGGTACTCCGGAAGTTTGCCGACGTTGGCGATCCCGTTCAGGGCACAGAGCGTGAATGTGGGGCCGAAGAGCGCATCGCCGGCTAAGCAGTCGAGGATGCTTTCGGTGACGAGGACTGCCGCGTCCCCGCGCTTCATGATCCACGGAGATTTGATCCCGATCGTGGCGCGAAGGAGTTCATTCGGCACGTCATGGAGTGCCCGGCATTCCACTCCGTGCATGAAGTGGACGTTAGGGCTGGGAAGTGGGATGCCGATGTACGGGGTCTTGGCCTCGCCGCGGGCCATCCAGACCGCTCCGAGTTGGGGAAAGTACGGGACCTGTCGAGAGAGAAAATACTGCCGGAGCTCTTTTTCTTTCGCGGGCGTCATGCGGGCCTTGGCGCTGCAGTAGGCCTGCCGCGCCAGGTCTATGCGCTGCCGCTGTGCTCGGGTCGAGTCCTTCCGGGATCGGCTTGGAGGAGGGCCGATGTCAATGGGATGACCGAGCAGCTTGCACACCGCTTCGGGAAATGTGAGGTGGAATGTCTGTTGGATGAACTCGATGCCATCGCCGTGCGTGCCCGGGCCAAAGTCGTACCAGACCCAGGCGCCGTTGACACGGGAGACAGAAAACGACGGGTGGCGGTCGTCACGCAAGGGAGAGTGGAAGAGGGCATGGTCCGGGCGGCGGGACACGGGCTTGTGGCCCAGCCCGATCAGGAGCTCGATGAGGTTGACGGAACGGGCGCGGCGGATGTCGTCGGGCGAGAGCTTCATGACGGGTCGTGATCCTTGGCGTGATCATGTGCGTGATCATGTGGTGGAGACGCCTGCAGAGAAGGTATTACTGCGACGAAGCCGGAATGGGAAGCGGCACCTCTCTGTTATTCGTCCTCCAGCACGTAGACGCGTGAAGGCTTCTCGACCAGCAGCGCATCCAACTGGGACTTGATCGCTCGCATCCCTTCGCGAACGACCGTGGTCACGGATTCGTCCTTCCGGATGCGATTCGGTTCCATCCCAGAGAGGAGGCCCTTGGCCTGATTCACGAGCTTCTGCAAGTCCACATCCTGGCTGAGATTGCGCGCATCGAACCGGTTCAAGAAGTCCATCAGGTTGGTCACCGTGCTGGCCTTGAAGGTTTTGGCCTTGCCGTTGGCGTTGGGCGTGAGTCGCTCCATCAGGTGATCGACCAGCTCGGCCATCGCCTCGCGTAGCGTGGTCTTGGCTTCCTCGAGCATCTGCCTGACTTTTTGCGAGACGTTGTCGGTCTCACGCGTCAGCAGTCGCTCGCTGAGGGTACTCAGGGTTCCGGGAAGATCGAACGTCAGATATTGGCATTCGAAGAGAAAGCCGGCCTTGACCGTGTCGACGTCCGGGTAATCGGCTGGATTGTAGAGGTCGGCCAGCTTGAGCTGGGCTTCTTCTCTGCGCTGGGGGTAGACCTGGACAAAATAGTCGATCAGGCTCTCTCGTTTCTCTTTGAAGTTCGTGATCAGCTCGTCGACTTCTTCGAGGAGCGCATTGGGGACGAGGTAGATACCCGGCCGGAGGGAGGACGGCAGCGTATAGCTCGAGAGTCGCTTGCGGATCTGCGCGTCCAGTTTCGTAATTGCCTTGTATTCAGGACAGGCCAGAATCGCCTTGGTCACCTTGACCAGGGCGCGGTCGGTCTCGACCGCGAGCACATCCTGGCGGACGGTTCGCTTGATGCCGAGTTTCCGCAATGTGAGGACGAGGCAGACCGCGTTCTTCCAGAGTGCGGACAGAGTGGCTTGTGGAGTGTCCATGGGAAACCTCATGTGCGATGTGAGTCGTGGAGATGCGAATGATCTTGATGCTGTTCGTGGAGGAGCCGTTCGGGCCGCTCGATGACTTCGGTTTGGCCGCCCGCGAGCTGGTTCAGCAAGTTAAGTAACTCGTCAGCCTCTCGGTGATTGGGCATGCTGATGTCGTCCGTCGTAACTGTCAGGGTGCCGTCCTGCGCGATGTGCACGCGTATGGCGTCGGGCTTGTGCATGCCGGCTCCTTTCCATCGAGCGATTAAAACTTGCTGAGGACGAAGGTGGATTCCGACGTGTCGGTGGACTCGACGGTCCAGCCGAATTGGGACGCCACGGTGTCGAGAATCTGGTGGGCGTAGGATCGTTGCAGCGTCTGGATCAGTTCTTCCCGGCCGCGTGGAATCACGACCGACTGGCCGGACACGAAGAGCGTGATCCCGTCGGGTGTCTGGATGCGAAGGGAGTCTCCCTCAAGGACCACCGTCCAGCCGAGTCGTTCAGCGGCTTGCTTGAGGAGCGTCTGATCGGCAGCCTTGAGTTCGACCGTGGTGGTGGCGGTCATCCAGCAGGGCATGGGGGCCTCGTCAAGAAATTAGGAAGAGATTCACCTACGCCACGTACATGCGGGGGCTCGGTCCTTGGGCGGCCTCGGCCTTGTCCATTAGATAGGGGCCGGGGTAGCTGGCGGAGAGGTACCGGTAATTGGCTTGCGAGCGCAGCTCTTTGAGCTGGTCCGCGACGCGGATGGAGACCGGGATGATGTAGGCGCTGGCTTCTTCGAGGGAGCAACCGAGTTGCCAGCTCAGCTCGCAACAGGTCCGGATCTCGTCGCCGGTCCAGCCTTGGTCTGGTGGCTGAGCCATCTCGGCTGGGATCCGGAAGTGTTTGCGATAGATGGCCCAGATGGTTTCCCGCTCGGCTGCCGAAGGCAGATCGAAGAACATGACGCCGTACTTGAAGCGGCGGAGCAGCTCCGGCGGGAGCGCGCTCACGTTGTTGCTGGTGGCGATGAAGAGGACATTGTCATCGGCCACGGCGCTGACGACGCCGAGCGCCTGGCGTAGCTGGCCTTCCGATTGACCGACGAGTGACGCCTTCATGGCGCCGAGGTCGAAGCAAATCGCGGGCACCCCGGCTTCCGTGCCGCTGGCTTTGGCCACCATGGATTTGCACGTCCCCGGCGGGCCGACGAAGATGATGCCTCTCGCCTTGTGATCCTGCATATAGGTGAGCAAGGTCCCTAGCATGGAGACGGTCACGCCCGACGAGTCCTGATTGGAGGACAGGGAGCCGCTGAACATCTTCTCGATTTCATCGAGGAAGACGACGGCCTTCGGCGGATCGTTGCCTTTGAAGAGTTTCGCGAGGAGGTCTTTGGCGGCTTGCACGCCGCCGATATCGTGGAACCGTTCGTTCCCACCCCACACGGAAAGCCCGGGCGTGGCATTGATCATCTGCCGTTTCCGTTCCCACAGCCGCGCCAGGTTGATGCCGTTCCGTTTGCTGAGCGACAGGGCCACGACCTGTTCGGCCGGAAAGGCCGCGAGCCCCTGCAGCGCGGAGACGGCCTGAGCCATCGCGTCCTCGGCAGGAGTGTCGATTTGTGCCTGCACGCATTGGTCCTTGATGATCGCGGCCAGTTGCTCCCGCCCCGGCAGGGTTTCTTCCAGGACCAGCAGATCATGGAAGAGTTCCGCGGGCACGTCGATCGCCGGAGCCAGCAAGACGAGGGTCGCCGGTTTGCCCTTGAAGAGGTCGCGCAAATTCCAGATGCCTTGGGAGACGAACTCGTTGCGGATGAAGCGGTGGGCGTTGTGAAAGAAGACGACGCTCTTCGGAGGCAGATTCCCGAGGAGTTTGAGGGTTTCCGAGGGATTCATCGTGACATTGGCCTTCACGCTTCCCAGCAGCGTCGCCAGGGCTTTGTCGGCCCCGCTGTTGACGGGCAGGAGCCCGCGGCTGACGTCCCAGGAGAAGACGGGGTCTTCCTGATCGGATCCAGGACTCCGCAACCCGTAGGTCCGGATCAGGCCGATCGTCGCGGCGGGATCGGGTGTGGTGATGGCGAGGAGGGGAACCGAAACCCTGCGGGCGCGGACGAACTGCGCCACGAGATCGGGCATCGAAGTCTGCATTGTACACTCCTTGGTGATGGCTCGTTTGCAAGGATGAATGAAGAGATTCTTACGTGGGGGAAGGATCGGATGACTGTGACGGTCGCTGCGCGGCTCGTTGGGAGGGAGCGGGCGAGCCGGATTCGGCGGAAGAGGTTTGTCTGGAGACAGGAGCGTTGACGAGTGCGGCAATCTGGCGCGCACACTGAATGAACGCGTCGTCCTGGCCGCGGACATAGGCCTCGTCGCATTGGTTAAGGAGTTGCATGATCGAAGGGAAGCGCGGATCGTCCCCGGTGATCCCGGCGGTGAGTTCGGCCAGGCGGCGGAACCGTTTGAGCCACCGGTCCGGGCCGGTGAGCACCGGGAGAGTGGCGGACCTGGTGCCATCGTAGCCGTGCGGGTTGACGGTCCAGGCAGCGAGGCAACGGCCGGCTTGATCGACGGCTTTGACGGCAGTGATCTTGGCAATGGAGATTGTGACCCCGGAATCGAGCTTGACGCGGCCGTTTACGCTCGGGTCGAGGATCTCGATGATCCTGCCGTCCTGCAGTCGGTCGTTGGCATCGCGGTAGGCCACGGTCCATCCGACCTGAAGGCCGACGTTCTGATCCGTCCTCGGCGTCACGATCGCCGTGTTGAGCGGGACGGATGGTGGAAGCGACTGGGGAGGCATGGCCGACCTCTCTATAATAGGTAAACCATCAACTGCACTTGGTCCAGCCGCAGTGCCGGCAGAGCAAACAATTCTCCTGCCGGATGGTGTCCTGACTGCATTGCGGGCACGGAGGAAGTCCCTCGCCGTGCTCTTTGATCAGTTGGCTCATGCGGAGCGCTCGGATGATGGCGGCCGGGATGCTGGCAACCGAGCCGTACCGTTGGTTGGCCTTTTCCAGTTGTTCGAGCAAGGCCTCCACGGGCACGCCCGATCGTAAGGAGATGGAGAGGACCCGTGCAAAGGACTCGTAGATTTCCGCATTGCTGGCCTCGACGGGCGTGTGGATGAAGACCTCGAGCGGTCTGGTCTTCAAGGTCGAGATCGTGACGTACACATGCCCATCTGTCGTCTTCACCTGCACCCGCTTCGCGTCCAAGACGTCCGGCAGCTCGAACGGGTTGGCAACAGGGAGGTCCGCGTCTTCCGGTTTTGTTCCTTTCATGGGAAGGTTCCCGTTGCAGTCCGCCTTGCCCAGATTGAGCACTTGGCTGGCGCGACTCCCATCGCGGTAGACGGTGATCCCGCTGCAATCGAGTTCCCATGCGAGCAAATACGCGTGGCGGACGTCTTCAGCGGTCGCCGTGGCGGGCAGGTTGATGGTCTTGCTGACCGCTGTGTCGCTGAACCGCTGCCAGGTAGCCTGGACCTGGACATGCTGCTCAGGGGTGAGATCGTGGGCTACGGTAAAGAGCGGTTGCCAGTGGGCGGGCACGTCCTTGAGTCCGCGGCACGACCCGTGATTCGCCGCGATCTTGTCGATGAGAGCGTCGTGCCACCAGCCTTCGCGCCTGGCCGTCGCTTCGAAGAGGTCGCACAGGTAGGGCAGCTTCCTGCCTTCGAGGACCTGCTTGAACCAGACCAGCGCGAACTCGGGCTCACAGCCGGCACTGGTGTCGGCGATCATGCTGATCGACCCAGTCGGTGCCACGGTCGTCACGTAGCTGTGGCGCACCTTTTTCCCTTCCTGTTCATGCTTGCTTCCCTTCCACGCCGGATACACGCCTCGGGTGTGGGCCAGTTGCGCTGACGCGCGCCATGCCATGGCCTTCATCTGGTGTGCGAGCCGCTCTGTGAAGCGTATGGCTTCTTCGCTGCCGTAGGGAAGGCCCAACGCCATCAACAGCCGTGCGTATCCCATGATCCCAAGGCCGATGCGGCGGGTCTGCCGCGTCATGGTATTGATCTGGGGAAGCGGATGGTCGTTGGCATCGATGATGTTGTCCAGGAATCGAACCGCGAGGCGGATGGTCTGGTCGAGACTTTCCCAGTCGATCTCGTACTGACCATGGCCGGGCTGGATCCGAAGATGTTTCGCTAAATCGATGGAGCCGAGCGTGCAGGCATCGAAGCCATGCAGAGGGATCTCACCGCAGGGATTGGTCGAGGCGATTTCGCCCATGGCAGGAACAGGACAGGCCCGGTTCGCGCGGTCGATGAAGAAAAGCCCGGGATCGCCGGTCTTCCAGGCTTCCTCGACGATGCGATCGAAGACCAGCCGGGCGGAGATCTGTTTGACGGGCTGCTTCGTGCGGGGGTTGATCAGGGCGTAGGGCCTGTCCTCTCTGACCGCGGTCATGAACTCGTCGGTGGCGGCCACGCTGATGTTGAAGTTCCGGATCTGGCCGTCCTGCGTCTTGCACCCCACGAACTCCAGGATGTCCGGGTGCTGGACATGGAGAATCCCCATGTTCGCGCCCCTGCGGGTTCCACCCTGGCGTACCTGTTCGGTGGCGCCGTCGATGATCTTCATGAAGGAGACCGGGCCGGATGCCACGCCGCCTGAGCTCCTCACGCGGTCTCCCTTCGGACGCAAGTTGGAGAATGAAAACCCGGTCCCTCCCCCACTCTTGTGGATCAACAAGGCCGCAGTCACGGCATCCCCGATCGACTGCATGTCATCCTCGATGGGGATCACAAAACAGGCGGAGTACTGCTTGTGCGCTCCGGGCCGGCCGGCGTTCATGAGCGTCGGGGAATTGGGCAGGAAGGTTCGAGCCGCCAGCATCCGGCGGAATTGTTCCTCGATGGATGCCACTTCTTCATGTGTCGCCTCGTACAGGGTTTCTACTATGGCGACTTCACGGGCGACCCGTGCCCAGAGTTGGTCCACGGTTTCGACGATGTTCCCCTGGTCATCCTTGGCCAGGTATCGTTCTCGGAGGACGGTGAGAGCGTTCTCCGAGAGGGGACTGCATTCATGGGTGGCTCCTGGCACAGAATTCATGGTGTAGGTCGTCATCAGTAACCTGTCGCTGTGTTCAAGGTGGTCGGACATCGAATGGTGAAGGCTCCCTACCCAGAATTACTTCCTGTGCGTGCCAACCTGCGTGTTCGGAAACATCAGGTTTCGATGAGGTGCCAGAGCCGCTTTCTGGTTCAGACCGGAATGTAGGGGAATGATCGGGCGCTGTGATGGGTGGGGGTGGGAACGGGCTTCATGGAGATCGCTACGGTGGTAGTACTTGAGTATGTCGGTATCGAGCAACGGGGCTGCGAACATGGCCTCTTCGTTGGAGCTGCTCCGCGCGCTCAACAGCAAGGGTCAACAGCGACCGGTTCACCCGGAGCTGACGTTGTTGGGATTCGGCGCCAATCTCGACGACAACCAAAAGGAAGGGGTCTTTGTGATGCGGGATGCCGATCGAAGTGGTCATTTCGGCTGCCTGGGAACGACGCGGGTGGGCAAGACGCGCCTGATGGAGAATATCATCGAGCAGGACATCAGGAAGGGCTACTCGGTGGTCGTGGTCGATCCGAAGGGAGACATCGAGTTGTTTTCAAAAGTCGTGCAAACCGCGGCCGAGTGCGGGCGGCTCGAGGAATTGATGCTGCTCAC